>NZ_JADIKL010000004.1:0-579226 GCF_044904705.1 Dyella agri
GCGTATTGAACCAGGCCATTTCTCTTGGTTACTTCTCTTGACTCCGGGCATCCTGCCCTCCGCCCTTCGGGCCAGCTTCGCTGTTCGCCGCCGCTCCTGCGGCGGCGTGGGCCAGCAAAGAGAAGTGACTCGGGCGCCGCTAGGCGTCCGAAACCGCTCTGAAACTTCCGTCAGATGACCGAAACTGCTTCGTCGCTTGCGCAAGCAGCAAGCAAACCAGATCAGCCGAGCGCATCGCTGCGCTCAGCACCCAATCCTCAGTGAGTCCTGGCGTGCGCCGCCACCTTGCGCGTCTCGCGGGTCTGCAGCGCCACGCGCACCAGGTACACCACGATGGCTACGTTGCCAACCAGGGCGGCCAGTTTCAGCCAACCAAAGCGGTGCAAGGTTTCGTACAGCTCGATCGGGATCAGCGAGGCGGTGGCGATCACTGTGAACCATTCCGCCCAGTACTTGCCCATCAGCAGGCCTACGCCTTCGATGCCGAACAGCACGGCATAACCCAGCGCTACCAGGCCAACGGCCACGAAGCGGCTGGGGCCGAAGTCCTGCAGCATCGACACCATCCGCCAGCGCAGGCCGTTGCTGTCGGACAGCGACAGATGCTCCAGCCAGTGCACCAGCCGCTCGAAGTTCTGCTCGTGGTTGAGGTGGAACGCCGCTGCGGCGACCAGCAGCAGGCACACGGTCTTGATGATTTCGTAGGTCGCGATCACGCGCAGGCCGGCGCGGTGCGACGAGGTCCGCGGCGCGGGGCGCGCGGCGGGCTGGGCGACGGCGATGTTCTCGATCTCGGACATGGGCGTTCGGGCAGTCGGTCGGGCCATTGTTCCTGCCGCGGCATGAACGGACAGTGCGCAAAGACATGGGGGCTTTCCGGGGAATCCCCAAGCCGCAGGGATGCGGGGAGGCGCTCAGCCAGGCTGGCCGGCGCCGGCGACAGCCCGGGATCAGCAGCAGCGCCCGCCGCCGCCCTTGTAGCGGGCCTCCTGGCGCTCGCGGAAGAACTCGGCGTAGCTGGGCACCTTGCGCTCGGGGTGGTGTTCGCGCAGGTGCTTCACGTAGACCTCGTAGTCGGGCACGCCGCAGCAGAGGCGGACGGTTTGCACCGCCCGTTTCCGGAATGCCTGCAATCGCGCACGGATGTCCATCGTCAATGGGCCGCTGCGTCGGCCAGCGCTACGTAGGGTTCTTCGTTGGCGGTGGGGTGGTTGGTGCGCCAGGCCTTCACGAGGGCATTGAGGCAGAACAGCGTCATCGCCACCACCAGCGCCATGAAGATGGCGGTCATCACCATGTCCACGCGGTTGTTGGCGACGATCTGCTGCATCGCCGCCACGGTCTTGGCCGGTGCCAGCATCTGGCCGTTTGCCAGCGCGGCGGCGTACTTGTCCGCAGCGGCAGTGAAGCTGATCGGACCCACCAGCTTCTCGTAGCCGGCCGCCAACGTGCACACGATCAGCCAGATCGCCGGGATGCCCGGCACCCACACATAGCGCTCGCGTTTCAGTTTCACCACTACCACGGTGGCCAGCATCAGCGCGATCGCCGCCAGCATCTGGTTGGCGATGCCGAACAGCGGCCACAGCGTGTTGATCCCGCCCAGCGGATCGACCGCGCCCTGGTACAGGAAGTAGCCCCACAGCGCCACGCAGATCGCGGTGGCCAGCAAGTTGCCTACCCAGGACTCGGTAGCCTGCAGCGGCTTGTGGATGAGGCCGGCGATCTCCTGGATCATGAAGCGGCCCACGCGGGTGCCGGCGTCCACCGTGGTGAGGATGAACAGTGCCTCGAACAGGATCGCGTAGTGGTACCAGAACGCCATCATCCCCTCGCCGGGCAGGATGTTGTGCAGCAGTTGGGCCATGCCCACCGCCAGCGTCGGCGCGCCGCCGGCACGGCTGAGGATGCTCTGTTCGCCCACGTCCTTGGCCGTGCGGACCAGCTCGTCCGGCGTCACCACGAAGCCCCACTGGCTGATCGTCTGCGCCGCGTGCTCCACGGTGGTGCCGATGATCGCGCCCGGTGCGTTCATCGCGAAGTACACGCCAGGGTGCAGCGAGACGGCCGCCACCATCGCCATGATCGCCACGAAAGCCTCCATCAGCATGCCGCCGTAGCCGACCATGCGCGCCTGGCCCTCGTTCGCCAGCAGCTTAGGCGTGGTGCCCGAGGCGATGATCGAATGCCAGCCAGACACCGCGCCGCAGGCAATGGTGATGAACAGGAACGGGAACAGATTGCCCTGGAACACCGGGCCGCTGCCGTCGATGAACTTGGTCACGGCCGGCATTTGCAGCATCGGCGCGGCGAGGAAGATCGCCAGCGCCAGCAGCGCGATGGTGCCGATCTTGAGGAAGGTGCTGAGGTAGTCGCGCGGCGCCAGCAGCAGCCACACCGGCAGCACCGAGGCGCAGAAGCCGTAGCCGATCAGCCACCAGGCCAACGCCTTCGCGCCGAGATCGAAGATCGGCCCCAGCGCGGCCGAGTCGGCCACGAACCGGCCGGCCCAGATCGCCAGCAGCAGCAACACCAGGCCGATGATGGATACCTCCAGGATGCGGCCCGGGCGCAACCAGCGCAGGTAGACACCCATCAGCAGCGCGATCGGAATGGTCATGGCCACGGTGAACGTGCCCCACGGGCTGTGCGTGAGCGCCTTCACCACCACCAGCGCCAGCACGGCCAGCACGATCATCATCAGCACCAGCACGCCGATCATCGCCACGATGCCGGGGATCGGGCCCAGCTCCTCGCGCAGCATGTGGCCGAGCGAACGGCCGTCACGGCGCAGCGAGAGGCCGAGAATCATGAAATCCTGCACCGCGCCGGCGAACACCACGCCGAACAGGATCCACATCGTGCCGGGCAGGTAGCCCATCTGCGCGGCCAGCACCGGACCCACCAGCGGGCCGGCGCCCGCGATCGCGGCGAAGTGGTGGCCGAACACCACCCACTTGTCGGTGGGCACGTAATCCAGGCCATCGTTGCGCAGCACCGAAGGCGGCGCGCGGCTGGGATCGAGCCGCAGCACCTGGTGCTCGATGAACTTGCCATAGAAGCGGTAGCCGATCACGAACACCGCGATCGACGCGGCCACCAGCCAGATCGCGTTGATCGGCTCGCCGCGGCGCAGGGCGACGACGCCCAGGCACCAGGCGCCCATGATGGCAATGGCGACCCAGAGGATCTTCGCCGCCGGGCCGGGTTTGACAGTTGCGCTGTGCATGCAGGGAACTCCCCTGTGGAACTCCCGGCAAGAGTCTCGCCGCGCGTGGTGGGGGTCAATGCCGTGCGGCTTAGCCTTTGGTCGAATGGGGGGCTTGTCGAACAGTCTTCCAGCGGGCCGAAGGATTCGGTATCCGCATGGCTCCGTTTGCGCCGGTCAGGCACTTGTGCGCCTGTGGCGGTGAACCATCTGTGATGCGATGGGCGCCACGGAATTCCCGCCGCGCGTTCATGTGCCGGCACGCCAGCGTCATGCCCGCTCCACTAAAGTGAACCGGCCACGTCACCCAGCCGAGGTTGCGATGATCCGCGAGATCCTGAAGATGGGCGACCCGCGCCTGCTGCGCGTGGCACCGCCGGTGCCCGACGCGATGATCGGCAGCGCGGAACTCGTTGCCCTGATCGATGACATGTTCGACACCATGCAGGACGCCGGCGGCGTAGGGCTCGCCGCGCCGCAGATCGGCGTCGACCTGCAGCTGGTGATTTTCGGCTTCGAGCACTCCGACCGTTATCCGGATGCGCCCGAGGTGCCGCGCACCGTCCTGCTCAACCCCGTCATCACGCCGCTGTCGCAGGACATGGAAGAAGGCTGGGAGGGCTGCCTCTCCGTGCCCGGCCTGCGCGGCGCGGTGAACCGCTACAGCCTGATCCGCTACCAGGGCGTCGATCCCAGGGGCGAGCCGATCGACCGCCGCGCCGAGGGTTTCCATGCCCGCGTGGTGCAGCACGAGTGCGATCACCTGATCGGCCGGCTGTATCCCTCGCGCATCACCGACTTCAGCAAGTTCGGCTACATCGAAGTGCTGTTCCCGGGGATGGATGTGGCGGACGAATAAGGCGCGCGGCGCGGCTTCAGAGTTCCATCAGGTCGCGCCCGACGACCACGCGCCCCTTGAAGTGCCGGGCTACCGCGTCGTGCCATACCGCGTCGGGCACGGGTGGGTTGCCGCCGGGTACGAAGTGGTTGAGCACCAAGGTCTTCACGCCGGCCTCGGTGGCGATGCGGCCGACCTGTTCGGTGCTGGTGTGGGCGGCGAGCAGGTGTTCGCGCAGCCGCACGGCGTTCGGCTCGCTGGCGATCAGCTTGTCCAGCGCCGGCAGATACATCACTTCGTGCACCAGCACATCGGCGCCGCGCGCCAGCGCCACCAGGTTCTCGGAGGGCCGCGTGTCGCCGGAGAACACGATGCTGCGGTCCGGGCAGTCGAAGCGATAGGCGAAGGCCGGCGACACCGGCGGATGCTGCACCAGCGCCGCGGTGACCTTGACCCGCGCGTCCTGCATCACCAGGCCCGCTTGTGTGATCTCGTGCGGCACGATCAGCGGCGCCAGCGGCGGGCGGCCTTCGTCGGCGATGCGGGTGCGGATGTCGTAGTCATTCATCTGCAGGAACAGCTGCGTCATCGCTTTCAGCGGCGGCGGTCCCCAGGTGTCGACCCTGCTGTGCAGCGGTCCCGACCAGGCCAGCAGCAACAGGTTGCCGTAATCGGCGTTGTGGTCGGAATGCTGGTGGGTGATGAACACATCGCGGATCGCGCCGAGGTCCAGTCCCGCCTCGGCCATCTGCCGCGCCACGCCGTTGCCGCAATCGATCACGTAGATCGCGTCGCCCACCACGATCGCGCTGGCCGGTGCGGCACGCGCTGCCTTGGGCGTGGGGCCGCCGGCGGTGCCGAGCAGGATCAGTCGCGAGCGGGATGACGCGTCTGCCGCCCGCGACAACGCGGGGAACGCGGCCATCGCCGCCGAGAACGCGCCCGCCTTCAACAGGCGGCGACGCGAGGGGTTGTCCGGTGTGGTCATGCGGCACCGTGGCATGGAACGGCGCCATCGCGTCGCGGCTGGGCATCGATGGCGCTGGCAGTGTAGCGCGCGACTTGCAAAGCTCAGCCGCTGGAGCTGCACGGACATGTCTGCGTGGGTTGATGGCCTTGCCACGCGTCGCGCCATGCCGCCACCATCGCGTTTCGACATGGAAGGGACAGGGTGCATGCGCGACACGGTACGTTCGGCGGAAACGGCAGCTGCGAATGCGCGCAATCCAGGCATCGACCTGCTGCGTGGCCTGGCGATCGTGCTGGTGGTGTTCAACCACCTCGGAATACGCATCCCGCTGGAGAAGAGCGCACTGGCCAGGGTCGTGCCGACCTGGTTGCTGAACCGGCTCAACTGGAACGGCTACGAGGCCGTGTACGTGTTCTTCGTGATCTCCGGGTTCCTGATCACGGGCAATGCGCTGCGCCGCTGGGGCAGTCTCGCGGCCATCGACGCGCGCGCCTTCTACGCGCGGCGCTTCGCGCGCATCGTGCCGTGCCTGCTGGCCTTGCTGGCGGTGTTGAGCGTGCTGCACCTGCTGGGCGTGACGGACTACGTCATCCACCGGTCCGGGCAATCGTTGCCGGGCGCGCTGCTATCGGCGCTGGGCCTGCATCTGAACTGGTACGAGGGGCGCACCGGCTACCTGCCGGGTTCGTGGGATGTGCTGTGGTCGTTGTCGATCGAGGAGGCGTTTTACCTTGGCTTCCCGCTGGCCTGTCTGCTGCTGCGCCGGCATGCGCTGCTGGTGCCGCCGCTGGCGCTGCTTGCGTTGTCGCTGCCCTGGACGCGCGCCGCGCTGCACGGCAACGAGATCTGGCTGGAGAAGGCGTATCTGCCAGGCATGGCGGCGATCGCCACCGGCGTGCTCGGCGCCTTGCTGGCCGATGCCTGGCAGCCACCGCGCCGCACCGTCGCGATGCTGGGCTGGCTCGGCGCCACCGGCCTGGGCGCGGTGCTGCTGGACGGCGGTGCGCTGTGGCACTTCCTGCGCGACGGCTACATGCTGGTCCTCACGTTCTCCGCCTTGTGCCTGCTGCTGTGCTGCCAGTGGCGTTCCGGCGATGGCGCCAGGCCGCCGCTGCGCGGTTTCGGCTGGCTGCGGTCATGGGGTCGGATGAGCTACGAGATCTACCTCACCCACATGTTCGTGGTGCTCGCCGCGATACGCACATACCGCGCCTGGGGCGGCGATCCGGCGCATGGCTGGCTGTGGTACCCGCCGGCGCTGGGGCTGTGCTGGCTGTTGGGGTTGGCGGTGGAACGCCTGCTGTCCATGCCGTGCGAGCGATGGCTGCGCTCGCGGCTGATGAATGCTGCGCCGGGCGGCCGCATGGATGCGCAGCCAGCCTCATCGCGTAGATGCCGCTTCCAGCATGGAAGCCTGACCGCGACTGAACGCAAGGACGCGGCGACCTCAAGAACAGCTTGTCCAGGCCGATAATGCGGCCATGACGTCGCATGAATTTCATCCTTGTACCGGTACTGTCACAAGTACTGGTGCAGGCACGCACATGCCTGTGCGTGCCGGGCGCCGCGTGAACCAGATGTCCGGTCATGGGTCCCCGAGGACATGAGTCATTACAGCAAGCCGCCATCCGGCAACACCGTGGACTGGAACCATCCGGAGCTCCAGTCGCTGCTCAACAAGACCGAAGGCTGGAGCCTGGACAACCGGGGCGTGCACTCGCCCAGGGCCTGCGAACTGCACATCGGCTGGGGCGCCAGCACGGGCCGGCACGCCACCCTGGTCTACGAGCGCGAAGGGGTGATGGTGGTCGAGACGCAGTTCGCCATACCCAAGGGCGAGCATGTGCGCGTGGATCGCATCCAGGCGGGCGCGTTGCGCTCGAGCTGGGGCACCGTGGTGGACGGGCGCGAGGGTTTCCGCGCCGAGGATCGCGCCAACGGCATCTACGTGCACTGGGTGCACGTGCGCTGAGTTGCCGACAAGCCGTCGCGGCGCTGCGCCGCCTCAGCGGTTGCGCAGGCTGCGCCCGTAGGCGTGCACCTCATCCACCAGCACGCGCACGTGGTCGGGATCGACTTCCGGCGTGATGCCGTGGCCGAGGTTGAACACGTGGCCGGGGTGGTTGCCGTAGCTGTCGAGCACGGCACGCGCCTCGCGGCGGATCACCTCGGGGCTGGCGCGCAGGATCGCCGGGTCGAGGTTGCCCTGCAGCGCCACCTTGCCGGCCACTGCACGGCGGGCATCGGCCAGGTCGATCGTCCAGTCCACGCCCAGCGCGGCGCAGCCTGAATCCGCCATCTCGGCGAGGTGTGCGCCGGCGCCTTTGGAGAACAGGATCAGCGGCAGCTCGCGAGCGTGCGGGTCGGCCTTGAGCGCGGCCACGATCTGCGTCATGTAGCGCAGCGAGAATTCCCGGAACGGCGCGGGGCCGAGCAGGCCGCCCCAGGTGTCGAAGACCATCAGTGCCTGCGCGCCGGCCGCGGCCTGCGCCGCGAGGTACGCGGCCACGCTGCGGGCCAGCACGGCCAGCAGCTGGTGGGCGAGTTGCGGCGCGTTCCAGCACATCGCCTTCAGCGTGGCGAAGTCGCGCGAGCCGCTGCCTTCCACCATGTAGCAGGCCAGCGTCCACGGGCTGCCGGAAAAGCCGATCAGCGGTACGCGGCCGGCCAGTTCGCGGCGGATCAGCCGCACCGCATCCATCACGTAGCGCAGCTCGCCATCCATGTCGGGCACGGCCAACCGCGCGATGTCGGCGGCCGAGCGCACCGTGCGCGCGAATTGCGGACCCTCGCCATGGGCGAAGGAGAGGCCCAGGCCCATCGCATCGGGGATGGTGAGGATGTCGGAGAACAGGATCGCCGCGTCGAGATCGAAGCGCTGCAGCGGCTGCAGCGTCACCTCGCAGGCAAACTCCGGGTTCTGCGCCAGGCCCATGAAGCTGCCGGCGCGCTCGCGGGTGGCGCGGTATTCGGGAAGGTAGCGGCCGGCCTGGCGCATCACCCAGATCGGCGTGGTATCGACGGGTTCGCGCCGCAGCGCACGCAGGAAGCGGTCGTTCTTCAACGGTGCATTCATCGTCCGTAGGGGCCTTCCAGACCTTGCGCGAACATCACCCGGTAGCCGCGCTTGAGCTGGGCGTCGCGGGTTTTCTCGAACGCGGCGATGGCTGCGTCGCGCTCCAGGAACTGTTCGCGGCGCAGCGTGGCCTTGCCGCCCTGGTGGCCCGTCTCGCGGTACAGCGTCCAGCCGCCGAGCAGATCCTGCTCCAGCACGATCTGGACGTAGCGTGGCGGCTCGGCGCTGCCGGGCAGGTTTTGCAGGTAGAGGCGCATGGATGGCGTGGCGTCGAACGTGGACCGGCCTATCGCCGGTACCTACAGTTTATTAGGAGCCGACCCCGCTTTGTAGGAGCGCACCCTGTGCGCGAACGTCGCAGAGCGGACAATCGCGCGCGGGGCGGCGCTCCTAGCGTGGAGCGATGGCCTCGTGCAGCACGGCCAGTACCTGCGCCTCGGCCACCCCGCCCACGATTTCGGCTTCGCCGATGCTGCGCCACAGGATCAGCCGCAGCTTGCCGGCAGTGTTCTTCTTGTCCAGCCGCATCAGCGCCAGCAGCTGCTGTGCGTCCATGCCGGCCGGAACCGCCACGGGCAGGCCGAGCTTTTCCAGCAGGCGTTGCAGGCGCGCGGTGTCGTCGGCGGCCGCCATGCCCAGGCGCTCGGAAAGCCGCGCGGCCAGCAGCATGCCCACGGCCACGCCCTCGCCGTGCAGCAAGGTGGCGTAGCGGCCGGCGGTTTCCAGCGCGTGGCCGAAGGTATGGCCGAGGTTGAGCAGGGCGCGCTCGCCTTGTTCGGTTTCGTCGCGCGCCACCACGCCGGCCTTGTAGCGCACCTTGCGCGCGATCGCCTCGGCCACGGCGTCGTCGTCGCGGGCGGCCAGCGCGTCGGCGTGTGCCTCCAGCCAGGCGAAGAACGGCTCGTCGCCGATGGCCGCGCCCTTGACCACTTCGGCCAGTCCGGCGCGGTATTCGCGCACGGGTAGGGTCGTGAGCGTGTCGATGTCGGCCACCACCGCACGCGGCTGGTGGAAGGCTCCCACCAGGTTCTTGCCGGCCGGCAGGTTCACGCCGGTTTTGCCGCCTACCGAGGAATCCACCATCGCCAGCAAGGTGGTGGGCATCTGGATGAAGTCGATGCCGCGCATCCAGCAGGCTGCGCTGAAGCCGGCGAGGTCGCCCACCACACCGCCGCCCAGCGCGATCACGCAGGCGTCGCGGGTGGCGCCGAGCCCGGCCAGCGCGGCCAGTACGCGCTCCACGTTGGCAAAACTCTTGTGCGCTTCGCCGTCGTCGAGCAGGAAGCTCGACCAGTCGAGGCCATCCAGCCCCTGCGCCACGCGCTCCAGGTACAGCGGCGCCACCGTGGTATTGCTCACCACCAGGGCGTGGCGGCCGCGCAGCATGGTGCGCCAGCGCGCGTGGTCGCCGAGCAGGCCGCGGCCGATCCAGACCGGGTAGCTGCGCGCGCCGAGGGTGACGTCGATGGTGGTGGGGCTGCTTGCGTTCATGCGGTGGGCGAGGGTGTGGGGAGGGAGTGGCGTTGCCAATGCAGGTCGATCAGCGCAACGGCCTGCGCGCTGGTCGCCACGACGCCGTGGGTCGGGGGCAATACCAGGTCGGCGGTTTCGCGGTACAGCGGTTCGCGGACCGCCGCCATGGCCGCGAGGCGTGCGCGGCGGTCGACGCCGGCCAGCAGCGGGCGCTGGGTGTCGCGCGCCAGCCGCTCCAGTTGGTCCTCGATGCCGGCCTGCAGCCACAGTACGTAGCCGCGCGCCGCCAGCAGGGCGCGGTTGCGCGGATCGAGCACCGCGCCGGCGCCGGTGGCGAGCAGTACGCCTTCGCCGGCGCTGAACTCGTCCAGCAAGGTGCTTTCGCGTTGGCGGAAACCGGCTTCGCCCTCGATCGCGAACACAGTGTTCACGTCGGTGCCGGTGTGGCGCTCGATTTCGCGGTCGAGATCGACGAAGGCGAGGCCATAATGCGTGGCGAGCCGTCGGCCGAGCGACGTCTTGCCCGCGCCGGTCGGGCCGATCAGGAACAGATTGCGCGACGGATTCATGCGACAACTTTAACAGCAGGTGTTTGGATGGCCGAACGGATTTTGCTCGCCGGTTGCGGCGACCTGGGCATGCGGGTGGCAGCGCGCCTGCTGGCGCAGGGCGACGAAGTGTGGGCACTGCGACGCCGGCCGCCGGAGCAAACCCTGCCCGGGCTGCGCTGGCTGGGCGCCGACCTCGCCGCACCGCACAGTCTCGCCGGCCTGCCGGCGGGCATCACGCGGTTGGTGTACCTGCCTGCGCCGGACGCACGCGACAAGGCGGCGTACCGCACGCTGTTCGTGGACGGCCTGCGCCATCTGCTGCAGGCGCTGGACGGCGGTGCGCTGCGGCAGGTGCTGCTGGTGTCCTCCAGCGCGGTGTACGGCGAGCACGATGGCGACTGGGTGGACGAAGACACGCCGCCCGCGCCGCCGGGCTTCAACGGCGCGCTGCTGCTCGAAGCCGAACAATGGCTGGCCGCACAGGCCGTGCCGTCCACCGTGTTGCGCCTGGCCGGCCTGTACGGGCCGGACCGCCTGCAACTGGTCGAGCGCCTGCGCGCCGGTGTGCCGCGCGTGCCGCGCGCGCTGCCGCACTGGGCGAATCGCATCCATGTCGACGACGCGGCCACGGCGATCGTGCACCTGCTGCGGCTGCCCGCGCCGCTGCCGCTGTACCTGGGCGTGGACGATACCCCGCTGCCGCTGGACGAGCTGTACGACTTCCTCGCCCGGTTGATCGGTGCGCCATTGCCTGGCGAAGGTCCGGCGCCAGCCGGCGTAGGCAGCAAGCGCTTGAGCAATGCCCGCCTGCGGGCAAGCGGCTGGGTGCCTGGGTGGCCCGATGCACGCGACGGTTACGCGGCCTTGCTGGATACTTGAGCAAGGATGCGCACCCTTCACCGTTCGTGCTGAGCGCAGGACTGCGGGGAGGGAGTCGAAGGACTTCGGCCGCGGTCGCTTCGACGCCGCTTGCTTGCGCAAGCTACGCTCGGCGCGAACGGCGTCGAGGCCGGCGCCCCGGCTACCCCGAGCATGAGGAGAACACGCATGGCCAGTTTCCCGATCCCGCACGGCATGGTCACCACCGGCAACGACCTGCACGGTTATCGCGTGGTGCGCACGCTGGGCATCGTACGCGGCATCACGGTACGTTCGCGCAGCGTGGTGGGCAATATCGGCGCCGCGTTGCAGACCCTGGTGGGCGGCAACATCACGATCTACACCGAACTGTGCGAGAAGGCGCGCGAGGAGGCCTTCGAGCTGATGCTGCAGCATGCCGGCGCGATGGGCGCGAACGCGGTGATCGCGATGCGTTACGACGCCAACGACGTGGCCGAGGGCGTCACCGAGGTGTTGTCCTACGGCACGGCGGTGCAGGTGGAGCCGGCGGCCTGACGGCGGGCGCCGGCACCGGGTTCACGCATGCGTGAGCCCGGTCATGTGGCGATCGTCGTCGTACTCCACGCAACTGTCGGCAAGTGCCGGCAGGGTGGCCAGCGCGTGGCGGCTGAGCCGTTCGAAGTGGTGCAGGAAGCGCTCCATGGTGGACGCGTCCATCGCCAGCGGCGCGTGCCGAGCCAGCAGCTCCTCCTCGGTCTCGCCGCGCCAGCGGCGCACCACGTCCCAGTTCGGCGCCTGCAGCACGATCAGCGCGTCGAACTTGCGCCACAGCGGCTGGTAGCCGCGCAATTGCTTGTTGACCCAGTGGCGCCAGCTGCCGTCGGGGTCTTCCGTGCGCTCCAGCTCGTTCACCGGTTCATCCAGCGCGGCCTGCGACTGCGGCCGGATGCCGAGCGCCCAGCCTTCCACGATCACCAGCCGCGGCGGGCGGATGACGCGCTGCCAGCGCGAAGGCGGCATGCGGGTGTCGCGGCCCTTGTCGAAGCGCGGCCAGGATACCGGCAGCTTATCCGAGGCTTGCGGCAACGCAGCCAGCACCGAGAGCAGCAGCTCGATCTCGTGCGTGCCCGGCACGCCGCGGGTGCGCAGCAGCGGGTGGATCTCGTGGGCCATCAGCTCGCGGTCGCTGCGCGAGTAGTAGAAGTCGTCCAGCGACAGCACCTCGGTAGGCCAGCCGCGCGCCTCGGCCTGCGCTTTCATCTCGCGCGCCAGCGTGCTCTTGCCGCTGCCCTGCAGGCCGGACAGGCCGATGATGTAGGGGCGGCGCGAGCGGGCAATGCGCCCCGCGTACTGGTCCAGCAGGTGGCCGGCCAGTGAGGCGTTCGGGGCGGCGACGTGCGGCTTGCCGGCGCTCATCGGCGGCTTTCCGCTTCGGGTGGGCGCCGCCGGCCGTGGGCGCGGGCGGGGTGGGGGATTGGGTTAAGATGTACCGGCTTCATCCGCGTCATGATGGCGCGAGCGCGCCACGTTTCAAGGGAAAAGTTTCAAAGCCATGCTCAGCCCCGATATTCTGCAGACCTTCCGGCAACTGCTGGAGGAGGCGAAGGCCTCCGGCGACCCCGAGCCCACGGCGGTGAACCTGGCTAGCGTGGACGCCGACGGCCGCGTGGCCTCGCGCATCGTGCTGCTCAAGGGCGCGGACGAGCGCGGCCTGCGCTTTCACACCAATTACGACAGCGACAAGGGCGGCCAGCTGGCGGCGCATCCGCAGGTGGCGCTGTGCTTCCACTGGAAGCAGCTGCGTCACGGCGTGCAGGTACGCGTGGAGGGCGTGGCGCGCAAGCTGCAGGCGGAGGAATCCGACGCCTATTTCGCCACCCGCCCGCGCGGCAGCCAGGTCGGTGCCTGGGCCTCGCTGCAGTCGCAGACCCTGCCCGACCGCCACAGCTTCGACGAACGCGTGGCGCGCTACGAGCGCGAGTTCGAAGGTCGCGACGTGCCGCGCCCGCCGCACTGGGGCGGCTACCTGGTGGAGCCGGATATGGTCGAGTTTTGGTACGGCGCCGAGTTCCGCCTGCACGAGCGCGTGCGCTGGAGCCGGCACGGCCAGACCTGGACCCGTCGGCTGCTGTATCCGTGAGCAAGCGCGCGCCATGAGCCGTTCCGTGCCCGCCGAACATGCCGGGCAGCACGGTTTCGTGGTGCATACGCGTGGCCGCGGCTTCACCGAGATCACCGACAAGGTCGCCGACGTGGTGGCTGCCAGCAACGTGCACGTCGGCATCGCCCACGTGTTCTCCGCGCATACCAGCTGCTCGCTGCTGCTGAGCGAGAACGCCGATCCTACGGTGCGCGAGGACCTGGAACGCTGGCTGGCCCGCGCCGTGCCCGATGGCGATGCGATCTTCGAGCACGACGCCGAGGGTCCGGACGATATGCCGGCGCATGTGCGCGCCGTGCTCACCGGCGTCAGCCTGGTCGTGCCGGTGCACGGCGGCAAGCTGCAGCTGGGTACCTGGCAGGGGCTGTTCCTGTGGGAGCATCGCCGCGACCCGCACCAGCGCCGGGTCATCGTGACCGTGCTGGGTCACTGAGCGTGGTGGACCCTTACCCGCAGCGCATCGTCTGCCTCACCGAAGAACCCACCGAAGTGCTCTACGCGCTGGGCGAACAGCAGCGCATCGTGGGCATCTCCGGCTTCACCGTGCGACCGCCGCAGGCACGCAAGGAAAAACCCAGGGTCGCGGCGTTCACCAGCGCGAAGATCGGCGAGATCCTGAAGCTGGAACCAGACCTTGCGATCGGCTTCTCCGACATCCAGGCCGACATCGCCCGCGAGCTGATCAAGGCCGGCGTCGAGGTGTGGATCAGCAATCACCGCAGCGTGGACGGCATCGTCGCCTACATCCGCCGGTTGGGCGCGATGGTCGGCGCCCACGAGAAGGCCGAGGCGTACGCGCAGCGTGCGGAGCAGCACCTCGCCACGGTGCGCGCCGCGGCGGCGCAGTTGCCGCGCCGGCCGAAGGTGTACTTCGAGGAGTGGGACGAGCCGATCATCACCGGCATCCGCTGGGTGGCCGAGCTGATCCAGATGGCCGGCGGCGAGGACTGCTTCCCCGAGCTGGCGCGCGAACCGCTGGCGAAGCAACGCATCCTGCCGAACGGCGACGAGGTGGTGCGGCGGGCGCCGGACATCATCCTCGGCTCCTGGTGCGGCAAGCGCTTCCGTCCGGAGAAGGTGGCAGCGCGGCCGGGCTGGGACGCGGTTCCCGCGGTGCGCGACGGTGAGCTGCACGAGATCAAGTCGCCGATCATCCTGCAGCCGGGGCCGGCGGCGTTATTCGATGGCTTGGATGCGATTCATCGCATCATCGCGGCGTGGGCGGGGTGTCAGGGGTGATTTGCGGCAGCCCTCCCTAGTGAATCCCTCACCCTTCGGGAGAGGGTGCCGGCAGGCGGGTGAGGGTGCAGGCAGAGCGAGATGCTAGTGACTTGCGCAGGATGTCGGTAGCGCGCCTTGCCCGAACCCTCACCCCAACCCCTCTCCCAGAGGGAGAGGGGCTTAGAAGCAGATCACCAGACTTGCACGCGATCCTTGGCGTCGCGCCACATCGCCTGGCCGGGCTTGACGTCGAATGCCTGGTAGAAGTCCGGGATGTTCGACAGCGGCCCGTTCACGCGCCACTTGGCGGGGGCGTGTACGTCGCTGAGCAGGGATTGGCGCAGCATGGCGTCGCGCTCTTCGAAGATCCATCCCAGCGCATAGCCGAAGAAGAAGCGTTGCAGCGGCGTATAGCCGGCGATCTTCCCGCCCTTCTGGTATTCCGCGGTCTGCTTGAATGCATCCAGTCCGATCAGCACGCCGCCCAGGTCGGCCATGTTCTCGCCGAGGCTGGCGCTGCCATTGATGTGCAGGCCGGGCAGCGGCTCGTAGGCATCGAACTGCTTCACCAGCACGTTGGCGCGCTGGGTGAATTTCTGCGCGTCGTCCTTCGTCCACCAGTCGGCGAGGTTGCCCTTGGCGTCGAACTGGCGGCCTTCGTCGTCGAAGCCGTGGGTGATCTCGTGGCCGATGGTCGAAGCGGCGGCGTAGCCGTATACGACCGCATCATCGATTTCATCGTCCTGGAAGCCCGGGACCATGAACTGCGCGGCAGGCAGCACGATCTCGTTGTTCGACGGGTTGTAGTACGCGTTGTAGGTCTGCGGCGTCATGTCCCATTCGCTGCGGTCGACCGGCTTGCCGAACTTCGACACCTGGTCGTTGAACGCCCAGCGTCGCGCGTTCATCTCGTTCTGCGCCCAGGAATCGCGGCCGATCTGCAGTGCGGAGTAATCCTTCCACTTGTCCGGATAGCCCACCTTCTTGGTCACCGCAGCGAGCTTTTCCAGCGCCTTGGCCTGGGTGGCAGGGCTCATCCAGTCCAGCTTCTTGATGCGTGCGCCGTAGGCGTTGCGGATCGCCTCGACCAGGTCGTTGTAGCGCTGCTTGGCCTTCGCGGGGAAATAGTCCTGCACGTAGATGCGGCCGAGGATCATGCCGATGGCGCCGTTCTCCGCGCGCAGCGCCCGCTTCCAGCGCGGCTGCTGTTCCTGCTGGCCGGTGAGCGCGCGGCCGTAGAAGTCGAAGTGCTCGTCGTCGAAAGGCTTGCTGAGCGTGGCGGCATAACCGTCCACGAGATGTACGCGCAGGTAGTCGCGCAGCACCGGCACCGGCGTCTGCGCGAGCAATTTCTGCAGGCCGCCGAAGAACTCGGGCTGGCCGACGATGACGTAGGACGGGTCCAGCTTCCACGCTTGCAATTGCTGGTTCCACGCGACGCCCGGCGTGTACTTGCGGGTCAGCTCGGCGGGAGACATCTTGTTGTAGTTCTTCTGCGGGTCGCGCAGGTCGGCCAGCGGACGCGACACCTTGGCCAGGGCGGTCTCGAAGGCCATCACCTTGTCGGCGCTGGCGCTAGCCGCGGCGTCGTTCTCGCCCAGCAGCTTGAACATGTGCTGCAGATGCGCGACGTAAGCCGCGCGCACCTTGGCCACACCGGCCTCGGTGTTGAAGTAGTAGTCGCGCTCAGGCAGACCCAGTCCGCCCTGGCTCAGGTGGACCGCCATCACGTCGCTCTGCTTCTCGTCCTGCTGCACGCCGAAGTCGAACAGCGCATCGATGCCCAACGGCTGCAGCGCGAAGGCTTCGTCGAGCGCGCCCGGCGCGTCCTTGATGGCGTCGATGCGGTCAAGCTCCGGCTTCAGCGGCGCCAGGCCCTGGCGTTCGGCCAGGCCGTCGTCCATCGCTGTGCTCCAGAAATCGCCGATCTTCTGCTCGTCGCTGCCCGCCGCGGCGTCCTTCTTGGCAGCGGCATCCTCGCTGATCTTGCGCAGCTTGCCGTACAGCTCTTCCTGCACCAGCTTGCCGATGCCCCAGGTGGCTTCGGAGGCGGGGATGGGGTTCTTCTTCAGCCAGGCGCCGTTCGCGTAGCTGAAGAAGTCGTCGCCGGGATTCACCGAGCTGTCGACGTTCGCGGCCACTACGTCCGCCTTCGCCGCGGGCGCCGCCGCTGCCGTCGCGGCGCTGGCCGGGGCGGTGGAGGCTGCCGGAGCGGCGGAATTCGATGCCTGCGGCGGCGTGGCGTTGCTGCAGGCGCCGAGGGCGATGGCGACGGACGCGGCCAGCAGGCAGCTGGCCAGGCGGTGGGGGTTCGCTTTCATGCACGGGATTCCGGAAGAATGTCGGCGCATGCTAGCGGATCGGGGGATGGCCGGACCGGCGTGGGAGGCGTGACTTCCGACGTGGGTCAGCCCACCAGCGCCAGCTTCATCCCGAGGTCGAGCAGCGGCGCCGCCACCAGGACGCGCGCCAGCAGCAGGCCGATGATCACCACCGTCGGCGAAAAATCGATCATGCCCACCACCAGCCGCCCACGCAGCGGCCGCAGCAAGGGATCGACGATGACGCCGAGCAGACGCTGCAGTGGCTGGCGCTGGTCCGGGGCGAACATGCTCATCAGCGACCAGCCGAACACCAGCACCAGGTAGAACAGCAGCGCGAAATCGAGCAGTTCGGCCAGCGACAGCACGACCAGGCCGGGGATGTGCGGCAGCAGCCCCATCAGCGAGAACAGCGCCAGCCGTTTCAGCAGCATCGCCAGCCAGGCCACCAGCAGCGCGGCGAGATTGATGCGCCGCCAGTTCCCCAGTACGCGGCGGATCGGCGCCAGCACCGGGTTGGTGGTGCGGTAGATGAACTGGCTAAGCGGATTGTGGAAGTCGGCGCGGCAGGCCTCGGCGGCGAGGCGTAGCAGGAACAAGGTGGCGACGGCGTCGAAGGCGAGTTCGACCAGCAGCGCGAGGGCGTTCACGAGGTAGCTCACGAGGCCTCCTGGTCCAGTGCGGCAGCCAGTTCCGCGCCGCGGCGGGTGGCGGCGGCGACGGCGCGTGCGGTGATGCGCGGCAGGCCGTCGGCGGCGAAGCTTTCCAGCGCGGCCTGGGTGGTGCCGTTCGGCGAGGTGACGCGGCGGCGCAGTTCGGCGGGATCTTCGCCGCTTTCCACCAGCATGCGGCCGGCGCCGAGGCAGGTCTGCGCGGCCAGTGCGCGGGCGGTTTCGCGCGGCAGGCCCTGCGCCACGGCAGCCTCTTCCAGCGCCTCGACCAGGGCGAAGAAATAGGCCGGGCCGGAGCCGGACAAGGCGGTGACGGTGTCCATCAGCGCCTCGTCGTCGATCCAGCGGGTGAGCCCGGCCGCGGCCATGATGTGCTGCGCCTGCGCGCGCTGTGCCGGGCTGACCCGGCCGTTCGCGACCAGGCCGGTGGCGCCGGCGCCGATCAGTGCCGGCGTGTTCGGCATGCAGCGCACGATCGGCAGCGCGCCCAGCCAGCGTTCGAGCTGGTCCAGCCGCACGCCGGCGGCAATCGAGATCAGCAACGGGCGGCGACCCTGCAGCGCGATGCGCAGTTCCGCGTGCACCTTGGGCATCGCCTGCGGCTTCACCGCCAGCAGGATCACCTCGGCGTCGGCTGCGGCGAGCCGGTTCTCGGCGAAGGTCGCCACCCCGAAGTCGCGGCCCAACTGTTCGCGCGTTTCGGCCAGCGGCTCGGCCACGCGGATGTCGGCGGGCGCCAAGCCGGTGGCAAGCAGGCCGCCGATCAGGCTGCGGGCCATGTTGCCGCCACCGATGAAGGCGATGCGTGTCATGGGGGAACCCTGGATGATGGGGACGGCCGCATACCATAGAGCCTGTTCAAGGTCTCCGCCATGCCTTCGACTGCCCGCAAGGGGGAGGCCGAAGCCCGCACGGATACCGGGTGAAGCAAGCTTTGGTGACCGGGTGCGCAAACCATCGCGAAAGCTGGCCGCGCGGCCCGTGCCGCGAGTAGTATCGGCTCGCTGCAAGGGGGAGCCAGTGGCCGGGCCGCATTCGCGCATCGCGTCGCGCGCCGTGTCCATCCATCGCCTTTCCGCTGCAGCCATCGCCACAGCATCCTGACGACTGGTTGAGGGGAACCCCTGATGGACATCGCCGAACTGCTTGCCTTCTCGGTGAAGAACAAGGCATCGGACTTGCACCTTTCCTCCGGCCTGCCGCCGATGATCCGCGTGGACGGCGACGTGCGCCGCATCAACATCCCGCCGCTGGAGCACAAGCAGGTGCATTCGCTGGTGTACGACATCATGTCGGACAAGCAGCGGCGCGACTATGAAGAGTTCCTGGAGACCGACTTCTCGTTCGAGATCCCGGGCCTGGCGCGCTTCCGCGTCAACGCGTTCACCCAGAACCGCGGCTCCGGTGCGGTGTTCCGTACCATTCCGTCCGAGGTGCTCACGCTGGAGGACCTCGGCTGCCCGCGCATCTTCAAGGAGTTGATCGAGCAGCCGCAGGGCCTGATCCTGGTGACCGGCCCGACCGGCTCGGGCAAGTCGACCACGCTGGCGGCGATGGTCGACCACATCAACAAGAACGAATACGGGCACATGCTCACGATCGAGGACCCGATCGAGTTCGTGCACACCTCGCAGAAGTGCCTGGTCAACCAGCGCGAGGTGCATCGCGACACGCACGGCTTCAACGAGGCGCTGCGCTCGGCGTTGCGCGAAGACCCGGACTACATCCTGGTGGGCGAGTTGCGCGACCTGGAGACGATCCGCCTGGCGCTGACCGCCGCGGAAACCGGCCACCTGGTGTTCGCCACCGTGCACACCAGTTCGGCGGCGAAGACCATCGACCGCATCATCGACGTGTTCCCCGCCGGCGAGAAGCCGATGGTGCGCTCGATGCTGTCCGAATCGCTGCGCGCGGTGATCTCGCAGTCGCTGCTGAAGAAGACCGGCGGCGGGCGCATGGCGGCGCACGAGATCATGGTGGGCGTCCCGGCGATCCGTAACCTGATCCGCGAGGACAAGGTGGCGCAGATGTATTCGGCGATCCAGACCGGCCAGCAGTTCGGCATGCAGACGCTGGACCAGAACTTGCAGGACCTGGTCAAGCGCGGCCTGGTGTCGCGGCAGGAGGCGTACGCTTACGCCAAGAACAAGGACCTCTTCAGGTAAGCGGCAACGCGCGGAATCGCGGTACCGCGGCCGTTCCACCGATTTGCGTCTCCCGGAGGAGACAAGACCATGAGCGACTTCGATTTCACCTCATTCCTCAAGCTGATGGTGCACAAACAGGCGTCGGACCTGTTCATCACTGCCGGCGTCGCGCCGTCGATGAAGGTGCAGGGGCGCATCGTGCCGATCACGCAGAGCCCGCTGTCCATCCAGCAGTCGCGCGACATGGTGCTCAACGTGATGACGCCCTCGCAGCGCGAGGAGTTCGAGAAGACCCACGAGTGCCAGTTCGCGATTTCCGCGCAGGGCGTGGGGCGCTTCCGCGTGTCGTGCTTCTACCAGCGCAACTGCGTGGGCATGGTGCTGCGCCGGATCGAATCGAAGATCCCGACCATCGAGGAGCTGAGCCTGCCGGCGGTGATCAAGCAGCTGGCGATGACCAAGCGCGGCATCATCATCTTCGTCGGCGGCACCGGCACCGGCAAGTCGACGTCGCTGGCGTCGATGATCGGCTACCGCAACCAGAACTCGACCGGCCACATCATCACCATCGAGGACCCGATCGAGTACGTACACAAGCACGAAGGCTGCATCATCACCCAGCGCGAGCTGGGCATCGACACCGACAGCTGGGACAACGCGCTGAAGAACACCCTGCGCCAGGCGCCCGACGTGATCATGATCGGCGAAGTGCGCACGCGCGAGACGATGGAGCACGCGATCAATTTCTCCGAAACCGGCCACCTGTGCCTGTGCACGCTGCACGCGAACAACGCCAACCAGGCGATGGACCGCATCCTGCACTTCTTCCCGGAGGATCGCCGCCAGCAGCTGTTCATGGATCTGTCGCTGAACCTCAAGGGCGTGGTGGCGCAACAGCTGATCCCGACGCCGGACGGCAAGGCGCGCCGGGTGGCGGTGGAGATCCTGCTAGGCACGCCGCTGGTGCAGGACTACATCCGCCAGGGCGAGATCCACAAACTCAAGGACGTGATGAAGGAATCCAACCTGCTCGGCATGAAGACCTTCGACCAGAGCCTGGTCGAGCTCTACCACGCCGGCGAGATCAGCTACGAGGACGCGCTGCGCCACGCCGACAGCTCGAACGAGGTGCGCCTGCGCATCAAGCTGGCGCAGGGCGGCGACGCGCACACGCTGTCGCAGGGTCTGGAGGGCGTGGAGGTGGAGCAGCCCCGCGGCGGCGACAGCTTCGGCGGCGGCCTGCTGCAGCGCTGACGTCCCGCCGGATGTCCCGGAAATGAAAAAGGCGCCCATCGGGCGCCTTTTTCGTTCGCCGTCGCGGCGGCTTACTTCAGCGTGGTATGGCTGGTGACTACGATGCCGCTGTCGTCCACGTGCAGCTCGGCGTCGATGCTGTCCACGCGCTGCGCCTGCGCTTCCAGCGCGGTGAATTGCGCCTTGGAGCGGGCTGCGTCGGCGGCGGCCTGGGCGGCCTCGTCAGCCGGTGCGGCCTCGCCATTGATCGTGGGCTCGTCGCTCTTGCTCATCTCGGCGGCGGCGGCGGCGAGGCTGTCGGACTTCATCTCCATGAACTTCAGCCAGTCCAGGTACATCGCGCCGCTCAGGTGCATGCGCGCCATCTGGCCGGGTTCGCCGGACGGATCGCGCAGCGTGCCCGCCAGCTTGGCATCCTCGCCGGCGCCGATGCCCAGCGCGAGCGCCTTGTCGCCCGTAGCCAGCCACGCCGGTTCGCCGAGCATGGTGATCACGTCCTGCGGCAGCGACACCGGCGCGGCGTTCGCGGCCGGCTTCAACTTGGCCAGCGCGGGCACCATCATCTGACCGGTGGCGAGCAGGCCGGCGGGATCGCTGGTGCCCAGCACGATGCGGCCGGTGAAGTCCGGCAGGCTGCTGGTCTTGTCCGCACTCAGCGTGTCCAGCGCGAGGCGGATGCCGAGCAGGTTGCCGAATGGCGGGATCGCGGCCTTCGGCATCGCCTCGCCGAGCTTGGCGAAGCTGTCATTGAGATCGACCAGCATCGGGCAGGTGAACGGCTTGGCCGCCACTGCGTCGGCCTGGGCCGACCAGAAGCTGCGCAGCGTGGCCACCGGCAGCGCGAGGCTCAGGTCGAACGGCGCCGCGCTGGCGCCGCTGCCCAGGCCGGGCAGCTCCACCTTGAGGCCGCTGAAGACCTTGCTGATGTCCTCGGCCAGCGCCACGTCCAGGCGGCCGTCCTGGTGCTTGGCGTCCAGCCGGGTGTAGCCGAAGCTCAGCGACGGCATGCGCGCGGCGATGCGGCTGGCTTCGGGAGCACAGTCCGGCGAGCTCTTCAGCAGGTTCGCCACCGGTTCGCCGGTCTTGGCCGATTCGGCGCCGGCGTGGGCTTTCTCGATGGCGGCGATCAGCGGGTCGCTGCCGGAAATCACCAGCCGCAGCGCCCGGGTGAGGTCGAGCTGGCCGACCAGCCACTTCGCATAACCCTTGTCCTTGGCCAGCGTGGTGAGGCGGTCGTCGTCCTGCAGGCTCTTGGACGGGCGATCCAGACCCAGGGTCTGGCGCAGCAGCGGCATGGCGGCATCAGCCGGAAGTATCGCCGCCACCATCTGCTTGCCGACCACGGCGAGGATCAGTTCGGTGCCGGAGGCGGCGAACACCTGATGACGGTAACTCTGCGCACCGATCGCAGCGGTGTCGAGCTTCTTGCCGTAGGCGGTTTCCATCCGGCCCACGAAGCCCTCGAAGGCCTTGGGGTCGGCGAGTTCGACGCGCAGCACCGGCGCCATGCCTTCGCCGTAAAGCGCGAAGCGGCCCTTGAGGTCGAAGCCGGTGGATTTGGTGAAATCCTCTACGGTCTTGTTGTTCTTGTATTCGGCCGCAAAGGCCCGCACCAGGCGCGCGGCATCGGGGTCGTTGGCTTGCAGGCGGGTGGCGAACGCTTCCATCTGGGCGACCTGCGACGGCAGCTGCAGGTCGGCCTGCGCGAGCAGCGCGCGGCGCGTATCGTCGTCCAGCGCGGCCAGATTGGCGGCCGCATACGGCGTATCCGCCGGCACAAAGGCCAGCGGCGCGTTCTTGTCCTTGTGCGAGCAGGCTGCGAGCGCGACGCAGGCCAGTCCCAGCGCGATGAAGCGCGTCCTCGATTGCATGGTGTTCCCCGATGGTGGATGCCGCGTGCGCATTATGCCCGCATTGCGGCTTGCTGCGGTGCAAAACGGACGGCCATCCGGCCGTCCGCAAAGGGTTCCGGCTTGCCGGAAAGCGCGCTCAGCGCGCCAGCAGCTCGGCCAGCACAGCCATGCGCACGAACACGCCGTTGGCCACTTGTTCGAGGATGCGCGACTGCGCGCCGTCGGCCACGTCGTCGGCGATCTCGATGCCGCGGTTGAGCGGGCCGGGGTGCATCACCAGGCAACCCTTCGCGGCGCGCTTCAGGCGACGCTGGTCGAGGCCGTACTGGCGGAAATAGGCCGCTTCGTCGGGCAGGTCGGTGGCGGCCATGCGCTCCTTCTGCAGGCGCAGCATGATCGCCACGTCGGCGCCCTCGATGGCGCTGTCGAAATCCTCGGTGTAGCGGCACTGCGGGAACTCGGCAGCGTCCGGCAGCAGGGCGGCGGGGCCGCACAAGCGGATCTCGCCGACGCCCAGCGCGGCGAGCGCATGCACGTCCGAGCGCGCCACGCGCGAATGGCGGATGTCGCCGCAGATCGTCACCACGAGGTTTTCGAAATCCGGCCGGTGCTGGCGGATGGTCAACGCGTCGAGCAGGCCCTGGGTGGGGTGGGCGCGGTTGCCGTCGCCGGCGTTGACCACCGACACGCCGCTCATCGCGTGGCGCACCAGCTCCTCCGGCGTGCCGGAGACCTTGTGACGCACCACGATCGCGTCCAGGTGCATCGCCTCCAGCGTGTGCAAGGTGTCGTACAGCGCCTCGCCCTTGGCGGTGGAGGAGAAGCCGATGTCGAAGTTGATGACGTCGGCGCCGAGCCGGCGGGCGGCCAGTTCGAACGAGGTGCGCGTGCGCGTGGACGGCTCGAAGAACAGGTTGAGCACGGTGCGGCCGGCCAGCGTGTCCAGCTTGCGGGTGCCGTGCGCGCAGGCGTCGCGCAGGGCGATGGCGCGGTCGAGCAGGCGTTCCACGCTGGCGCGCGGCAAGTGTTCCAGCGTGGTGAGGTGGCGCAGGCGTGGGCTCATGGCAGGGCAGCGGAAGTGGGGGAGTCGGAAAAGGAGGGTGGTTCGGCCAGCCAGCGTTCGAGGATCACGGCGGCGGCCTCGGCGTCGATGGCGGCGGCATCGCGGCGCCGTTTCAGTCCGGCCGCGCGGGCGGTGGCGAAGCGGCGCGCGGCTTCCTGCGAGCTGTGGCGTTCGTCCACCAGCGCCACCGGAGTGCCGTAGCGCGCCTGCAGCTGCCCGGCGAAGCGGCGGGCGCGGCGCGTGGCGGGCTGCTCGCCGCCGTCCAGGGTGAGCGGCAAGCCCACCACCAGAGTCTCGGGCAGCCATTGCGCGCGCAGCGCATCGAGCGCGGGCCAGTCGGGTGCGCCGTCGCGCATCGCCACGGTGCCCAGTGCGCGGGCGCTGGCGGTGAGCCGGTGACCCACGGCGATGCCGATCAGTTTGCTGCCGACGTCGAAGCCGAACGCGCAGCCGCTCATGCGTGGCCCGCGTAGCCGGTGAGCTGCATCGGGTCGACGCCAACCAGGCCGGCGGCGGCGCTCCAGCGGTCCTCCAGCGGGGTGTCGAACACCACCCGTTCGCAGGCTTCGGCGGTGAGCCAGGCGTTCGCCATCAGCTCTTGTTCCAGCTGGCCGGCATCCCAGCCCGCGTAGCCCAGCGCCATGATCGCCTGGCGCGGGCCTTCGCCGGCGGCCATCGCCACCAGGATGTCGCGCGAGGTGGTCACCGACCAGGCGGCGTTGATGCGGTAGCTCGATTCCCAGTGACCGGGCTCGCGGTGCAGCACGAAGCCGCGCTCCTGCTGCACCGGGCCGCCGATCAGCACCGGCGCGTCGGCCAGTTCCAGGTCGTTGCATTCCAGTTTCATCTGCGCGAGCACGTCGCCGAAGCGGTACTGCGAGAGCTGGTTTACCAGCAGTCCCACCGCGCCTTCCTCGCTATGCTGGCAGAGCAGGGCCACGCCGCGCGAGAACGGCGGTTCGGCCAGTCTCGGCATGGCGATCAGAAAGTGGCCGGTGAGGGTGGGCGGTTCGGTGCGGCTCATGCGCGCATTGTAAGCCCGCGGCAGAGCGGCGGGATGAATTGGGTGCATCGGTGCCGCGCGCGCCGGGACTGCCGGCTGCCGGAGTCGGCGGTCCGGCAATGTCTATTTGCTGGTCATCACGCCGCCGGGCAGGAACTGCCAGGTGCGGGTGATGTAGAGCTCGTCCACCTTCGCCTCGGCGGGCAGCGGCGGGAACGGCGCGGCCAGCCGCACAATGCGCTCGGCGGCGGCGTCCAGCAGCGGCTGGCCGGAGCTGCGGATCACGTCGATGCTGTGGATACTGCCGTCGCGGTTGATCCCCACGTTGAGCAGCAGGTCGCCGTGCAGCTCGCGGCGGCGCGCCTCTTCCGGATAGTTGAGGTTGCCCACCCGTTGCACGCGGTCCGACCAGCCGCGCATGTAGGCGGCATAGACGTATTCGCGGGTGTTGGCCGAGATGTATTTCTTGCGCGGGCGCTTGGCGTAGGCCTCGGTCTGATTGCGCAGTTCGGCGGCGAGCTGCGCCATTTCCTGCTGGCGGCGCAGTTCCTGGGCGGTCGGCGCTTCCTGTGGCTGCACCTCGGTCCGTGCGGTGTCGCTGGCCACGCTGAAGCGGCTCTGCCCGCTGGTGGTGACCATGCGCTGCGGCGTGGCCTCGCGCGGTTGCGGGGTGGCCGCGGCCACCATCTGCTCGGCGGTGCCGGGATCGGGTTTGGGCAGGGCGCCGGAGAACGGCTGCGACGGCCGCGCGGCGTGATCGCTCTGGCCGCCGCCCTGGTTGTTCGCCTGGGCCAGGAAATCGGCCTTGTCCGGCATCTCGCGATTGGCCACGTTGACCAGGGTCACGTCCAGCGTGGGCAGGCCGGGCGTGGATTTGGCGAAATGGAAGGTGATGCCCAGCAGCAGCACGCCATGCAGCAGCAGCGAAAACAGCAGGGTCGCGCCGATCGGATCGGCGGCGGGGCGTGCGGCGGCGGAACTCACGGAGCAGTTTTCTCGAGGGCGTCGAACAGCAGGCCTGCGATATTAAGGCCGAATTGCGCGTCCAGTTCGCGCGCGCAGGTCGGCGATGTGACGTTGATCTCGGTGAGCCAGTCGCCGATCACGTCCAGGCCGACGAAGCGCAGGCCGCGCTTGCGCAGCTCCGGCGCCACCTGGGCGGCGATCCAGCGGTCGCGCTCGCTCAGCGGCACGCCTTCGCCGCGGCCGCCGGCGGCGAGGTTGCCGCGGAATTCGTCGCCCTGCGGGATGCGCGCCAGCGCGTAGGGCACGGGTTCGCCGTCGATCAACAGGATGCGCTTGTCGCCCGCGCTGATCGCCGGGATGAACTTCTGCGCGATGGCAAAGTGCCGGCCTTCGCCGTGCGGGCCACCGGCCAGCAGGGTTTCCAGCATGGAGTTGAGGTTGCTGTCGCCGGCCTTCACGCGGAAGATGCCGCGCCCGCCCATGCCGTCCAGCGGCTTCAGCACCGCTTCGCCGTGTTCGGCCACGAAACGGCGCAGCTCGGCGGGATCGCGCGAGACCAGGGTGGGCGCGCAGCATTGCGGGAACTGCAGCGCGAACAGCTTTTCATTGCAGTCGCGCAGTGCCCGCGGATCGTTCACCACGTTCACGCCGCCGCGCTGCGCGGCTTCCAGCACCATGGTGTCGTAGATGAACTGGGCGTCGACCGGCGGGTCCTTGCGCATCAGCACCACGTCCAGTTCGCGCAGGTCGCGCCACTGCGCCTCGCCGAGGCTGAACCAGTCGTGCGCGTCATCGCGTACCGCGAGCGGGCGCAGGCGCGCCCACGGCACCCCGTCGCGCAGCGCCAGGTCGCCTTGCTCCATGTAGTGCAAGGCATGGCCGCGGCGCTGCGCCTCCAGCAACATGGCCAGGCTGGTGTCCTTGGCCGGCTTGATCGCGCCGATGGGGTCCATCAGCACGGCGACCGAAAGCGACATCATGATTCTCCACGGCAAGGTTTTGCGGCGCGGCGCGCCGGCAACGGAACGGCGATGTTCGCCCACGCGGCCGGTTGCGACAAGCGCGGCAGCTATTCCGGTGCCGCGGAAGGTTCAAGGCTGCCGATGAGGGTCACATTGCGTGCTGCAAGGACGCTTTGCAACGCGATTGTTGCTTGACGCGATGGCGGGCAGGCAGTAAACAACGAGGCCTGTACATCCCGCCGCAGAGCGGGTGTTGCGGGTCGCGATACTGGGTTGTCTTGTCATGTGCACCGGCGGCATGCTTGTTGCCTGCTTTGGTGGTTGTCCTGGGCCCGACATGGGCGACAGGGGGGGGAGTGATGAATCTGAACGCGAACGCGAATGGTCTGGCCGGCCTGCGAGTCATGGTGATCGATGACTCCAAGACCATCCGTCGCACGGCAGAGACCCTGCTGAAGAAAGAGGGCTGCGACGTGTTGACCGCGGTGGACGGCTTCGAGGCCCTGGCCAAGATCGCCGACCAGAAGCCCGCCATCATCTTTGTCGACATCATGATGCCGCGCCTGGACGGCTACCAGACCTGCGCGCTGATCAAGAACAATCCGCAGTTCCGCGCCACCCCGGTGATCATGCTCAGCTCCAAGGACGGCCTGTTCGACAAGGCGCGCGGACGCGTCGTGGGCGCGGAGCAGTACCTCACCAAGCCATTCACGCGCGACGAGTTGCTCGGCGCCATCCATCACCATGTCAGTACGGTATCCAGCCGCTGACCACGGATTCTCGGGGGAACCTGTGGCCAACATTCTCATCATCGACGACTCGCCGACCGACGTGCGCGTGCTCACCACGCTGCTCGAACGGGCGGGTCATCAGGTGGCCTCCGTCGGCAACGCCGAGGAGGGCATCGAGCGGGTGCGCAGCGCACCGCCCGCGCTGGTCATCATGGACGTCATCATGCCCGGCATGAACGGCTTCCAGGCCACCCGCACGCTCACCCGCGATCCGGCTACCGCCGAGGTGCCGATCGTGATGATCACCACCAAGGCGATGGAAACCGACCGCGTCTGGGGGCTGCGCCAGGGCGCGCGCGCCTTCATCACCAAGCCGGTGAACGAGGGCGAGCTGCTCGCCTGCATCAACCAGCTGCTGGCGAGCGCGGCATGAACGCGCCGTCCGGCCTCACGCCGTTCGAGATCCTGGCCCGCTATGAGCGGCTCTCCCTGGCGCATGCCTCGGATACCCGCGAACGGATGGATGCGCCGGGCCTTTGGCGCGGCATCGGCTACCGCGTGGGGCCGCGCCTGCTGGTCAGCGAGATCGGCGAGATCAACGAGCTGCTGGCGATGCCGCCGCTCACCGTGGTGCCCGGCACCCGGCCCTGGCTGCTCGGCGTGGCCAACGTGCGCGGCAACCTGATGCCGGTGGTGGACTTCGGCCGCTTCCTGTTCGACGAACGCACGCCGCTGAGCGATCGCGCACGCCTGCTGGTGGTGCGCCAGGGCGGCGGCAGCGTGGCGCTGCTGGTCGACGAGGTGTACGGCCAGCGTACGGTGGACGAGGAGCAGCGGCGCGCGGCAGAGCAGGAGGACGACCCGCGGCTGACGCGTTTCGCCGAGCAGCGGGTGGGCGAGGGAGCGCAGCAGATGGCGATTTTCAGCATGAGCCGGCTGGTGCGGGCGCCCGATTTCCGCCAGGCCGCGGCCTGACGTCGCGGCGACCGCATGCAGCAGGTCCGGTGCCGTCGTGGGCCGGAAACTCCAGGGTGGCAGGTCTTTGGATCCGTTCCCGTCCACGGTGGCGAGGCCGATCCGGCGAAGTAGACGGATGAGGTGAACATGAGCACTACAGGGGGCGTCGGCAAGGAGCGTGGGAATACCGCACTCATTGTCCTGTTGCTGGTCGCGATCGGCTTTGCGGCACTGGATTTCTGGCAGCTCAACGTGAAGAACGGCGAGGACCGCCAGGCGGTCGCGTTGACCACGCAGATCCAGGTGCTGTCGCAGCAGACCGCGAAATTCGCGTTGGAATCGTCCGACGGCAACGCCGATTCGTTCAAGGAGCTAGAGAGCACCCGCAACGCGATCGACTCGGCGGTGCGCCGGCTGGACAAGGGTGACCCGGCCACCGGCATGCACCCCTATGCCGACAACAACGCCTCGCCCGTGGGCCGCGCGGCCAGCGCGCTGGACGGCGCCTGGAAGCAGCTGGACGACGACATCGGCAAGATCCTGCAGAACAAGGCCGTGGTGCTCGACTCCGGCCAGCGCGCGGGCACCGTGTCGCAGCAGATGCCGTTGCTCAACTCCAGCATGGACCAGGTGGTCAACATCCTGCAGCAGCGCAACGGCAGCGCCGAACAGATGCTGGGCACCTCGCGCCAGATGCTGTCGGCCGACCGTATCATCCGCCGCGTGCAGGAAGTGCTGCAGGGCGGCGACAACGCCCAGGCCGCCGCCGACGGCTTGCAGCGCGATGCCCAGCTGTACGGCAGCGTGCTGCAGGGCCTGATCGAGGGCAACCCGGGCAGCGGCGTGCGGCCGATCGGCGACGCCAACGCCCGCAAGATCCTCACCGGCATGCAAGGCGACTGGGGCAAGCTGGCCGACCCGCTGTCGAAGCTGGTGGCCGCTTCCGGCAACCTCGCCGCGGTGAAGCAGGCCGGCAACAAGGCCTCGCTGGATTCGCAATCGGTGCTGCTGCGCGCGAACGACCTCGCCGACCAGGTCGGCAAGCTGCCGCTGCGCCGCCTGTTCCCGAACGTGTGGTGGGGCTTGCTGGCCGCGATCGGCGCGGTGGCGTTCGCCCTGCTGCTGGTGGTCAGCCTGGTGCGCGACCAGCGCCGCCGCTTCGCCGAATCCACCTCGCTCAACCAGCGCAACCAGGAGGCGATCATGCGCCTGCTGGACGAGATGGGCGCGCTGGCCGAAGGCGACCTGACGGTGAAGACCACGGTGACCGAGGAGATCACCGGCGCGATCGCCGACTCGGTGAACTACGCCATCGACGAGTTGCGCACCCTGGTGACCACGATCAACGAGACCTCCGAGCAGGTCTCCTCGTCGGCACAGGAAACCCAGACCACCGCGCGCCACCTGGCCGACGCGGCCGAGCAGCAGGCGCAGCAGATCAGCACTGCGACCAGCGCGATCAACGAGATCGCCAGCTCGATGGACCACGTGTCGAAGAACTCCGCCGAATCGGCCGACGTGGCCGAGCGCTCGGTGCAGATCGCCTCGCACGGCGCCGAAGTGGTGCGCGAGACGATCTCCGGCATGGACTCGATCCGCGACCAGATCCAGGAAACCTCCAAGCGCATCAAGCGGCTGGGCGAGTCCTCGCAGGAAATCGGCTCGATCGTGGAACTGATCAACGACATCGCCGAGCAGACCAACATCCTGGCCTTGAACGCGGCGATCCAGGCGGCCTCGGCCGGCGAGGCGGGCCGGGGCTTCGCGGTGGTGGCGGACGAAGTGCAGCGACTGGCCGAACGCTCGACCAGTGCGACGAAACGTATCGAAACCCTGGTGCAGACGATTCAGTCCGATACCAACGAAGCGGTGAACTCGATGGAGCAGACCACCGCCGAAGTGGTGGCTGGTGCGCGCAAGGCGGAAGACGCCGGCAGCGCGCTGGGTGACATCGAACGCGTGTCGCACGACCTGTCCGCGCTGATTCAGAACATCTCCAGCGCGGCGCGTCAGCAGTCGGCGGCGGCGACGGACATTTCGCAATCGATGAACGCCATCCGGGAGATCACCTCGCAGACCTCGCAGGGCGCTAGCCGCACCGCCGATTCGATCGGTACCCTGGCGCAGCTGGCCAGCGATCTGCGGCGTTCCGTGGCCCACTTCAAGCTGCCGGGTTGACGGACTGGCAGCGACACTTACCGACTGAGGGCAGTCTCGATGGTGGCGTGGCGGCACGCGGCGCAACCGCTGAGAGAGGCGCATGAGACTTCAAGACCACATTGATTTCACCACCTTGCAGTGGGTCCGGCCCGAGCTGGAGCAGACGCTGTCGGACGCCCGCGAGTCGCTGGAGTCCTACGTCGACAACCCCGGGCGGGACGACGCCATGCGCGCCTGCGTCGGCAGCCTGCATCAGGTGCAGGGCACGCTGCGGATGGTCGAACTGCCCGGTCCGGCGATGGTGGCGGCAGAGATGGAAGCGCTCGCCATCGCGCTGCTGGACGGCCGCGTCGCGCAGCGCGAGGAAGCCTATACCGCGCTGATGCGCGGCATGATGCAGTTGCCCGACTATCTCGAACGCCTCGCCGGCGGCCACCGCGACGTGCCGGTGGTGCTGCTGCCGCTGCTGAACGATCTGCGTGCCAGTTACGGCCAGGAGGCCTTGTCCGAATCGGCGCTGTTCCGCCCCAACCTCGACGCGTTCCTGCCTACCCAGGCGCCTGCTGCGATGAGCGAGGCGCAAGCCGCAGCACGCCGCGGCGAGCTGGTCGAGTTGCGCCTGCAGTTCCAGCAGTACATGCTCGTCTGGTTCCGCGGCCAGTCGCAGGCGCAGCCGCTGGCCGGCATGCGCAAGGCGCTGCTGGCGATCGCCGCGCGCTGCTTCCACGTGCACGGGCGGCGCCTGTGGTGGATCACCGCCGGCGTGGTGGAAGGGCTGGAACACGGCATGCTCGGCGCGCATACCACCGAGCTGCGCCAGCTCATCGGCAGGGCGGACCGCCATATCCGCCAGTTGATCGACCAGGGCGAGGACAGCCTGCGCGGCGGCGAAGCCGACGAGCTGTGCAACCGCCTGCTCTACATCGTGGCGCAGTCGCGTCAGCACAGCTCGCACATGGAGCTGCTGCGCCGTACCTACGCGCTGGACAACCTGCTGCCCGACGCCGACGAGCTGGAACACGCCCGCGGCTCGATGGCCGGACACAACCGCGCCCTGCTCGACTCGGTCGCGCGCGCGCTGAAGGACGACCTGCTGCGCGTGAAGGAAGCGCTCGACCTGTTCCAGCGCCAGCCCGATGCCGATCCGGCCTCGCTGGCGCCGCAGTGCGAGTTGCTGGGGCGCGTGGGCGACACTTTGGGCATGCTGGCGCTGTCCGTGCCGCGCCGGGTGGTCGAGGAGCAGCGGCGCGTGCTCGACGAGATCGTCAACCGGATGCGCACCGCCGACGAGGACATCCTGCTCGACGTGGCCGGCGCGCTGCTGTACGTGGAAGCCTCGCTGGACGACCACATCGAGAGCCTCGGTGCGGGTGAAGAGCCGCCGCCGCACGACGCGACAGTGGCGCCGGGGCTGCCGCGCAGCGAAGCGCAAGGCATCCTCAGCACGGTGATGCAGGAAGCGATCCACAACACCGAGAAGGTGAAGGAGGCCATCGTCGCCTTCGTCGAATCCGGTTGGGATCACGCCGGACTGGTCGCCGCACCGGGCCAGATGAACGAGGTCGCCGGCGCCGCGCGCATGCTGTCCGCCGAACGCCCGGCCGAACTGGCCGAGGGCATCGGCCGCTTCATCCACAATGAGTTGCTGGCTGACCGCCGCGTGCCGAGCAGCACGCAGATGGATCACCTGGCCGACGCGCTGGCCGCGCTGGAGTACTACCTGGAGGCGGCGCGCGAGCATCGCGGCGGCCTGGCCCACATCATCGATGTGGCCGAGCACAGCCTCAGCCAGCTCGGCTACTGGCCGCTGCCGGCCGAACGGCCGCTGCCGGAGGCGCCGGCCGAGGCGCCGGTGTCCGATGCGCGGGACCACAGCGACGAGGCTCTGTCCGAGTCGGTCAGCCTGTATACCGGCAGCGATGCCAGCCATTTGTTCGTCGCGCCGGAAACGCCGCGCGAAACGCCGGCGCACGATGTCGACGGCCTGCGCTACGTGCAGACCGAACCCACTGCGCCGCCGCTTGCCGCCGATGCGGCCGACGACGCCGACTGGGTCGAGATCGAGGAGGAGATCGAGGAGCAAGTGCCGGCGCACGACGCGCTGGCCGGCGCGTTCCGCTTCGACCACCAGGCCGAAGGCATTGACGACGACATCCGCGAGATCTTCCTGGAGGAAATGCAGGAGGAGATCGCCAACCTGCGCGGCGGCGAAAGCATCTGGCTGGCCGACACCGCGCAGTTGGCCGCGCTGACCCCGATCCGCCGCTCCTTCCACACCCTCAAGGGTTCCGGCCGGCTGGTCGGCATCCCGGCGCTGGGCGAGTTCGCCTGGAAGGTGGAGGACATGCTCAACCGCGTGCTCGATCACACGATCGAGCCGCACGAGGGCGTGCAGGCGCTGGTGCGCCATGCCATCGACGCGCTGCCGCAGCTGCTGGCCTCGCTCAAGGGCGAGGGCACGCCGCATGCGCCGGTCGAGGCGATCATGCAGACCGCCAGCCGGCTTGCCGCCGGGGATGCATCCGCGCGGATCGAGGATCACGCGCCGCTCGCGCTGGAAACCGTGCGCCGCACCGTGCGCCGCCGCGTGCCGCGGTTCGACGACGCGGCCGCCGCGATTCCGTCCGCCGGCTTCACCGACGCCCACAGCGTCGCCGCGCCGGAACCGGCCGAACCGCCGATGTCGCTGGCTATCTCGCCGCTGCCGTCGGTCGATCCGGTGCTGCTGGAGATCCTGCGCAGCGAGGTCGCGCAGTACCTGCAGGCCATCCGTACGGCTATCCAGCGCAGCAGCGGCGACCTGCCGGTGGGCGAGGATCTGCTGCGCGCCGTGCATACCTTGCATGGCGCGATCGCGATGGTCGAGATCCCGCTGCTCACCCAGCTGCTGTCGCCGCTGGAGAGCCTGCTCAAGCGCGTGCGCCATGCGGGGCTGCCGCTGCCGGTGGAGGGCGTGCGCCTGCTCGACCGTTCGGCCGATGTGGTCGACCACACGATGGCCCAGTTCGACGTGGCCATGCCGCAGCTGCCTAGCGTCGACCTGCTGACCACCCAATTGACCGAGATGCGCGACCGCTATCCGGAGTCGCAGGTGGCGCACGTCGCTTCCGAGACCCATGCGGAGGCCCCGGTCGAGACCGCACAGCCTGCGGCCGAATCCGCGGAGCATGCAGTCGACACGACGCCGGCGGCACCTGCCGCAGGCGATCACGAAGCCATCGCGGCGCTGCCGGAAGATGGCGCGCACGACGATTACGCCAGCGAGCTGATGGCCGCGCTCGGCGCCTTCGAGCCGGGTGCATCGGTCCCGGCCGATCATGCGGCAGCCGATCGCGAGGCCGCCGAGCGTGCCGAGGCCGAACGCGCCGAGACCGAGCGTGCCGAAGCCGAGCGTGCCGAAGCCGAACGTCACGCCCGCGAGGCCGCCGAACAGGAAGCGGCCGAGCGTGCCGCCGCCGAGCAAGCGGCACAGGCGAAGGCCGAGCAGGAGCAGGCAGAACGCGAGCAAGCCGAGCGCGAGCAGGCCGAAAAGGAACGCGTCGAGCAGGAGCGTGCCGAGCAGGCACGGCTGGCGCAGGAGCGCGCTGCCCGCGAAGCCGCCGAGGCGCAGATGCGCGCGGCGGCGGAGAAGGCGGCGGCCGAGCAGCGCGCCGCGGAGGCTGCGGCGGCGGAGCAGGCCAGGCAAGCTGCGGAGCGCGAAGCCGAGGCGGCCCGCCCTGTCGCGGAAGTCGTCCCTGCCGCATCCGTCGCATCCGTCGCCGAGGCGGTGGCAGCGGATACGGGCCTGCCCATCGATGCCGACCTGCTGGAGATCTTCGTCGAGGAGGCGCGCGAGATTCTCGACCACGCCGACGGCGTGCTGGCGCAATGGCATGCCGAGCCGGCCGCGACGGCCGGTCACCTGCCCGAACTGCAGCGCGACCTGCACACGCTCAAGGGCGGTGCGCGCATCGCCGGGCTGATGTCCGTGGGCGACCTCGCGCACGCCATCGAAACGCTACTGGAAAAGCCGGTGGCCGACGCCGCCCAGGCGATTCCGCTGATCGGCGTGCTGGAGACCGGTTTCGACCAGCTGCACACCATGGTGCAGCAGGTGTCGCAGGGGCAGGTGCCGGCCTATCCGCAGTCCGCGATCGACCATCTGTTGGCGCTGGCCGGCGAGCAGCAGTTCGCCGACGATGCGGCCTTGGCCGCCCGCGTGGCACCGGTCGCCCCGGTCGTTCCCGCGGTGCCGCTGCCGGACCTGCTGCCGGCCGAACAAGGTGCCGAAGCGACTTCGGCGCAGGAGCAGATCCGCGTACGCGCCGAACTGCTCGACAACCTGGTGAACCATGCCGGCGAGGTGGCGATCTATCGCTCGCGCCTGGAGCAGCAGGTATCCGGCTACCGCTTCAACCTGGTCGAACTGGATCAGACCGTGCAGCGTCTGCGCAGCCAGCTGCGCATGCTGGAGATCGAGACCGAGGCGCAGATCATCGCGCGCTTCCAGCGCGAGCACCGCGAGGCCGGCAGTACCACCGTGTTCGATCCGCTCGAGCTCGACCGTTTCTCGCAGCTGCAGCAGTACTCGCGTGCGCTGGCCGAGTCGGTATCCGACTTGGTGTCGATCCAGGGCATGCTGGACGAACTGACCCGCCAGGCCGAGACCTTGCTGATCCAGCAGTCGCGCGTCAGCACCGAGCTGCAGGACGGCTTGCTGCGCACGCGCATGCTGCCGTTCGACACCATGGTGCCGAACCTGCGCCGCACCCTGCGCCAGGCCGCGCAGGAGCAGGGCAAGAGCGCACAGCTGTACGTGGATGGCGCCCACGGCGAAATGGACCGTAACCTGCTTGACCGCATCAAGGCGCCGTTCGAGCACATGCTGCGCAACGCCGTGGCGCACGGTATCGAGTCGCCGGCCGAGCGGCGCAAGGCCGGCAAGCCCGAAGAAGGCGCGGTGCGCATCCGCGTGACGCGCGAAGCCACCGAGGTGGTGGTGCGCGTCAGCGACGACGGCCGCGGCCTCGACCGCGAGGCGGTCCGCCAGCGCGCGATCGAGCGTGGCCTGCTGCCCAAGGGCGCCAAGCCCGGCGACGACCAGCTGCTCGCGCTGATCACCCAGCCCGGCTTCTCCACCGCCAGCACGGTTACCCAACTGGCCGGTCGCGGCGTGGGCATGGACGTGGTGGCGAACGAGATCAAGCAGCTCGGCGGTTCGCTGGCGATCGAGTCGCAGCCGGGGCAGGGCACCACTTTCGTGCTGCGCCTGCCGTTCACGCTCGCGGTGACCCAGGCGATCCTGGTGCGCATCGGCGAGAGCAATTTCGCGATTCCGATGACCTCGGTGCAGGGCGTGGCGCGGATCAGCCCCGACGAGCTGGCTGCGCGTCTGGCCGAGCACGATCCGGAGTTCGCCTACAGCGGCGAGCAGTACGGCATCCACGATCTGGCCGAGTTGCTCGGTCTGCCGCCCGGCGTGGTGCCGGAGGGCGAACAGCCACCGCTGCTGCTGACCCGCGCCGGCGACCTGCGCGCGGCGATTCGCATCGATGCGGTGCTGGGTTCGCGCGAGATCGTGGTGAAGTCGGTCGGTCCGCAGGTGAGTTCGGTGCCCGGCGTGCTGGGCGCCACCATCATGGGCGACGGCTCGGTGCTGGTGATTCTCGACCTCGCGCCGCTGGTCCGCCACGGCATCGTGCGGCGCGAGCAGCGTCTGGCCGATGGCCTCGGCGTGGTCGAGCTGCCGATCATCGAGGAGCAGCGCACGCGGCCGCTGGTGATGGTGGTGGACGATTCGATCACCATGCGCAAGGTCACCGGCCGCGTGCTGGAGCGCCACGAGTACGAAGTGAGCACGGCAAAGGACGGCGTCGACGCGCTGGAGAAGCTGCACGAGCGCGTGCCCGACCTGATGCTGCTGGATATCGAGATGCCGCGCATGGATGGCTACGAGCTCGCCACGCACATGAAGGCCGACCCGCGCCTGCGCAACGTGCCGATCATCATGATCACCTCGCGCACCGGCGAGAAGCACCGCCAGCGCGCGTTCGACATCGGCGTGGACCGCTATCTCGGCAAGCCGTACCAGGAGGCCGAACTGCTGTCGCAGATCGGCGAAGTGCTGGAACAGCACGCGGTGGCGCAGCTTGCGCAGGAGCCGGACCATGGCTGAAGCGCGGCCTTCGGTGGCGCTGCTGTTCGACGACGCCGAGCTGGGCGGCCACCTGCGCCAGGTGTTGCAGGAACACGGCGCGCATATCGTGCACGAAGGCACCGTCGCGAGCTTCGACGCCGACTTGCAGCGGCAGCTCGACCCCGACGTGCTGGTGGTGAACCTGGACGACGAGGACGACGAGGCTTTCGATCGCCTGGCCGACATGATCGGGGGCGAGCGTCCGCGCCTGGTGTTCAACGACGCCCGTGCCAGCCGTGAGCTTGGCGGCTGGGACCGTGCGCGCTGGGCCCGCCACCTGGCGGTCAAAGTGCTTGCCGATGGCGACGTGGATCCGCCGCGTCCGGCGGATGCGCTGGTGGTGGAGACGGTGCCGGCAGCGGCAGGCATGCTGGCCGACGAGCCGGCTGCCGCGTTCCATGCCGAGCCGGCGATCCATGAGCCGATGGCGCCGGAGCCGGATGGCTACGATGCGCCGGAACTCGTCGAGAGTCAGGTGCACGACGATGGGCACGAGGCGGAGAGTCGTGCCGCTTCGGACGATCTGGAGGCGGAACTGGCCGCGTTGCTCGCCGGCAGCGATCCGCTGCCGGAAGAGGATGTCGCCGCCGCGCCGCGCCAGGAGCTGCCGCTGCACGACGGCGAATTCAGTCTCGCGATGGCCGCCGACGAGTTGCACGTGGCGCCCCCGGTCGCCATGGCGTCGCCGGTCCTGTCGCCAAGGGCGCCGGCGGCGCCCGACAGCTGGGCGCTGGTCGACGATGACACCCCTGTCCATACCGGCGCGGCGGATGCCGAAGACGTCGAATTCGGCGTCGAGAAGCTGAGCGCCGCCGATTTCCTCGCACCAGATGTCGAGGCGGCGGAGCCCGAGTTCCAGCCGACGATGAGCCTGGAACTGGTGTCGATGGAAGAGGCTGTGGCGCCGCAGGCGTGGGAGCCGAACGAGATGCTGCTGGACGATCTCGGCAGCGTGCCCAGCCGCGTGGTGCTGCTGGGGGCCGCCGCCGACGGCCTGGATTCGGTGTGCGACTTCCTGGCGATCCTGCCGGCCAGTTCGCGCTTGACCATCTTGCTCACCCAGCACTTCGGCGGCCGGCCGGCCGGCGCCGTGCTGCAGCGGCTGTCGACCCATGCCAGCATGCCGGTGCGGCTGGCCGCGCACGGCAGTCGCGCGCGTAGCGGCGAGGTGCTGTTGGTGCCGGTCGAAGGTCCGGTGCAGATGCGCCGCGACGGCAGCGTCGAAGTGCGCAACGCCGACAGCGCGCAGGAGCCCTCGATCGATGCCAGCTTCACCATGGCGGCGAACGTGTTCGGGCGCGACGCGCTCGGCATCGTGTTCGCCGGCCGTTCCACCGATGCGGTGGCCGGCGCGCAGGCGATCCACGACCGCGGCGGCCAGGTGTGGGTGGAAGCTTCCGACGGCGAACACTTCGCCGATATGGTCAGCGGCATTTTCGCCGAGCGGTTGGTGAGTTATTCCGGGACGCTGCATGAACTGGCGGCGCGCCTGATCGAGGTCTATCCATGAGCGACGTTTTGCCCCGCGAAATCCGCTGCGTACTGGTGCCGGCCGGCAACCTGCGCATGCTGCTGCCCAACGCCACCGTGGCCGAGGTGATCACCCAGCCTGCCCATGAGACCGTGGACGGCGCGCCCGACTGGTTGCTCGGCCGCATCACCTGGCGCGGCTGGCGCGTGCCGCTGGTCTCGTTCGCACGGCTTGCCGGCGCGGGTGAGGGCGACGCCGAGCTGACCGTGCGCGTGGCCGTGCTGAAGGCGCTGGGCGGCCATCCGAAGCTGCCTTTCATTGCCGTGCTCACCCAGGGTTTCCCGCGCCTGACCACGCTGAACGCCGAGCTGATCATTCCCACCCACGACGGCAACGAACTGCCGCCGGGCGTGCGCGCACAGGTGCTGGTGCGCGACGACGTGGCGGTGATTCCCGACCTGGAAGGCATCGAGGCGGAGCTGGTGCAGTTGCTGGCGCTGGACAAGCCGGATGAGCACGACGAACAGGATGCGCTGGACGGCGCGGCGTGATGGAGCGTCATCGCGCCCGCCTCGCGAGCGTGCTGTTCGTGCTGGCCGGAGTGATGCAGTTGCTTGCCGCGATGCTCGGCCACCAGCCCGCTTTTTATGGCACGGCTGTAGCGTTTGCCGGTGTCGCGATCGTGTTCTGGACGCGGGCGCGGAAGTAACCGCGCCGCCGCCGATCAGAAATCTCCGTGCAAGACCTGCAGTGCGGCCACCGCCGCCAGCCCCGCCGTCTCCGTGCGCAGGATGCGCGGCCCCAGCCGCAGGCCGGTAAAGCCGGACTCGCCCAATAGCGCCACGTCGCGTTCGCCCAAGCCGCCTTCCGGGCCCACCACCAGCAACGCGCCGGCGTCGGCAGCACGCAGCTCGCGTACGGAAACGGCGGCTTCCGGCAGCAGCGCCAGCCGCATGGCCGCATCGCCATCCAGCGATGCCAGCCAGACCGGCAAGGTCTGTGCGGGAAGAATCTCGGGCAGACGGGCCCGGCCGCATTGCTCGCAGGCGCTGGCCGCCACGGCGCGCCAGTGCGCCAGGCGTTTCTCCGCGCGGGCGGCATCCAGCTTCACCTCCGCGCGCTCGGTGAGCAGCGGCACGATGCGCGCCACGCCCAGCTCGGTGGCCTTCTGCACGATCAGGTCCATCTTCTCGCCGCGCGCCACGCCCTGCGCCAGGGTGAGGCGCAGCGGCGATTCGCGGTCCACGACTTGCTGATCCTGCACGCGCACCAGCACTTCACGCTTGCCGACGCTGGTTATCGTGGCGGTGTAGTCGCTGCCATCGCCGTTGAACAGCGTCAGTGGGTCGCCTGCGGCAAGGCGCAGCACGCGCGCCACGTGTTCGCCAGCCTGAGCCGGCAAGACCGTTTCGATCCCGGCGGCCAACGGCAGATCGACATGGATGCGGATGGTGCGCATATCAGAGCCTGCTCCTGTTACATCACGGCCCGTTCGATGCCGGACGTGGCCACCTCGACCAAGTGGTCGATTTCCGCCTCGCTCACCACATAGGGCGGCATGAAGTAGACCACGTTGCCCAGCGGACGCAGCAGCGCTTCGTGCTGCAGGCCGTGCAGGTAGACGCGCAGGCCGCGCCGCTCGCCGGCCGGGAAGGGGCGGCGCGTGGCTTTGTCCGCGACCAGTTCCACCGCGGCGATCATGCCGGTCTGGCGCACGTCGGCCACGTGCGGGTGGGCGCGCAACGGTTCCAGGCGGCGGGCGAGATGGGCCGCCAGAACGCGGTTGCGTTCCAGCACCGGCTCGTCGCGGAAGATCGCCAGTGTTTCCAGCGCCGCGCGGCAGGCCAGCGGGTTGCCGGTGTAGCTGTGCGAGTGCAGGAAGGCCTTGCCGGCGCTGTACTCGGCGTAGAAGGCCTCGTACATCGCGTTCGTGGTCAGCACCGCCGAGAGCGGCAGCGTGCCGCCGGTGAGTCCCTTGGACAGGCACATGAAGTCGGGCGAGACTTTTGCCTGCTCGCAGGCGAACAGCGTGCCAGTACGGCCGAAACCCACCGCGATCTCGTCGGCGATGAAGTGCACGCCGAAGGCATCGCACAGCTGGCGCAGGCCGGCGAGATAGTCGGGGTGGTACATGCGCATGCCGCCGGCGCATTGCACCAGGGGCTCCACGATCACCGCGCAGGTCTCGTGCGCGTGGCGCTCCAGCAGCGCACGCAACTCGCCCAGCCGGCGTGCGGCGACCTGGGCAGGCGCCTCGCCCGGTTCGCCCTCGTAAGCATCGGGCGAAGGCGCCAGGACCGGGGTGAGCAGCAGCGGCGCGTAGGTCTTGCGGTACAGCGTCACGTCGCTCACCGACAATGCGCCCAGTGTCTCGCCGTGATAACTGCCGGTGAGCGCGATGAAGCGGGTCTTCTCGCCGTGGCCCTGGTTGAGCCAGTAGTGGAAGCTCATCTTCAGCGCCACTTCGATCGCCGCCGAACCATTGTCGGCGAAGAACACCTTCTCCAGCCCCGGCGGCGCCAGCCGCACCAGTTGTTCGGCCAGTTCGATCGCGGGCGGGTGGGTGAAGCCGGCGAAGATCACATGCTCCAGTGTCCGTGCCTGCTCGGCCAGGGCGGCGGCGATGCGCGGATTGGCGTGGCCGAACAGGTTGGTCCACCACGAGCTGATGCCGTCGAGGTAGCGCCGGCCTTCGGCGTCGACCAGCCAGGCCCCTTCGCCGCGCACGATCGGCAGCAGGGGAATGCTCTCGTGGTCGTGCATCTGGGTGCAGGGATGCCAGATGTGTTTCAGGTCGCGCGCGGCGAGCGCGGCGTTGCGATCGGTGGGGTTCGTCATCCGGGTATGATCGACGTGCGCCGATGCGCGCTCAAGTGCGCACGCAACTCCCCGGAAAGCCCGTTTGAAAATCCTGAGGAAAATCCTGCCGGCCGCGGCCGTGTTGCTGCTGGCCGCCGCGGCCCTGCTGTGGTGGCTGCCGGCGAGCTGGGCCTTGCCGCTGCTGCAGCCCCCGCTGCACGGGCTGCGCCTGCAGCAGGTGGGCGGCACGCTGTGGGACGGCCGCGCCGGGCAGGTGCTGGCACCGGACGGCCGCGCGCTGGGCCGGTTGCAGTGGCAGTTGTCGCATCGCGCCCTGTTTGGACAGGTCGGGTTGCAGGTCGATTTCGACGGGCCGCAATTCGGCTTCCGCGGGTATATGCAGAAATTGCCCGCAGGCCAGGTGGCGTGGAGTGCCTTGCGTGCCCGGGTGGAGCTGTCGGCGCTGGCCGACCCGCACCTGCGCCTGCCGCTGGGCCAGCCGCAGGGCGAACTCGCCTTGCATGCCGAACATGCGCTGTTGCAAGGCGGCTGGCCGCTGGAGATGCAGGCCGGATTGCAGTGGCGACAAGCCGCGATGCACACGAAAAACGGCGACGTGGCACTGGGCGATCTGCATGGGCAACTCGTCGCGCAGGGCGGCGTGATCCATGCACAATGGCAGGACGACGGCCAAGGGCCGCTGCACACCACCGGCGATCTGCAATTGAGTCCGTTGGGCTGGCGCCTCGTGGCCGGGTTGCAGCCGCGGCAGGACGATCCTGCGTTGCGGCGCTGGCTCGCTGCGCTGGGCAGGCCCGACGCCGATGGCGCGGTGCACGTCGAACGCAGCGGCGGACTGGCCGCCACATCCATCATGGGGAAAACCGCACGATGAACGCCGAAACCCTCGCGTCGGCCCTGACCGCCGCCCGCGAAGCCGCCGCCGCCGCCGCCGAGGTGATCCTGCATTACTGGAAACGCGGCGTGGACGTGGAGATCAAGCGGGACGCCACGCCGGTGACGATCGCCGACCGCGAGGCCGAGCAGGCGATCCGCAAGCTGCTGCACGCGGCATTGCCGGAGGCTTCGATCTACGGCGAGGAATACGGCCTCGACGGCGCGCGCGATGGCCTGCTGTGGCTGGTCGATCCGCTGGACGGCACCAAGAGCTTCGTGCGGCGCACGCCGTTCTTCTCCACCCAGATCGCGCTGATGGACCGCGGCGAACTGGTGCTGGGCGTGTCCAGTGCGCCGGTCTACGGCGAAACGATGTGGGCCAGCGCCGCTGGCGGCACCTGGTTCGAAGGCGTGCGCGTGCGCGTGGCCGATACGGACGACATGGCGCAGGCGTCGATCTCCACCGGCAACGTCAAGACGCTCACCACGGATGCCCGTTGGGCAGCGCTGGGCGCCATGATCCGCGACAGCAACCGCATCCGCGGCTACGGCGACTTCTGCCATTACCACCTGCTGGCGCGCGGTGCGCTGGACCTGGTGATCGAGTCGGACGTGAACATCCTCGACGTCGCCGCGCTGGCGGTGATCGTGCGCGAGGCCGGCGGCGTGTTCACCGACCTGGATGGCCAGGCGCCGACACTGGACACGCGCAGCGTGCTGGCCGGCACGCCGGCGATCCACGCCGAGGCACTGCGGCGGTTTTCTCCTGGCCATGGTGGAGTGGCGTGACGGTGGAATCCACGATGGCCCTCCTGATGGTCCTGCTGGGGGCGAGCCCGACGCTGCTGGCCGCGCTGATCGGTGGCGCGGCGGCCCTGGTGTACTGGCAGCGCGCGCCACGATCGGCCCTGCTGGTGCTGATGGCCTGCCTCGTGCAACTTGGGCTGACGTTGTTCGGCGTCTGGCTGCAGGGCTGGTGGTTGCCGGCGTCCAGGGAGGCGGGCGGCACGATGGTCCATATCGCGCAACTCATGGGTATCTGGGGCGTGTGCAGCAACCTCTTGCACGGCGCGGTGATCGGGCTGCTGGCGTGGGCGGCATTTGCCCAGCGCCCGAAGGCGCCAGCCGTTCCGCCGCCCATGGTTTGAGCCACGCTACAATCGACCGATGCCCAAGCCTCCCATCATCCACGCTACGCGCGACATCGAACACAGCCGCTTCCTGCGCGTCGAGCAGGTCGACCTGGAATTCTCCAACGGTGAGCGCCGCACCTACGAGCGGATGAAACCCGGCGGCCTCGGCGCGGTGATCATCGTGCCGATGCTGGACGAGTCCACGGTGCTGCTGGTGCGCGAATACGGCGTGGGCCTGGACCGCTACGAGCTGGGCCTGCCCAAGGGCCGGCTGGACCAGGACGAGACTGCCGAGCAGGGCGCCAACCGCGAGCTGAAGGAAGAGATCGGCTACGGCGCGCGCAAGCTGAAGATCCTGCACAACCTGTCGCTGTCGCCGTCTTACATGACTCACATGGCGCACGTGGTGCTGGCGCAGGATCTCTATCCCGAGCGCCTGCCCGGCGACGAGCCCGAACCGCTCGAAGTGGTGCCGTGGAAACTCGCCGAGCTGCATAACCTGGTGGCGCGCGACGATGTCACCGAGGGGCGCTCGATTGCCGCGCTGTTCATGGCGCGCGAATACCTTGCTGGCCGGATGCACTTGTCGTGAACGCACCCTTCGAACATTCCCTGTTGCTGCAGGTCGGCACGCTGGCGCGCCTCGCGGGCGAGGCCATCCTGGAGGTCTATCGCCAGGACTTCGACGTCGAATTGAAGGACGATCGTTCGCCGCTCACCGCCGCCGACCTTGCCGCGCAGAAAGTGATCGCCGAGGGCCTGGCACGCATCGAGCCCGCGCTGCCGCTGGTTTCCGAAGAGGCCAGCCAGGTGTCCTGGGAGCAGCGCCGCGCGTGGACGCGGCATTGGCTGGTCGATCCGCTCGACGGCACCCGCGAGTTCGTCAAGCGCAACGGCGAGTTCACCGTCAACATCGCGCTGATCGATCATCACCAACCCGTGCTCGGCGTGGTGCTGGCGCCGGTCACCGGCGAGCTGTTTGCCGCCGCGCGCGGCGTCGGCGCGTGGTGGCAGGCGGAACAGGGCGGCGACTGGGAACGCATCAATACGCGCGCGCTGGCACAACCGGCCATCGCGGCTGGCAGCCGCTCGCACGGCGGCGCGCAGGAAGAGACCTTGCGCCGCCTGGTCGGCGAAGACTACCTGCTCAAGCCGCTCGGGTCCTCGCTGAAGTTCTGCCTGCTCGCGCGCGGCGGCGCGGACGTCTATCTGCGCCGCGGCCCCACCAGCGAGTGGGACACCGCCGCCGCGCAATGCGTGCTGGAGGAAGCCGGCGGCGCCGTGCTCGACCTGCATGGCAAGCCGCTGCGCTACGACCGCGGCGAGTCGCTGCTCAATCCCGAGTTCATCGCGGTGGGCGACGCCGGCCTCGACTGGCCCGCCAAGCTGCGCGACGCCGGCCTGCCATGAGCGGTGCCGGTCGCCACAGCCTCGACGACTTGCTGGCGATCATGGCACGGCTGCGCGATCCCGAACGCGGCTGCCCGTGGGATGTGCAGCAGGACTTCGCCAGCATCGCGCCCTACACCATCGAGGAGGCCTACGAGGTGGCCGACGCGATCGATCGCGGCGATTTCGATGACCTGCGCGAAGAGCTGGGCGACCTGCTGCTGCAGGTGGTGTTCCATGCACAGATGGCGGCCGAGCAGGGGCGCTTCGATTTCGCCGACGTGGCGCACGCGATCAGTACCAAGATGATCCGCCGCCATCCGCACGTGTTCGGCGAGGTGCGCTACGAGAACCTTGATGCGCAGAAGCAGGCCTGGGAGGAACTCAAGGCCGCCGAACGCGCCACCAAGGGCGGGGCGCACGATGCCAGCGCGCTGGCCGGCATCTCGCACGGCCTGCCGGAGTGGAAGCGCGCCGCCAAGCTGCAGCAACGCGCTGCCACCGTGGGTTTCGACTGGCCCGACCACCGCCCGGTGCTGGACAAGCTGGCCGAGGAGATCGGCGAGGTGCGCGCCGAGTTCGAGGCGGGCGCCGATCCGGCGCGGCTGGAGGACGAGATCGGCGACGTGCTGTTCGTGGTGGCGAACCTCGCCCGCCACGCCGGCGTGGATTTCTCGCGTGCGCTGCGTCACGCCAACACGAAGTTCGAACGGCGTTTCCGCCGCATGGAGCAGTTGGCCGCCGACGCGGGCAGCACGCTTGCCGCGCACGACCTGCCGGCGCAGGAGCGCCTGTGGCAGCGCGCCAAGCAAGACGCGTAAATCTTTGCGATCGTCCCTGATCGCGAAGGTCGAACGGGCGGCCATGCACGGCCGCACTTATCGCAGGCTTGCAACCCTATGGCTGCGAGCTGCATCAGAACCCATCGAAGCCCACCCGAGGAGTTCCGCCATGCGCCGTGTCGCTCTTGCCCTGCTGTTACTTGCCCCGCTCTCCGTCTATGCCGCCGACCAGTGCAAGTACCAGGCACCGCGCAACCTGCAGGTCGATCTCGCTGGCGTGCGCGGCGTGGAAATCGACGTCAACAGCTACGACTTGCACGTGAACGGCACGCCTGGCGCCAGGCAGCTGATGGTCAACGGCCGCGCCTGCGCCTCCGACCAGTCGATGCTGGACAAGCTGCAGATCACCCAGCGCCGCGAGGGGGACCAGCTCATCATCGAACTGGGTGGGCAGAACACGTTCTCGTTCCATCTGTTCGGCAGCTCCTACACGAACCTGGAAGCCAACGTGCAGCTGCCGCCGGAACTGCCGGTGACGGTGCGCGTGGGTTCCGGCGACGCCACCGTGAACGGCTTGCAGCAACTGCGCAGCGTGGTGGGTTCGGGCGACCTGCACGTCAACAACATCGCCGGCGCCTTCAGCACCAGCGTGGGCTCGGGCGACGCCGACGCCAACAACGTCGGCAGCCTGCAGGTCGGCTCGGTGGGCTCGGGCGACTTCAAGGCGCGCGGCGTGAAGGGCGACGCGAAGGTGGGCAGCATCGGCTCCGGCGACGTGACCCTGCACAACGTCGGCGGCAGCGTGCATGTGGACACGCTGGGCTCGGGCGACCTCGGCGTGCATGACGTGGGCGGCGACCTCAGCCTCGGCGCCAAGGGCAGTGGCGATGTCGACCACAGCGGCGTGAAGGGCAAGGTCAGCGTGCCGAACGACGACGACTGATTGCGCTCTGTTTTTCCCTGTGCTGCTGGGGCTGGTTGTTCCGTTTTTTGCGAGTTTCAAAGCGGTTTCGGACGCCTGTCGGCGCCCGAGTTACTTTCTCTTTGCGTGGCCAAAGAGAAAGTAACCAAAGAGAAAGGCCACCCCGGTTGGCGCTTGCCGGGCGTCCTGCCCGGCAAGTCCGTGAGGCGGGGCCGGGCTTTTCGAGCGGGCTCCTGCCCGCGCGAAAAGGCGAGTCCATCCATGGACTCGCCCGCTGCGCGGCCTTCTCGTCCCCGCCTCACCGCCGCTCAGGGGCCCCCGGAAAAGCAGCGCGCTCCTGCGCGCAGAAGCAACGACAACAGCCAGATCAAAGCCAAAGCGTCGCGAAGCGACGCAAGGCTTTGCGCTTTGTGCCTCGGCATCCTGATACGGCGCGGTGTGGCCGCACCGTGTATCGCGTAGGCAGAAGTAGCTCCCCAGTCCTCGAAACGTCCTGCTTGTAATCCCGGCGTATTGAACCCGGCCATTTCTCTTGGTTACTTCTCTTTGGGCCAGCAAAGAGAAGTGACTCGGGCGCCGCTAGGCGTCCGAAACCGCTCCGTCGCAAGCGAACCACACAAGGTCGGCACTGAGCGAGATAGCGAAAGGACGTCCCTTAACCCAGCCAGCGCCAGGCCACGTACACCAGCGGCGCGCATATCAGCAGGAACGGCACCGACACGCGATGAAACAGCCGCAGACTCTGCGGCTGTTTCGCCAGCCGCAGGGCGATCAAGTTCGCCAGCGAGCCGATCGCCAGTCCGAAGCCGCCCACGTTCGCCGCCACCGCCAGCGCGATGGCATCGTGGGCGCGGTCCAGCAACAGCACCGTGGCCGGTACGTTGCTGATCAGCTGCGAGGCGACGATGCCGCCGGCATACATCGTCAAGGGATCGCGGAAATCGAACCGGTCCAGTGCGTGGCGCACCAGCGGCAGTTCGGCGAAATGGCCGAGGCCGAGGAAGATCGCCGCGAAGGTGAGCAGCAACAGCCAATCGATGCGCGCCAGGCTGCGCCGCGCCAGCAGCGCGAACAGCCCCAGCAACAGCACGGCTCCCAGCGGCGCGCGATGGTATTCCATCAGCAGCACCATGCCGAGCAGCGCCAGCAGGGAGCCGATGCCGAGTCGCGTCGAGTTCACCTGGCCGTCGATGTGCGCTGGCACCAGCGCAACCCGGCCGCGCGGCAGCCATAACAAAGTGAGCGCAGCCACCAGCGCGAACATCACTGCAGCGGTCGGCAGCATTGCCGCCGCAAAGCGCAGGAAGGGCAGGCCCGCGTGCTGCCACAGCAGCAGGTTCTGCGGATTGCCGATCGGGCTTAGCGTGCTGCCTGCGTTCACCGCCAGCGCCTCCAGTACCGCCATGCGCGCCACCGGCAGGTTGGACATGCCGCCGATCGCCAGCGTCAGCGGCACGATCAGGAACAGGCTCACGTCATTGGTCAGCACCATCGACAGCAGCGCGGTGGCGCTCACCAGCAACAAGCCCAGGCCGCGCAGCGAGTGCGCGCGCGCCACCACCGCCACCGCCGCATGTTGCACCAGCCCGCTGTCGCGGATGCCCTGGATCGCGATCAGCAGACCCAGCAGGCCCGCCAGCGTGGGCCATTGCAGCCAGCGCTGGTAGGCCGCGAGCGGCTGCGGATCGAGCACAGCCAGCATCAGCCCCAGCGCGGCGAATAGCAGCAACAGCCATTCGGATTTCAGCTTGGCGCGCCAGTCGCTGGCGACGATGGCAGGGGTCATTCCCGATCCTGTTTGTTCATGCCGCCGCCAATCGCGAAACCGATGGCGATACCCACGCCGATGCCCAGCGCAAGGTTGCGTATCGCGATGCCGATACCCGTGCCGATGGCAACGCCGAGAGCGATGCCGACACCCACGCTGCGTCGACGTTCGGGATCGGGTTTGCCGGATGGGGCGGGTGGGTCATGGGCGTGTGGTGGCAGCGGAGTTCGGCTTACGGTGTCGGCGGTGCGCGCATCACCATTCGGTCAGCCCTTCCAGCTCGTAGAGCTTCTTCCAGCTCGGCCTTGCGCGCACCAGATCCGCCAGCCGCTTGAGCGCAGGCCATTCGGTGGCCGGCCGCGGCATGTTGCGCGACCAGCGCATCAGCATGGTCAGCAACAGGTCGGCACCGGAGAACGCGGCGCCGAGCAGGTACGGACCGTGCCGCTCCAGCTGCGCGTCGAGCAGGTCCCATACGTCCTCGATCTTCTTGCGCAAGGCCGCGCGGACTTCCGGCGTGTGTTCTTCTGCGCCCAGTTCGGCAGGGTAGAACCACAGGCGGTATGTCGACATCAGCGTATTGCTGAGATAGACCACCCACTGCTGCCATGCCTCGCGTTCCGGCGTGCCCGGCGGCGGGATCAGCTTCGCTTCGGGGTGGCGTTCGGCCAGCATCGCCAGCAACGCCGCCGACTCGCAGCGCGGCCGCCCGTCGATCACCAGCGTGGGCACCACGCCGCGCGGGTTGAGTTCGAGATACCCAGGGTCGCGCTGCGCGTCCCGGTCGAAATCAACCAGTTTCAGTTCGTGCGGCGCGCCAATTTCCAGTAGCGCCAGATGCACCACCATGCTCGCAGTGCCGGGGGAGTAGTAGAGGGTGTACATGGCGTGCGTTCCTTCGGACGGGGCGCATCATGGTGGCGGTTCGGCTAGGCCTCCCGCAACAAGCGCATCGGCGAAGTGCGCGTGACCTTGCGCGTACCGGCCAGCCCCAGCAGCATCACCACGCACGCAGCGCCGAGCGCGTACGCGGCCAGCGGCCACAGCGGCGGCGCGAAGCGTTCGATGTGGAACACGGCGCGGCCCAGCCACAGGCCCGCGCCGGCAGCGCCGAGCGCGGCGACGAGGCCGGCGATCAGGCCGAGCAGGGCGAACTCGCAGGCGGCGGCCACGCGCAGCTGCGCGCGGCGGGCGCCCAACGTGCGCAGCAGGGCGGCCTCGTGGCGGCGCTCGGCGGCGCTGGCGGCGAGCGAGGCGGCCAGCACCAGCGCACCCGCGAGCAGGCTGAAGCCCAGCACCCAGCGCACCGCGCCGCCGACGCGGTCGACGATCTGGTGGATGCGGTCGAGCAGGTCGTCTACATCCACCAGGCTGAGGTTGGCGTAGTCGCGCGACAGTTGCGCCATGGCCTGCGCGTGGCCGCGCGGCAGGTGGAAGCTGGCCAGCCAGCTGTGCGGCAGCGCATCCGCATGCGCGGGATCGAGCAGCAGGAAGAAGTTGACCCGGAACGAGCTCCAGTCCACCTGACGGAAGCTGGCGACCCTGGCTTCGACGTGGCCTTCGCCCACGTCGAAGCTCATCGTGTCGCCCAGCTTCAGCGCGAACATGTCACGCCACATGCGATCCACCGATACCTCGGCCTGCGCCGGCCGGGCTTCGAACCAGCGGCCGGCGATCACCTGGTTCGCCGGCGGCAGCGCGGCGGCCCAGGACAGCCGCAGCTGGCGATCGGCCCATTCCTTGGCGCGCGGGTCGGCGAAGTGCTGGCCGTCGATGGCCCGGCCGTTGATCGCGGTGAGCTTGCCCACTGCCAGCGGCATCATGTTGAGCTGGTCGGCGCCGATGCGCGCCAGCGACTGCGTGAAGCCGGCGCGCTGGTCGTCCTGCAGGTTCAGCGCGAACCAGTTCGGCGTGTCGGCGGGCAGCTCCCTGCGCCAGCCGTCGAGCAGCGCGGGCGCGACCACCGACAACAGCAGCAGCGCCGTCAGGCCGAGGCTCAGTGCGGTCGCCTGTACCACGCTGAGCCCGCGCCGCCGCGCCAGTGCGGCCAGCCCCAGTCGCAGCGCGGGATGCGCACCCGGCGCCACGCGCCGGGCCAGCCACAGCAGCAACGTCGCCAGCAACGCGGCCACCAGCGCCACGCCGGACAGGCTCGCGGCGAGGATGCCGGCGAGTTTCAACGAGCCGCTCTGGCTCCAGATCAGCGCCAGCGCGACCAGTGCGGGCAGCAGGTACAAGGCGTCGAAGCGGCGCACCCGGCGCGCCAGGCTCTGGCGAAATACGGCAACCGGGGCGACCTCGGCGAGGCGCAGCAGCGGCGGCAGCGCAAAACCGGCGAGCACGGCCAGGCCCATCGCCGCGGCGCCCAGCGCGGGCAGCAACGGCAACTCGGTGGGGATGCCGCCGAACAAGCTGCTGGCGAACTGCCAGGCCAGCTGCGCCACGCCCAGCGTGAGCAGCACGCCGGCAAGTGCCACCGGTACGGCCAGCGCGGCGAGCGTGAGCAGCAGCAGGCCGAGCACGCGCCGGCGCGGCGTGCCCAAGGCGCGCAGCAGTGCCACCTCGGGTGTCTTGCGTCGCGCATAGCGCTGCGCGGACAGCGCGATCGCCACGCCGGCGAGCAGCGCGGCCAGCAAGGCGGTGAGATGCAGGAAGGCGCCCGCGCGGTCAAACGCCGTGCGCATGCGCTCCTGGGTCTGTTCCGGCGTGATCAGTTCCGCGCCTTGCGGCAGGCTTTGCTGCTGCGCCCAGGCGCGCCAGCGCTGTACGGCGTCCGGCGCGCCGGCCAGCAACAGGCGGTGCTGCGCGCGGCTGCCGACGCCGAGCAGGCCGGCCTGTCGGGCGTCGGCCAGGCTCATCAGCGCACGCGGTGCCAGCGTCACCAGCGCGCCGCCGTCGGGCTGCTGCACCAGTTCCGCGGCGATACGCAGCGGCTTGCCGCCCAGCTGCAGCGTGTCGCCCACCTTGAGCGACAGGGCCACCATGGCACGATGGTCGAGATACGCGACCCCGGCGGCAGGGCCGTGGCCGTTGCCTTGTCGGCCATGCGCGTCGGCGAGCAGCAGTTTGCCGCGCAGCGGGTAGGCGCCGTCGGTGGCCTGCACGTCGAGCAGCTGACTGTGACTGTTGGCGAACGCCACGCTGGGAAAGCCCGCGGCGCGGCTGAAGGCGAGGCCGTCGCGGCGCCCTTCGTCGGCAAAGGCGTCCGGCACGGCTTGCGGGGCCGATACGCCGATGTCGCCACCGATCAGTTCGGCCGCGCTGGCGAGGATGCCGCGTTCCATCCGCGTGGCCAGCGTGGTCACCACGCCCAGCGCCAGCACCGCCAGTAGCAGGGAGCTGGCCAGGGTGCGCAGTTCGGGCAGCCGCCATTCGCGGCGTAGGTTGCGCAGGGCGAGGCGCAGGAGCTTCATGGCCGAATCCCGGCGCAGGCGATATGGCTGTTCCGGGTGCCGACTGACATTCGTAACCGCTGGGTCGCTTGCGGAATCCCGGGAGCGGTCGCGCTCATGCGTTCACCGCCGCGGCCTGCGCCACCACGCGGCCCTCCTCCAGCTCGATGCGGCGCTGGCAGCGTGCGGCCAGCTGCACGTCGTGGGTAACCAGCACCAGGGTGGTGCGGTGGTCGCGGTTCAGCGCGAACAGCAGATCGGCGATATGGTGGCCGGTGCGCTGGTCGAGGTTGCCGGTGGGTTCGTCGGCGAACAGCAGGCGCGGGCTGTGCACGAAGGCGCGGGCGATCGCCACGCGCTGCTGCTCGCCGCCGGAGAGCTGGGCCGGGTAATGCCGCCGACGCGCGGTGAGGCCCACCGCGTCCAGCGCCTCGCGCGCCCTGGCGCGTGCCTGCGTATCCCCCTCCAGCTCCAGCGGCAGCATCACGTTCTCTTCGGCGCTGAGCGCTGGGAGCAAGTGGAAGGACTGGAACACGAAGCCTACGAGGCGCCGGCGCAGGTCGGCGCGCGCTTCCTCGCCCAGCGTCTCCAGCGCGTGGCCGTCGAGGTGGATACCGCCGCCGCTGGGCGTGTCCAGTCCCGCGAGCAGGCCGAGCAAGGTGGTCTTGCCGGAACCGGAGGCGCCGACGATGGCGAAGCTTTCGCCCGCGGCGACGCGCAGGCTCACGCGGTCGAGGATCTGCAGCCGCCCCTCGGGGCCGTCCACCGACTTGCTAACATCGTGCGCTTCCAGAACTGGGTGGAGCGTGTCGCTCATGCGTCGATTCCTGTGCTTGCTGCTGTGGCTCGCCGGTGCCGTCGTCGCGGTGCAGGCCGCGCCTGCGCGTACCGTACTGGTGCTGGGCGATTCGCTGTCCGCCGCGCACAACATTGCGACGGAGCAGGGTTGGGTGCATCTGCTGGAAGTCCGTCTTGGCAAGATGGCGCCGCCATGGAGCGTGGTCAATGCCAGCATCAGCGGCGAGACCTCGCTCTCCGGCCGCAACCGGCTGCCGGCCCTGCTGGCGACCTACCGGCCCGCCGTGGTGGTGATCGAGTTGGGTGCGAACGACGGCCTGCGCGGCCTGCCGCTCAACCAGCTGCGCGACAACCTCGTCGCGATGGTCAGCGCCGCCCAGGCCACGCATGCCAGGGTGTTGCTGCTCGGCATCGAACTGCCGGTGAACTATGGCCCGCAATACCGCGACGGTCTGCGTGCGGTCTATGCCGACCTGGCGAAACAGAAGCATGCCGCCCTGTTGCCGTTCCTGCTCGACGGCGTGGCGCTCGATCCGGCCCTGATGCAAGCCGACGGCCTGCACCCGACGGCCGCCGGCGAGCCAAAGGTGCTGCAGAACGTCTGGGGCGCGCTGCAACCCCTGCTGCGCCTGTGAACTGAACGCTTCCGCGCGATTTTCACACCTTCATCACCCCATGCCCGGTTAGCTCTTCACATTTGTGAAGCCACGCAGGAGGAGCGACATGAGCGGACATGACGAGCAGGCCGGCCTGATTCTGCTGGTGGAAGACAATCGCCAGATCGCCGAAACCGTGGGCGAGTTCCTCGAGCGCTGTGGCTATTCGGTGGATTACGCGGCCGATGGCGCCAGCGGTCTGCACCTGGCGGTGACCAGCAGCTACGACGTGATCGTGCTGGACCTGATGCTGCCCGGCCTCGATGGCCTGGAGGTCTGCCGCAAGCTGCGCCGCGAGGCGAAGAAGGCCACGCCGGTGCTGATGCTCACCGCGCGCGACACGCTGGAAGACAAGCTGATCGGGTTGGAGGCCGGCGCCGACGACTATCTGGTCAAACCCTTCGAGGTACGCGAGCTGGAGGCGCGGCTGCGCGCGCTGATCCGCCGCGACCGCCGCCAGGTCTCGGCCGAGGTGCTCAACGTGGGCGACATGACGCTGGATACCGCCACGCTGCGGCTGACTCGCGGCGGGCAGGAGCTCACCGTGTCGCCGATCGGCCTGAAACTGCTGGCGATCCTGATGCGCGAATCGCCGCGCGTGGTCAGCCGGCGCGACATCGAGCGCGAGATCTGGGGCGACATGCTGCCCGACTCCGACACGCTGCGTTCGCACCTGTACAACCTGCGCCGCGTCATTGACAAACCCTTCCCGCGGCCTCTGTTACACACCATCCATTCGGCCGGCTACCGGCTCGCGGATCTCGACGCGGAAGTGGCCTCGGCCGCCCACATGGCGTGATGTGCAGGTAGCAATGAAAGCGAAAGAAGTGCAGGGCGCGATGGTGTTTCGCGCCGGCGCCTTCCGGCGCCGCATTGCCTGGGTGTTTGCGCTGCAGTTCGTCGCGGTGGCGATCGTCTGCGTCATGGGGGCTTACGACCAGGCGCCGCTGCCGGCGGTGATCGCGGTGATCGTGATCGTCACCGGGCTGGCGTGGCTGGCCACCAGCCGCGAATGGCGACCGGTGAGCGCGCTGGCGCGCCTGATCAGCGAGTGGCGCGACGGCCAGTCCGACCCGGCCGCGCTCGAACCCGAACGGCTGTCGCGGCGCACTGATGCCGACCTCGCCGTGCTGGCGCGCGGGCTGCATGGTTTCGCCGCGCGCATCGCCGACTACGGCCAGCGCGAGCGCAACTTCACGCGCGATGCCAGCCACGAGCTGCGCACGCCGCTCACGGTGATCCGCATGTCGGTGGACATGTTGAACGACGAGGCCGGCCTCGGCGAATCCGGGCGGCGCTCGGTGCGGCGCATCCACCGCGCCACGCGCGAGCTGGAGGCGCTGGTCGAGGTGCTGCTGATCCTCGCGCGTGAATCCGATTCTGGCGGTACCGCCGAACAGTTCGTGGTGAACGACGTATTGCGGCGCGAACTGGAAACCGCGAACGACTTGATGGCCGGCACGTCGGTGGAGCTGCATCTAGAGGAACCGGCGCGCTTCGCGCTGCGCGGTTCGATGCGTGCTTTCTCGGTGCTGTGTTGGCAGCTGATCCGCGACGCCTGCCTGCATGCCGATGCGGGCAGGGTCGTGGTTACCGTAATGCCCGACGCGATCACCGTGAGCCACGCAACAGACAACACCGCTGCGGCGCGCGATGGTAGCGAGCGGCTCAGTTTCGAGCTGGCGATTGCCCAGCGCATCAGCGACCGCTTCGCCTGGCCGCTGGAATTGCACACCACCGGTGGGCCGGGTGTGGCCCGCGTACGCTTCCCCGATACCTTGCCGCTGCGGGCCTGAGGCGTACCGCGGGCAGGGGCGCACTCGGTGCGCGCATGCCCGCGTACTTGATCAAGGCAAAAGCATTCGCGCACAAGGTGCGCTGCTGCGGGGTGCCGCGGCTGCGCTTACTGTTTCAGCGCAGAACTCACCGCGAACGCGCAGCCGGTCTTTGCCTTGACCTCATCCACCGTCACGCCGGGGTTGAGTTCGATCAGGGTGAGGCCCTTGCCCTTCTCGACCTCGAATACGCACAGCTCGGTGATGATCAAGTCCACGCATTCCTTGCCGGTGATCGGCAGCTCGCACTCGTCCTTGATCTTCGGTGCGCCGTCCTTGGAGGTGTGCTCCATCAGCACCACCACGCGGCGCACGCCGCTCACCAGGTCCATCGCGCCGCCCGGGCCTTTCACCATCTTGCCCGGGATCATCCAGTTGGCGAGGTCGCCGGTGGCCGAAACCTCCATGCCGCCCAGGATCGACAGGTCGATGTGGCCGCCGCGGATCATCGCGAACGAGTCCGCGCTGGAGAAGAAGCTGGAGCCGGGCAAGGTGGTGATGGTCTGCTTGCCGGCGTTGATCAGGTCGGGGTCGACCTGGTCCTCGGTGGGGAACGGGCCGATGCCGAGCAAGCCGTTCTCCGACTGCAGCACCACGTCCATGCCCGCGGGGATGTAGTTCGCCACCAGCGTCGGGATGCCGATGCCGAGGTTCACGTAGAAACCGTCGCGCAATTCCTTCGCGGCGCGCTGCGCCATCGCGGTGCGCGTGGGGTTTTCCTTGCCGGTGTTCGCACCGGCGAGAGTGCGGATCTCGATGCGCTTCTCGTACTTTTCGCCATGGATGATGCGGTCGACGTAGATGCCTGGCACGTGGATGTTGTTCGGATCGAGGCTGCCCACCTCCACCAGCTCTTCCACCTCGGCTACGCAAACCTTGCCGCAGGTGGCGATCATCGGGTTGAAGTTGCGCGCGGTCTCGCGGAACACCAGATTGCCGAGGCGATCGCCCTTCCATGCCTTGACGATGGAAACGTCGGCGTGGATGGCCTTCTCCAGCACGTATTCCTTGCCGTCGAAAACCTTGGTTTCCTTGCCCTCGGCCAGCTTGGTGCCGAACGCGGTACGGGTATAGAAACCGGGGATGCCGGCGCCGCCGGCGCGCAGCTTCTCGGCCAGCGTGCCTTGCGGGGTGAGGTGCAGCTCCAGCTCGCCGGCCAGCACCTGGCGCTCGAATTCCTTGTTCTCGCCCACGTAGGAGGCGTACACGCGCTTCACCTGGTGGGTCTTCAGCAGCGGCCCCATGCCGAAATCGTCCACGCCGGCGTTGTTGCCCACGATGGTCAGCCCCGTGGTCCCGGCCGCCAGCAAGGCGCCGATCAGGTTCTCGGGGATACCGCACAGGCCGAAACCGCCCGCCGCGATCGTCATGTTGTCGAACAGCAGGCCGTCGAGCGCCTTGGCCGCCGTTGCGTAGACCTTGTCCATTGCCGTGCCTTCATGCGGGGGGATCAGCTGCCAAGGATACGACGGATTGCCGCCGGCCCGTGTCGCACCAGGGGCGCAAGACTTTCCGCGACGGCGGAGGCGGCAGCTTGACGGCTATCATTTACGCGTGTAAACATAACTCCACTTACACGTGTAAACGGTGGCGTCATGGCAATCAGCGAAGCCGAAGCGGTGGTGATGGAAGTGCTGTGGCGCGCGGCGCCGCGCAGCGCCGAGGAAATTCTCGCCGAGGTAGGACCGGCGCAGGACTGGCAGGAGGGTACGGTGAAGTCCTTGCTGAACCGCCTGCTGAAGAAGAAGGCGGTGAGGGCCGAGCGCGACGGACGCCGCTACCTCTACACGCCGCTGCTGAGCCGCGAGAAGTACGTCTCGCAGGAGAGCAAGGGGTTGCTGGACCGCCTGTTCGACGGCCGCGTGGCGCCGCTGGTGGCGCACTTCTCCGAGCAGCGCAAGCTCACCAGGAAGGATGTCGCCGAACTGCGCAAACTGCTGAAGGAGCTCGACGATGAACAGCCTTGAATCGCTGGCGGCGGGGTGGGCGGCACGTGGTTGGCTGCTGCTTTTGGCGTTCACTGTGGCAGTGCTGGTGGTCGCTGCGTTGCGCAAGTCGTGCCGCCATTGGTTCGGGGCGGAGCGTGCCTTTCAATTGTGGCTGCTGCCGCCGCTGGCGCTGCTGGCCAGCCAGCTGCCGCATGCCGTCGCGTCGTCGAAGCCGCTGCCGCCGCTGGTGTACACGATCACCTTGGCGGTCGGCGCCGCGGCGCCGCATGCGGACCTTCCCGGCAGTTTCGATTGGCGTGCCGGCGCGCTGCTGCTGTGGCTGGCCGGCTGCATTGTCGTGCTCGCGCTTGCAGCCCTGGTGCAACAGCGCTACCGACGCCGGTTGCGTGGAGCCACGCCGATGAGCGGCATAGCGTCGGGACGGCCGGTACTGCGCGCCGCCAGCGTCGATACCGGCCCGGCCCTGGTCGGCGCATGGCGCAGCCGCATCGTGCTGCCTGCCGATTTCCGCGAGCGCTACAACGACACCGAACAAACATTGATTCTTGCCCACGAGGCCGCGCATGCGCGGCGTGGCGACGGCTGGTGGTGCCTGTCCGCGCAGATGCTCGCAGCGCTGTTCTGGTGCCATCCGCTGGCCTGGTGGGCGCTCGCGGCGCTGCGCCACGACCAGGAGTTGGCCTGCGACGCCGCGGTGTTGCGCGAACACGGCGCGCAACGGCGCAGCTACGCGAATGCGATGTTGAAAACCCAGTCGGCCGCGCTTGCGTTGCCGGTTGGCTGCACGTGGTCCCCTCGTCATCCACTTACGGAGCGTATTGCCATGTTGAACCAGAAGCCCATTCCCGCCCTGCGTCGTCGTGCAGGCAGCGTTGCCTTGATGGTGGTCCTTGGTGCGGTGGCGGGAGCAGCCTACGCGGCGACGGTGCCGCCGGCAACGAAAGGGAGCCCGATGGTGACGCCGGATCGCTACTCCCTGGAATTGACCGTGTCGTTCGACGACAACCCCGTCCAGCATCTCAAGAAAATGTGCCTGAAGCCGGGTGAGTACACGCATATCAATGGGGTCAGTACCGGTGTGCCGCCATGGAGCGGGCGCGTTGCGCTCGTCCCGGCTGCAAAGGGGCAAATCGAAGTGCGCACCTACTTGAGCGGCGGCAGCCTGGACAAGGCGGTGGCCCCGATCGTGCGCACTATGCCGGGACAGGAAGCCAGGATCGAAACAGGTCGGCGCGCAGAGGGCGGGAAGGGGGGCTTCACTGGCATCAAACTCGCCATGACACCCAACATCGGCTGCTGAGCTTCGTCACGCAGGGGCGGCAGGCAGGCTCGCTATACTTTCCCCCATTGATCCTCAGGGAAAGAGCCCCGTGAAGCCGCGCCGCCTGTTGCCTGCCCTTGCCGCTCTCGGAGTCGCCGCGATGAGCCACGCCGCCGTGCCACCCGTACTGGTGATCCACGGCGGCGCCGGGGTGATCAAGCGCGAGCTCACGCCGGCAAAGGAGAAGGCGATACGCGCGGCAATGACCAAGGCACTGCAAAGCGGCTATGCCGAACTGAAGGCCGGCAAGAGCTCAGTGGACGCGGTAAGCGCGGCGATCGTGGTGCTGGAGGACGATCCGAACTTCAACGCCGGCAAGGGCGCGGTGTTCACTCACGACGGAAAGAACGAGCTGGACGCGGCGATCATGGACGGTGACAGCCGCCGCGCCGGTGCGGTGGCGGGCCTGGAGCGGATCAGGAATCCCATCCTGCTGGCGCGCGCGGTGATGGAAAAGACGTCTTACGTGATGCTCTCCGGCCAGGGCGCCGAGGCGTTCGCGCGGGGCATCGGCATGCCGCTGGTCGATCCCTCGTACTTCCGCACCGAAGAACGCTGGCAACAGCTGCAGAAGGCGCTCAAGGAAGACGGTGCCGGCAAGCCGCACGAGGACGAGGAAACGGCAAAGCATTTCGGTACCGTGGGTGCGGTGGCGCTGGATGCGCAGGGGCATCTCGCCGCCGGCACCTCCACCGGCGGCATGACCGACAAGCGCTGGGGGCGTATCGGCGACTCGCCGATCATCGGCGCGGGCACCTATGCCAACAGCGATTGCGCGGTGTCCGGCACCGGCTGGGGCGAGTACTACATCCGCACCGTGGCGGCGCATGCGATCTGCATGCAGGTGAGCCAGATGCGCGTGCCGATCAAGCGCGCCGCGGCGGTGGTGATCAACCAGGAGATTCCCGCGCTGGGCGGCAACGGCGGCGCGATCGGGCTGGACGTGCACGGCAACATCGCGATCCCGTTCAATACCGACGGCATGTATCGGGGCTGGATCGACGCCAGCGGTGTGCCGCACGTGGCGATCTACGGCGATGAGGACGATGGCAGCTCCGCGCCGCCCGCACCGGCCGACAGCAGCGCAGACGGGTCCGACGACGAGCCGTAGGAGCGCACTCTGTGCGCGAATCGCCGTCGGTCCAGGCTCCGCGAGGCGCTTTCGCGCACAGGGCGCGCTCTACGGCAGCTTGCGCAGTTGCGCCTCGGCAAGCGCGCCACTGATACCTTGCCGGCTGCCGTCGGCATGGATGATTTCGGTGCGCGGCGTCTCGCCGCCCCAGTCCTGGTCGATCAGGAAATCGAGGTGCTCGGGCGAGGCCTCGGCATAGGCGTGGGCGGGGTAGCCGTCCATCCGCATGGCTTTGAGCCGCGCCGCGATCTGCACCTGCTGCGCGATGCTGTCGGTGGCAATAGTGACCAGTTCGACGTCGCGCGGATGCGCCTGCTGCAGTTTCGCCAGCACCTGCATGTTTGCTTCGCAGTAGGCGCAGTCGAGCGCCCACACGGCGAGGATGCGCACGCCATGGGCAGGCGGCTTGAGCAGGGCAGGAATTTCGTTCGCGGACAGCGGTGCGAGCGTGCCGGCATGGGCGCAGGCCGGCAGCGCCAGTGCGACCAGGGCGGCGAAAGCAAGGAGGCGCATCACGGTGCCTCGACGGGGGTCAGGCGGAAACCGTCGGCGGTGTTCCACGCGACGTAGACGCGATCCTGCCATGTCAGCAGTTGCGGCGAGCCCACGGCGGCGCTGGAGCGGGCGATCGCATGCGGCTCGCCGAAGTGCAGGCCGCCATCGGTGGAAACGCGCAGCGTCAACGTGTAGCCGTTCGCGTCGACCCGGTTCCAGACCAGCCACACGGTCTTGCCGTACGCGGCCACGTCGGCGTGGCTGGCGCCAGCGCCAGCGAGTTTCAGCGGTTGCCGCGGCGGGTGGCCGGGGTCGAGTTGGCCGTACCAGATCGCGGGGCCGTGGCTGGCTTCGTACCACACCGCATGGCGCGCGCCGTCCGCGCCGATCGCGAGGCCGGGACCGTGCTCCGGGCAGGCGGCGATCCGCCAGCCGCTGAAGGTGGCGCGTTCGGCATGCACGGGCTGGCCGTCGGTGGGCAGCAAGGCGTAGGCGTGGTCGCGGATGTTGTCGCCGTAGACGCCGCGGAAGAACGCCGCGACGTCGCCGCCCGGCGAACGCGCCAGCGTGATGCGGCAGCACTCGCAGGAGTTGTCCATCACTTTGCGCTCGGCCACGAAGGTTTTGCCCGCGTCATCCGACCAGCTGTAGTACACCGCGGCGCCGAGGTAGGGCTGGCCGTTGGCCTTCGCCGCCTCCACGCCGCGCTTGTCGATCCAGGCGATCACCACGCGGCCCCGGCCGTCCACCGCCAACGCATCGAAGCGGTGGGTGATCTCGGCTCGGTCGTGGTGCACGGTGATCGGCGTGGCGAAGTGCGCGCCGCCGTCCAGCGAGCGGGCGAAGCGCACGAAGCCGGTCCAGGGCTTCGCGCGTGGCTGCGACCAGCTCACGTACAACTCGCTCTTCGGCCCGAATGCGATCTTCGGCCGGTTCTCGCCCGAATCGTAGATGGGTTCGGCGACGGCGTTGACGTCGACCGGCGTGCTCAAGGTCTTGCCGAGGTCGTCGGAGTGGCGCAGCCGCACGTGGCCATCCGCCGCGTCCACCACCCACAGGCGGCCGTGCGCGTCGAAGGCGGCGCTGGCGCCCAGCGCAGGCCCATGGGACATCTTCATGCCGGCCATGTCGTGGGCGACTGCGGTGGACGACAGCAGGCAGAGCAGGACGAGGATCAGTTTGCGCATGGAGTGTCTTGGGTGGGAGGGGAAGGTTGCGGTGTGTGGCTTGCCCTTTCCCCGGCCCTCTCCGCAAGCGGGAGAGGAAGAAAATCGTGGGCTACAGTTCCCAGTGCAGCTCGCCGAACCAGGTGCGGCCGGCATAGGGATGGTAGACCCAGTAATGCTGGTTGGTGAGGTTGTCCACGCCCAGCGAGGCGGTCCATTGCCGCGCGAAGCGCCAGCGCAGCTTCGCGTCGGCCACGGTGAAGCGGCTCACTGCGCCGTAGGTGTCCACGAAGTCGCTGTTGTCCAGCGTGCCGTACTGGCGGCCGGAGTGGCGCAGGCCCAGCGAAGTGTCCCAGCCCGGCGCGAAGCGCCAATCGGCGAACAGGCTGACGCGCAGGCGCGGGATGCGCGGAAAATTCCTGCCATCCGCCGCGGGGAACTGCTGGTCGCGCAGGGTGGTCGCCTGGTTCCAGGCGGCGCTGGCGGTGAGGTCCACCGGGGCGCCGCCGATGTCGGTCAGCGCCAGTTCGCCCTCGATGCCGCGCGTGCGCACCCGGTCGATGTTCTGCACATTGGTCACCGGCACCGGCAGAGTGATGTCGGTCTGCGTGTACAGCGTGTCGGCGACATGATCCTGGAACAGCGATACGCGCCAGTGGCCGTGCGGCAGCGTGCGGATCAGGCTGAGGTCGGTGGACCAGTCGCGCTCCGGCTGCAGGTTGGGGTTGTTGTTGACGATCGCGTTGCCGGAGACCGAGCCCTGGAACAGTTCCTCGACGGTGGGGTAGCGCACCGCCTTGCCCCAGGAGAGGCGCAGCTGCCAGTCGCTTGCGAGGTCCCAGTTCAGCGCGGCCTTGGGCGAGAAGTCGCTGCGCCGGCGCGAGGGGTAGTCCAGCGCGGTGTGGGCGGTCGCCAGCAGGCCATCCCGGGCGCGCCACTGTTCCCAGCGTGCTCCGAGGGTCAGCGCCCAGGCTTCGGTGAAGCTCCACACATCTTGCAGGTAGAACGCGCTGGTTTGCGTGCGGCCGCCATAGGCGCTGACCAGCGGGCCGTCGGCGGGGCCTCGCCAGTCGCTGGCCGCATGCACGCGCGAGTCGAGCCGGTAGCGGTCGAGGTGGACGCCGGCATACAGCATGTTTTCGCTGCCGAGCGGACCGGAACTGCGCAGGTCGAGCGTGCTCCAGCCGGAACCGCTCAGATCGTTCACCGTGCCGGGGCCGCTCCATGTGCCGGCAGCGGACGAGCTGGCCGCATCGTGTTCGAGGCTGTGCTGGTAGTCGTAGCGGCTGGCCACGGCATCCCAATGCCAGCCGTTGTCGAGATGGCCGTTGAGCTCGGCGGCATAGAGCACATGGGTCTGGTCGAATGCGCTGGGGGCGAGGCCGCTGGCGGGCAGTGTCCAGACCTGGCCGCCGGCAACGATGCGGCCGGTATACACCGGCTGCCCGGTGGCGTCGCGGATCAGGCTGCGGGTGGCGTCGTAGGCATGGTTGTGCCACCAGCCGAGCGTGAACAGCGCGCTGACCTGAGGGGCGATATCGACACCTGCCTGCAAGCTGGCCTGGGTCTGCCGGGTGTGCTCGATGGTGTTGGCGCCGTAGACCAGTCGCGGCGTGCCGTTGGGGTTGCGGTCCAGCGTGGTGCCGGATACCGGCACGGCGCTGGCCGCGCTGCCGCCGGCCTTGGCGGTGGCGTACTGCATCGGCTGGCCGTGGTTGTCGAGCTGGTTGAGCGAGAGCAGCCAGCGCCAGCGGCCCTGCCTGTCGCCGAGCTGGGCGGCGAGGCGATGGCCGTCGTAATCGCTGCCGGCGCCGTAATGGTCGCTGTAGCCTTGGCTGAAATACTGCGCGTCCGCACTGGCGATCAGCCGGTCGGGCAGGCGGGTGTGGATCAGCACCGTGGTACCCATCGCGTTGCCGGGGTACAGCGCGGAGTAGGGACCGTACAGCACGTCCACTGCCCCGATTTCCCCGGGCGCCACCATGCCCCAGCGTGGCGCGCCGTCCCAGCCGTTGCTCATCAGGTTGGAGAGCAGCAAGCCGTCGACGTAGAGCAGGCTGCGCGCACTCTGCAGTGTGCCGCTGTTGCGGCCGCTGATGGTGGCGTTGGGATCGCCGATGTAGCGCTCGCGCACCTGCAGATTGGGGGCGTAGCGTAGTACGTCGGCGCTGTCGGCCAGGTTCTGTTGCTGCAGGCGCTGGCGCGGGATGTGCACGGTGACGCTGGGCGTGTTCAGCACGGCTGTGTCGCTGGCGTGCACATGCACGGGCGCCAGCGTGGTGGATTGCGGCGGAGTGTCGGCAAGCGCGACGTTGACGGCGGCAGCCAGCAGCAGCGCGATGGGGAAACGGAGGTCCAAACGACAACCCTTGACCATGGTCCAAGGTTGCCAGCGTAGCCGCCTTTCGTGGCAGCGACAGATGGCGCGTTGTCGCAGCCGCCGTGAATCAACCCTCGCCGTCGGGCCGTTCGCGCACCGGGTGCTTGCTCAGCTTGCGCTGCAGGGTGCGCCGGTGCATGCCGAGTCGGCGTGCGGTCTCGGAGATGTTGCCGTTGCATTCGGTGAGCACGCGCTGGATGTGCTCCCATTCCAGCCGCCGCAGCGCCAGCGGCGCCTCGGGGGCGTCGGGCAAGTCGTCGTCGTCGGCCTCCGCGCCGTTGTCGCCGTCGAGCAGGGCGCGCACCACGGCATCGGCATCCACCGGCTTGGCAAGGTAGTCGTGGGCGCCGCGCTTGATCGCTTCCACCGCGGTGGCGATCGAGGCGTAGCCGGTGAGCAGCAAGATGCGCATGTCCGGCACCAGCGAGTGCAGCTCGGGAATCAGGCGCAAGCCGTTTTCCTCGCCCAGTTTGAGATCGAGCACGCAGTAGCGCGGCTGGTGGCGGCGCGCCAGCATGCGGGCGTCGCCGAGGTTGGTGGCCGAGATCACCTCGAAGCCGCGCGAAGTCAGCGCGCGGGTCAGTACGCGGACGAAGGTGGCGTCGTCATCCACCAGCAGCAGGGGGCGCGCGGAGGTGGGGTAGGCAGGCTCGTTCATGCGGGGATTCCGGTGGGGCGACGTCGCCCATTTTGCCGCATGCGGTTCAAGGCTGCGAAATCACCGCCAGCGGCAGGCGCAGGCAGACCACGGCGCCGTCGTCGGTGTTGCGCGCCACCAGCTCGCCGCTGAGGCGCTCGGCGGTGGCCACGGCGAGGGTGAGGCCGATGCCGAGGCCGGACTGCTTCTGCGAGTGGCCCAGTCGCGCGTTGCCTTCGGTGCTAGCGAAGCCGGGACCGCGGTCGATCACCAGGAATTGCAGCCAGTCGCCTTCGCGCTCCACCTGCAGCAGCACTTCACGCGAATCGCGCAGGGCAGAGGCGTCGGCGGCGTTGTTCAGCAGGTTCAGCAGTGCGTGGCGCAGGCCGGGCGGCACGCGCAAGGGCAGTCGCGCGGTGACGTCGTCCAGTTGCAGCTCCAGTTCGGCCTCGGGGCGCAGCAGCTGGAACCGTTCGGTACAGCTGTGCAGGAACTGGGCCACGTCCAGCCGCTCGGGCTCCTGCGAGAGCTGGGCCTGGCCGAACGCCACCATCTCGCGCAGGATGTCGCGGCAGCGGTCGACCTGGCCTTCGAGCAGGGAGAGATCTTCGGCCAGCCCGGCGTCGTCGGCATGTTCGCGGCGCAGCTCGGGTAGCAGGGTGCGCATGGTCGACAGTGGGGTGTTGAGCTCGTGCGCGGCACCGGCAGCCTGGGTGGCGATGGCGAGGATGCCCTCGTCGCGCAGCGCGCGCTCGTGCACGCGCTGCATCGCCAGCTGCTGCACGCGCAAGGCACGCGCCAACCGGTTGGTGAAGAAGCCCAGCAGCAGCGCCATGATGACGAAGTTGACGCCCATGCCGATCACGTGCAGCGAGTAGCCGTGGTCGCGCATGCCATCCAGCACCGGCAACGGCATGTACCAGCGCATCAGCAGCAGGTAGGCGGTGCCGGCGATGGCGGCGACCACGAGGATGGTGCGGATCGACAACGCGGCGGCGGAAAGCGCGATCGGCACCAGCAGCAAGGTGACGAAGGGATTGCTGGCGCCGCCGGTGAAGTACAGCAGCACGCCCAGCACGAGGGTGTCGACGCCGATGTGGGCGATCGTCTCCCCCTCGCTCACCGGCCACGGGCGGCCCAGTCGCCAGGCCGCCAGCATCGAGAACACGGCGAGCAGGCCGATGCAGGCCAGCAACGGCAGTAGCGGTATCGCCAGATGCAGCCAGAGCGCGCAGACCAGCACCGCCACGCTCTGGCCGCCGATGGCGCACAGGCGCAGCCAGGCCAGGGCGCGCGCGAGCGCGAACGGACCGATGCGGTTCTTGATCGGGCGATGCTGCATTCGGTCCGTTCCGTTGCCATGCGCCCGCCGCCGTGCGGCGACGGGCACGGCGCGACTCAAGGCGTGTCGAACTCTTCGCTGCGCACCGCGGGCAGCGGTTCGCGGTTTGCCACGCCGGCATGGCTGGCCGACAGCTTCTTCATCAGCGGCAGCACCGCCAGCGCGACCACGGTGCAACCCACGCCGACCAGGCCGAGCTTGTTGAAGAGGTTGGTGTAGATGTCCAGCGACTGCACCGGGTCGGTGAGACCTTCCGGGATGTGCGCGTAGTTGGCCACCACGCTGCCCAGGTACTGCGAGATGCCCGAGGCCACAAAGTAGGCGCCCATCATGAAGCCGCCCATGCGCTCCGGCACGTAGCGGGCGATCATCGCCAGGCCCAGGCCGCTCACCAGCAGCTCGCCCAGCGAGTACAGACCGTAACCCCAGACCATGATCCACGAGGACACCTGGCCGTTCACCGCCCAGCGGGCGCCGACGCCGTAGATGAAGAAACCGGCGGCCACGGCGCCGAAGCCCCAGGCGAACTTCGCGGCGACGGAAATATCCTTGCCGATGCGGCCGAGCCCGTTGTAGATGAACACCAGCAAGGGGCTGAGCACCACGATCCAGACCGCGTTGAGGTTCTGGTACTGCTCGGGGATCCAGTTGAACAAGTGGATGCCGAACACGTCGAACGACAGGTTCACGTTCTTCTGCGCGAACAGGTTCAGCGAGGTGGACATCTGCTGGTAGAAGATGAAGAAGAAGATGGTCTGCACCACCAGCACCAGCGCGGCGATCAGGCCGGCGCGTTCGTCGCGGTGGCTGGAGGAAATCAGGTAGCCGAAGATGCACAGCAGCACCACGCCGGCGGCATATACGCAGATGCGCGCCACCGTCTCGCTGTGCAGGATGAAGGCGGACACGAACACCAGCGCCAGGGCGGCGCCCAGCACGCCGGCGAGGCGCTTCAGGTTCACCGGTTCGCGGTCGGCGGGCGAGCCGATGTGCTTCAGCGTGCGGCTCATCAGCGCGTAGTTCGCCAGACCCAGCAGCAGGCCGATGGCGCACACGCCGAACGCGGTGTGCCAGCCCCAATTGTCGCCATAGCGCTGGCCCACGTAGTCGCGGATCCACGGCGTCAGCGTCATGGAGATCATCGAACCGACGTTCACCGCCATGTAGTAGATGGTGAACGCGCTGTCGATCTTGGTGTCGTCGCCTTCGTAGATCTTGCGTACGAGGTTGCCGGCGTTCGGCTTGAACATGCCATTGCCGACGATGATCACGCCCAGCGCGAAGTACAGGAAGGTGGCGTTGTCGGTGGGAATCCACAGCAGCGCGTAACCCAGCATCAGCACGATCGCGCCGATGCGCATGGTGCGGCGGGTGCCGATCAGCTTGTCGCCCACCCAGCCGCCGATCGCCGGCGTCACGTAGATCAGCGCGGCGGCCGCGCCCCAGATCAGGTTCGCCTTGGTATCGACGAAGCCCAGCTTCTTCATCATGTAGGTGACCATCAACACCTGCATGCCGTAGAAGCCGAAGCGCTCCCACATCTCGATCAGGAAGACGGTACTGAACGACCGTGTTTGCGAAACGGGTGGATTCTGGATTGCCATGCAACGATTCCGTGCTGAGAAGTACAACGGCCGCGCAAGCGCGACCGGCGAGTTGTGGTGCTGAACGAAACCACAATCATTGAGGGTACCCCATCCGCCACGCGGGCTTCGCTGCAGCGCAATATCCGGCGTGCCGTCGCGCAAGTGCCGGGCCGGCCGTGGCATCATTGGCGTTTGGCCCGCCGTGCGGGACATCACTCGCCGGAGACTCGTTTCCCATGCCAGGCCACGGATTCCGCGGCAACCCGCGCCAACTCTGGAATGCCTTCCGCTGGTCGATGCTGGGCCTGCGCGCGGGCTGGCGGCACGAGGCGTCGTTCCGGCTGGAGGCGATGCTCGCGGTGGTGCTGATTCCTTTGGGCCTGTGGCTGGGGCATGGCGCACTGGAGAAGCTCGCCCTGGTGGCGCCGGCCTTCCTGGTGCTGTCCGCCGAGCTGCTCAACTCCGCGGTCGAGGCGGTGGTGGACAAGGTCAGCCCCGAGTTCCACGAGCTGGCCGGGCGCGCCAAGGACATGGGTTCGGCTGCGGTGTTCCTGTTGCTGGTGCTGATGGTGCTGAGCTGGGGGCTGGTGCTGGGCACACGCTTGCTCTGATTGCACGGCCTGGCGCAGGGTGCTGCAATGGCCCCTCACCGGAACGGAGCCCCGCCATGAAACTACTGCGCAATCTCGTGCTGTTGCTGGTGGCCGTTGGCCTCACCGGCTGCGGCTACAACGCCATGCAGCGGCAGGACGAGGCGGTCAAGGCCGCGTGGTCGGAAGTGCTCAACCAGTACCAGCGCCGGGCCGACCTGGTGCCGAACCTGGTCGCCACGGTAAAGGGCTATGCCCAGCATGAGGAAAAGGTGTTCACCGAGGTGGCCGATGCGCGCGCCAAGGTAGGCAGCATCCAGGTGACGCCGGAACTGGCGAACGATCCGCAGGCGCTGGCGAAGTTCCAGGCCGCACAAGGCGAGCTCGGCAATGCGCTGTCGCGGCTGATGGCGGTGAGCGAGAACTACCCGACGCTCAAGGCCGACGGCCTGTTCCAGAACCTTCAGGCGCAGCTGGAGGGCACCGAGAACCGCATCACCGTGGCACGCCAGCGCTACGTGCAGGCGGTGCAGCAGTACAACGGGCTGATCCGCACCTTCCCGAACAACCTCACCGCCAAGATGTTCGGCTACACCGTGAAGCCGAACTTCAGCGTGCAGAACGAGCAGGCGATTTCCAGCGCGCCGAAGGTCGATTTCGGCGGTGCCGCGCCGGCGCCTGCCGCCTCGGCACATTGAGATGATCCGGCGCCACCCGCGGGCGCTGTGGGCGTGGTTGCTGGCAGCCGCATTGCTGCTGCCGGCACTGCTGCACGCCGATGCTGCCGTGCCGAAGCTGGCGCGGCACGTCACCGACCAGACTGGCACGCTGAGCGCGCAGCAGGTGGACCAGCTCGACACGCAGCTGGTGGCGCTGGAAAAGGCCAAGGGTGCGCAGCTGGTGGTGCTGATGGTGGGCAGCACCCAGCCGCAGGACCTCGAGAGCTATTCCATCGACGTGGCGATGGCGAACAAGGTCGGCCGCCAAGGTGTCGACGACGGCGTGTTGCTGCTGGTCGCGAAGAACGATCGCGCCGTGCGCATCGAGGTGGGCGCGGGCTTGGAGGGAGCGATCCCCGATGCGGCTGTGGCTCGCATCATCCGCGAATACATCGCACCGAAATTCCGCACGGGCGATTATTACGGCGGCATCCAGGACGCCGTGGGCGCGCTGACCCAACTGATCGATGGCGAGCCTCTGCCGCCGCCGGTACAGGGGGCGCCGCATGAGCGGCGCGGCCTGGATCTCAACAGCTTGCTGGGCGTCGGCTTCTTCGCCTGGATCTTCCTGCGTGGCGTGCTGGGCCGCACGCATGCCTTCGTGCGTGCGCCGTTGGGCGGGCTGGTCATCGGTGGCCTGTTCTGGTTGATGGCCTCGGTGGGGATGGGCATTTTCGGCGGCATCGTGGGCGGGCTCCTGATGCTGCTGCCTGCAGGCGCCGGTCGTTCGATCGGTGGCGGCGGCTGGGGCGGTTTTGGTGGCTGGGGCGGTGGTGGCTTTGGTGGCGGCGGTGGTTTCGGCGGCGGTGGCGGATTCAGCGGTGGCGGCGGCAGCTTCAACGGCGGCGGCGCCTCGGGGAGCTGGTGAGATGGCGCGCATGCGACGCTTGCTGACAAACCTGTGCGAAGGCTGGTTCCGGTTGCATCAGCGCTTCCCTTCAAGCTTGCTGGACGAGATCGCCGCAGCCGTAGCGGAGGGCGAACGCACCCATCTGGGCGAGGTGCGCCTCGCCGTGGAATCGCGCCTGTCGCCGCTGGCCGTACTCGCGGGATTGGATGCGCCGACGCGCGCACGCCAGGTCTTCGGCCAGCTCGGCATCTGGGACACCGAACACAACAACGGCGTACTGCTCTACGTGCTGCTGGCCGAGCACCGCATCGAGATCGTTGCCGACCGCGGCATCGCCCGCCACGTGGCGCCCGAGGAGTGGGTGGCAGCGTGTACGCACATGCGCGATGCCTATGCGCGGGGGCAGTGGCGCGAGGGGAGTCTGCAGGGCATTGCGGATGTGCATGCCTTGCTGCGTCGGCATTTTCCTGACGATGGTGCGAGACGAGTCGACGAATTGCCGGATCGGCCGGTGCTGTTGTGAACTGTCTTCATTGAGTCGGCGGATCTGCGCGACTTGATTTACACCGTGAATCGCTGACGCCCGATTACGCACCTGCATCGCCCGCATATGCGAGCCTCTTCCGGCGAAGCTGCACCTGACGCTGGATGGTCCGCGTGCTTGAAGATCGCGGATACCGGCGACATGACGCCGAAGTGTCTTCCATAAAAAAACCGCCGGGCAAACCGGCGGCTCTTTCAAGAAACCTTCCGGCGATGCGGGCATCGCCGGAAGGTTCAAGGCTTCTCTTACAGCGAGAAGTCGTAACGGGCGGACAGGCGCACCGAACGCGGCGCGGTCAGCCCCAGCTCCTGGTCGTAGAACTGGCTGCGGGTATTGCGGTCCACCGCGTACTGCGGGTTGTTGAACTGCGCCGCCTGCTGGTTGAACACGTTCAGCACATCGGCCTGAAGCGTCAACTGGTTGTTCGCCCACTTCGGGGTGTAGGCCACGTTGAGATTGAACGTGTAGATCCAAGGCGTGCTGCCCTTGGTACCGCGCACCGATAGTGCGTAGTCCGACGACGGCGGGGTGTAGCCCTTGCTGCCCGGTGCCGTGCCCGAGCCCGGCAAACCGCAGAAGTGGTAGTAGGCGCCGTTGTACAGGCCCTTGTCCGCCGTCGGGTAATAGCTGGTGCAGCTCTTCGGGCGACCCGAAGTGATATAGCTCGTCGCACCCACGCGCCATTCCGGAGTGATCTGGTAGTAGCCAAACCCTTTGATCTGATGCGTGCGGTTGTTCGGCAGCAGGCCGTTCGAGCCCACCATGAGCTGCGGCAGGTCCCAGTCCTGGGTACGCGAGACGTCGGCCTGGCCACCCGAGCCAGTGTCGTTGTCCGACAACAACTGGCCTTCGGTGTCACCGTAGTTCCGCGAGAAGGTGTATTCCAGTTTGCCGTACCACTTTCCGTCGAACGGATGCTCTGCGAACAGATCCAGTGCGTAGTAGCGACGCTTCAGCTGCGGCATACCGAGCTGGGCGTTGGTGAACGTCTCCGTCTTGAAGCTGCCGTCGGGCTGCTGGATTTCGAAAGTGTTAGCCACGCCGGGATTGAACCCGAGGCAGTGGCCGCCCAGGACGGGGGCGCAGGTATCGTCGATCGCGCTGCGCAGGTTGCGGAAGGTGAGCTTGGCACCCCAGTTGAAGGCCGGCGTGAGCTGCTGCTGCATGCCTAGGATGTACTCGTCCTGGAAGTGCGACTTCATGTCCTTCGCAGATACCGTGCGCGGGTCGGGCGACTGACCGCACTCGTGGTTGCTGGACACGGCGCCGTTCGTGCCGGGGCAGATGTAGCCCAGGCTGGCATCAACCGGAACCGGCTTGAGGCCAGTCGGTGCGCCGGTCTTCGGGTCGGTGCCGGTGTAGGTGAAGTATTCCATCGTGTACAGCGAGGCCGCCGCACCGCGCACGGCCACGTTGTTCGGCGGTGCCAGATGATAACGGCCGGCGTTGGCGAACAACTTCAGCGTGGAGTCACCGAAGACATCCCACGAGAAGCCCAGGCGCGGCGCCAGCTGATTGCGCTGCGAGATGAACGGAAGGCCATCGCTGTTGTAGTTGGTGAACTGCTCGTTGCGCAGGCCCAGCACGAACAGCATGTGGTCGTTGAACTGCCAACGATCTTCGATGAACTGCGACGACTGGTCGACCTTCACGTCAGCGTAGTGGGTGTAGTACTGCCGGCGGACGAAATAACCCTTGTTAGGTGTGGGGCCTGCCACGCCCAGCCCGGAGCCGCCAGCGGAAGCGGGGGAGCCCACGCCCAGTCCAGCGTTGATGGGGGCGTTCTTGTCAGCAGTCTGCTGGAACACCCAGATGTAGCCACCGGCATACATGTCGCCGGTGATGGAACGGGCCGACTGTGTGTCGGCACCGACGTGGATGGCGTGATCGCCGATGCGGTACTCCACATCGAGGCGGCCGCCCTTGGTCTTGTCCCTGGAGCCCTGCGGGTACACGGTCGTCGCGAACTGGCAGGTCGGGTTGTAGGTGATGCCCGGCATCTGGTTGATCGCAGAAGTGTTGCCAGACAAGCGTGGGCAACTCGGGTCGTAATGCCACGGCGAATTGACGTGGTTGATCTTCTGCTCGCCATACAGCGCACTCACCGTCAGGCTGTCGGTGATATATCCGGTGTACTTGCCGATGTAGAGCTCGCCGCCGTCCTTGGTATACAGGCCGCCGGACTGCACATCGTTGTGCGATTTGCCGTTGTAGTTGAAGCGGGACAGATCGCTGAAGTACTGCGTCTTGTCGGAAATGCCGGTCAGTTCCAGGATGTTGCTGTCGTTGATGTTCCAGTCGATCTTTGCGGTCCAGCGGGGCATCTTGTAGCTGTAGTCGTTCCAGCCGTTGGCCGCGTTCGAGTTGGTAATGGCGTTGCCGACACTGTTGCCGCTCTGCTTGTTGATCTCGGCGCTTGCATAGATGAACAAGCGATCCTTGATCAGCGGACCACTGATGTAGGCGCCGTAGTCAATCACCGAGTACTGATTCTTGTTGCGATACTGGTAGAGCGTGCCGTCGGTGGACGGGAAGGCGCCCGTGTTCGGATAGCGAACGTTGCGCGGGTTGGCGCGCAGGCGCTCCGGAGTCCAGTAAGCCAGCACGCCGGCCTTCCACTCGTTGGTGCCGCGCTTGGTGGTGATGTTGATCACGCCGCCGGTGGAGCGGCCGAACTCAGCGCCGTAGCCGCCGGTCAGCACCTGCATCTGGTCGATCGCATCGAACGGCAGCGTGCTGTAGCCGAGAGAGGTGAGCGGATTGGTTACCGCGTAGCCGTTGATGTAGTAGGCGTTTTCGGAGGACGCCGAGCCACCGAAGCTGGGTGCGGCGGTGTACGACGAGTTGTTGATCACGCTGGGCGCGAGTAGCGCAACTGCGGAGATGTCGCGGCCCACCGGAAGCTTTGCGAGTTCACTGGCGGTGAACACCGTCTTGGTATCCACCGAGGAGACGTCGATCGAGGGCAGGGCCGAGGCCACCACCGAGACGCCTTCCAGGTTCTTGGCGTTTGCGGCTGAGCCAAACGACACTTCCACGCCGCCGGCGATGTTCACCAGTACGTTTTCGCGGGTGCTGACAGCTTGGCCGTTGTCCTGCAGCGTCACGGTATAGGTGCCGATCGGCAACGAGGTGATGCGGTAGCGGCCGGCGCTGTCGACTGGAATTGAGCGCTCGAAACCGGTGTCCGCGTTGCGGATGGTCACGGTGTTGCCATGCTGGCCCGAGATCTGGCCGAAGATCGAACCCGAAGCTTGCTGCGCCAGCGCGCTGGTGCCCGGCAGGCCAAGGCCAAGGCCGAGACTCAGCGCGAGGGTTGTGCGACGCAACTGACGCGCCGTGAAGGTCGTGCGATTACTCATGAAATGCATACTCCCCAAGTGATTCCGGCAAGGCCGGAGGAACTCCCCTAAATGCAAAAAAACGAGCAGTTTCATGTGCTTGAAGCAGGCATGACGCTGCGCTGCCCTCAGTTGGCTGCGGAGCAGACCAGCGGGGCATCGGCGAAAATCGTGGATTGAATGCGTACGTTCTTGCGCCTGATGCGGAACATAACGCGACCGTAACGGACATTCAACAATATTTTGCGATACGCATCCGCATGGACTTGCGTTCCAGCTGGACTGCAGGTTGCCGCATGCCTGGGACTGCGGAGGCGCTCACCGAGTACGTGCTTGGAGCCCTGAGTGCAGCTGGCTTCGCGAGGCATTGCCCACTGAAATATCGCTGCAGCTGGTCAGTGCTGCTGCAATCGGATTCGCGGCCGCGTGTCAGCGGCGTTTAGCGTAGGTCGCGTGCTATCCGGGAGTGAGGACTGAGTGCCCATGTCCTGCAACGGGATCGCGGGTATCAGGACCTGCGCCTGTGTCAGGACTCTCCCAAGAAAAAAGCCGCCGGGAGATCCCGGCGGCTTGAAGCGACTGGGTCAAGCGTAGGTACGAGACCCACGCCGGACCGATTGCATCAGTAGTCGTAGGTCACGCCGAAACGCACATAGCGCGGAGCCTGCGTGCTGATCGGACGCAGATAGCTGCTGGAGGCCGAAATCGGATAGGTCTGCGTGGTCTTCTGCGAGTTGAACACGTTGTAGACCATCACGTTGAAGGCCAGCTTCTTGCCTGCCCACTCCGGGCGGTACTCGGCGCTGAGATCCAGGCGATAAGTCCACGGGTTGGTCTTGGTGCCGGGCGGCCACGGCTTGCCGTTGCAGAAGTGGTAGTACGGACCGTAACCCAGGCCCGGATTGGGCTGGGAGCCGACGTAGTAGCCCAGGCAGGTCTGCGGCGAACCGGACAGGATGGACGCGTTGGCCGAGACCAGCCATTCCGGCGCGATCTGATACGAACCATAAGCCTTGAACTGATGCTTGTGGTTGTTCGCCAGATAGCCGTTGGCGTAGTCCATGAGCTGGGCGTAGTCCCAGTCCATCGTGGCCGAGACGTCATCCTGGCCGACGTCGGTACGCACCTGGCCTTCGCTGTTGCCGTAGTTGCGCGAGAACAGGTAGTCGAAGCGTGCAAACCACTTGCCGTCGAACGGATGCTCCAAGTACATGTTCAGGCCGTAGTAGTGGCGCTTCATGGTGGTGTTGAAACCGAAGTCCTGTTTCCAATCCATCGGGACCTGGTAGTAGCCACCGCCCAGCTTGGCGACGTAGTAGGTCGCGTTCTTGCCCGGGTTGATCAGGTAGCTGCCCGGCATGACGCTGGCGTCATACGTCGTCGGGTCGATACCCATCTTGTTCATCTTGTTGATGATCGAGTTCTTGTCGCCAATGTCGTCGATCGCGTTGCGCAGGTTGCGATAGGTGGCCTTGGCGCCGTACATCCACGAGTCGCCCAGCTTCTTGTCGAAGCCGAGGATGTACTCGTCCTGGTATTCCGACTTCAGATCCTTGGTCGCAGCCACCATGGGGTCGCGCGGCTGGCCGTATTCGCCGTTGGCAGACAGCGGCATGTCCGCGCCGCGGCTGGTGTCGATCGGAGTCAGGCCGGTCGGGACGCCGTTGGCATCGATGCCGGTGTAGGTGTAGTAGGTACGGGTGAACAGCGAGCTGCCCGCGGAACGCAGCGCCACGCTGGTCGGCAGGGCGAGGTAGTAGCGTCCCGCGTTGCCGTAGACCTTGAAGCTGGCGTCGCCATTGACGTCCCAGCTGAAGCCCAGGCGCGGCGCCCACTGCGGCTTGGTGAGGCGCAGGAACGGTCGGCCGGCGGCGTTGTAGTTGGTGAACTGGTCGTTGCGCAGGCCGAGGTTCAGCAGCAGGCGGTCGTTGACCTGCCAATCGTCCTGGATGTACTGCGCACGCTGCGCCACGCGCACCGAGGCGTTGTCGTGGTATTCGTACCGGGCCACGTAGTAGCCGGTTTCACCACCTGCGTAACCGGCGGTGGGGGCCACCCACGGCGAGTTGTGCCAGTCCGCGCCCGGCAGCGCCGAACCGGGGCCGCCCAGGATGTACAGATTGGGATCGGGATTGCCGTTGGCGTCGGTCACCGGCTCGTTGTATTCCCAGCCGTAACCCTTGCCTTCCGACGGGAACATCGTGCCGCCCTGGATGTTCTTCATGTCCATGTTGTCGATACCCGCGGTGAGCGTGTGATCGCCAAGGTGGTAGCTGAGATCGAAGCGCAAGTTGGTGCTGACGGAGCGATGCCCCGGCAGGTTGATCGTGCTGACGGTCTGGTTGTTGGTGATGAGATGACCGCCCGTGATGGCCGGGTTCTCGTAGTTCGGGGTGTAGATGTACGGATTGGTGGGGTCGTACCCGGGCGTGTCGCTGAAGTACGTGCTCTTCATCTTGCCGTACATGGCCGACACGGTGAGATCGTCGGTGATGTAGCTGGTGAACTTGCTCGAGAACAGCTGCGCGGCGTTCTTGGTGTGGGTGTCGTAGCTGTTGAAGCCACCTTCCTTCAGCGTGGCGTAGTCGAACTCGTTCATCGTGCCCTGGTAGGACGACTTGGTGGAGGCACCGGTCACTTCCAGGATGTTGCTGTCGTTGATGTTCCAGTCGAGCTTGGCGTACCACTTCGGGTTGTCATAGCGGTAGTGGGTGTCGTAGGGCGCGGCGTTCGAGCCGACGGACTGGCCCTGCTGGCGCTGCGCTTCGACGGAGGCGAACAGGAACAGCTTGTCCTTGATCAGCGGGCCGCCGACATAGGCATCGACCGTCGTGGTCCAGCTCTTGTTGTCGTTGCGGTACTGGCGCATCGAGCCCTGCGAGCCGTCCTTCTTGACGTAGTAGTAGTTCTTCGGATCGCTCTCGAGACCGGTGGGCGTCCATTCGATCAGGCCGCCGAAGTGCCAGTCGTTGGTGCCGCGCTTGCCGACCTGGCTGATCACGCCGCCGTCGGAACGACCGTAGGCCGCGCCATAGCCGCCGCTGAGGATTTCCTGCTGGTCGATCGAGCCGTACGGCAGCGAGATGCCGCCCATGCCGCTGAGCGGATCGGTGGTGTTGTAGCCATTGATGTAGTAGGCGTTCTCGGTGACCGAGGAGCCCCCGAACGAAACCAGCGAGCCGCCCATGGGGCCCGTGAAGTAAGAGCTGCCCTGGACGACGCCAGGAGCCAGCAGGGCGATCGCCTCGGCGCTACGCGCCAGCGGCAGCGTGGCCAGCTGCTGGGAGGTAATCACCGTGCGCGAATCGACGCTGGTGACGTCGATGGACGGCAGGGAATTGGCCGTAACCGTCACGGAGGAGAGGTTGTGGGCGTTCGCTTCGGTCGAGGCGAAGGAGACTTCCGTGCCGGCGCCAACGCGCAGCGTCACGTCCGAACGCGAATCAATGGTCTGGCCCGCGTGCTTCAGAGTGACGGTGTACGTACCCAGCGGCAGCGAGCTGACGTTGTAGCGGCCGGATGCGTCGACGGCGGTTTCGCGGGTGAAGCCGGTCGAGTTCTGGATGACCACCGTATCGGCGCTGCCTGCCGGTGCCTGGCCGAAGATGCTGCCCGTGGTGGCCTGGCCGAAAGCCAAGCCGCTGAAGCCCATGCCGAGCGCCAAAGCGAGAGCGGTTCGGCGATAGGTATATCCACGTCGAGTGTGGTTGTTGACCATCATCAATCTCCCCAAATGGGTTGTGCGGGAAAGTCAGAAAGAAGCAAGTTGTTTGGAAACAAAGCCTTGTGAGGCAATGGGGGGATCCAAACCTTGCTTGCGGCGGTGCGCGCCGTATGTGTCCAGCGTTCTTGTCAGGCGAAGCTGCGCCAGCAAGAACTTATGAACGTATAGCAAGAAAATGTGATGGTCAACAATTTCGTAACAAATCTTGCGCAAAAAAAAGCGAACCCTTCCGGGTTCGCCATGAGTACTTCTGCTTCAGCTATGGAAGGTCAGGGAGGCGTGGCGCCCTTGCCAATGTGCTTGGCCAGGAAGTCCTGCATCAGATTCAGGCGTTCCACGTTGTTGGCTTCCGTGTAGAAGCCGTGGCCTTCGCCAGACTTGCTCATCCATTCGTAGGGCTTGTGCGCGGCGTCCAGTGCGGCACGCATGGCCTTGGCCTGGGCGAACGGTACGCGCTGATCGGCTTCGCCGTGGATCAGCAGCACAGGGACATCGATCTGCTCGGCCAGCTTGGCGGGCGAGTTGGCCGCCAGTGCCGCGTCGTCCTTGCCGATCACGGCGGTGAGATAGTTCTTGCCGAAGGTGTCCGAACCGATGCTGCCTTTCGAGCGCATCATGGCCAGATCGTAGACACCGGCGTAGCCGATCGCGCACTTGAACAGTTTCGGCGCGCGGATCGCCGACATCAGCGCGGAGTAGCCGCCGAAGCTGCCGCCATACACGCAGACGCGGTCTGGGTCGGCATATTGCTGCTGCTCGGCCCACTTCACGCCGTCGATCAAGTCTTGCTGGATGCGCGTGCCCCACTTGAGGTAGCCGGCCTGCACGAAGTTCACCCCGCGGCTGCCGGAGCCGCGATAGTTCACCTGCAGCACCAGGTAGCCGCGGCTGGCAAGGAACTGCGCATCCTCGTCGAAGAACCAGTCGTCGTTGACGTCATGCGGGCCGCCGTGCGGCAGCAGCACCATCGGCAAGTTGCTCATCGGCACGCCGTTGGGCACGGTGAGGATCGCCTCTAGTTCCACGCCATCGCTGGCTTTGAAGCGCATCGGTACGCGCTCGGCCATCTTCGACGGATCGATCCACGGCGCCGCCGTAAACAGCTTGATTACTTTGTAGTGCTCGGTGTCGATCAGGTACCAGGTGCCAGGGTCGCGATCGCTGCTAACGGTGAACAGCAACTCGTGGCCGTCCTCGCTGAAGTTGATGAAATCGACGAACTCGCCCGGAAATTTCTGGCTGATCGCCGCATACAGCTTCGCAGCCGGCAGGTTCGGATCGACGTAGATCGGACGTGGCGTGCCGGTGGCGGTGATGATCGCGAATGGCTGCAGCGGCGGTGCCGTCCACTGGACGTTGTGGACGCTGCCGAAATCGTCCTTCGCCAGCACTTTGCGATCGCTTCCGTCCAGGCGCTGCACGATCAGCTCGGTGGGGCCCCCCGAGGTGCTGTGCATGGCATAGACGTGCTGGCCGTCGGGAGCCGTGGCGAATGGGGCGAAGTACTTGCCGGTTTGCGCCCGGTTCAGCTGGGCCCAGCGATTGGCGATGGACTGATAGACCACGTATTCGAAATTGACGTCGGTGCCGTAGGCGAATTCCGGCTTGCCATCGGGGCCGACAAGGAAACTGAGCTGGCCCACGCCGATGTCGCCGATCAGGTGGCGCACGTTCTTCATGGAATCGACATCGTAGAGACGGCTGCTGTTGCCCTCGTCCCAGGGGTGGGCGCCGAGATAGAAGTGGCCGTTGGTCTTCTCAGGCAGCCCTTCTACCGAGCCCCAGCCATCATCTGCCTGGCGGGTGGCGCCACGGCTGTTAGAGCCGGACTGGTAGCCGAACAGGTAATCCATGTGCTTGCCATCCACATCGGTGGCGATGACCTCCCCGGTAGCCTGGGGCGCGTCGATGGAGCCGAACATCTTGCCCTTTTCCACGACCAGCCGGGTCGAGCTGACCCAGGTCACGTTGACCGGCACCTCGTACCTGGGCATGCGCAGCATGCTGACCGGACGGGTCATGTCGGCGACGTCGAAGATCACCAATGCATGGTTGTCGCCGTCGTCCATGCGCACCGCGATGTGCTTGCCGTCGGGCGACAGCCGCGGCATCGACACGCTGGCATGGCGGGCGAAGTCCTCAACCGGAATCAGGTCTGCCGCGGCAGCCGCGACAGGCGACAGCAGGCACGCCGCGACCAGCGCGGCACGCAACTTGCGCAAAGACATCATCCTTGCTCTCCCCCTGTGAGTGATGTTGTGGCCCAGCCGTGGCGGATGCTCCCCAGCACCAGGACTGACCGGGCGGCTGGCAGTGTATCCGCCGGGTCGGGCCGTGTCCCGGTACACTGGCGGCCTTGTCTGCTTCGATCCCGTACCCGCATGGCGCAGCCTCCCGTCGTCACTATCGACCCGATCGCCTTCCACCTCGGCCCGGTGCAGGTGCACTGGTATGGGCTGATGTACCTGGTGGGTTTCTTCAGCGCTGCGCTGCTCGGCGAATACCGGCGGCGCAAGGGGCGCCTGCCGGTGACGCGCGACGCGCTGGGCGACCTGTTCTTCTACGGCATGATGGGCGTGATCCTGGGCGGGCGGATCGGCTACATGCTGTTCTATTACGCCGGCGGTCCGCGCTGGATCTGGACCGATCCACTGGCGTTCTTCCGCGTGTGGGACGGCGGCATGAGCTTCCACGGCGGCCTGCTCGGCGTGCTGGCAGCGGGGTGGTGGTGGTCGCGCCGGCAGCAGCTGCATTTCTTCGACACGGTGGATTTTGTGGCGCCGCTGGTGCCGATCGGTCTGGGACTGGGGCGGCTGGGCAATTTCATCAATGGCGAGCTGTGGGGCAAGCCCACGCAGCTGCCGTGGGGCATGATCTTCCCGCATGCGCATGGCGACGACGTGGCCTACGCAGCGGCGAATCCAGCTTGGCAGGCGCAGTTGCAGCAGCTCGGCGGACTGGCGCGCCAGCCCTCGCAGTTGTACGAGTTGGCGTTGGAGGGTGTGGTGATGTTCGCCGTGCTGTGGCTGGCGTCGATGAAGCCGCGGCCGCGCTACCTGATCTCCGGCTTGTTCGCGCTGATGTACGGCTGCTTCCGTTTCGCGGTGGAGTTCGTGCGTTTGCCTGACATCCAGCTGGGTTACCTTGCCTTCGGCTGGCTCACGATGGGGCAGATCCTGTCCTTGCCGCTGATCGCGGTGGGCCTGTGGCTGCTGTGGCTGTCGCGCCACGCGCCCACGCTGCACCTGTACACCGTGGCGATGCCGGCCGGGGACAAGGAATGAAAGCCTACCTCGACCTGCTGCGCCACGTGCTGGAGCACGGCACGGAGAAAGCCGACCGCACCGGCACCGGCACGCGCAGCGTGTTCGGCTGGCAGATGCGCTTCGACCTGGCTGACGGCTTCCCGCTGGTCACCACCAAGAAACTGCACCTGAAGTCCATCGTCCACGAGTTGATCTGGTTCCTGCGCGGCGACACCAACATCGCCTACCTCAAGGAACACGGCGTCAGCATCTGGGACGAGTGGGCCGACGAGCAGGGCAATCTTGGGCCGGTCTACGGCAAACAGTGGCGTTCGTGGCCCACGCTGGACGGCGGCACAGTGGACCAGATCCGCTGGGTCGTGGACGAGATCCGCCGCAACCCCGATTCGCGCCGGCTGATCGTCAGCGCGTGGAACGTGGGCGAGTTGCCGAAGATGGCGCTGATGCCCTGCCACTCGCTGTTTCAGTTCTATGTGGCGAACGGCAAGCTGAGCTGCCAGCTCTACCAGCGTTCCGGCGATATCTTCCTAGGCGTGCCGTTCAACATCGCCAGCTATGCGCTGCTCACCCACATGGTGGCGCAGGTGTGCGGGTTGGGCGTGGGCGACTTCGTGCACACGCTGGGCGATGCGCACTTGTACAGCAACCACGTGGAACAGGCGCGGCTGCAGCTCACCCGCGAACCGCGCCCGTTGCCGCGGCTGGTGCTGAATCCCGACGTGCGCGCACTGGAGGATTTCCGCTACGAGGACATCGCCATCGAGGGCTACGACCCGCACCCGGCGATCAAGGCGCCGGTGGCGGTGTAGCGGCAGGCTTGCAGCCGTTGACGCGACGGAACCAGGCCGTTTCGTGCGGGTAGTCCAGCGTCATGACGAAATGCTGGAAGACATTGCCGCCGACCGCGCCCTCGGTGGGCTTGTCCATCCATTGCGCCATGAATTGGTGATAGGCGCGGTCGGGCTGCTCGGTGAACCACACCGGCCCCACCGACCAGCCGGCGATTTCCACCTTGGGTACTTCGATGATGCGTTTGAGTGGTCTGGCGGCGACCTTGTCGTCGGCATGTTCTACCACGCGCCAGTCTGGGTGCGCCTTGTGCCAGCGTTCGAGCACGCTGGTGGTGATGTAGCTGGTGACCCCTTCGCCTTGCACGGTCGGCGTGCCACTGATGCGTGCGGCAGCCGGTGTGGGGTAAGACGAAGCGCCAGTGTCCAGCAGCATGTCCAGCGGCTGGCCGTCGACACGGATCGTGATGCGCGCAAAGCCCGAACCCAACCTGCCTTCGGCGTCGCGCTGGAAGCCCAATGGAGTGCGTCGGGCAGCCGGACCGGGTTGCCAGGTGTCGCCTTCGAAGGTCAGCCGGTGCGCGGGGTAGTCGAATGTCCAGACGCGGCCGGGCAGGTAGCCAGCGCCCAGTTGGCCGTCGCTGGCGTCGCCTCGCGGAAAGACCAGCAACGCCGCGCCGCACTGCCCCTTGCCTGGCGATGGCAGGCCGCGCCCGGCCTTGTAATCGGGTAGTTGGACGACCGGCATGGACTGATCGCCCAGCGTGCAGGTAGCGGATTTCAGTTGCAGGCGCTGCGCCGCCGCCTTGCTGATCCAATACATGCCGTTGCTGCCGCCGCCGCCGGTATCCACCAGCAACTTGAGCTGCTGGCCGTTGCGGGTCTCCGGCACAGCGTAGAAATGTCCCGCCTCGTACACGGTAGGCAGCACCTGCGCCCTGACGGGGGCGGCGGTTGCTGGAGCGGAGGCAACCGCGGCCGCCAGGACAGTCATGACGATAACCATGCTCGTTCTCTCCCTGAATCGCTACAATGGGCGGGATTATGGGCAGGCTGCCGCGCTGTCGCATATGCCATTCGAACCCGTGACCTTTGCCAGGAGCCAAGATGGCCATTTCGCTGATCGCCGCGCTCGATGAGAACTTCGCCATCGGCCGCAAGGGACAACTGCCCTGGCACCTGCCGGATGATCTGCGCTGGTTCAAGCAGCTCACCACGGGCAAGTATGTGCTGATGGGTTACAACACCGCGGTATCGATCGGCCGTGTGCTGCCGGAACGCACCAACCTGGTGATGTCGCGCCGGCACGAGGCGCCGTTTCCCGGCCAGATCACCGTGCGTTCGATCGAGGAAGCGATGGCGCGCTGCGACCACACCGGCCTGATGGTGATCGGCGGCGGCCAGGTGTTCCGCGAGGCGCTGCCGCTGGCGCGCCGGTTGTACCTGACCTGGGTCAGCGCGGCCATCGACGGCGCCGATACCTTCTTCCCCGGTGTGCACTTCAGCGACTGGACCGAGGTCTCACGCGTGCACCACAAGAAGGACGCCGAGCACGCTTACGACTTCGACATGGTCGAGTACGTCCGGGGCAGCTGATCCCGTCATGGCCGGCGCGCCGCTGCATGTGCTGGCTGGCGCGCTGCGCGACCGCGAGGGACGCGTGTTGCTGGCCGAGCGTCCTGCCGGCAAGCATCTGGCCGGCTTGTGGGAATTCCCCGGCGGCAAGCGCGAGCCCGGCGAGGCGCCGCTGGCGGCGTTGGCGCGCGAACTGGACGAGGAACTGGGCGTCGCGCTGGTCGACGCCGAACCGCTGATCCGCGTGCCCTGGCACTACCACGAGCGCGAGCTGCTGCTGGACGCCTGGTGCGTGACGCAGTGGCGGGGCGAGCCGCGCCCGCTGGAGGGGCAAGGGCTGCAATGGTGCCTGCCGATGCAGGCGGACCCGGCGACGCTGGCGCCGGCCGACCGCGCCATCCTGCAGGCGTTGCGCCTGCCGCCGCATTACCTGGTTACGCCGGCCGATGTGCTGCCGGCCGAGCGCGAGCTGTGGCTCGAGCAGATCGGCCGCGCCATCGAAGCGGGCGAGCGGTTGCTGCAGCTGCGGTTGCCGCGCTGGCCGCGCGAGGAAGTGCGGGAGTTCGCCGCGGCGCTGCTGCCGTCGGCACGCCGGCATGGCGCACAACTGCTGCTCAACGCGGATATCGAGGGTGCGCAGGCGCTGGGCGTCGGCGTGCACCTGACCGGTGCGCAGCTGGCCGCGCTGGCCGAACGGCCACTCCCGCTTCTGCAGGTCGTCGGTGCGAGTTGCCACGATGCCGTGCAATTGGCACAGGCGCTGCGGGTGGGGGCGGATTTCGCCAGCTTGTCGCCGGTGGCCGTCACCGCCAGCCACCCGCAGGCGGCACCGTTGGGCTGGGGGAGCTTCCAGGCCCTCGCCGAGGCAGCCGCGATGCCGGTCTATGCGCTGGGCGGCATGACGCCGGCGCAACTGGCGCAGGCGCGTGCGGCAGGCGCGCAAGGCGTGGCGGGGATACGCGGCTTCTGGCCTGCGCCGTAGCAGCGCACGTTGTGCGCGAATGCTTCTGGCTCCGGTAAAACGCCGGAGCCATCGCGCACAGGGCGCTACTGCGCTTCTTCGTCCTTCAGCGATTTCAGCAACTGGAACAGTTCGCGGAAGGCACGCGGCGGCTTGTTCGGCGTGGCCTGCTCGACACGCGCCTGGCGGATCAGCGCGCGCAGATGCTGGCGATCGATGCCGGAGTGTTGCTCGATCAGTTCGGTAGCCACGCTGTCGCCATCGTCGCCCAGCAGGCGCTCGCGCAGCGCCTCCAGCCGGTGCATCGCGGCGGTTTCCTGGCGCTGGCGGTCGCGGTTCTCGCCCAGCGCCGCGCGTACCGCGTCGAACGCCTCGCTGTCGTGGCGGCGCATGAGCTTGGCCAGGAAGGCCAGCTGGCGCTTGCGCGCGATGTGCGAACTGATGCGGCGCACGTGGGCGATTTCGTCGCGCACGTCGTCGGGCAGCTCCAGCTTCGCGAGTCGCGTCGGCGGCAGTTCGACCAGTTGGGTCGCCAGTTCCAGCACGGCCAGCGCGTCGCGGCGCTGCTGGGTGCGGGTAGGGCCGTAGTCGTGTCCGGGGTCGTCGGTGTAGGTGCGGTTCATCGGTCTTCCAGCAAGCCGGGCTCGGCCTGTTCCAGCGCGAAACGTGGCACGCTCGCGCCATCCACGATCACGGTTTCGGCAAACATCGCCGCGGGCCGCACCCACAGGCCGCGTTCGCCGTACAGCGCCTGATACACCACCAGCGTCTCCTCGGTCTCGCTGTGACGGGCGGTGCCCAGCACCCGGTAGTGCTGGCCCTTGTAATGACGATAGAGGCCGGGGGCGACCGACATGCGCTTGGCTCCGCGGGGCGTTGCGGGTGGGCCGTGCCGTCCCCATGTGGAGACTGCACGGCGCGGATCGTGCATTCTACCCGTTTGACTTGCCCGGAACCCTTCACGTGAGCGATATCGCCCCCGCCGCCGACCGCAGCCTGCAGGACCTGGACCGCCTCGCCGGGCTGGCCGAGGACGTGATCCGCCGCGCCCGCGCGGCCGGCGCCAGCGCCGCCGAGGTGGCCGCCAGCATCGACACCGGCCTCAACGTGAACGTGCGCCTGGGCGAGGTGGAGACGGTGGAGCACACCCGCGATCGCGGTTTCGGGCTCACCGTCTACTTCGGCCAGCGCAAGGGCTCGGCCAGCACGGCCGACCTCAACCCCGATTCGATCCAGGCCACGCTGGACCAGGCCTGCGCCATCGCCAAGTTCACCGAGGAAGACCCCGCCGCCGGGCTGGCCGATGCCGCGCGCATGGCGACGGATTTCCCCGACCTCGACCTGTGGCATCCCTGGGCCATCGACACCGCGGCGGCGATCGAGCTGGGCCGGCGCATCGAGGATGCCGGCCGCGCGCATGCCGGCATCGGCAATTCCGATGGTGCCGGCGTACAGATGGGCGAAAGCCTGTCGGTGTACGCGAACTCGCACGGTTTCCTCGGCCGCGAGCGCGGCACCCGGCATTCGCTGTCGCTGTCGCTGATCGCCGGCGAGGGCGAGCGCATGCAGCGCGACTACTGGTACGACAGCGTGCGCAGCGCCGACGATTTCATCAGCGCGCAGGCGCTGGGCGACAAAGCTGCCCAGCGCACGCTGGCGCGGCTGGACGCGCGCAGCCTGTCTACCCGCGAATGCCCGGTGTTGTTCGCGCCGGAGATCGCGCGCGGGCTGATCGGCCATCTGATCGGTGCGGTGAGCGGTGGCTCGCTGTACCGTCGCGCCAGCTTCCTGCTCGACCATGCCGGCAAGGCGGTCATGCCGGGCTGGTTCGACATAGCCGAACAGCCGCGACTCAGGCGCGGGCATGGTTCGGGCAACTTCGATGCCGAGGGCGTGGCCACGCGCGACAGCGCGCTGATCGAGCGTGGCGTGCTGGCGCGCTACGTGCTGGGCAGTTATTCGGCACGCAAGCTCGGCCTCGCATCTACCGGCAACGCTGGTGGTGTCCACAATCTGCGGGTGGCGCCCGGTGCGGCTGACGGCGAGGCCAGCGATTTCGTAGGCATGTTGCGCCGGCTGGGCACGGGCTTGCTGGTTACCGAGGTCATGGGGCAGGGCGTCAACACCATCACCGGCGACTACTCGCGCGGCGCGGCTGGTTTCTGGGTGGAAAACGGCGTCATCGCCCATCCGGTCGAGGAAATCACCATCGCTGCGAACCTGCGCGACATGTACGCCGGCATCCTCGCCGCCGGTGCCGACGTCGACCCGCGCTCGCACATCCTCTGCGGCTCGATCCTGGTGGACCGGATGACAGTGGCGGGCGAGTGACTCCTGCGTCATGCTGTAAGAGCCTGTCCAATGTCTCCACATGGCTCGCGCCGGGAGCTGTTTGCACGCAGGCCAAGGAAGAGCGAGGAAGTGGACGTCCGTCCACGACCGAGTGATGACGCAGGGATGTGGGCAAACAGACCCGGCCCTTCGGGTTGCCTTGCCGTGGCCGCCAAGCGGCAGCGCGCGGCTTGACCTGCCAGCCAGGCAGGCGCTGCGCCACGCGCCACCGCCTGACGGCCACGGCAAGGCAACGCGGGCCATGCGGAGACATTAGACGGGCTCTAGACGTTTGATCAGTCCGCGCGTGGCTGGCTGCCCGTGACGCGCGGTCCACTCACCGGGGAGGATTGCTCATGAGTACACCGTCGGACCAGATGCCGCCACCGCCGCCTGTCGCCACCGAGGCGAGCAGCGACGACCGCAACCTGGCCATGCTTACCCATCTGTCGGGTTTCATCCTCAGCCTGGTCGTGCCGCTGATCGTGTGGCTGGTGCACAAGGATCGCGCGGACAAGGCTTATCTGGTGAAGGAGGCCAAGGAAGCGTTGAACTTCCAGATCACCGTGGTGATCGGCTACGTGATCTGCGGGGTGCTTGCCGTCATCCTGATCGGTGCGTTGCTCGCCTGGCTGCTGTGGCTGGCGAACCTGATCCTCTGCATCGTCGCCGCGGTCAAGGTCAGTTCGGACGGCAGCTACCGCTATCCGTTCGCCTTGCGGCTGGTGAGTTGAGTCGCTGCTCGACCGGCATGACCATGAAAAGGCCCGCTTCGGCGGGCCTTTTCCTTTGCTTCAGCGGTGGCGTTGCGCGGCGTAGCGGGCCAGCTCCGCCAGCAGTTCGCCGCGCGGCCCCAAGGGCGCGATGGCGCCGAGGGCGATGGCGGTGAGTTCGGCCAGCCGCGCACGCGAGGCATCCAGGCCGATGATCGAGGAGAAGGTGGGTTTGTCGGCGGCGGCGTCCTTGCCGGCGGTCTTGCCGATCACGGCGGATTCGCCTTCCACGTCGAGGATGTCATCGCGCACCTGAAAGGCCAGGCCCACGGCGGTGGCGTAGTGGTCCAGCCCAGCCAGCGTGGCGTCGTCCGCCCCGGCAACCAGCGCGCCCAGCTGCACCGAGGCGCGGATCAGCGCGCCGGTCTTGCAGGCATGCATGTGTTCGAGTTCAGCAAGCGTGAGCTTCTCGCCCACCGCGGCAAGGTCCAGGGCCTGGCCGCCGGCCATGCCTTCGGCACCGCAGGCGCGGCCCAGTGCATGCAGCATGCGCATGCCGGTGGCGGCATCGGGTGCGGCGTCGGGCGCGGCAAGCAGTTCGAAGGCCAGCGCCTGCAGCGCATCGCCGGCCAGGATCGCCATCGCCTCGCCGAACACGATGTGGCAGGTGGGGCGGCCGCGGCGCAGCGCGTCGTCATCCATTGCCGGCAGGTCGTCGTGCACCAGCGAGTAGGCGTGGATCAGCTCCACCGCGCAGGCCGGTGCATCCAGCGCGGCGTCGTCGCGGCCCAGCGCGTGGGCGGCGGCATAGACCAGCAGCGGCCGCAGGCGCTTGCCGCCGCCGAGGACGGCGTAGCGCATCGCGCGGTGCAGTTGGACGGGCGATTGTTCGGCGCTGGGCAAGCAGGCGTCCAGCGCCTGTTCGGCGCGGTGGATCAACGCTTGCAGTGCAGGCCCCAGTTCAGTGTTCGGGTTCAAACGGTTCGGCGCTGTCGGGGGCTTCGGGGTCGAGCAGCAGGCGCACACGCAGTTCGGCTTGTTCCAAGGCCTGTTGGCAATGGCGGTACAGGCCGACGCCGCGCTCGAAAGAGGCCAGCGACTCGTCCAGGCTCAGTTCGCCACCCTCCATCTTCGTCACCAGCTGTTCGAGTTCGTCCAGCGAGTGCTCGAAGTCGGCGGCGGGTGGGGTCTTGGCGGCGGTGGAAGCGGTCTTGGCCATGGCCCGCAACGCTAGCGCAGCAGCCTGCGGGAATCAATGCGAACGGCGTTGCCGGGCTGGCTAAGCCGCGATTCCGAGAGGCGGTCGGCGGGCGTCAGGGGCCGGGCTGCCAGCCGGGTCGACTACCCGCGCTTTCGAACAGTTGCCGGCCGCGGGTACTGGCCCAGCGGTCGGCCACGGCGACCAGTTGCCCATCCTCGTACAGCAGAGGGCAGACAGCACGCTGCCATGGCGGCAATGCCGCCTGCTGGAACAAATCGCGCAGTTCGCGGGTGTGTGCGTCGCCGTCCGGCTTGATGCGCTCACCGCCTTGGCGCAAGCACACCGTGAGCGGCGTGGGCAGGCGCGTGTGTTCGTTGCTCAGCGCGAGCCATCCCCCGTCGGGCAGCACGAGCCGTTCGCCTTGCCAGGGCGTACGCCAGGACGGGTCGATGGCGGGCTGTGGTGCGCGTGCCCACAGGCGTCCCTTCCAGACATGCAGCTCCGTGCCTGGCCAGCGGATGCATGGCGACTGGCCCGGGCGGGCGGTGCACTGGCGTTCGATCTGCGCGCGCTGCGCCGTGGTGGGTGCGATGAGACCGCGCGCGTGCAGCCAATGATCGAGCAGCGGTTCGCGCAGGGCGGGGGCGAGCGCGAGCCAGCCGGTGGCGTCGAGACTGCCGGTGGCGCCGTCATGCAGCATCGCGAAGGCAGCCAGCCACTGGGCGCGCAAGGCGTCGGCGGCGGCGCGGTTGAGCGTGGCGCTGTGCAGGATCGAATCCACTGCCTGCGGCCAGTGCGCGGTGAGGCGCGGCAGGATTTCGTGGCGCAGCTGGTTGCGTGCGAACCGGGTGTCGGCGTTGGCGGGATCGTCGATGCAGGGCAGATGGTGCATGGCGACGTAATCGCGCAACTGCGCGCGCGCGATGTCGTTGAGCAGCGGTCGCCACAGTTCGCCACGTCCCAGCGGGCGGCGCTGGCGCATGCCGCCCAGGCCTTCCGGACCGGCGCCGCGCAGCAGCTTCAGCAGCACGGTTTCGGCCTGGTCGTCGCGGTGGTGGGCCAGCAGCAGGGTTTCACCCGCGTGCAGCTGTGTCGCAAAGGCCGTGTAGCGCACGTGGCGCGCGGCAGCCTCCAGGCCCTCGCCGCGGTGCATCTCGACCTGCACCTGCACCACGTCACAAGTCAGGTCGAGGCTGGCGCAGAACTGGCGGCATTGTCCGGTCCATGCGGCGCTCTGCGCGTGCAGGCCATGATCGACGTGCAAGGCACGCAAGCCGCGCGCCCGCGCCGTGGGCAGCTGCGCCAGCGCGTGCAGCAGGGCGGTGGAATCCGGGCCGCCGCTGTACGCCACGCACAGCGGTCCCGGCGGTGCTTTTTCCAGTGCGCGGGCCAGCAGCGCCGGCAGCGGCTGGCTCACTTCTTGCCGCTGCGCAGGCGCAGGTACATGTGTTTGCCGTTGCCGATGTGGCGCTCCTCGGTCTCGAACAGGCCGATGCCGTTCACCAGTGCGCTGAGCCTGGCGTAGCCGTAGTTGCGCGGGTCGAAATCGGGCGACTGCTTGTTGACGATGCTGCCGACCGCACCCAGACCGGCCCAGCCGTTGTCGTCGGCGGCGGCATCGATGGCGTTGCGCAGCAGGTTCATCAGCTGGCTGTCGCTGCGCAGTTCCTTGGCGGTACGTCGCTTCACCCCGGCGCTGACCTCGGTCGCTGTGGCCGGCGCCAGCACTTCGGTGTAGATGAACTTGTCGCAGGCGGTGCGGAATGGCTCGGGCGTCTTGCGCTCGCCGAAGCCATACACAGTGAGCCCGGACTCGCGGATGCGCGAGGCGAGCCGGGTGAAGTCGCTGTCGCTGGAAACGATGCAGAAGCCGTCGAAGCGCCCGGAATAGAGCAGGTCCATCGCGTCGATGATCATTGCCGAGTCGGTGGCGTTCTTGCCTACGGTATAGCGGAACTGCTGGATCGGCTGGATCGAGTGGCGCAGCAGCGCGTCCTTCCAGCTGTTGAGGTCGGGCTTGGTCCAGTCGCCGTAGATGCGCTTGACGTGTGCGGTGCCGATTTTCGCGATCTCGGCGAGCAGGCCCTCGACGATGGCCGGGCGTGCGTTGTCGGCGTCGATCAGTACGGCGAGCTTGTCGTGGGCCATGGTCGTTCCCGGCAGCCTGACGGTGTGGTCGATGGTAGCGCCGGCACAGTTACAGTGCGCCGGCCTCATGCAGCGATTGCTTGAATTTCTTTACGCCACTCCAGCCCAGGAATTTCTTGGTCAACACGCCGTTCTGGTAGACATAAAACGCCGGCAAAAGCCCCCACGCGTCACTGCCAAGTATTGACCATTCCGAGTTCTGCCATGCGATATGCATGGGCTGATCGGGGAACAGGTGATTCCATGTCTTGGCATATTCGAAACCATCTCCCTGGCTAGCCAGCCACATTGCGTGCTGGGCGAATAGCGGGCGCAGTTGCGCATCCGTCTCGACGGCGTTCGCGGCTTCATCGCAGAAATGACATCCGTCGCCGCTGAGCGCCACGATGCGCAACGCATGCGAAATATCAAATGACTCGCGAGTCATGCCGCCGTGCTTGTCGATGACCAGTGCAGTGGTCGCCGGGTGGGGCGAATCGCCGGTGCGGTCATCGACGGTTGGCATGGCGCTTTCGCCCAAGCCTGGATGCTGATGCAACAATGCGGCAGCTTCGGTGAGTCGACGGTCTGACAAGAGCAACCGGTACAGCCGGGCATAGTCCTGATCCTCGGCCATGCCGCGCCGCTGCATTTCGGCCAGGTCCATTTGCAACTGGGTGATGCGAATCGCACTCGGCGCGCCAACCATTGGCATTGCATATTCAGTTGCGCGCACAAGAAGCCGCAGATCCAAGTCGCTGGTCGTGCGCAGTCGTTCCGGCGCCTCGTAATCGGCGAATAGCCGATCGTAGCGCTGACTGTCGAGAGCAATGCGTTTTGCCACCGGAATGGAAGTAGGCGGCTCCTGCAGGACCAGTTCGTCAAAACGTTGTTCGATCTGGCTTTCGGGGCAACTTTCCGGCGCGCAGTGGCGTGCTTTGGCGTCCTCGGCGCGCTCATGCTGGATACGGGACTGTTTGGCTGGCGTCAGTCCGATATCCATGCTTTGGGCAAGTTTCTCCTGCTCGTTCCCAAACAGCGCAAAGATCTGGACGATTTGTGGATGAGTCAATTCGGCCATGGGTTCGCCGAAACTGATATTCCTTGCTCCCCGTGAGTCAAAATCCACCTGAGCAAGAAAGCGCCTGCGTGACCACGGCGGCAACTTGTCGAGCGGGGAGGTTCCCGCCGGCGTATCGCGCAAGTAACGCGCCAAGTCCGCCTTGGACTTTATCGGGAGCAATGCGTGCGCGTTGGCCTTGCCGGCATCAACAGCTGCTGGCGCGGCCTTGACGGGCATCAGGGGAGCGAGAAGTGGGATCGCTAGCGCATAGGGCAAGAGAGCTTTCATTGAAACCTCCATGCGCTGGCTGCGCGGTTCTATTCCTGGAACGCGCCGTGGCCGCGCAGGCGTGCGTAGCGCTGCTCCAGCAGGTCCGCCGTCGGCATCGCCTGCAGCTCGTCGAGCTGGTTCATCAGCACGGCCTTGAGGCGGATAGCCATGGAGCGCGGGTTGCGATGGGCGCCGCCCAGCGGCTCACGGATCACCTTGTCGACCAGGCCCAGCTCCAGCAGGCGCGGTGCGGTGAGGCCGAGCGCCTCGGCGGCGTCCTTGGCGCGCTCCGCGCTGCGCCAGAGGATGGTGGCGCAGCCTTCCGGGGTGATCACGGAATAGGTCGAGTACTGCAGCATGTTGATGCGGTCGCCCACGCCGATCGCCAGCGCACCGCCGGAGCCGCCTTCGCCGATCACGGTGCAGATGACCGGTGTCTTGAGGTCGGCCATTTCCAGCAGGTTGCGGGCAATGGCTTCACTTTGGCCGCGTTCCTCGGCGCCGATGCCTGGGTAGGCACCCATGGTGTCGATCAAGGTGATCACGGGCAGGCCGAAGCGCTCGGCCATCTTCATCAGGCGCAGCGCTTTGCGGTAACCCTCGGGGCGCGGCATGCCGAAGTTGCGCTTGAGCTTGCCCTTGGTGTCGCGCGCCTTCTGGTGGCCCACGATCATCACCGGTCGGCCGTTGATGCGGCCCAGGCCGCCGACGATGGCGCCGTCGTCCGCGTACATGCGGTCGCCGGCCAGTTCGTGGAACTCCTCGCACATCACGCCGATGTAATCCAGCGTGTAAGGCCGCGCCGGATGGCGCGACAGCTGGGCGACCTGCCATGAACTGAGGTTCTTGAAGATGTCGTTGGTCTTGAGCTTCAGCTTCTCGCGCAGCCGGCCGACTTCCTCGTCGATGTTGAGCGCCTGCCCATTGCTGGTATGGCGCAACTCCTCGATCTTCGCCTCGAGCTCGGCAATGGGTTGTTCGAAATCGAGGAAGTTGGGATTCATTCGCCGGGGTTCGTGACGCGGAAGCGGGGCAGTATACCGGGCGCGCAAAAAACGGGGGAACGGGGGCGTATGGGCATCCCGGTATTCCAGGCGGAGCGAGGCTGCGGCACATGGATGTGCCGCCCGTGCGCGGGCGCTTCAGCGCCTGCGCAGCTCAGACCGGGTCGGCTGCATCGACCCGGTCGACTCGAACGCCGCCAGGAAGGCGGCTTTCGAGATCAGGAAAGGCTCTGGCTCTGATTCCCCAAGCCGCACGAAAGCCTCAATGCTCGCTTTTCACGAGTCGCAACCGCGCTGCTTGCACCCCCGGCAGCGCCCGCACCGCGCGCAGCAGCTCGGGGATGGCCTCCACGCGCCAGTCCTCGCCCAGCTCCAGATCGGCCTGGGCCGTGGCGTTGTGGTAGCCGTGCAAGGTGACGCTGGCGCGCCCGCCGCGGAAGCCGGCCAGGGTCTGGCGCAGCTGCTCCGGGAAACCGGGGTCGATGCCGTTCAATTTCAGCTGGAGCAGGCGTGCGTGGCGCCGGCAGGCGTCGGCCAGGGTAATGGCGCCGCGGGCGCGCAACTGAAAGCCGCCGCCGGAGAACTCGTCGATGCGCAGGCCGCCTTCGACAATCAGCATCTCGTCGCGCACCAGCAGCGGCGCTATCTGCTGGTACAGCTCGCCGAAGAAGCTCACTTCGATCGCGCCGGTGCCGTCTTCCAGTCGCACGAAGGCGTCGCTGTCGCCGCGCTTGCGCATCGCCACCACCATGCCGGCGGCGGTCCATGGCGTGTCCGGGCCGCGGCGGAAGCGGTTGCCGTCGTCGCTGTCGCTCTTGCGCGGCCGGGGCGGCTGGTAGCGTTCGGCGATCTCGCCCAGCGGGCAGGTGGAGAGCTGGGCCAGTTCCTCGCGCCACGGGTCGACGGGATGGCCGGAGAGGTAGTGGCCGAGTGTGTCGCGCTCGCCCTGCAGCTTTTGCTCCAGCGACCAGTCGGGCGCGGTGGGCAGTTCGATCTGCACTACTGGCGTGGCGGCCCCCATGGCGGCGCCGAACATGTCGTTCTGGCCGGACTGGCGGTCGCGCAGGTGCTGCTCGGCCGCCTTGATCGCGTCGGGCAGCTGCAGCATCAGGCTGGCGCGGTTGGGCGCCAGTGCATCGAGCGAGCCGGAGAGGATCAGCGCCTCGAGCACGCGCCGGTTGAGCTTGGTCGGGTCGACACGGCGACAGAAGTCGGCAAGGTCTTTGTATGTGCCGCCGCGCTGGCGCTCGGCGACGATGGATTCGCAGGCACCCTGGCCCACGCCCTTGATCGCGCCCAGGCCGTAGCGGATGACCTTCGGCTCGACTGCCACGAACATGAAGTCCGAAGCGTTCACGTCCGGCGGCAGCACGGTGAGGCCGATCGCCTTGGACTCGTCGATGAAGGTCACCGCCTTGTCGGTGTTGTCCATGTCCGACGAGATCGTCGCGGCCATGAATTCGGCGGGGTAGTGCGCCTTCAGCCAGGCGGTCTGGTAGGAGACGAGTGCATACGCAGCAGCGTGTGACTTGTTGAAGCCGTAGCCGGCGAACTTCTCCATCAGGTCGAAGATTTCGTCGGACTTGCTGCTGCTGAGCCCGTCCTTGGCCGCGCCCTCGCGGAACTTGGCGCGCTCCTTCGCCATCTCCTCGATTTTCTTCTTGCCCATCGCGCGGCGCAGCAGGTCGGCGCCGCCGAGCGTGTAGCCGCCCACGATCTGCGCCATCTGCATCACCTGCTCCTGGTAGACCATGATGCCGTAGGTCTCTTTCAGGACAGGCTCGACGCGCGGGTCGGGGTAGATCACTTCCTCGCGGCCGTGCTTGCGCGCCACGAAGTTGGGGATCAGGTCCATCGGGCCGGGGCGGTACAGCGCGCCCAGTGCGATGAGGTCGTCGAAGCGGTCGGGCTTGGCGTCCTTCAGCATGCGCTGCATGCCCGACGATTCGAACTGGAAGATCGCGACCGTCTTCGCCTTGGCGAAGACCTCGGCGTAGGTGTAGGCGTCGTCCAGCGGCAGCTTGGCGATGTCCAGCGGTTCCTCGCCGCTTTGCGCGCGGCGCGCGTTGATCGCCTTTACCGCCCAGTCGATGATGGTGAGCGTGCGCAGGCCGAGGAAGTCGAACTTCACCAGGCCGACCGCTTCCACGTCGTCCTTGTCGTACTGGGTGACCACGCCGCCGCCACCGGCTTCGCAGTACAGCGGCGCGTATTCGGTGAGCGTGCTCTGGCCGATCACCACGCCGCCGGCGTGCTTGCCGACGTTGCGGGTGAGGCTTTCCAGCTTCAGCGCGAGATCGATCAGCGGGCGCGCCTCGTCCTCGTCCTGCGCGTACAGCTCGCAGAATTCCTTGACGACGCGCTCGGGCTCTTTCTTCGATTTCTCGGTGCGGCCCAGCGCGTCGGACAAGGTGAGATCGAGCGGACGCGGCGGAATCAGCTTGGCGATCTTGTCCACCGCGCCGTAGCCCATGCCGAGCACGCGGCCGGAATCGCGCAGCACCGCCTTCGCCGCCATCGAGCCGTAGGTGATGATCTGGCTGACATGGTCGCGCCCATATTTGCGCGCCACGTAATCGATCACCTCGTCGCGGCGATCCATGCAGAAGTCGATGTCGAAGTCGGGCATCGACACGCGTTCGGGATTGAGGAAGCGCTCGAACAGCAGGTTGAACTGCAACGGATCGAGGTCGGTGATCTTCAGCACCCAGGCGACCAGCGAGCCGGCGCCCGAGCCGCGGCCCGGTCCGACCGGGATGCCGTTCTGTTTGCCCCAGTTGATGAAGTCCGCCACGATCAGGAAGTAGCCGGGGAAGCCCATCTTGATGATGACGTCCAGCTCGCGTTCCAGCCGCGCCTCGTAGTCGGCGAGGCTGTGGCCCTCGGCCAGCGGTGCGGCGGCCAGGCGCTCCTTCAGGCCTTGCCGGGCCAGTTCGCGGATGTGGCTGTCGAGGTTGTAACCCTCGGGCACCGGGAAGTCGGGCAGGTAGTAGGTGCCGAACTTCAATTCGAGATTGCAGCGCTTCGCCAGTTCGACGGTGTTTTCCAGCGCCTCGGGAATGTCCGCAAACAGCTCGGCCATTTCCCCGGGGGATTTCAGGTATTGCTGGTCGCTGTAGTCGCGCGGACGCTTGGGGTCGGCCAGCACGCGGCCCTGGTGGATGCATACGCGTGCTTCGTGCGCCTCGAAATCGTCGCGCTTGAGGAAGCGCACGTCGTTGCTGGCGATCACCGGCAGCTCGAGTTCGGTAGCCAGCGCCAGCGCAGCCGAGTTCCAGGCCTCCTCGCCCTCGCGGCCGCAGCGGATGAGTTCGAGATACAGGCGGTCCGGGAACAGCCGTACCAGTGGGCGCAGCTTCGCCAGCGCGGCGTCGTGGCCTTGGGCCACTGCGATGCGCGCCACTTCGCTCTCGCGGCCGAGCAGGGCGATCAGGCCGTCCGTCGCGGGTGTGGCGAGCCAGCCCGCGTCGACCAGCGCGCGGCCGCCGTGCTGGCCTTCCTGCCAGGCGCGCGAGACGAGCCGGGACAGGTTGAGGTAGCCGTCGCGGTGCTGGCACAGCAGGGTGAGTCGCCACGGGCGCGGATCGTCCGGCGAACCGATCCACAGGTCGCTGCCGCAGATCGGCTTGATGCCGGCTGCGCTGCAGGCCTTGTAGAACTTCACCAGCGCGAACATGTTGCATTCGTCGGTGAGCGCCACCGCCGGCATGCCCGCTTGCACGCAGGCGGCGACCATCGCCTTGATGCGGATGGTCGAATCGACCAGCGAGTACTCGCTGTGCAGATGCAGGTGGGTATAGCGGATGGTCATGCGGTCTGGCGCAGTCAAGCCTCGCAGGCTACCCGGCACCGTGCGCAGCGGCAAGATTGACTTGTGCGTGGTTTGCGCGGTGTGCGGCGGTCAGTGCGGCGCGGCGACTGCCACGGCCTGCGCGGGTTCGACGAGCAGGGCATTGATCTCGGCCACCAGGCTGTCCAGCATGTCCTCGTCGTAGCCCACGTGCACCTGGGCCACGCGGCCGTCGCGGTGCAGCATCACCATGACCGGGATGCCCTTGTCGGTGCCATAGGATTTGCCCAGGGCGCCGTCGCGGTCCCAGGTCATCAGCAGGCCCGGCAGGCGGGGACGCAGGGCGCGCACGGTGTCTACGAAGACGCGCCGATCCTCGCGGTAGTTGATGGTGACCACCTGCAACGGCAGGCCGCGCTGGATCGCCAGTGACTGGAGGTTCGCCAGCGCCGGCATCTCCTTCATGCAGTAGCCGCACCAGGTGGCCCAGAAGCTGATCACCACGACCTTGCCGTGCAACGATGAAACCGTCACCTCCTGGCCGTCCTGGGTCGTACCCAGCGCGTCCGGCGGCGTATCGCCCGGTTGCACATGGGCGTGGGCGGCCAGGCAGAACAGCAGCCCCAGCAATACGATGGCGATACGACGCATGTCATCCCTTCCCCCGTGAAGTGCCGCCAGCGTAGCGACAGGCGCAGGGCGAGAGAAGCATCGCCATTCAACGGACGTGGAAGCGTTCCTCCTCCTGTTCCTCGCCGGGCGGCAGGTAGTGGCCGAGGCTGTCGACCTTCAGTGGCTGGAGGTTGTAGTCGGCGTGCGGCGGGACGTTTTTTTCGACGCCGCCGGTGGCGGGTTCGGTCAGTGCCGGCGGGGGCATGCCGGCCGGTACCGGGGGAGCGTTCGGATGGTTGGACGGGGGCATCATGGCACGACTCCTGCGATCGGCGATGCGCGTTGTGCGCAACGGTGGCAGCGGTCGGCGTGGCCGGTCTGGCGGGACGTCGCCGCTGCTGCGGGCGCGTCCATGCGGACGTGGTTTCCTGTAGTGAATGATGCTCTCGCGCGGGAAAAAGTTGCATAGACCGATGGCCTATGCCGAGCAGCTTCGGGAGGGGCGATCAGCCCTCGGGAACATCCTGGAACAGCCTTCCCTGATCCAGTAGCAGACGCACCGGCGCGAAGCTGCGCCGGTGCTGCACGCAGGGACCGAGCCGCTGCAACGCGGCCAGATGGGCGGGTGTGGGATAACCCTTGTGCACGGCGAAGCCGTAGCCGGGGTAGCTGGCATCCAGGGCCACCATCAGGCGGTCGCGGGTCACCTTGGCAAGGATCGAGGCCGCGCTGATCGCCGGCTCCGACGCGTCGCCGCCGACGATGGCGCGGCCGGGGCAGGGCAGGTCCTTCGGCAGTTTGTTGCCGTCCACCAGTGCCTCCTGCGCGGCCGGCACGAGGCCGGCCACGGCCCGGCTCATGCCGGCCATGGTGGCCTGGAAGATGTTGAGACGATCGATTTCCTCGGCCTCGACCACGATCACGCAATGCGCCAGCGCATCTTCGACGATGTGCGGATACAGCGCCTCCCGCCGTTTCTCGCTGAGCTTCTTGGAGTCGTCCAGGCCGGCGATGGGGCGGGTTGGGTCGAGGATCACCGCGGCCACCACGACGGGACCGGCCAGCGGGCCGCGCCCGGCTTCGTCCACCCCCGCTTTTAACAAATCATGGTTTGGCAAGGTCGAGGTATCCGCGGCTGGGAAGGTATGGATGTGGGATAGGGGCTGCACAGCGCGTTCGCCTCCTCTCCCCTCCGGGGAGAGGATTGAGGCGAGGGACCAGGGCTTGCGAAGAGCGGCATCGAAGCCTGCTTCGGTGCAAACTTATCGCCAGCGTGTCCCCTCACCCTGGCCCAGGGGCAGAAGGGGGAAAGCTACGCCTCTCCGCTCAGGGAAGCGGGAGAGGATTCGCGCTCCAACAGCTCGCCAATCGCCCCGGCCGCCGCATCCGCTGCGCTGCCATCCAGTTCCGCCCGCAAGGCTCGATGCAATTGCTCGAACGCTGCGACGATGGCACCGCGGCGCTCGCTGTCGTTGAACAACGCCAAGGTAGCGTCGGCGAGTTTCGCGGCGGTGCAGTTGTCCTGCATCAGCTCGGGCACCAGCACCGCGCGCTCGCCCATGCCGCAGGCGCGGGCGAGGATGTTTGGCAGTGCGTAGACGTCGGTCTTGAGCATGCGCAGCAGCTTGGCGATGCGGTAGCTGGTCGGCGAGACGCGGTAGCCCACCACCATTGGGCGCTTGGCCAGCATCGCCTCCAGCGTGGCGGTGCCGGAGGCCAGCAAGACCACGTCGGCGGCCTGCATGGCTTCGTGGGCATGGCCATCGAGCAGCAGCGGTGCAGCACCATCCTGCCGGAATCTGGCGAGCAAGGTGCGCAAAGGCCCCAGCATGCGCGGGTTGGCGGCGGGAATCACCACGCGCAGGCCGGGCAGGGCACTGGCGACACGCCGCGCGGCATCGAGAAAGGGCTCGCCCAGCCGGGCCAGCTCGCTGCCGCGGCTGCCCGGCAGCACCGCCAGCACCGGGGCGTCCTGCGGCAACTGCAGCGCTTCGCGCGCGGCGGCGCGGTCGGATACCAGCGGAAAACGATCGGCCAGCGGGTGGCCCGTGAAGCGCGCATCGACGCCGTGTCGTGCGTAGATCGCTGGCTCCATCGGGAACAGGCATAGCACGCGGTCGGCCGAGCGGCCGATCTTTTCGGCACGGTGCTCGCGCCAGGCCCATACCGAGGGGCTGACGTAATGCACGGTGCGCAGGCCGGCCTGTTTCAGCCGATGCTCCACCCCGAGATTGAAGTCCGGCGCGTCGATACCGACGACTACCGCCGGTTTCGCGGCGAGCAGGCGCGCGACCAGTGCCTTGCGCAACTTGAGCAGGCGCGGCAGATGCGACACCACTTCGGCGAGGCCGAACAGCGACAGTTCGCGGATGTCGTACCAGGATTCGAAGCCCTGCGCCTGCATGCGCTTGCCGCCGATGCCGACGAAGCGCGCGTCCGGATACCGGGCGCGCAGCGCCGCAATCAGGTCGGCGCCGAGCTGATCGCCGGAGTCTTCGCCGGCGATGAGCGCGATGAGCGGGGCTCCGGTGGCTTCTGCGGTCGGCATGGTTCAGCTGTCAGAACAAAGGCAGGCGCGCTTGCCTGATTTGCTGATATGCGCTGCGCGCATATCAGCGGGCGAGCGCGCGCTCGCTGCGGTCGATGAAGTCGAGCATCGCGCGTACGTCGGCGCTGTCCTGCGCCTGCGCGACCAGCTGTTCGCGTGCCTCGGGCAGCGACAAGCCGGCCATGTACAGAGTGCGGTAGGCGCGCTTGATCGCGGCGATGCGCGGGCTTTCGAAGCCGCGGCGCTTCAGGCCCTCGCTGTTGATGCCGCGCGGGCGCCCGTGCTGCTCGTTCGCCATCATCAGGAACGGCGGTACGTCGGAGCCGACCAGACAGCCCATCGCGATGAAGGCGTGCGCGCCCACTTTGCAGAACTGGTGCACGCCGGCGTAGCCGGAGATGATCACCCAGTCGCCGATCTCCACGTGGCCGGCCAGCGCCGAATAGTTGGAGAACACCACGTGGTTGCCGACCTGGCAGTCGTGCGCGATGTGCACGTAGGCCAGCAGCCAGTTGTCGTTGCCGATACGGGTGATGCCGCCGCCGTCGCCGGTGCCGCGGTTGATGGTGACGAACTCGCGGATCAGGTTGCGGTCGCCGATCACCAGTTCGGTGCGCTCGCCGGTGAACTTCTTGTCCTGCGGCTCGCCGCCGATGGAGGCGAACTGCGCGATGCGGTTGTCGCGGCCTATGCGGGTCGGGCCCTCGATCACCACGTGCGGGCCGATCACCGTGCCGTCGCCGATCTCCACGCCGGCACCGATCACGCTGTAGGCGCCGATGGCGACGTTCGCGCCGATTTTCGCGGCCGGGTCGATCTGCGCGGTGGGATGGATCGACGCGGGATGGGTCATTTGTCGGACCTCGCCGCGCACATCAGCTCGCAGCTGGCGACTTCCTTGCCATCCACCACGGTGCGCGCCGCGAACAGGCCCATGCCGCGCATCACGCGCTTGACCGACACCTCCAGGCGCAGCTGGTCGCCCGGCACCACCGGCGCGCTGAAGCGCGCGTTGTCCACCTTGACCAGGTAGAACAACGGGGTGGCGGTGTTGCCCTTCATGCGGTTGCTGAGCTGGGTGAGCAGGCCGGCGGCCTGCGCCATCGCCTCCACGATCAGCACGCCCGGCATCACCGGATGGCCGGGGAAGTGGCCGTTGAAGAACGGTTCGTTGATGGTGACGTTCTTCAGCGCCACCACACTCTGGTCGGGCACGATCTCGATGACCCGGTCGACCAGCAGGAACGGATAGCGGTGCGGCAGCAATTGCTGGATCTGCTCCACGTTCACCGGCAGGGTCACGGTCGCGGCGTTGTCACTCATCGTTCTTTTCCTTCTCCAGCGCCGTCAGGCGGCGCGCGAAATCGTCCAGGTGCTTGAAGCGGGCGGCGCTCTTGCGCCACTGCCTGTTTTCCTGCAGCGGCGTACCTGAAGAATACTCGCCAGGCTCGCGGATCGAGTGCGTGACCAGGCTCTTGGCGGTAATGGTAACCCGGTCGGCGAGTTCCAGATGGCCAAGCACACCGGCGTTGCCGCCGATCATGCAGTAGCGGCCGATCTTCGCGCTGCCGGCGACCGCGGCGCAGCCGGCCATCGCGGTATGCGCGCCCACGTGTACGTTGTGGGCGATCTGGATCTGGTTGTCCAGCCGCACGTCTTCTTCCAGCACGGTGTCGTCCAGTGCGCCACGGTCGATCGTGGTATTCGCGCCGATTTCGCAATCGTCGCCGATGCGCACGCCGCCGAGCTGGGGGATTTTCACCCAATGGTCGCGCTCGAAAGCGAGGCCGAAGCCGTCGGAGCCGATCACTGCGCCGGGATGCACCAGCACGCGCTTGCCCAGCGTCACGCGTGTCACCAGGGTGACGCGCGCCACCAGGCGAGACTGCGCACCCACCGTGCAATCCTCGCCCACGATGCAGTGCGGGCCGAGCACCGCCCCTTCACCGATCACCGCGCCGGCGGCGACCACGCAGCAAGGGCCGATGCTGGCGCCGGCACCGATGCTCGCCGCGCTGTCGACCACCGCGCTGGGGTGGATGCCGGGTGTAGCGGCGGGCTGGCGCTCGTACAGCGCGGCGATCTTTGCGTAGGCCACGTAGGGATCGGCGGCAATCAAGGCGTCGACCGGGCAGTCGCTCAGATGCTCCTCGCGCAGGATCACCGCGCCGGCGCCGGAGGCGGCCAGTTGCGCGGCGTACTTGCCGTTGGAGAGGAAGGCCAGCTGGCTGGCGCCGGCATTGGCGAGCGTGGCGACGCCCCCGATGCGGCGGTTGCCGTCGCCGCGCAGGCGCAGGCCGAAACGTTCGGCCAGTTCGGCGAGGGTATGGCTGGGTTGCGGGCTCAAGGCTTGCTCCTCGGGAGGGCGGCTATTGTATCGGCCATGCGCCAAAACGCGAAAAGCGCGGCTTGCCGCGCTTTTCGCCGTACGACAGCGTCCCCTTCGATCAGAACGTGGAGCCGAAGGTGAACTGGATGCGCTCCTCGTAGTAGTTATCGCCCGGCTGGGTGCGGAACGGCAGCGCGAAGTTGATGATCATCGGACCCATCGGCGACTGCCAGTGCAGCGACAGGCCGGTGGAGGCGCGCAGCGTCTTGGCGCTGAAACTGTTCCAGTTCGCATAGGCGTTGCCGGTGTCGACGAACCAGGAGACGCGCGCGGTGTTGACGTCCTTGAGGAAGGGCAGCGGCAGGTACAGCTCGGCCGTGCCCAGCACCTTCAGCGCGCCGCCGATCGGCTGGGCGTAGTTGTAGTAGCTGCTGTTGCAGTAGCTGCCACTGCCTTGGGCAAGCGCACCGGTGCCGCCGCACAGGCGCGGGCCCAGGGTGTTGTCCTGGAAGCCGCGCACATCGGTCACGCCGCCGGAGTAGAAGTTCTCCCAGAACGGGAAGTCGTTGCGCATGTCGGTGGGCACAGGCGTACCCGCCGCGGCGTAGGCAGCCTTGAGCTGGTCGAACTGCGCATCGCTGATGCCGTTCTGGCCGTAGGTCTTGCCGTAGCCGACCACGCCGTTGAGGTAGAGCACGAAGCCGTGGCCGATCGGCCAGTAGTGGTTCGCCTGGCCGGTCAGCTTCCAGTACTTCACGGTGGAGCTGGGCAGGGCTACTTCGGCGTTCAGCGACAGCTGGCCGCCGCGGGTGGGCGCCCAGTAGCCGTTGCGGGTGTCCATGGTCCAGCCCAGGGTGCCGATCGTCGAGTGGATAGTGTAGTTGCCGATTTCGTTCTGGTAGTCGATCAGCTGCTGCGGCGTGTAGCCGGCGATCGAATTGACCTTGTTGCTGCTCAGGCCGATGCCGGCGCGCAGGCTCTGGTAGTCGGTGATCGGGATGCCGAGGTAGGTGGAGAACGCTTGCTGGCTGGTGGAGTAATCGGCGAACTCGCCGTTGTCCACGTTGTTGTAGTCGGTCTTGGAATAGGTGAGGTTGTAACCGATGCCGATGCCGTTGTCGGTGAGGTAGGGGTTGTAGTAGTTGGCGTTGTAGCGGGTGTAGTAGGCGCTGCGCTCGCCGCCGACGGAGACAGTGTCGCCGCTGCCGAACAGATTGCGCTCCGATACCGAGGCGGACAGGATGATGCCCGAGTACTGCGAGTAGCCGATGCCGAACTGCAGGCTGCCGGCGGACTGCTCCTCGACCTTGACGGTGACGTCCACCTGGTCGTCGGAGCCTGGCACCCGCTTCTTGTCGACGTCGACCTTCTTGAAGTAGCCCAGCTGCTGCAGGCGGATCTTGGAGCGGTCGATCGTCGCCTGCGAGTACCAGGAGCCTTCGAGCTGGCGCATCTCACGGCGCATCACGTTGTCTTCGGTGAGCGTGTTGCCCTGGAAGATCACCCGGCGCACGTACACGCGCTGGCCCGGCTCGATGTAGAGCGTGAGGTCGACGGTGCGCTTGTCCTTGTCCAGCTTCGGATAAGGCGTGACCTTGGCGTAGGCGTAGCCGATGTTGGCCAGCAGCGCCTTGATCGCCTTGGTGCTGGTCTCGATCGCGCCGCGGTTGAACACTTCGCCCGGTTTGACGAACACCAGCTGGCGCAACGTGGCTTCCGGCAGCACCATGGTGCCGAGCAGCTTCACGTCGGAAATCTTGTAGATCTCGCCTTCCTTCACGTCGGCGGCGATGTACATCGACTGCTTGTCAGGCGCGATCGACACCTGGGTGGAGTCGATGCCGAAGTCGGCGTAGCCGCGGTCCATGTAGTAGGACTGCAGTTTCTCCAAGTCGCCCTTGAGCTTCTCCTGGGAGTACTGGTCGTTCTTGGAGTACCAGGACATCCAGTTCGGCGTGCCCAGCTCGAAATCGTCGCGGATCTGCTTGTCGGTGAACGCGTGGTTGCCGACGATGTTGATCTCTTTGATCTTCGCCACCTGACCTTCGCGGATCTCGACGTCGATCGCCACGCGGTTGCGTTCCAGCCGCACCACGTGTGGGATCACCGACACGCTGTACTTGCCGCGGTTGTAGTACTGGTGGATCAGTTCCTGCTGCACGTTGTCCAGCGCCAGCCGGTCGAAGGTCTCGCCCTCGGCCAGGCCGATCGACTTCAGGCCCTTCTGCAGGTCTTCGGTCTTGATGTCCTTGTTGCCGCGGATGGTGAGCTTGGCGATCGACGGCCGCTCCACCACCTTGATCACTAGGATGTTGCCGTCGCGCTCCATTTCCACGTCGCTGAAGAACTTGGTCTGGTACAGCGCGCGGATCGCCCGCTGCGCCACGGCGTCGCTCATCTGGTCGCCGCGGCTGATCGGCAGGTAGTTGAACACCGTGCCGGCCGAGATGCGGCTGAGGCCATCGATGCGGATGTCCGAGATCACGAACGGATCGAAGGCGAGCGCCTTGGCGGAGAGGGAGGCAAGCAGAATCAGGGCGGCGATACGCTTCATCGTCGGTTCCGGTGGATGGTTTCGATCAGGCCGCCGGCCCGATCAAGGCACGCGACAGGGTGACGCTCCGTCGCGAGAAAGAACTGGTGCCCGCAAAGGGCGCCGGATGCAGCAAACCGCCGCGCGATGGCGCGGCGGTCACGAACGTTTGCGGCGTCGACGAACCGTGGGGGCGGATCATCGGCGTCACGACAGCAACAGGCGATGGATGTCGTTGTAGAACACCAGGCCCATCAAGCTGAACAGCAGCACCAGCCCGATGTACTGGCCGATCGCCATGGCCTGTTCGCTGAGCGGGCTGCCCTTGAGCAACTCGATAAGGTAATACAGCAGGTGGCCGCCATCCAAGACGGGGATGGGCAGCAGGTTCAGCACCGCCAGGCTCAGCGACACCATGGCGAGGAACTGCAGGAACCAGGCCAGGCCCATGTGGGCGCTGGTGTTGGCCATCTGCGCGATGCCGATCACGCTGGACAGGTTCTTGGTCGAAGCCTCGCCGCCCAGCATCTTGCCGATCATGCCGAAGGTCTGCGTGACGTTGCGCCAGGTGCCTTCCAGTGCGGCACCGAACGCGCGCAACGGGCCGTAGCGCAGCGTGGCGGTTTCCATCGGCGGCGCGCTGATGCCGATCATCCAGTCAGTAGGACTGCCTTGCAGGGACTCGCGTTTCGCCACGACTTCCAGCGGGATCGTCTGGCCGTTGCGCTCGACCACGATCGCCAGCTTCGGCGATACGGCCGCGCCCTGCTGCACCAGCTTGCCCAGCGCTTCGAAATCCGACACCGGCTGGCTGTTGACGCTGAGGATGCGGTCGCCGCCCTGCATCCCGGCCAGCGCGGCAGGCTGATCGTCCAGCACGGTCGCAGCCACCGGGGGCGGCGGCGCCGGTTGCAGACCCAGTGTGGCAAGGTACTGGTCGACAGGCTGGCCAGGCGGCAGCTTGTCCAGCGGCAGCAGCAACTGCCGCTGCGTGCCGGCGGGATCGCGTACGGTCAGCGGCAGCGGGCTGCGGTCCAGCAAGGCGTTGGCGATCGCGTCCAGCGAGTCGCTCAAGGTGTCCACGTCGCGGCCGTCGATGCTGAGAATGCGGTCGCCCGGCTGGATGCCGGCCACTGCGGCCATGCTCTGCGGCTTGGCCGTGACGATGGGCGCCGCATCGGGGCGGCCCAGCATGAACATCAGCCACAGCGCGGCCACGGTGAAGATCAGGTTGAAACCCGGTCCGGCCAGCACGATCAGGATGCGTTTCCACACCGGCTGGCAGGTGAATTCCTGGCTCTGCAACTGCGGCGGCACCACGCCTTCGCGGGCGTCCAGCATCTTCACGTAGCCGCCCAGCGGGATCGCGGCGATCTGGTACTCGGTGCCGTCGCGGCCGATGCGTTTCCATACCGCCTTGCCGAAGCCCACCGAGAAGCGCAGCACCTTTACGCCGCAGCGGCGCGCGACCCAGTAGTGGCCGAACTCATGGAAGGTCACCAGCACGCCCAGCGTGACCAGCAACCAGAACACCGAGCCGAAAAAAGAAGTCATCAAGCGCCGCGACAGGAAATCAAGGGTGACAGGATATCAGCAAGCCCGCCGCAACAGGCGTCGGGCCGCAACCCGCGCCTCGCCGTCGCGTGCGACCAGAGACTCCACATCGACCACGGCTTGCGGCGGCAGTTCCGTGAGCACGGCTTCCACCACCTCGGCAATGGCGAGGAAGGGCAGTGCGCCAGCCAGGAAGGCTTCCACCGCCACCTCGTTCGCGGCGTTCAGGATGGCCGGCGCGTCGCCACCGGCGCGCAGCGCCTGGAAGGCGAGGGCGAGGCAGCGGAAGGTTTCCAGGTCCGGCGCCTCGAATTGCAGCGCGCCGCTGCTGGCGAGGTCCAGCGGGGCCACGCCCGCTTCCACCCGTTCCGGCCAGGCCAGCGCATGGGCGATCGCGGTGCGCATGTCCGGGTTGCCGAGCTGGGCCAGCACCGAGCCGTCCACGTATTCCACCAGCGAATGCACCAGGCTTTGCGGGTGGACCAGCACCTGGATCGCATCGGCCGGCGCGCCGAACAGGTGGTGCGCCTCGATCACTTCCAGGCCCTTGTTCATCAGTGTGGCCGAATCCACCGAGATCTTGCGGCCCATCGACCACTTGGGGTGCTTGCAGGCCTGGTCCGGCGTCACGGCCGCCAGTTCGGCGCGCGTGCGGCCGCGGAACGGGCCGCCGGAGGCGGTGAGGATCAGCTTGCGCACGCCGCTGGCGCGCAGGTCCGGGCGCCCGCCGGGCAGGCACTGGAAGATCGCGTTGTGCTCGGAGTCGACTGGGATCAGTTCGCCGCCGCCAGCGCGCAACGCCTCCAGCAGCAATGGGCCGGCCAGCACGATGGATTCCTTGTTGGCCAGCAGCAGGCGCTTGCCGGCGCGGGCGGCGGCGAGGGTGGAATCCAGTCCGGCGGCACCGACGATCGCGGCTACTACCGTGTCGCACTGTGGGCTCGATGCGGCGGCGGTGAGCGCGGCATGGCCGCTGGCCACCTCGCAGCGCACGCCGGCGGCAGCGAGCCGGCGCGCCAGTTCGCCTTCGAGCGCGGGGTCGGCGATCACTGCCAGCTCGGGGCGGTGCGTGACGCACAAGCCGGCGAGCGCCTCCACGTTGCGGTGCGCGCTCAGCACGCTGGTGCGGAAGCGCTCCGGATGCCTGGCAATCACGTCCAGCGTGCTGGCCCCGATCGAGCCGGTGGCGCCGAGTACCGCGATCCGTTTCATCGCCGCCGCCTCATCTCACAACCCCAGCAGCCACAGGCCTAGGGCGAACACCGGCAGGGCCGCGAACACGCTGTCCAGCCGGTCCAGCAGGCCGCCGTGGCCGGGGAAGATGGTGCCTGAATCCTTCACCTGAGCATGGCGCTTCATCAGGCTTTCCAGCAGGTCGCCCACAATGGAGGCGGCCACCGTGAATACAGCCAGCACGGCGAGGCCGGGCATCGCCGTGCCGCGCACGCCGAGCAACCAGCCGCCAACCAGGGCGACCAGCACGCCTGCGACCAAGGCACCGTAAGCGCCGGCGCGGGTCTTGCCGGGGCTGATCTGCGGTGCCAGCTTGCGCTTGCCGAAGCGGCGTCCGCTGAAATAAGCGCCGATGTCGGCGGCCCACACGATGATCAGCGCCAGCAGCATCCACCAGTGGCCGTGCGGCTCACGGCCGTGCAGGGCGATCACCGCCATCCAGGCGGGGAACATCACGAAGGCACCGGCGACGAGCTTCAGTGCGCGGTTTTCCGGCGTCGGCGCCGCAGCGAAGGCGAAGCGCCCCAGCCACACGCAGGCCAGCAGCCACCACGCCACGCCCAGCACCAGCAGCAGCGTGGTCAACGGGCCAGCGTGCGCAAACCAAAGCAGCGCGAACAGCACGACAGCTACCAGGAGCAGGGCGATGCGCCCGCCCGCCTGCCGCACGCCGGCAAGGCGCGCCCATTCCTCCAGCGCGCCCAGGAACACCGCGGCGCCGACCACGGCGAACCACGGCGTGGGCAGCAGCAAGATGATCAGGATCGCCAGCGGCGCGAGCAGCAAGGCAGTGAGGACGCGCTGGGCCAGCATGCTTATCCCTTGTCCGAGGCGATCTGTTCGCCGGTACGACCGTATCGGCGCTCGCGCCGGCCAAAGTCCTCGATCGCCTGATGCAGACTGGCCTGGTCGAAGTCCGGCCACAGGGTATCGGTGAAATGCAGTTCGGCATAGGCCGCCTGCCAGAGCAGGAAGTTGCTGAGGCGGCACTCGCCGCCGGTGCGGATGAACAGATCCAGCGGCGGCAGCTCGGCCAGGCACATCCGCTCGCTCAGCGCAGCCTCGTCGATCGCCCCGGCGTGCAGTTCGCCACGCGCCACGGCAACGGCGGCCCGCTGCGCGGCCTGCACGATATCCCAGCGGCCACCATAGTTCACTGCGATGTTGAGGTGCAGCTTGCTGTTGTCCGCGGTGCGCGTCATCGCTGCCTGCATGCGCTCGCGCAGCGGTTCATCGAATGCGGCGAGGTCGCCGACGAAGCGCAGCCGTACGCCCTGGGCGTGCAGTTCCTCGGTTTCCTTGTCCAGCGCGCGCACGAACAGCGCCATCAGCGCGCCGACTTCTTCTTCGGGGCGCCGCCAGTTCTCGCTGGAGAAGGCGAACAGGGTGAGCGCCTCGACACCTTCCCGCAGGCAGCCCTCCACCACCTCGCGTACCGCCTTGCGGCCGGCGTTGTGGCCGAAGCTGCGCGGCCGGCGGCGCGCCTTCGCCCAGCGGCCGTTGCCGTCCATCACGATGGCGATGTGGCGGGGGATGGCGGGTTTGGAAGTCATGGTGCGGCTTGGGCCGATCCTTCCCTGGTAAGGGAAACGCCGCTCCGGAGGGGGCGGCTGGTTGCGTGGTCGTCGCGAGCTTGCCTCTCCCCCCCTGGCCTCTCTCCAGAGGGGCGGGCGCGTGGTCCGCGCGGATCCGCCGGCGGGCGCGTCGAAGTGCCTCGGACGCGCCGGCTGCGGCGGGATCGCGGGCTTACATGGACATCAACTCGTCTTCCTTGGCCTTCACCACGCCGTCGACATCCTTCACGAAGCGGTCGGTGAGCTTCTGGATGTCGTCGTCGGCGCGGCGTTCCTCGTCCTCGCTGATCTGCTTGTCCTTGAGCAGATCCTTGACCTTCTGCATGGCGTCGCGGCGCACATTGCGGATTGCGATCTTCGCGTTCTCGCCTTCGTGCGACACATGCTTGGCCAGCTCGCGGCGGCGCTCCTCGGTGAGCGGCGGCATGTTGAGGCGGATCACGGTGCCGGCGGTGGTCGGCGTGATGCCGATGTCCGAGGCCAGGATGGCCTTCTCGACCGGGCCGACCAGGCTCTTGTCGAACGGGGTGATGATGATGGAGCGCGAATCGCCGAGGGCGACCGAGGCCACCTGGTTCAGCGGCATCTCCGAACCGTAGGCCGGCACCTTGATGCCGTCCACCAGCGCGGTGCTGGCGCGGCCGGTGCGCAGGCGGGTGAGCTCATGCTTGAGCGCGTCGATACTCTTGCCCATGCGGGTCTGGGCATCGGTCTTGATGTCGTTGATCATGGGCGTGTTCCGGTGGATCGGGCTAGCCGGCGAGTATAGCAGCGCGCGCCGCCACGGCTGGCGGGCGCGTCAGGGGCGCTCAGTTGTGGACCAGGGTGCCGATCGGCTCGCCGCGCATGATGCGCAGCAGATTGCCCGGCACCGTCATGTCGTAGATGCGCAGCGGCATGTCGTGGTCGCGGCACAGCGCGATCGCGGCGGTGTCCATCACCTTGAGGTTGCGCTGGATCACCTCGTTGTAGCTCAGGTCGTCGTAGCGCTTGGCTTCCGGGTGGCGGGCGGGATCGGCGGTGTACACGCCATCGACCTTGGTGGCCTTCAGCAGCAGGTTCGCACCGATCTCCACAGCGCGCAGGGCGGCGGCCGAGTCGGTGGTGAAGAACGGGTTGCCGGTGCCGGCCGCGAACAGCGCGATGCGGCCCTTCTCGATGTGGCGGATCGCCCGGCGGCGGATGAAGTCTTCGGCCACGTCGTGGATCTGGATCGCGCTCATCACCCGGGCGTAGCCGCCACGCTTTTCGATGGCATCGGCCATCGCCAGCGCGTTCATCACGGTGGCCAGCATGCCCATGTGGTCGCCGGTGACGCGGTCCATGCCGGTCGCCGCCAGGCCCTCGCCGCGGAAAATATTGCCGCCGCCGATCACTACGCCGACTTCGACGCCAGCGCGGCGCACCTCGATGATCTCGTCGGCCAGCCGGCCGATCACCTTCGGGTCGATGCCGTAGTCGGATTCGCCCATCAGCGCCTCGCCGGAGAGCTTGAGCAGGATGCGGCGGTACTGGGGCTGGTCGCTCATGGGGTCTCCGGATTGTGTTGGCGCAAACCGTCACATTGTAGCGATTGCAGCTTCCTGCGGCGAGCTTGCGCAGGCGCCGGATGTGAAAAAGGCGGGACCAGGAGGGTCCCGCCTTGGGTCGCACCAGCGACTGGGTCAGGCGAGGTTCTTCGCCGCGAATTCCCAGTTGGCCAGGTTCCAGAACGCCTCCAGGTACTTCGGGCGGGCGTTGCGGTAGTCGATATAGTAGGCGTGCTCCCACACGTCCACCGTGAGCAGCGGCTTGTCGCTGCCGGTGATCGGGGTGGCTGCATTGGAGGTGTTGACGATACCCAGCGCGCCGTCCGGGCGCTGTACCAGCCAGGTCCAGCCCGAGCCGAAGTTGCCGGCGGCGGACTTGGTGAACTCCTCCTTGAACTTCTCGAACGAGCCGAACGCCTTGTTGATCGCGTCGGCCAGCTTGCCGGTGGGCTCGCTGCCGCCCTTCGGGCTCAGCGAATGCCAGTAGAAGGTGTGGTTCCAGATCTGCGCGGCGTTGTTGAACACACCGCCGGAGGACTTCTTGATGATGTCTTCCAGGCTGGCGCCCTCGAACTCGGTGCCCTTGACCAAGTTGTTGAGGTTGGTCACGTAGGCCTGGTGATGCTTGCCGTAGTGGTATTCCAGCGTCTCGGCGGAGATGTGCGGTTCGAGCGCGTTCTTTTCGTAGGGCAGCGGGGGGAGTTCGATCGCCATGAATGGCTCCTTGAGGGTGGCTGGAAGAAGAGGTCGCGACGGCCGACGGCGGCCGATGGCCGACTGATACAATACCGGTCCGCCTGCATTGTAAAGATGAAGCATCCTGCTATGGACGTAAACGAGCGAATCAAGTCGCTGCTCGCCGCACACCCGATCGTGCTCTTCATGAAGGGCACGCCCGAGTTTCCGATGTGCGGTTTTTCCAGTCGCGCCGCACAGGCGCTGCAGCAGGCCGGCGCGCCGTTCCATGCGGTAAACGTGTTGGCCGACCCGGAGATCCGCGCGGCGCTGCCGCACTACGCGAACTGGCCGACTTTCCCGCAGCTGTTCATCGAGGGCGAGCTGATCGGCGGTTGCGACATCGTGGTGGACCTGCAGGCTTCCGGCGAGCTGGCGCGCATGGCCGGCGACGTGACCGGGGCGGCCCAGGAATGACACTGCCGATGGCGCACCTTCCCGCAGGCTGGATGCCTGCAAGCGATACGCTGGCCGGTCGCGTGGTGCTGGTCACCGGCGCCTATGGCGGCCTGGGCGGCGCGGTGGCGCGTGCGGCGACGCGCGCCGGCGCCACCGTGGTGATCAGCGGCAAGCGCAAGCGCCAGCTCGAGCAGTTGTATGACGCGATGCTGGCCGAGGGTTTGGCCGAGCCGGTGATCCATTCGCTGGACATGGAAACCGCAACGCCGCGCGAGTACACCGCGTTGGCCGACGGCCTGCGCCACGATTTCGGCCGGCTGGATGGCATTGCGCACTGCGCCGCCAGCTTCGCTGGACTTACTCCGGTCGGCATGCACAAGCCCGACGACTGGCTGCGCGCGATGCACGTCAACATCAATGCGCCGTTCGCGCTGACCCAGGCCTGCCTGCCGTTGCTGCAGCAGGCGGCCGACAGTGCGGTGGTGTTCGTGCTGGACGATCCGTCGCGGCTGGCGCGCGCGCACTGGGGTGCCTACGGCGCTTCGAAGGCGGCGCTGGAACGCTTCGCCGCCATCCTGCACGAAGAGACCGACGAGAGTTCCCTGCGCGTGCATGCGCTGCTGCCCGCACCGATGCGCACCAAGCTGCGCCGGCAGGCCTATTTCGGCGAGGACACCACGCAGCACCCGTTGCCGGATGCGACGGCGCAGGCCATGGTCTGGCTGCTCGGCGCGCAGGGACTGCCGGCGCGCGGCCGCGTGCTCGATTTGCGGGAAACGGCATGACGAACGGCCATCGTCAAACAGGGGCGCGCTGATGGAAACGCAGATGACCACCTTGGCGGCCGGGATCATGCTGTTCCTGATCATGGACCCGCTGGGCAATATCCCGATCTTCCTCAGCTTGCTCAAGGACGTGCCGCCCAAGCGCCGTCGCCGCGTGATGGTGCGCGAATTGCTGATCGCGCTCGGCGTGCTGCTCGGTTTCCTGGTGGGCGGGCAGTGGTTGTTGGACTTGCTGCAGCTCAAGCCCGATTCGATCAGCATCGCTGGCGGCATCGTGCTGTTCCTGATCGGCATCCGCATGGTGTTCCCGCCGGCGGACGGCGGCGGCATCTTCGGCAAGTCCGGCAGCGGCGAGCCCTTCATCGTGCCAATGGCGATCCCCGGCGTGGCCGGGCCCTCGGCCATGGCTGCGCTGCTGCTGCTTACCAACACCCAGCCGGGGCGCACCGCCGACTGGGCGATCGCACTGATCGGCGCCTGGCTGGCCACGGCGGTGATCCTGCTGTGCTCCACTTACCTGTTCCGCTGGCTGGGCGAGAGCGTACTGACTGCGCTGGAGCGCGTGATGGGCATGTTGCTGATTGCCTTGTCCGTGCAGATGTTCATGGCCGGCGTAGCGGCCTTCCTGCACCTGAAGCTCTGAGAGCTTGTTCAATGTCCGCGCCGGGAGCTGTTTGCGCGCAGGCCAAGGAAGAACGAAGGAGTGGATGTCCGTCCACGACGGAGTGATGACGCGGGCATGGGGCAGACAGGCCCGGCCCCGGAACTTATAGGTGCAGGGGTTGCTCTCGCATGGCCGCCATGCGGCAGCGCGCGGCTTGACCCGTCAGGCAGGCGCTGCGCCACGCGCCATCACCTGACGGCCATGCGAGAACAACGCGAGCTATGCGGAGACTTTGAACAGGCTCTGGGCCTATCGGCAAGGGCGAGCGGCTGACATTCGGCGGCTGCGCTGGCGTGTTGCAGTCAACCATCCATCGAATACCGACACGCCCATTTGCCCATGGCCGGCATGGTGTATCCGGCAGATTCGGACAGGCCGCCGACACTTGCGTGCGGATAATGGCAATTGTAAAGATACTGTCAGACGATCTCGCCAAAATGCTAACATTGGCGTAAGGATTCCACGGGCGAATCCAGAAGTTCAGCGGTCAGGATGCGATTTTCGCCTTCGGACCGCACAAGCAATAGCCGCATTCATCCACCTGGCTTTACGGTCGGGTTTTTTTGCGCCTGAAGAAAGCGTTTTTTCTTGCACATTCAGCAAGAAATTGATGGGTGCGGCGAGATCCTGCAGTGCTGAGCGCTTCTGTTGCGGAGTGTGTTCGTGCGATCCGGATGGATCGCACGGTCGGCGGGGTAGTGCGGCAGGGAGCCGCGACGGTCGGCGTAGCCGACTTCGCGGTGCCGTTCGCTTCCTCCGGAACTGCAGGTTGAATCCGAATGAAAAATCCAACCATGGGGTTCTGACGTAATGAAACGAAATCATCTTTCCCTGGCGATTGCGCTGGCCTGCTGCATGGCATCGGGTATGGCGCTGGCGCAGACCGCGACAAACCAGACCGACTCCGGCACGGCCGGTCAGTCCAGCCAGCAGCGTTCCAGCGTGTCGAGCACGTCGAACACGACGAACTCGAATGACACCAAGCGCGGCGTGCAGCAATTGAGCGCGGTGCAGGTGACGGCGCAGTCGCTGGCGCTCGGTGGCGGCCTGATGTCGGTGCAGACTGCCCCGAAGGCTGTGTCCACCGTCAGCCGCGACGCTATCGTCCAGGCCGCGCCGGGCGCTACCTTCGTGCAGATGATCGACAGCATTCCGGGTGTCAATGCGTCGACCGACGACGTGAGCGGCCTGGCCAACGGCAACTACCAGATCCGCGGTTTCACCAGCGACGAAATCGGCACCACCGTGAACGGCGCGCCGGTCAACGACAGCGGCAACTACAAGGTCTACTCGACCGAATACGGCGACGCCGAGAACTATGGCGACATCACCGTGCTGCAGGGTTACCCGGACGTCGATACGCCGATCTCGGGCGCTGCCGGCGGCGCGATCTCCTGGGTCACCATCGATCCTTCGCACACTGCCGGCCTGGATGTCACGCAGAGCTTCGGCGACCACGACTATCGCCGCACCTTCCTGCGCCTCAACACGGGCGACCTGGGGCCGGTGCGCGCCTGGTTGTCGTACTCGAACAACACGGCCAACCAGTGGCGCGGCCCGGGTGACATGAACGTCACCAAGGTCGATGGCAAGGCGCTGTGGACCATCGACGACAACAATTTCGTCTCCGCATCGTTCCAGTACAACCGCGAGCGCAATTACTCCTACAACAGCCTGACCAAGGCGCAGATCGCCCAAGGCGGCTACTTCCAGAGCTACGACACGGCCTACAGCCCGACCGACACCTACTACTGGAAGCTTCACACCAACCCGTTCCAGAGCTGGATGGCCAGCATGGACGGCGAGTTCAGGCTCACCGACAGCCTGCGCCTGTCGGTGGTCCCGTACTTCTGGTACGGCAACGGCGGCGGTGGCGGCGGCTACAAGTTCACCGAATCGACCCTGACGCAGAACACCATTGGCTACGCCGACCAGGATCTCAATGGCGACGGCAAGATCGGTGGCAGCGCCGTGGCCTATGCCTTCAACGCGACCTATACCTATCGTCCCGGCATCATCGCCAAGCTGAACCAGGATTTCGGCATGGACGACAGCCTGGAATACGGCTTCTGGTACGACCGCCCGCGCCAGCAGCAGAATGAGTTCTTCACGCCGGCCGTCAACGGCGATCCGGCCGACTTCTGGGCCACCACGGACCTCATCCGCTACTCGAACGGCGTGGTACAGCGCCTGTACCGCGAGTACACCAACTCCGACACCCGCAAATTCTTCGCGACCAACACCTGGACGCCGAACGACCAGTGGACCGTCACGGTGGGCGCGGCCTATCTGTGGGAGCAGCGCAGCGGCTACGACTACGAGAACTGGGGCAGCCAGAGCAGCAATCCCAAGTACGCGCAGTACGGCGGCCAGGCCAGCGCCACCTATCACAAGGTCAGCCCGACCGCGGGCGTCAAGTACCAGCTCAACGACGAGAACCAGTTCTACCTTGGTGCGGGCCAGACCTTCCGCGCCCCGATCAACGGCGCGCTGCTGCAGAACTTCGCCGTGGCGGCGAACTCGAAGAACACCGCCAACACGGCGGCTGGCGCCTACGTCAACAAGCCTGAGACGGCCACCACGGTGGACCTGGGCTGGCGCTTCTATGCCGACCAGTTCTCGGCCAACATCGACGCCTACCAGTCGCACCTGAACAACAAGCAGATTTCGGGTTACGACAACGCAACCGGCAGCACGGTCTACCTGAATCTGCCCAAGATGCGTATGCGCGGCGTGACTGCCGAGGCCAGCTACAAGCTGACCAAGGACTGGACCGTATACGGGAACTACTCGCTGCAGCGGGCCACCCTGGAAGGCAACGTCGATACCCTCGGCGACGGCACCTATCCGACGCAGGGCAAGACCTTCCTCAACACGCCGAAGAACTCGGGTTACATACGCGTGGCCTACGACCACGGTCCGTTCTGGGCCAGCCTGGACGCCAAGTATCGCGGCTCGGTCTATGGCGACTGGATGAACACCGAGAAGGTGGGCGGCTACACGGTGTTCAACCTGAATGCCGGCGTGAACCTGCCGGACTTCGCGAGCTGGCTGCGCCACCCGTACATCAAGCTCAACGTGTTCAATCTGGGCGACCGCCGCGCCTTGACCAACGCCAGCAACATCGGCGCGTTCCTGGCGAGCAACCCGGGCGGCATGTATACCGATCCGACCACGGGCAAGGCCTTGTACGCGTCGGCGCCGTATTACTCGCTGCTTGAGGAACGGACCTACATGGTCACCTTCGGCGTTTCGTTCCACTAAAAACCGGGTCATCAGCCTGCGGCTGACACAGCGCGGGCTCTCAGGCCGGCACCTTCGGGTGCCGGCTTTTTTTTGCCCTGAGCCGCTGCAACGGCGGTCGCGCCCGCACATTCGTGGCGCAAATGCATGCGCTTTGTGCGTCAAAAGTTACGATTCTGTAATATGCTGCGGTTACATTCGTCGTGATGTCCCGGGCTGGTCGCTGCACCGCGTACCCGGAGGGCATCAAGTTATTCCATTGAAATCAGTCTATTAGAACGGTAAGAGGGGTGGCCCCTCTATGCTGGTCCCGTGTTTTTCTTGCGAATCTCTTAGGGGTCGAATCTCGATGAACATCCGTTTGCACAACAAACTTTTGCCGGTAGCCATTGCCGCGCTGCTGGCCGCTTCGCCCGTGCTGGCCCAGGACACCTCCTCCTCGATCAGCGGCCGCGTGCTCGACGCCAGCGGCCAGCCGGTCACCGGCGCCACCGTGCAGATCGTGCACGAGCCGACAGGCACCACCAAGATCACCACCACCGACACCAACGGCCGCTACGCCGCGCAGGGTTTGCGCGTGGGTGGTCCGTTCGACGTCACCGTGTCCAAGGCCGGTATGGCCCAGATCGAGCAGAAGAACGTCTACCTGCAGCTGGCGCAGGACACCGCGGTCAACCTGACCATGGGGGCGGAGCAGGCCAAACAGGCGAAGGACCTCGGCGCTGTTACCGTGTCAGCTACCGCGTTGATGCAGACCTTCACGCCGGACAACAAGGGCATCTCCACCAACGTCTCGCAGCGCGAGCTGGAAGCCGTTCCCGCGCCGGACCGCTCGATCCAGAACATCGTGCGCATGGATCCCCGCGTGGTGATCACCGACCGCGAGCGCGGCGAGATCTCCGCGGTGGGCCAGAACAGCCGCTACAACAACATCACCGTCGACTCGGTGAGCGCGAACGATCCGTTCGGCCTCAACGCAAACGGCCTGCCCACGCTGGGCACGCCGATCTCGATGGACACCATTGCCGAATACAACATCTCCACCGCGAACTACGACGTGGCGAACCGCCGCGGCCTGGGTGCCGCGGTGAACGCGGTGACCAAGAGCGGCACCAACGATTTCCACGGTTCGGTGTACTACGTATTCCAGAACGACAAGATGATCGGCGACAACCAGAAGGGAGCCAGCTACAACGGCTTCTCGCGCCAGTGGACCGGCGGCGCCACGGTGGGTGGTCCGATCATCAAGGACAAGCTGTTCTTCTTCGCCTCGATGGAAAAGAGCACGCAGATCGGCGCCGGCAGCCCCTACGGCCCGGCGGACTCGGGTGCGGGCTCGCCGATCGCCGGCCTTACCACGGCACAGGTCGACCAGATCCGCCAGATCGCCGCGCAGAAGTACGGCATGACCGACATCGGCAACATCGGCGGCGGCAACTCCAACCTGCTGGACAAGCGCTACCTCGCCAAGATCGACTGGAACATCACCAACAACCACCGCGCCAGCTTCACCTTCAGCGAGACCAAGGAAACCAAGCCGATCATCACCGGCACTACCTCCAAGCTGGTGCTCTCCAGCGGCTGGTACACCTCGAAGACCGATAACAAGAGCTACGCGCTGCATTTCTACGACGACTGGTCGGACGTCTTCTCCACCGACACCACGTTCTCGTACGCCAACTTCAGCAAGAACAGTGCGCCGTACAACGGCGTGGACATGCCCGACATCACCATCTATCCGAATGTGTACGGCGGTCCCGCGGTGGAGTTCGGCACCAACTACTCCTACCAGGCCAACGTGCTGAAGGTGAAGACCTGGAACGCGGCCTGGGCCGGCACGCTGTTCCTGGGCGACCACACGGTGAAGGGCGGCATCGATTTCGAGCGCGACGAGTACTACAACCTGTTCGTGCAGAACCTGTTTGGCAGCTACACCTTCGAGGAGACCAAGGACAGCAAGGGCAACGTCATTGCCAATGGTCTGGCCAACTTCCTCGCCGGCAATTACTACCAGTACTACTACAACCGTCCGGCCAATGGGCTTTCGCTGGCCGACACCGCTGCCGCCTATAACCTCAATCAGTGGGGCGTGTTCCTGCAGGACACCTGGCAGGTCAACAACAATCTGTCGGTGCAGTACGGCGTGCGCGTGGACATTCCGTTGATGAGCGACCGGCCGATCTACAACCCGGCCTACGCGGCCGCGCCGGGCGTCGGCGTCCCGTCCAATCCGAACCAGTCCACGGGCGGTTTCGGCCGCAGCAATCAGGCCACGGTCAACGGCAACCGCGTAGTGCAGCCGCGCATGTCGTTCAACTACAGCTTCGACACCGAGCGCATGACCCAGCTGCGCGGTGGCGCGGGTCTGTTCGTGTCGAATCCGCCGGGCGTGTGGGTCGGCAACATCTTCTCCAACTCCGGCATGACCCAGGTGCAGTACAACTGCGGTCCGACCCAGAAGAGCTGCAACAGCAACCTGCCGCCGTTCAGCTCCGATCCGAATGCGCAGCACAACGGCAACGGAAATTCCGGCACCATGACGGTGAACACTCTCTCGCCGGGCTTCCGCATCCCCAGCGCATGGAAGTTCACCCTGGGTTTCGACAAGGAACTGCCGTGGTGGGGTTTGATCGCCACCGCGGACTACCAGCACATCAAGCAGCGTGATGCGATCTGGTTCCAGAACCTCAACCTCGGCGCGCCCACCGGTGTGTTGCCTGACGGCCGCCTGAGCTTCTATCGCTACCCGAATCTGGATCCGAAGGCGAAGAACCAGGTCGTGACCTACAACGCCAACCCGGCGTTCTCCAATGCGAACATCAACCTGGCCGACTCCAGCAAGGGCAAGGCCGACAGCCTGACCCTGGCGCTGAAGAAGCCGTTCGCGGACGGTTGGATGGCGATGGTCGGCCTTACCTGGGGCCGTTCCACCGAAGTGAACCCCGGCACCTCCAGCGTGGCGCTATCCAATTACCAGAAGAACTACCTCACCAACCCGGGCGAGAACGTGGCCAGCACGTCGAACTATTCGATTCCGTGGCGTGCAATCGCGTCGCTGACCTGGCAGCACCGCTTCTTCGGCGACTATGCCACCACGTTCAGCGCGTTCTACGACGGCCACTCGGCCTCACCGTACAGCTGGACCTTCGGCAACGACGCCAACGGCGACGGCGTGGTCAACGATCTGGTGTTCATCCCGAAGCAGGGGCAGGTGGAATTCCGTTCCACCGGCAATGCCGCGCTCGACGCCCAGTTGCAGAAGGAATTCTTCGACTACATCCAGGGCAACGAGTACCTGCGCGACCACGCCGGCAACATCGCCAAGCGCAATGGCGCCCGCGCCGGTTGGATCAACCAGCTAGACCTGAGCTTCAGCCAGGAGATTCCCGGCATCTTCAAGGGCAACAAGGGCGTGGTGCGGCTGGACATCTACAACTTCGGCAACATGCTCAACAAGAATTGGGGCGTGGAGAAGCGCGTGCCGTTCCCGGGCGGTCGTGCGCTGGCCGACTTCTACGGTGTGGATCAGGCCACCGGCAAGTACATCTACGACATCAGCTGCGGTGGTGCGAAGAGCTGCACCAACTACATCCAGAACGGCCATTACAGCCCACAGCCGATCCCGGTCTACATCAATAACAACGACGACCTGATGCAGCGCTGGTCGGTGCAGCTGACCCTGCGCTACAAATTCTGATCCGACCGGATCGGTGCTGTTTCATCCGGCCGGCGCCCGAAAGGGCGCCGGCTTTTTTCGTCTTGACGGCACCGCGGCCGAGGCAGGAAGCTTCCGGGTCGCCGCATCCGCGCGGGCGTGTGTCCGCGGGACAGTGGCATGGAGACACTGATGAATGATTCAGGTGCCGGCGTCGCCGGCAGCAACGCCACCGTGAGCGCGCGCATTTCGCCGGCCGGTGGACTGGACATCCTTTCCCGCCACGAGGTGGCGCGCCTGCGCGGCGCCAGCGACTCGGGCCTGCGCGGCCTGCTGCGCCGCTGCGCGCTGGCGGTGCTGACCTCGGGCACGATCAGCGACGACCCGCGGGCGATCCTCGAGCAATACCCCGACTTCGACATCCAGGTGCTGCAGCAGGACCGCGGCATCAAGATCGAGCTGACCAAGGCGCCGTCGCAGGCCTTCGTGGACGGCCAGATCATTCGCGGCATCAATGAGCTGCTGGTGGCGGTGGTGCGCGACATCGTCTACGTGTCCACCCAGCTGGAGCAGATCGGCAGCGACCTCGAACCCTCGGATGCGCTGACCCAGGCCGTGTTCGAGATCCTGCGCAATGCGCGCATCCTCAAGCCGCATATCGACCCGAACCTGGTGGTGTGCTGGGGCGGCCACTCGATCTCGCGCGAGGAGTACGACTACACCAAGGCGGTGGGCTACCAGCTTGGCCTGCGCGGGCTGGACATCTGCACCGGTTGCGGCCCGGGCGCGATGAAGGGGCCGATGAAGGGTGCGACCATCGCGCACGCCAAGCAGCGGCGCCGCCAGAACCGCTACATCGGGGTCACCGAGCCGGGCATCATCGCGGCGGAATCGCCGAATCCGATCGTCAACCACCTCGTCATCATGCCGGACATCGAGAAGCGCCTCGAGGCCTTCGTGCGCATCGGCCACGGCATCATCGTATTCCCCGGCGGCGTGGGCACGGCGGAAGAAATCCTCTACCTGCTCGGCATCCTTCTGCATCCGGACAACGCGGGCATTCCGTTCCCGCTGATCCTCACCGGGCCGAAGCAGTCGGCCGCGTATTTCGAGCAGATCGACCGCTTCCTGCGACTGGCGCTGGGCGACGCAGTGGCGCAGCACTACCAGATCATCGTGGACGATCCCACCGCGGTGGCGAAGGCGATGGCCAAGGGCATCGACAAGGTGCGCAACAATCGCCTGGACACCAAGGATGCGTTCTTCTTCAACTGGGCGCTGCGCATCCCGCTGGAATTCCAGACCCCGTTCCGGCCTACCCACGAGGCGATGCGAGGCCTGCAGATTCGCCATGGCCGGCCGCTGCACGAACTGGCAGCGGACCTGCGGCGCGCGTTTTCCGGCATCGTGGCCGGCAACGTGAAGGAGGAGGGCGTGCAGGCGATCGAGCAGAATGGCCCGTTCGACATCGACGGCGACCGCGACATCATGCAGGCGCTGGACCGGTTGCTGCAGGCCTTCGTGGAGCAGCACCGCATGAAGCTGCCTGGTGGCGCGGCCTACGTGCCGTGCTATCGCGTGATCACCGCCTGAAAGGCGGCGCCGGATGCGAACCTGCGGCTTGACAGCCCGGCGCCCAATCTACAAACTACGCTGCTCCCGCCCGAATAGCTCAGCTGGTTAGAGCACTTGACTGTTAATCAGGGGGTCGCTGGTTCGAGTCCAGCTTCGGGCGCCAGACAAATGAAAAGGCCGGCAGCGATGCCGGCCTTTTTATTTCTGTGTTCCCGCGTAACGCTCATTCATTGCGCTGCGGCGCAGCTGGCGGCCTGCCTGGCGCTGGCCGTGGCGCCGCGGATGCGGCCGGAATTGGAGACCACTACCACCAGGGCCTGGTCCGGCTGGCCGCGGCGGCAGAAGCGCAAGGTGTTGGGTGTGCCACGGGCGCTGCCATCGGTCTGGAAGCGCACGAGCCTGCGCCCGTTGTCGCCGAGTATGGTGATGCCGGCGTAGCCGGGCGTGATACGCAAGACGCGCGCGTGGGGTGGGCCTTTGCGGGCCGGCTCGTGGCTTATCAGCCAGCCGGATTCCCAGCGCGTTTCGCTGCTGCACTGCGCGCCGTCGCGGCTGGGGCAGAGTAGGGTGGGCTTGCCGCTGAATACGGCCGTGCCGCGGGCGTGCTGCAGGGCGGCGATGAATTCCGCCTGCGCCAATTTCACCTGGTTGCGCCGGAACAGCTCCGCCAGCGACGGCACGGCGATGGCGGTCAGTACACCGATGATCGCCAGCACCACGATCTGCTCGATCAGGGTGACGCCAGCTTGCCCTTCACGCAGACGGCAAGCCTGTCGCATTGCCATGATGCACTCCTGCACGGGCGGGAAGGCCATGCTAGAAAGCGCAGTCCGTGCAGCCAGCCGGCCGCGACATGGCCGCGTCGTCGGCTACTGCTGACAGGTCCTGTCAGCAGTGGCGATTTAATATGCAGGTATCCGCCCGCATATCGTCCGCCATGACCGAGCAATTCGAACTCGTCGCGCCCTACCAGCCCTCCGGCGACCAGCCCGAGGCGATCCGCCGCCTCAGCGAGGGTTTCGAAGCCGGCCTGGCTTCGCAGACCCTGCTCGGCGTCACCGGTTCGGGCAAGACCTACACCATTGCCAACGTGATCCAGCAGGTGCAGCGGCCGACCATCGTGATGGCGCCGAACAAGACCCTGGCGGCGCAGCTGTACGGCGAGTTCCGCGAGTTCTTTCCGAACAACGCGGTGGAGTACTTCGTCAGTTACTACGACTACTACCAGCCCGAGGCCTACGTAGCTGCATCGGACACCTACATCGAGAAAGACGCCTCGATCAACGAACACATCGAGCAGATGCGGCTGGCGGCGACCAAGGCGCTGCTGTCGCGGCGCGACGCGATCATCGTGGCCACGGTGTCGGCGATCTACGGCCTGGGCAACCCTGAGGACTATCTGTCGCTGCGGCTGATCCTGGCCAAGGGCGAGCGCATCGAGCAGCGCCAGCTGATCCGCCAGCTCACCGAGCTGCAGTACACCCGCAACGAGACCGAACTGCGCCGCGGCACCTACCGCGTGCGCGGCGAGGTCATCGATGTGTTCCCCGCCGAGTCGGAAACCGAGGCCTTGCGCATCGAACTGTTCGACGGCGAGGTCGAAAGCCTCTCGCTGTTCGACCCGCTCACCGGCGAGACCATCCGCAAGCTGCCGCGCTACACGGTCTACCCGCGCACGCATTACGCCTCGACCCGCGAGAGCGTGCTCAACGCGATCGACACCATCAAGGACGAGCTGAAGGAGCGGCTGGAGGTGCTGTACCGCGACAACAAGCTGGTCGAGGCGCAGCGGCTGGACCAGCGCACCCGCTACGACGTGGAGATGATGGCCGAGGTGGGCTACTGCCAGGGCATCGAGAACTACTCGCGCCACCTCACCCGGCGCGCGCCCGGCGAGCCGCCGCCCACGCTGTTCGATTACCTGCCGGCCGACGGCCTGCTGGTGGTGGACGAATCGCATGTCACCGTGCCGCAGCTAGGCGCCATGTACAAAGGCGATCGCTCGCGCAAGGAAACCCTGGTGGAGTTCGGCTTCCGCCTGCCGTCGGCGCTGGACAACCGCCCGCTGCGCTTCGAGGAATGGGAAGAGCGCGTGCCGCGCGCCATCTATGTTTCCGCCACGCCGCGCGACTACGAGCTGCAGAAGTCCGGCGACGCCGTGACCGAGCTGGTGGTGCGCCCGACCGGCCTGGTCGATCCCGAGGTGGAGGTGCGCCCCGTGCGCACCCAGGTCGACGATCTGCTGGGCGAGGCGAACAAGCGCATCGCCATGGGCGATCGCGTGCTGGTCACCACGCTGACCAAGCGCATGGCCGAAAACCTCACCGAGTACCTGTCCGAGCACGGCGTGAAAGTGCGCTACCTGCATTCGGACATCGAGACGGTGGAGCGCAGCGAGATCATCCGAGACCTGCGCCTGGGCGAGTTCGACGTGCTGGTGGGCATCAACCTGCTGCGCGAGGGCCTCGACATGCCCGAGGTATCGCTGGTGGCTGTGCTCGACGCCGACAAGGAAGGCTTCCTGCGCTCCACGGGCTCGCTGATCCAGACCATCGGCCGCGCCGCCCGCAACGTGCGCGGCAAGGCCATCCTCTACGCCGACGAGGTCACCCGCTCGATGCAGGCGGCGATGGACGAGACCGGCCGCCGCCGCGAGAGGCAGCTGGCCTACAACGAGGTCAACGGCATCACCCCGAAGACGGTGCAGCGTCGCATCGCCGACATCATGGAAGGCGCGCGCAGCGAAGCGCCGGCACGCGGGCGCGGCAAGGGCCGGCAACGCGCCGTAGCCGAGACGGCGGCCAGCTACGAGGCGATGGATCCGGCCAAGGCCTCCGCCACGATCAAGAAACTGGAAGCGCAGATGTACAAGCACGCCCAGAACCTGGAGTTCGAGGACGCGGCGAAGCTGCGCGACCAGATCCACAAGCTGCGCGAGCAGGTTCTGCGCTGACCGGGCTCCGGTCAGCCGAGCTTGTGGACGGCCCGGGAGTCGCCTATACTGCGCGGCTCGCGCGGCCTGCTGCCACGCGAATCGGGCGGTTAGCTCAGCGGTAGAGCACTACCTTGACATGGTAGGGGTCACAAGTTCGATCCTTGTACCGCCCACCACCTTCAAATCAGCAACGGCGCGGCTTTCGGGCTTTGCGCCGTTTCTGTTTTAGGGCCAACTGCGCCCCCTCCCCGCATTGAATCCTCGCTCGATGGGATGTCAACCCAATCTGCTGGAAAATGGGCGACGCTGAAGTGGACTTCGCAGCCTCGATCCAGACGGCGTCAACGTGACTCAAATCATCCCAGCCGTCGGACTTGACGCGCTCACTGCTTAGAGCATTCTCAACATGTTGGTCGCGTCGTCGAACCCAGAGGGGGACGGCTCAGCGTTGATCTTTGGGTGAGCCCAGGCAGGCATCTGAGTCGACCGTCTGCGTTATAAGCTGATGCCCACGGCCACTTGCCATCGCAACCGTCGTCTGCCAAGAATAGGAAACGCACGAGAACTGCTGCAAGCTAGAGCAGTCGACCTCATCATGGAGCGAACTGTGGCGCAATCCGTAGAAGCATTGTTTGACCCGAATTCGTACCCCATCGAGATGATCACGGGACGCGACATAGGTGCCGGATACATGAGGGGATGCGGCCTGGAGTTTTGGGGGCTCTATCCGCGACTGGAAAGTGACCCCATATTTGCCAAAGCACTCGCAGCGGCGTGGGCCAGAGGGTCGCTTCTGCATCCCCATAAGCTCGCGAACCTCTATCTTATGGTGCGCTATGGGATGAAGGATGATCGCAGCAATATCTTCGAGTTCGGCAGCTACATGGGAGGTTCTGCCGTCTTCATGGGATCGATCCTGAAGGCGCTTGGCCGAAAGGGTGCCGTCTATGCCTTTGACACTTTCGAAGGCATGCCGGAAACGGACCCGATACGTGACCATCATCGAGCTGGTGACTTTGCCGATGCTGGCTATCAGGAGCTGCTGGGCTACATCGAAGAGCATGGGCTGGCGCCCTACGTGAAGCCAGTCAAGGGTTTGTTCGACCTGACGCTGCCGGCCATGTTGCCGACGATTGGGGACGTGGGGCTGATCCACATCGACTGCGACATCTACGAGCCAATCAAATACCTCGTCAACACGACGTTTCCTAAGCTGTCCACGGGGACATATGTCGTTTTTGACGATCCTCTGTTCAGCTCGTGCCTTGGGGCCTTTGACGCCGTGCAAGAGTCGGTCATTCGCGGTTTCGAGCTGACTGCCGAGCAGGTGTATCCACATTTGGTGTTCCGGTATCCCGCGCTGTAGTAGCGTAGGGCGCGCATGGAGCGTTGGAGTGTGTCGGGCGAAGAGATAGACCGACGCATGCGGGTGGCGCACGCATTCCGCGTCCTGCGGAACAGGTTGATCTAAATCCGCTGTACATGTGCCTCATGACCGGCGTGTTTCGTGGTGCCTGATCCTGTCGCAGCCGCACCCTGCGTACTGGAGCAGCTGTATGTGCTTTCCGCACCAGCCGCAGTTGAGTGGCACCATGTAGCAGCAGTCCATCTCGGTAACCTTTTCCGTGCCGAACGTCGGCGGCCCTCCGGGCACTTGGCCACCTCCAGCATCTCCATGGTGTCGCAGAGCCAAGGTGTCGGGGTGATACGGACGTGCATGCTAGAGAAAGTTCGTCGAATCCCGCCTCAAGGGTGTGACGGATTGACTCAGGCGCTCAGCGCAATACGGGGTTTCATGCGGGCGAGCATGAATTCCCGCGATCGCGTCAGGTCTCGATTTCGTTGATCTTCCACGACATTGACATGATGGGAAGCACAAGTTCGACCCTTGTACAGCCCACTACCTTCAAACCAACAACAGCAGGCTTTCGGCCTTTGCGCCGTTTCTGCTTTTGGGGCCGGCTGGCTCTGGACCGACCCCGCGTAGCCGGCAGGGGCTCGGCGCATAGCTCCCGGGTCGCCGATCCGGCGCTGTTCGCGCCGTAGCGATACACATCCCTTCACCTGCGGGCAACCGCGAAAGCGGAATCACTGATACCGGGAGTCTGGACCATGGACAACACTGATTCGGCGTTCTGTGCGATCTATCGCTGGCGGCTCCATCCGGGATCCGAGGCATCCTTCGTCCAGGCATGGTCGCGAGTCACGGAGTTGCTGTTGAACACGCGGGGATCGCTTGGATCGCGTTTGCACCGCGGCCCCGAGGGCATCTGGTACAGCTATACGCAGTGGCCATCGGCGGAGGCAAAGGCCGAAGGTCTCGCGCGTCCGTCTGTCGATCCGGAAGCTTGGCAGCAATTGCGGGCGGCCATTGCCGAAAGCTTGCCGGAATTGATCCTTGAGCCTGTGTCAGACTTTCTCGCGCCCCTTCCGCAAGGTGGTTGTTCAAGCAAATCGATGGGCTAAGTATTTTCAACCGGAGCGTTGCGATGGTCTATCTGTGGGTCAAGAGCTTCCATGTGCTGTTCGTGATCGCCTGGATGGCCACGGTGTTCTACCTGCCGCGCATCCTGGTGAATCTCGCCGAGGCCGGCGACGAGCCGGCGGTGAAGGCGCGGCTATTGCTGATGGGGCGGCGGTTGTACAAGTTCGGCCACAACATGTTCGGCATGGCCTTCCTGTTCGGCCTGACGCTCTGGCAGGGCTGGCGGTTGTTTCCGTCGAGACTGCCGAACGTGGCCGCGGGCATGCACTGGATCGACGCCAAGCTGACCCTGGTGGTCGTGCTGCTGGTCTATTTCGTGTGGGCAGGGCGGATGATCAGGCGTTGCGAGCAGGGCGGGGCGCTGCCATCGTCGAAGGCGCTACGCTGGCTCAACGAGCTGCCCGTGCCGCTGTTGCTGGGCGTGATCTTCCTGGTGCTGGCCAAACCGTTCTGACCGTCGGCCGGTTATCGCTTGAAATACCCGCGGTACCAGGCCACGAAGCGCGCCACGCCTTCCTCGATGGAGGTGTTCGGCGCATAGCCGACGTCGCGTCGCAGTGCCGACACGTCGGCCCAGGTATCGGCGACGTCGCCGGGTTGCATCGGCAGCAGGTTCTTTTCCACCGTGCGGCCCAGGTGCTGCTCCATCAGTTCGATGAAGCGCAACAGCTGCACCGGCTGGTCGTTGCCGATGTTGTAGACGCGCCAGGGCGCGTTCGACGTGCCGGGATTGGGCGCTTCCGCGCTGTACGCCGGATCGGGCGTGGCCGGGTGGTCTAGCGTGCGAATGACGCCTTCCACGATGTCGTCGACATAGGTGAAGTCGCGGCTGTGGTTGCCGAAGTTGAACACGTCGATGGCTTCGCCGCGGCTGATGCGGTCGGCGAACAGCATGGGCGACATGTCCGGCCGACCCCACGGTCCGTACACGGTGAAGAAGCGCAACCCGGTGGTGGGCAGGCCGTACAGGTGGCTGTAGCTGTGCGCCATCAGCTCGTTGGCCTTCTTGGTGGCGGCGTACAGACTGACCGGGTGGTCCACCGCGTCCTCCACCGCGAACGGCAGCTTGCGGTTGGCACCGTAGACCGAGCTGGACGAGGCATAGACCAGATGCTCGACCGCACCGTGGCGGCAGGCTTCGAGAATATTGCCGAAGCCAACCAGGTTGCTCTGCACGTAGGCCTGCGGGTTCTTCAGCGAATAACGCACGCCGGCCTGCGCGGCCAGGTTCGCCACGCGCTGTGGTTTGAAGCTGGCAAACGCCTCGTTCACCGCGCCGGCGTCGGCCAGGTCGGCCCGGCAATGGGTGTAGCCCGGGTGGCTGGCGAAGCGCGCGAGGCGGGCTTCCTTGAGCCGCGGGTCGTAATAGTCGTTGTGATTGTCGATGCCCAGCACTTCGTCGCCACGCGCCAGCAGGCGCTCGGCCAGGGCGGCGCCGATGAAGCCGGCGGTGCCGGTGACGAGGATGCGCATGGGAGGAGTCCTTGGAAAGGTCGCCGTATTCTATCGCCGACCGCCAATTGACAGCCCGCGATAGGCTAGACTAGCGTTTCCGCATCCGTTTCGAGAGACAAGGTGGCCCGCGCCAAAACGCCGGCCGAGCGTGCGACATGGCAACTACCCGCCACCACTGCTGACGACCGCCACGCCTTGTGCTCCACGAAGGCGCCTCGGCGCCTTTGTTGTTTCCAGAGAATGACCATGATCGAGATCACGCTACCCGACGGCAGCAAGCGCCCGTTCGACCATCCCGTGTCCGTGCAGGACGTGGCCGCCTCCATCGGCGCCGGTCTGGCCAAGGCCACCCTGGCCGGCAAGGTGGACGGTGCGCTGGTGGATGCCAGCTTCCCCATCGACCACGATGCCAGCCTCGAAATCGTCACCGAGAAGAGTCCGGAAGCGCTGGAGATCCTGCGCCACTCCACCGCGCACCTGATGGGCCAGGCGGTGCAGCGGCTGTTCCCCGGCGCGCAGGTTACCATCGGTCCGGTGATCGATAACGGCTTCTTCTACGACTTCGCCTACGAGCGCCCGTTCACGCCCGACGACTTGCCGAAGATCGAGGCGGAGATGCAGAAGATCGTCGCCGAGCAGTTGCCGGTGACGCGCAGCGTGAAGTCGCGCGACGAGGCGATTCGCTTCTTCCGCGGCCTGGGCGAGGAGTACAAGGCCGAGATCATCGAGTCGATCCCCTCCAACGAGCCGTTGTCGCTGTACTCACAGGGCGAGTTCACCGACTTGTGCCGCGGCCCGCACGTGCCCAACACCGGCAAGCTGCGCGCGTTCAAGCTGATGAAGGTGGCCGGCGCCTACTGGCGCGGCGACAGCAACAACGCGATGCTGACGCGCATCTACGGTACGGCGTGGTTGAACGACAAAGACCTCAAGGCCTATCTGCACCAGCTGGAAGAGGCCGAGAAGCGCGATCACCGCAAGATCGGCAAGGCGCTGGATCTGTTCCACCAGCAGGAAGAAGGCCCGGGCATGGTGTTCTGGCACCCGAAGGGCTGGGCGATCTGGCAGCAGGTCGAGCAGTACATGCGAGGCGTGTACCGCAAGAGCGGCTACCAGGAGGTGCGCTGCCCGCAGGTGCTCGACGTCTCGCTGTGGAAGAAGTCCGGCCACTGGGACAACTACGCCGAGAACATGTTCTTTACCGAGTCGGAGAAGCGCACCTATGCGCTGAAGCCGATGAACTGCCCCGGCCACGTGCAGATCTTCAACGCCGGCCTGCACAGCTACCGCGACCTGCCGATCCGCTACGGCGAGTTCGGCGGCTGCCACCGCAACGAGCCCTCTGGCGCGCTGCACGGCATCATGCGCGTGCGCGCGTTCACCCAGGACGACGGCCACATCTTCTGCACGCCCGAGCAGATCGAGCCGGAGGTCACCGCCTTCCACCAGCAGGCGATGCAGGTCTATACCGACTTCGGCTTCGACAACATCGCGCTGAAGATCGCCTTGCGCCCGGACAAGCGCATCGGTTCGGACGAGGTGTGGGACAAGGCCGAGGAGGCGCTGCGCGCCGCGCTGCGCGCGGCCGGCGTCGCCTGGGAAGAGCTGCCGGGCGAGGGGGCCTTCTATGGCCCCAAGATCGAGTACCACATGAAGGACTCGATCGGCCGCGCCTGGCAGGTCGGCACCATGCAGGTGGATTTCATGATGCCCGAGCGCTTGGGCGCCGAGTACGTGGACGAGCACAGCCAGCGCCGGCATCCGGTGATGCTGCACCGGGCCATCGTGGGCTCGATGGAGCGCTTCATCGGTATCCTGATCGAGCACCATGCCGGTCTGCTGCCGACCTGGCTGGCCCCGGTCCAGGCGATGGTGTTCAGCATCACGGATGCCCAGGCCGATTACGTCCGCGAGGTGACGCAAGCCCTTGTCGATAAAGGCTTCCGTGTAGAGGCGGATTTGCGCAACGAAAAAGTCGGCTATAAAATCCGCGAGCATACGTTGCAGAAAGTGCCCTACCTGCTTGTCGTCGGTGATCGCGAGAAGGAGTCCGGGGCGGTTTCCGTGCGTACCCGTTCGGGTGAGGATCTGGGCAGCATGCCGCTGGCCGACTTCGCCGGGCGTCTGGGGGCCGAGACGCGACGCTGATCGACGTCCGGCCTACATCGTTCAATCTTCTGGAGGATCGTGGTATCGCTACCACCGACAACAAGGGTAACCGCCGTAACCTGGAAATCCGCGTTCCGCGCGTGCGCGTGATCGGCCCGGATTCGGAGCAGCTTGGCATCCTTACCCGCGACGAGGCGCTGCGTGCGGCCGAGGAAGCGGGCATGGATCTGGTCGAGATCCAGCCGAACGGCGATCCGCCGGTCTGCCGCATCATGGACTACGGCAAGTTCAAGTTCGAAGCCCAGAAGAAGGCGCAGGCCGCCAAGAAGAAGCAGAAGCAGGTCGAGATCAAGGAAGTGAAGTTCCGTCCGGTCACGGACGTGGGCGACTACCAGATCAAGCTGCGCAACATGCTGCGATTCCTGGAAGAGGGCGACAAGGTCAAGGTCACGATCCGCTTCCGCGGTCGCGAGATGTCGCACCAGGACCTCGGCCAGAGCCTGGCCAAGCGCATCCAGGAAGACGTGGGCGAGAACGGCCAGATCGAGTCCTTCCCGCGCCTGGAAGGCCGCCAGATGGTCATGATGATCGGCCCCAAGAAGAAGCAGTAAGGCAAACGGTGGCCTGCGGGCCGCCGTTTCGCATGAGGCGATGGGCAGGCGGCCTGCCCGGACGAGCGCCACAGGCTGGCGCCAGCCTCGTTTTCTCCGTACAATTGGCAGTTCGACCCGCCTGGAAGGGTCGTGAACCGATGTCGGCAGGACGGAAAGCGCGGCCTTGCGGTCGCCGCCGAATCAGTCAGAAACCGGGGTTTCGGCCCCATCAAGGAGCATTCCCATGCCCAAGATCAAGACCAACCGGGCGGCTGCGAAGCGTTTTCGCAAGACCGCTTCCGGCAAGTTCAAGGCCGGTCACGCCTTCAAGTCGCACATCCTGACCAAGAAGTCGACCAAGCGTAAGCGCAACTTGCGCGCCACCAACCACGTCAAAGCGTGCGACACCAAGGGTGTGGCTCGCATGTTGCCGTATCTCTGAACGGGAGGACTAAACCATGGCTCGTGTAAAGCGTGGCGTTACCGCCCGTCGTCGTCACAAGAAGATCATCGGCCGCGCGAAGGGCTACTACAACGCCCGCCGCAAGGTTTTCCGCGTAGCGAACCAGGCCGTCATCAAGGCCGGCCAGTACGCCTATATCGGCCGCAAGCAGAAGAAGCGCCAGTTCCGCGCCCTGTGGATCGTGCGTATCAATGCGGCCGCCCGTCAGTTCGGCCTGTCCTACAGCCGTCTGATCAACGGCCTGGCCAAGGCCGGCATCACGGTCGACCGCAAGGTGCTGGCGGACATCGCCGTGCACGACATCAAGGCGTTTGGCGCCATCGCAGAAAAGGCGAAGGCCAGCCTGGCCGCTTGATCGTCGCTCACTGACGATATGATGTGAATCAAGCGGGGAGAAGGCCAACGCCTTCTCCCCGCTTTGTTTTGGTAGCGCGCTTTTTGCGTTCGCCTCCTCTCCCTGCCGGGGAGAGGATTGAGGTGAGGGGCCGAGGCTTGCCCCGAACTTCATCGAAGCTCGCTTCGAACTGGCGTCGACGCAAGAGCGCCCCTCACCCCAGCCCTCTCCCCTAAGGGGAGAGGGAGAGAAGCGAGAGTCGCACCGATGGATGATCTCGACAGTCGCGCCGCACAGGCGCTGGCCGACATCGACAAGGCCGATACGCTGGACGCGCTCGAATCCCTGCGCGTGGGCCTGCTGGGCAAGAGCGGCATCGTCACCGCCGCGCTGAAGTCGCTGGGCGCGCTGGCGCCGGAAGAGCGCAAGGCGCGTGGCGCCGAGGTGAACCTCGTCAAGGAGCGCCTGGCCGACGCGCTGGCTGCGCGCAAGGCGACGCTGGAGCAGGCCGAGCTGGATCGCCGGCTGTCCTCCGAGACCATCGACATCTCGCTGCCCGGCCGCGACGGCGAGCGCGGTGGCATCCACCCGATCACCCGTGCGCTGGAACGTATTGCCGCGATCTTCGCGCGGCTGGGCTACCAGCGCGCCGACGGTCCCGAGATCGAGGACGACTGGCACAACTTCGAGGCGCTGAACTTCCCGCCGCACCACCCGGCGCGCGCCATGCACGACACCTTCTACTTCGGCGACGGCCGCCTGCTGCGCACGCACACTTCGCCGGTGCAGATCCGCTCGATGAAGGGTCGGCAGCCGCCGATCCGCATCATTGCGCCGGGCAAGGTCTACCGCAGCGATTCGGACCAGACCCACTCGCCGATGTTCCATCAGATCGAGGGCTTGCTGGTTGACGAGACCTCCAGCTTCGCCGATCTGAAGGGCACGCTGGCCGAGTTCATTCGCGCTTTCTTCGAGCGCGATTTCGAGATGCGCTTCCGCCCCAGCTACTTCCCCTTCACCGAGCCTTCGGCCGAGGTGGACATCCGCTGGGAGACCAGGGATGGCGAGTCGCGCTGGCTGGAAGTGCTGGGCTGCGGCATGGTGCATCCCAACGTGCTGGCGAACTGCGGCATCGACCCGGAGCGCTACACCGGCTTTGCCTTCGGACTCGGCGTGGAGCGCTTCGCGATGCTGCGCTATGGCGTGACCGATCTGCGCGCGTTCTTCGAGAACGACCTGCGCTTCCTCAAGCAGTTCGCGTAAACCGGGCAGGGAACACACGATGAAATTCTCCGAGAACTGGCTGCGCGAACTGGTCGACGTACAGGCCGATCGCGCCCAGCTGGCCCACGCGCTGACCATGGCCGGGCTGGAAGTGGAAGAGCTCACGCCGCTGGGCGAGGGCCTGGATGGCGTGGTGGTGGCCGAAATCGTCGGCGCCGAAAAACATCCCGAAGCGGACCGCCTGCAGGTGTGCAAGGTCGACACGGGGCAGGGCGAGCCGCTGCAGATCGTCTGCGGCGCGCCGAATGCGCGCGTCGGCATCAAGGTGCCGCTGGCCACGGTCGGCGCGGACTTGCCAGGCGGCATCCACATCAAGGCGGCCAAGCTGCGCGGTGTGGAGTCGTTCGGCATGCTGTGCTCGGCCAAGGAGCTGGGCATCGACGCCGATGCTTCCGGCCTGCTGGAACTGCCGTCCGATGCGCCGGTGGGCCAGTCGCTGGCGACATACCTGGGCCTGCCCGACGCCAGCATCGAGCTGAAGCTCACGCCGAACCGCCCCGATTGCCTTGGCCTCTACGGCCTCGCGCACGACGTGGCTGCGTTGTTCGGCAGCCACGTGAAGACCGGCGAGCAGGCGGCCGCGCCTGTGACTGGCGCGGCACGCCGCGGCATTCGTCTCGAAGCCGGCAAGGACGCACCGCGTTACCTCGGTCGCGTCGTCGAAGGCATCGATCCGGCCGCGCGCACGCCGCTGTGGCTGGCCGAGCGCCTGCGCCGCGCAGGTCTGCGCCCGATCAGCGCGGTGGTGGACATCACCAACTACGTGATGCTCGAGCTGGGCCAGCCCATGCACGCCTTCGACAACGACACGTTGGAAGGCGACATCGTGGTGCGCCACACGCGCGCTGGCGAAACGCTGAAGCTGCTCGACGGCAGCGAGGCGAAGCCCGATGCCGGCTTCGTGCTGATCGCCGACGACAAGAAGGCGCTGGCGGTGGCCGGCGTGATGGGCGGGTTCGACTCCCGCGTCACCGATGCCACGCGCAACATCTTCCTGGAGTCCGCGCACTTCGCCCCGGCCGCGATCATGGGCCGTGCGCGCAAGCTCGGCCTGCATACCGACGCCTCGCACCGCTTCGAGCGTGGCGTCGATCCCGCGCTGCCGCGCCGCGCGCTGGAGCGCGCCACCGAACTGCTGCTGGCGATCGCCGGCGGCAAGGCCGGGCCGGTGCTGGTGGCGGAGAACCTCGTCGATTTGCCGCAGCCTGCGCCGGTGGTGCTGCGCCGCGCACGCCTCAGGCGCGTGCTGGGCGTGGACGTGGCCGACGCCGAAGTGGCGCGCATCTTCACCGCATTGGGCATGAAGGTGGAGCCGCAGGTCGGTGGCTGGCAGATCACCGCGCCCAGCAGCCGCTTCGACATCGAGCGCGAGGAGGACCTGGTCGAGGAAGTCGCGCGCATCTTCGGCTACGACAACATTCCCACCGCCACGCCGGCGGGTGCATTGGCGCTGGCGGCCGAACCGGAAGCGCGCATTGGCGAACTGGCGCTGCGCGAACAGCTTGCCGCGCGCGGTTATTTCGAGGCGGTGAACCTGTCCTTCGTCTCCACCGAGTTGCTGGCGCGCTGGGGTCTCGCCGGTCAGGGCGTGCCCCTGGCGAACCCGCTGTCGGCCGATCTCGCCGTGATGCGCCCCTCGTTGTTGCCGGGCCTGGTCGAGGCGCTGCGCCACAACCGCGCACGCCAGCAGGAGCGGGTGCGCCTGTTCGAGGTGGCCCGGGTGTTTGCGGCCGGCGATCCGCCGGTCGAGACGCCCAGCCTGGCCATCGTCGCCTGCGGCAATGCCCGGGCCGAGCAGTGGGGCGAAGCGTCCCGCGCGCTGGATTTCTTCGATCTCAAGGGCGACCTGGACGCCTTGCTGGCCTGGGGCGGCGAGCCGCAGCGCTGGACCGTGCATACCGATGGCCTGCCTTCCTGGCTGCACCCGGGACGTGGCGCGCGCCTCTCGCGCGACGGTGAGACAGCGGGCTGGCTGGGCGCCCTGCACCCGCAGCTGGCCAAGGCGCTGGACCTGGGGCCGGATGTGCACGTACTGGAGCTGGCGCTGGAGCCGCTGCTGGCCCGTCGCCTGCCCAAGGCGCAGCCGGTGGCCCGGTTCCCCTCGGTGCGCCGCGACATCGCCGTCGAGGTGCCGGAAAGCGTGGCCTGGTCACACATCGGCGAAGCCGTTCGCGGCAGCCTCGGCGCGGTGCTGAAAGAGCTGCGGCTGTTCGATCGCTACAGTGGCAAGGGGGTCGAAGCGGGCCGAAAAAGTCTCGCTATGGGCTTGATTTTGCAGGATGCTTCACGCACCCTTACCGACGACGACGCAGACAGTTGCGTGCGGCAGGCCGTCGCCGCACTCGAACAGACATGCCAGGCTAAGTTGCGAGGATGAGATGGCGCTGACCAAGGCGGATATGGCCGAGCGGCTTTTCCTGGACGTGGGCCTCAACAAACGTGAAGCCAAGGAGTTCGTGGACGCCTGTTTCGAGGTTGTCCGCGAAGCACTGGAAAGAGGGGAGCAGGTGAAGCTGTCGGGTTTCGGCAACTTCGACCTGCGCGAGAAGAACCAGCGGCCAGGGCGCAACCCCAAGACCGGCGAGGAGATTCCGATCTCGGCGCGCCGGGTGGTGACGTTCCGGCCAGGGCAGAAACTCAAGGTGCGAGTCGAGGGCTATGCTGGACCAAGGGAATAACACCGAACTGCCGCCCATCCCTGCCAAGCGCTACTTCACCATCGGCGAAGTGGGCGAGTTGTGCGGGGTGAAGCCACACGTGCTGCGCTACTGGGAGCAGGAATTCCCCGCGCTCAATCCGGTGAAGCGCCGCGGCAACCGCCGCTATTACCAGCGCCACGATGTGCTGATGATCCGCCAGATCCGTGCGCTGCTGTACGACGAAGGCTTCACCATCACCGGTGCCCGGGCGCGGCTGGAAGGCCCACAGGCGCGTGTGGAGGCGAGCATGTCGCACCAGATCGTGCACCAGGTGCGGCTGGAGCTGGAAGAAGTTCTTGCCCTGCTGCGTCGCTGAGCGCGTTCATCTGTTATAGTTCGCGCTTTCTGATCGCATGATCGCGAAGCACAGAAGGCGGCCACGTTGCCGCCTTTCAAGTCCAAGTCGGGGCGTAGCGCAGCCTGGTAGCGCATTTGCCTGGGGGGCAAAGGGTCGTCGGTTCGAATCCGGCCGCCCCGACCAATTGGATTACTCTAGGCAACCCTAGATGTCCCGGAAACCGCGCTACGGCGCGGTTTTTTGTTTCTGCGTTGCCCGTAATGTCCCTGCACTTCTCTTGGGCTCCCCAATTCCGGGGGGATGGCTGGGTACGTGACCCATCAAACGTGGCGTACTCCAAAAGAAGGGTGCGGTAATGTCCGCTTTCGACGGCGGACGTAACCGTTCGTAGTAGCGTTGATCATGATGTCGGCGGCCTGATCGAGGCCCACTGGTTCAGGCGATCAACTTCATCGGTGTGCGCAAACAGGGGGCGCAGTTATGGAGCCGCGTGGTTTCGAAATCATTGCCGAACGAGAGAAAGGCTTGCGACGCGGCCTTTCGACGGCGCAGCTTTCGATGATTGCCATTGGTGGCGCCATCGGCACCGGGTTGTTCCTTGGCAGCGGCTTTGCGATCGGCTTCGCGGGTCCAAGTGTGCTCGTGAGCTATGCAATTGGCGCGCTGATCGCGCTGCTGCTGATGGGGTGTCTCGCGGAGATGGTGGTTGCACATCCCACCTCGGGATCCTTTGGCGCGTACGCGGAGTACTACATCGGGTCATGGGCCGGGTTCATGGTGCGCTACGCGTACTGGACGTCGATCGTGATCGCCGTAGGCACCGAGGTGACCGCCATTGCCGTCTATATGAAATATTGGTTCCCCGGCATTCCTGGCTGGTACTGGATAGTCGGCTTCTCGGGCGCGCTCATGGGCATCAACGTCGTGAGTGTCAAAGTATTCGGCTCGGTCGAATACGTGTTCTCCATGCTCAAGATCGCGGCGATCGTGGCCTTCATCGTCCTGGGTGCATGGATGGTGGCTGGCGCGCCCTCGAGTTCAGGCATCGGGCTGGCGAACTACACCGCACACGGTGGGTTCTTTCCGAAAGGCGTCTGGGGCATGTGGGTAGCCGTGATCGTCGCGATCTTCAGCTATCTGAGCATCGAGATGATTGCTGTCGCCGCCGGCGAGGCCAGCGAACCCCGGCAAGCCGTCACTCGGGCCTTCCGGGCAACGGTGTTGCGGCTGGTGTTGTTCTATCTGCTGACCCTGGCGTTGATGCTGGCCATCGTGCCTTGGACGGCGGCGGGAACCGATCAGAGTCCCTTCGTGAAAGTCATGGTCGCGACGCATATACCGGGTGCTCCCGGCATCATCAACTTCGTGATACTCATGGCCGCACTCTCGGCGATGAACAGTCAGCTCTATATCTCGACACGCATGATGTTCAGTCTTGCGCGGGCGGGCTACGCTCCACGGCGCCTTGGCCAACTCAACAGACATGGCGTGCCAGTGGCGGCACTCCTGCTCTCGGCGATCGGGATCGCCCTGGCCACGGTAGTGAATGCATTGCATCCCGATACGTCCTTCATCCTGATGATGGCGATCTCGCTGATTGCCCCGATGTTTACCTGGTTCATGATCTTCGTCACCCATCTGTTCTTCCGTCGTCGCCATCGCGGCGAAGTGCTTGGATTTCGCATGTGGGGTTACCCGGCAACGTCGCTTCTAGGCGCCGGGCTCATGCTTGGCGCGCTCCTGACGACGATCTTCACGCGCGAGTTCCGCATGACGCTGTTGTTCGGCGTACCGTTCCTGGCTGCGCTCGCGCTCGCGCATCGCCTTTGGCGTCGTGGACGGTTGCAGGCGCTAGGGAGTGAGGACCAGGTGCTTGGCTGACCTGCTCTTAGTGATCCGCGCGGTCATGGCGGGCTTCGACAAGGCAACCGACCTCGTAGAGAAGCAGGTGGCTATGGGATCGCAGTATCAACTGCTACCGGCAGCTCTCCGGGATGCGATTGATGCGGAATATGCCGCTGCGACACATGGCTAGACTGTCCGTTATCGACCCGAAGCGGAGGTCGAAAGGCACCTATGAGAGAACGGGAGTCGATATGACGAGTACTGACGAAGTTACGGTGATGTACCGCCCTGTTGGACCCGAGGAACTAGAATTGTTACGCCACGCAGGTTTCAGGCGGTGGCCTCCGCGCCTGCCCGAACAGCCCATTTTCTATCCGGTTACCAATGAGCAGTACGCGGCCGAGATAGCGGGTAAATGGAATGTGCGTGACAGTGGCTTTGGTGCGGTTACTCGCTTTCAGGTGCGAACATCTTTCATGAGCCGATACCAAATTCAACGCGTGGGGGGGGCTCACCACACGGAGTGGTGGGTGCCAGCTGAGGATCTTGAAGACCTAAACGACAACATCGTCGGCCTCATCGAGGTCACGCGCGAGTTCAGGTCATGAAATCGATGCCCGCTTTCGACCCGTAACGGACCTTTTGGGATAGGGGCTGTGTGGGGCTGTGAGAAAGCCAGGGGGGCACTAATGAGCGATGCGCAAGATGCCACGTTGCTAAGAACCGTCAGGACGTACTGGCGCGCTTTTGCTCCGGCATGGATTTTTCCAGCCATATTCCTGTTTGGCGGTCTTGCCTCTGACCGTATGGGCCATCCGAACCTGTTCTTTTTTGCCGTGCTTCCGCTCTTCTTCTGGAGCTTCAGTCGAGCTACTGGTCCCTGGAGGAGAGGGGAAATTCGCTACTGGCATGGAGCATTTTGGTGCTTGGTCGTTCCATTCATTGTTTGGGGTGTCGCTGTGTTTGCGCACCTGGCCGTGGTGGGCCGTTGAGACCGGAGCAGACTGACGCTAACTCGAAAACAGTCCGCTTCCACAAAGCGGACTGTTCGGGCGCGCGAAATACTCCGATCATCGGCTCGCACCTGATCACACGTCGGTCGCTCTCTGACGATCGCCGGATGAGGCCTGACTCACGGGCAGGCGCTAACATCCCGGGAACGTCGTCATTTGGCCCCCGACCTGAGACCGATTGAATGCCCTCGACAGACCGACCGGCTGGCGCTGACCAGCTACCCCACAGCCACCCCACCGGCACCGGCCACATGCCCAAACCCTTGCCGTCTGACCTGGACGGCGAGGCCACCGACTGCGCCGAGGGGCTGGCGCGCGAGGAAGCGCTGCGCGACTCCTCGCTTCGCGTGCCGCGCTGACGGGTGTCGCGCACGGTTGAAGGGCATCCCCGCCACCAGGTTGTTGCAGTGCAGGGCTTGCGAGGCATTGTTCGGTAGAAGCCGCCCCGACCATGGGATCACTCCAGGCAACCCTGGATGTCCCGGAAACCGCGCTACGGCGCGGTTTTTTGTTGGCTGTGCCCGTCTGCAACGCCCCGGCACCTCCTTCCCGCCAACACGCGGAAGGCGCCCATATGCGGCCGGAAGGCTTGCAGGGGACTTGCGCTGTAGGGGCATACGTATGCATCGTGTACGTATTCGCCGGTATCGGACAGGCCGATGCAGAGCTTCCTGACAGCTCTGTCAGGGAATGCCGACATCGGCCGAGCGCTTGTTCCTGCATTCTTGTACTGTTTCGTGAGTTTGGCGACGCGCCTGCGGTCCGTGGCAGACGTCGGCCAAGGCCTCTTATGACCCAGCCCAAGGCGTCCCATCGATGAGCATCCTGTTCGCGATCCAGGAAGACGATGCCGGCATGTGGTGCATCTGCCGCGGGCAGGCCTGCCTGTCGAACCGGCTTACCCTGGCGCAAGCCATTACCGATGCGCGCAAGCTGGCACGGGACCACCACGCCCGAACCGGCCTGACCGCCTCCGTGGACCTGATCAGCCCGGAAGGCACGACCCGCCTGGGCCACTATGCGCGCCCCAGTGCCGAGCCCGACGACGTAGCTGTGGCCTGACGCCAGTTATCGCGCCTGTTCGGGGCTTTGAACAGGCGCTAAGACGTCCGCGTTACGGACGCGCCGGGGCTTCCGCCGGCTTGGCTTTTGGCTCCGGCACGATCGGCGCCGCACCCTCCTTGCGCGGCAGGAAGTGTCTGGCCAGCAAGGCATCGGCCTGATCGTCCTTGCCGTCCTCACGCAATGCATTGACCAGGGCACGCACGAGATCGGCAGGCATGTCCGCACCCGCAGGGAATTTCTCGAGCATGGCGATGCGCTGGGCCGCGGGTTTGCTCATTTGCCGCATGGCCTTGTCCATGCCGGTGTACAGCGCGGGGTTTGCCGGATCGGCCTGGAAGCCATGCTGGAACACGGTGGCGGCTTCCGAGGGCGCCTGCCTGATCTCCAGCAATGCGCGACCGAGGCTTGCATCAAGCGACGGGATATCCGGTTTGAGGGAGGCGGCGTGGCGCCATTCTGCGATGGCCTGATCGGTGATGCCCTTGGAGAACAGTAGTGTTCCCAGCAGATAGTGCGCGGAGGCGTCGGAGGGGTTCCTGGCGAGGGCTGCGCGCAGGACCAGGAGCGTTTCGCGCCTTTCCGGGAACACATAGCGCAATGGCATGTGCGAAGCGGCCCGATAGTCGGCCAGCCCGGATTGGCCCATCTGCTCGCGGCAATAGCCACGGTAGTAGGCCAGCAAAGGGTATTGATCGGGCGATACCGTACCCGGCTCGGCCTGGTCGGCCGGTACGGCCGGATACGTGCGGGTGAGCAGCGCGAGCGAGTCGGAATAAAGCCCTAACCGGTTGTACTGGATCACCAGGTCGAGAATCCGGTTCGGGTCGCTGGCGAGGTGTTCGTCGAGCTGCGCATCCGGGTGCCCCAGGATGGATTGCTCGTTGCGCAGGAAACGGCTGGTGGGGTAGGTGGCAAGTGCCGTGGTGACGAGTTGCCGCGCGCGATCGACCGGGCCCAGGGCGCGCCGCACGGCCACCACATCTTCTATGCAGCGCTGGGCCACCGTATTGGCGGTGTCGGGGTGGCACACGTGGGCCAGCACGTCATGGGCGCGTGCGAAATCCTTGTCCTTGATGAGCGACTCGGCCAGCAGTACACCTGCCGCCGCCCGGTAGGATGGGTCGCGATAGGCCGCCTCGAATTCGATGCGGGCTTCCCGCGGATGATCGAGGAAGGCTTCTGCGATACCGCGGTAGTAGCGGGTTTCCCCGTCCCAGGTGGCGCGGTCTTCGACCTGCTTCAACAGACGCGAGGCGTCTTCGAAACGGAACAGGTCCACGTCCAACCGGCCCTGAGCCTTCAGGAGGGCCATGCTGTCCGGTGCTGCTGCAAGCGCCTGCGCATAGGTTTTATGGGCGGTGATCAACTGGCCCTGGAGTTCTTCGTTCCTGCCGCGCTCGAGCAGGCCGTCGCTGGTGTCGGACGGCTGATAAGTGGTCTGCGGGCCCGTGTGGACCTCGTCGCGCGGCGTCCAGTCGTACTGGTCCTCGGTATGTTCCAGAAGCACCTCGTGCTTGTCGTTCTCGACGACAAAGGTGTACTTCTTCGCCGGAGAAAGATCATCGAACGTGTGTTGCCATGTCTTGGCCGGGTCGAGCGTCGCGGAGTCCTGGAAGACCGTCTTGGCACCGTCCAGGATCCGGATACTTGCGCCGGGGAACCGGCGGTTGGCATTGAAGGCTACCGCCAGTGCTTCATGCCCGGCGGCATTGCGCTTCCTGGCCATGAACACGACGCCATTCAAGTTGGCGCGCGAGATGCCGCCGGTTCCGCGCACCGGCATCCAGTATTCGGAGAAGTGGATGATCTGCTCGGGCTGGAGAAAGCCGTAGGTCTCCTGGTTGCGGAAAAGTCCGGCCTGTACTTCCGCATACGCGCTGTCGTTGTCCGAAAGCACATGGCGCCACGCGAGGCCTTCGGTATTGGTGCCCCAGGTCCAGATCTTCTTGGCCGGCAGATCCGCATAGTCGGCATAGTGGACAACGCCGGCATCCGCATCCGGGTTGTAGATGCCCATGAAGGGTTCGCGGCTTCCGTAGGTGAAGCGCGATACGGGGCCGTCCTTGTGGTTGCCGATGATGCTGAGATCCATGCCTTTCGCATTCACCGGCCAGGTATCGATGTCCTTGAAGCCATGGCTGGCTGTGAACTGCATGGGGTACCAGATCTTCGAATCGTCACGGACCTGCACGCCTGCGTTGTTCCACCAGTAGAAGCGGTGCCGCAGTTCGCTTGGGTTGGACAGCGTCACGCGTTCTTCCAGCACGGTGCTGCCCTGGCGCAGGACCAGTTGGACCGTCCATTCCATGCCGTAGACACGATCGCGGTTGCCGATGGTCACCGAGGCGCTTCCGTCCGGATCCTGGGCGTAGGACCAGTCGACGGGAGAAAGGGAAACCCAGTTGTGCGAAACGGGGAAATTGAACTCGACGCCGAAGGCAGACCATGCGCCGCGATAACCAATCAGCGCCTTCTTCAGCGTCGGATTGGCATAGAACATCGGCTTGCCGTTGATCTTGTCGATGCACGTATAGATGTGCCCGCCAAGATCAGGAAGGATTGTGCACTTCAGGTATTCGTTCTCGAGAAAAAGCGCGCGCCAGAGATGCTTGGCTTCCGTGTTGCGCACATCTTCGCGCAGCGTGTAGGGGTAGCTGAATTTGTCGGTGCCGTAGATGTCGAACGGCGGGTTCTCGTCGGGCGGGCCTTCCTCCGATGCCGCAAGCGGCATCTGGCCCTGCCAGACGCGAACCTGTGCGTGCAAGGAAAGCGGCCCCAGCAGAAGCAGGATGCAGAGACTCAATCGCGAACGTGCCATTAGCTTCACCCTGTCGTATGTGAACCGTTGCCGGGACCGCATCTTGGCGGCGTGGTCTGTGCGGAAATCGCCGAGTTATTTGAAGCTGCCGCGAAATGCGGTCCACCCGTAAGCGTCGATTTATCGCAGCGTGCAGATCCAGCGACACGCTTTGCCGGGCCGGTATGCATTTGCTCGCTACCTGTTCGTACCAGCGTCATGATCGGCGCCTCGCAATGCCTTTAAGCCCGCTTCGCGAGGGATGCCTGTGGATGTTTGCCGTGGTCTTACGGCTTTGCAGATGGGGCGCTCCCTGCAACTGGCGGCTGACGCGGGATAGGGGTTTGCGCATGCTGCTGTTCGAGCCAGTGGGCCATGGCCTGCTTCATCCGCTCTGCTTCGTGTGGATGTGCATGGACAAGGTTGAATTGTTCGGTGGGATCGTTGGCCAGGTCGTACATCTCATAGTGATCGTCTTCATTGAAGTGGATCAGCTTGAGATCGCCCTGCCGGTAGACCACCCACGGCGTCACCAGCTGGTCGTCCCAGTAGTGAGGGTAGTTCCAGCCCATGTCGCGCTTCGCCATGCTATCGCCGTGCAGTAGCGGCACGACGCTGCGCCCATCGAGATCATCCTGCGGCTTGATGCCGGCAAGCTGCAGGAGCGTTGGCGTGAGGTCCACGCCGTAAACGGGCGTATCGTTGTGGCCGTGCGCCGGAATGTGGCCTGGTTCGACGAAGATCAACGGCACGCGCAAGCCGCCTTCGTAGGCGAAGCCCTTGCCGGCGCGCATCGGTGCGTTGCTGGTGGCGAGTGCGCTTCCGGTCTCGTTGGGAAGGTCGAGCCCACCGTTGTCGGACATGAACACCACGACGGTGTTGCGGTCCAGATGCAGTTCTTTCAGCGTCGCTGTCAGCTTGCCGACGCTACGGTCCAGCGCATGGATCATGGCGGCATAAGTGCGATTGTCCTGGCCATCGGCTGGCGTCCAGTCCTTCACCGCCGCCAGATCGGCCTCGGTAGCCTGCAGCGGTGCGTGCACCGCGTAGTGCGACAGCTCCAGGAAGAACGGGCGGTCCTGATGATGCGTAGCCGCGTCGTGGAGGTATTTGATGGCTTCTTCGGTGAGGCGATCGGTCAGGTATTCGCCGGGGCCGCCACCTTGCGCAGCCAGATCGGGCACCTGCCCCGGGCTGCCGGGTTTTCCATAGGGCCAGAAATAGGAACCCGGATGGCCCTGCGGACCAGCGGCGAGGCTCCAGTCGAACCCGTGGTCGGTCGGTAGCGAGCCTTTGCCGCCAAGGTGCCATTTGCCGATGATCGCAGTGCGATAGCCGACTTCGTCGAGGTCACGTGCCAGCGTGCGCACGTCAGGCAGTTGCTGGTTGAATTCGGGAACCCTGAAACGCGATTCCGCGGGCGTGCCTTCGCCCGGGATGTAATCCGTCAGGTGCAATCGGGCCGGCGTTAGCCCGGTCAGTAGCGAGGCGCGTGAAGGCGAGCACACCGCAGCCGAGGCGTACGCGTTCTCGAAGACCATGCCTTCGGCGGCCAGCGCGTCGAGGTTGGGGGTGCGATAGAAGCGACTGCCGCCGCCACTCCAGTCATGCCAGCCCATATCGTCAACCAGGATGAACAGGATGTTCGGAGGGGTGGGCGCTTCTTTGCGACTCGTGGTTGGCGCCTTTCCGGTGGCGCTAGCGGCAGGAAGGATCAGTGACACCAGGATCAGAACTATCGCCCCCATGCCGGAGCGTGCGGCTCGGGTAGTGCGAAACATTGGCTCGTGCCCCTCGTGATTCACACGGATTTCCTACGTTTTCTTTTTCCGTCGTCGGTTTTCCATCGATTCTGGAAATAAAGAAAGTAAACCGGATGTTTTCGAATATAAACGAAAGAAACATAGTTGCAAGTACCTCATGCAACCGGGCTGCGCAGCCTGCACCGCCGACGCGGTGCCAGATGGCGATTGGGGTGATGCGCCGCTGGGTGGACGCGCGGGCGCAGCGGTGGCGCCCGGCATGTTCGTTCGGGACTCGCCTTGCGCCGCAGAAGGTGCAGGAAATTTCAGCGGGGGCCGGCTAGGCTGCGGCATCGGGCTCGCCCACGCCAGGAGATGCCGCATGCCGTCGAACTGCTGCCACCCGAACGCGCCGCACGAGAAGCTCAAGGCGCCCGACTGGTACGTCTCGGCACTGATGATGGATCGCGCGCTGGACGCGATCCTGCGCCGTGTGAAAAAGCTCGACCGCGAACACGACATCCCTTACCTCGCCGGATACAGCCAGGACGGCAAGACGATCTACATCGACCGCCACCTGCCGAAGAGCTTCATCTTCCGCGGCCGCACGGTCGAAGTGGACCGTTTCCTGATCCTGCACGAAGAGGTGGAGAAGACCCTGATCGACCAGCTTGGCCTGCATTACCTGCACGCGCACCAGATCGCCACCCGTGCCGAGGAGGCCGCGGTGAACGCGCAGCGCGTCACCTGGAAGGCCTACGATCGCTTCATGCAGAAGTACGTGAAGTCGATCGGCGACGAACGCTTGCAGAAAGTGCCGGGCGACCTCGACCTGAAGCCTTATCGGGACTACCACGACTACGAACTGCTGCGGAACATGGCGGCGCATATCGACCAGGTGCCGGGGATGGGCGACAAGGCAAAGGCGGAGTTGAAAAGCTACGCGGCGGCATTCCGCGAGCAGCGGCGCGACGAGCAACGGCTCGCCCTGAAGGCGAGCGCAAAGGCAAGTACGCGTCGTGGGCCTGCAGCAAAAAAAGCGGCGGTCGAAACCGCGAAGCCGGCAAAGACCGTCAAGCGGAAAACCGGGCGTCGCGTCGTTGCCGCCTCGTCCGGCTGAGCACTTCCGGCAGCGCCGGCGGATCGAAGTCGGGCAGCCTCAGGGCTTGTCGACGCGTACGGAAAGATGCGCAAAAGCGCCGTTGCGGGTCAACGCGGTGACCCGGTGATCGCCTGCTTGCGGCAATGCCAGGTGCATATTGGCATTGCCGAGGCTGCTTCCCTGCAGGCGACCGTCGAGCAGCCATTGCACTTCTCCCGTGGTGCCGAGCGCTTGCAGGGTCACGTGCAGTGGCTTGGTGCTGTTCGGCGCCTGCCGCAAGCGCGCGCCATCGCTGAGCCCGGCGATGCGGATCGGGCTGGCGACATCGAGCGAATCCGTGGCACAGCCGGGAGCGAGCGGCGGCAAGGCGGCATGCGCGGCATCGTCGGTGCTTAGCCATGGGGTGGCCAATGCAGGCCAGCGTGCGATCTGCACTGTGTGCTCGCCCTTGCCATGGCAGGTGGCGCTCAGGCGGTGTCCGGCGGCGTCGACGCGCAAGTTCGCCAGCCCGGCGGACCAGGCCGTGAGGTCGCGTTCGGCGAAGGTCGGCGGCAATGCGCCATCGAGTGTCCATGCGCTGCGCCGCTGGCGGCACAGGGCTGGCGGCGTGCTGGACACGGCGCCACCCAATGGCCAGCAGATATCCATCTTGCGCACGCTTGCGGGCTGCGCGGCGTAGGCATGCTTGTCGGGCAGCATGTCGACGATGTCGAACATCAGCGGCAGCGACGTCACCGCGCCGTATTGGCCCGGGGATGGCGTGCCGTCGGGGCGGCCGATCCACACGCCGACGGTCCAGCCATCGGCGACACCGATGGCCCAGGCATCGCGGTAGCCGTAACTCGTGCCGGTCTTCCATGCGACGGCGCCATGCCGGTTGATCGTGCCTTCTATCGGCGCGCCGTCGACGTCGGCCGGATTGGTCGCCAGGATGTCGCGGATGATCCAGGCCGCACCGGGTGAAAGCAGGCGACGGGCCTGCCTGGGTTGTTCCGGTACGTAACGCGGCGTGCCGGCGATGCCGCCGTTGGCGAACGCGGTGTAGGCGCCCACCAGATCTTCCAGCCGTGTCGAGGCGCCGCCGAGGATGATGGACAGGTTCGGTTGCGCGCCTTGTGGCAGTTGCAGGTCGATGCCGCCATTCGCCAGTCGCGCCACGAAACGCTTCGGGCCTACATGGTCGAGTACATCCACGGCCGGCACGTTGAGCGAACGCTGCAAGGCCTCGGCCGCGCTGACCGGGCCACTGAAGGTTTCGTCGAAGTTGCCCGGCTTGTAGCCCCCGAAGTCCTGCGGCGCGTCGATCAGCAGGCTTTGCGAGGTGATCAGCCCGTCGTCGAGCGCGAGCCCGTACAGGAAGGGTTTGAGCGTGGAGCCGGGCGAGCGCGGCGCACGCACCATGTCGACGTGCCCCAACCGTTGCACGCTGCCGAACTCGGCCGTACCCACGTAGACGCGCGCCGCCAGCGACGTATTCTCGACCACCAGCACGGCAGCAGAGGTGCGTGGCGGCAAGCGGGCGAGATAGTTGCTGACGCGGTCTTCCACTGCGCGCTGCAGGTTCGCATCGATGGTGGTGACGATGCGCCTGGATTTCGGTTGTTGCTGGTGCAGTCGTTCGGCCAGCAACGCGGCGGCCAGGGGGGCGCGCAGCGAACGCGCGACCACCGGTTCCATTTCCGCATCGTGAACCGTGGCCGCGCTCCACAGGCCTTCGTCGTGCATGCGCCTGAGCACCTTGTCGCGTGCGCGCCGCGCTGCGTCGGGGTGCCGGTCGGGGCGCAGCAGGCTTGGCGATTGCGGCAGCACCGCCAGCAGGGCCGCCTCGGCATGCGACAGTCTTTCGGCCGGCTTGCCGAGGTACGCCCACGATGCCGCCTCCACGCCCTGGATCGGCCCGCCGAAGGGGGCGTGGTTGAGATACAGGTCGAGGATCTGCGCCTTGCTCAGGTGGGCTTCGAGTTGAAGCGCGCGAAAGACCTGCACCACCTTGCCCGCGACCGTATGCGGCATCGGCATGATGATGCGCGCCACCTGCATCGTCAGCGTCGAACCGCCGGACACGATGCGCCCCCCGCGCAACGACAGGAACGCGCCGCGCGCCAGCGCATACGGATTGACGCCCGGAAGCCGGTAGAACCAGCGGTCCTCGTAGGTGAGCAGGGCAGAGAGGTAAAGCGGCGACACTTTGCTCGCCGTGGTCGGATAGCGCCAGACACCGTCGCTGTCGGCAAAGGCGCGCAGCGGCGTGCCGTCGCGCGCCAACACCACGGTGCTGCCGGTATCGGGCGCCGGCAGCCTGAGAGGGAACAAGCGATCCAGCAGTACGGCCAGCAGAAGCAGCACGGCCATGGCGATCGCCGCGACGCGCAACCACCGGCGCAGCCGCGCAGAGGCGGGCCTGGTTCGGCGGCCGGTTGCAGGTGGTGCGAGGTCCATGCGGTTCATCGACCGGAGGGGCACGCGTGACGCCGCGTGCCCCTCCGTCGACTCAGGGTTCCACGACGTTGATCGAGGTGAGCGGGATGGCGCCGATGCCGCGCACGGCCGGCCGGTACATATCCTCCACCAGCGGCGGCGGGACGGTGTACGTGCCTGGCGTGACCGCGCGCACCAGGTAGAACACATGTGCCGCTTGCCCGCGTTGCAGCTTCAAGGCCGCATCGTAGCGATCGTCGCGGTATTCCTCGTGCACGATGTCGGCGGCGCCGGTGTGCTGGTCGAGGTTGATCCCGTCGACCACCACGCCCTGCCATTGCTGCGCGCCGCCCAGGTTGAGGTTCTCCACTTCCAACCCGCCGGGCAGCAGGTCGGTAACCATCGCGTCAGGCATGTCCATGCGCGCCTCGATGGTCAACTCGACGATCAGGCTGTCACCTTCCTTGAGCGTGTCGCCGGTCCACGGCTTGCCGTCCGTGCCGAAGTAGCTGCGGCGCACGTCGACCTGGCTGGCGTCGGCCGCGGGTGCTTTCGACGGGATGCCGGCGACATCGAACGTTGCGAACACGGTGGCCTTGCCGGCCGGCCGGATGGCGACGCCGCTGGCAAGCTCGGCAGGCGTCAGGTTGCGGGTCCACATGAACTTGTCCGCCGGCACCTGCTCGGCCTTGCCGCCGATATCCAGCGACGCGGCGAGCGGTGCGTTGCTTCCCGCATCGAACGCATGCGCCACGCGTGCGATGGCGACCTGCTCCTGTGTGCTGAGGTAGGACCACGACCAGTGGTAGTAGGGGATCTTCTCCTGAGTGGCGCGCACATCGACCGTGGCGTTGCGCGCCCAGTCGATGAGCTTGGCATCGTAGGCGGGCTTGTTCATGCCATAGCTGTGCGTGAGTGCCACCATCACGGCCAAGTCGCGCAGGTCCGAGCCGTAGTCGCCGACGTACCAGGGACGTTCTTTGTTCCAGGCGAACGCTTCGTCGATCGCCTTCTGCGCGCGCTCGTTGTCGCCCATCAGCTTCAGTGCGATGCCCAGGTGCACCAGCGGCAACGGCGCGACCAGTTTCTGGCGGTCGTTGTCGAAGATCGCGCGCAGCGTGCCCAGCGGCGCACGGTTGACGCGCGCCAGCACGAAGCCGGAATAGGCCTCGTCCGCGATGCGCATGTGGTCGTGGTGTTCGTAGCCGTAATACGGGTGGCCACCGGCGAGCAGGTCGTCGCTGAGGCGCTGCAGCGCCTTCTGCAGCACGTCCTGCGGCACCGCGAAACCGGCATCGCGCGCATCGAGCATGAAGTCGGTCACGTACGGCGTCATGAACGTTTCGATCGGGCTGCTGCCACCCCAGAAACTGAAGTGCCCGTTGCTGGCCTGGAACGACGCGATGCGGGCGAGGGCGCTTTCCACCGCCTCCCGGCGCTGCACATCGCCCAGGCCCATCACGCCGAGCGCCTTGGCCGTCTTGTCATCCATGTACAGCGCTGCGTAGCCCTTGCTGGTGGTCTGCTCGATGCAGCCGTAGGGATAGTCCAGCAGATGGCGCAGGGCGCTGTTGTAAGGCAGCGGCGGCAGCGTGCTGAGGGTGAGCTGGGTGCGCACCGTCGCCGGGATCAGACCGGCCAGCGAGCCGTCCAGGCGCGCGGGCTTGCCGTCCTCGATGGCCATGGGCGTGGTGCGGACCTGTTCCGGCCAGGCTGGGCGCACGGCGAACTCGAAGTGCCGGTCGACCTGGTAGTCGTTGAGCTTGGCATGGATGTCGAGCGTCGCCACACCCGCGCCGCCCTTGGCGGTCACCGGCATCAGCAGCGTCGTGCTGGCGCCATCCTTCAGCGGTACGTCGCGGGTGGCGTTGTCCACCTTGATCAGGTCGCTTGCTTTCACGCTGACCTTGGCCACGCCGTCTTTGCCGGACAGGTTCTTCACGTCCATGCTGATTTCCGCCTTGTCGCCGGCGGCCATCACGCGTGGCGTGCTGGGTTCGACCACCAGCGGCGCACGCACCGTCACGTTGCCGTCGGCGTTGCCGAAGCGTCGGTCGGTGTAGGCCAGCGCGGCGAGACGCAGGCTGCCGTTGAAGTCCGGTACCTGGACGTGCAGCGTGGCCTTGCCGTGGGCATCGAAGGCGACCGGGCCGGCGAACAGATCCACGATCCGCACCTTCGGATTCAGGCGGGCCGCATGCGGCAGGCCCTTGCCGCCCATGTCGCCGCCGTAGCGCAGCTTGGCGGTGGCGCCGTCCATCGCTTCGATCACGCGGCTGTACAGATCGTAGGCGTCGACACCGAGCGCGCGCTTGGCGAACATCCAGGCCCATGCATCCGGCACCGGGTAGTTGGTGATGTTGAGCACACCCTGGTCGACCGCCGAAAGCGTGACATAAGCGTGCTGCCCGGCGAGGCCTTGCGCCTGCGCCGTGACCTCAAGCGGATTGCCAGGGCGCATCATCGCCGGCGCTTCGAGCTTGAGCGGAATGCGCCGGTCATTGCGATCCATCGTGACGTGCTCGACGCCCATCGCGCGCGCCGGTGTGGTGTGCTCGGTGGCTTTGCCGCCGCGGAATACCAGCGCAACGACATAAACGTTGTGGCGCTCCCAGTCCTTGGTGACCGGGATATCGAACGTGGCTCCGGCGGTGGCGTTGATGTCGCGCGTGTACAGCAGGTGGTCCGACTCCACCAGCAGCACACCGGGGCCGTCGTGCGGCGGCGTGACAGTGACTTTCATAGTGTCGCCGGCGCGGTAGCGCGCCTTGTCCAGGGCCAGCTTCACCTTGTCCGGCCGTGCCTCTTTGCCGATGTTCTCGTCGTCCCAGCTGTAGCCGGCGAAGAACGGATAGACCGTGGTCAGCCGGGTGGCCGGGTCGTAGACCTCCAGCCGATAGCCGCCCCATTCCACCGGGAAATCGACCTGCGCGCGCTGGCCTGCGGCGACATCGACGTCCTTTTCTTCGATCTCCTGCAGTTGCACGTTGGCGTTGGACTTCCAGTCGTCTCCGTGCTCGTACAGCCAGTAGAAATCGCGGATCTCGCGCTGCAGCCGGACTTTCAGGTGCGAACCCGCCACCAGCTTGCCGTCCGCATTCGCGCGCAGGATCTCGAAGGACGCCCGGCCCTCACTTTCCGCGCCCTGGGTCGGATCGAACAACGGGCGTACGCCTACCAGCTCGGCAGTCGGCCAGTACACCCGGTTGAGGATGCGGGTGACCGCGCGACCGCCGGTTTCGAACACACTGCCCGACAGCGTCACGGTCAGTGGTGCCACGGGCTTCACATCGTCGGGCAGGGCGATGTCCTGTTCGAGATGGCCCTTCGCATCGAGCTTGGCGTCCACCACATCGTTGGCGCTCTTGGGCAGGTCGACCAGCGGATTGCCGAAGAAGGTATCGGGCAGGTTCGCCAGCGGATGCACCTCGGGCTTCACCAGCAACTTGGCGGTGAAGCGATTGCTGTCGGCAGGGGCGCCGTAGAGGTAGCTGGAGTTCACCACCAGTTGGAGCGGCTCGCTGGGGGCCAGCCGTGCCTGCGGGCTGGACAGGTCCACCTTCAGGCGCTCGGGCAGGAATTCCTCGACATGAAAGGGAAACGCCTGCACGGCCTCTTTGCTGCCCGGGTCCAGCCGGAATTCGAGCTGCCAGAGACCGGTGGGCGCGTCTTCGGGAATGACCTGGCTGAGCTCGAAGTAATTGAGGTCGTGGGGATCCAGCCGGGTGTCGACCAGGCTGCGTCCATCCGGTTGCTTGAGCCGTACGAACAGCGCCTGCGGCTTCATCGGGTTGCCGTCGTAGTCCCGCAGCAGGGCCGATGCGCGCAGCGTCTCGCCGGGACGGTACAGGTCGCGTCCGGACCAGGCGAACACTTCAAACGGCCGCTGGGGACGGCCGGTGATATCGAAATTGGAGACGTCCAGCGCGGGACGGTTGAACGGCAACACCGAGACGTCCTTGCCGTGCCGGGCGATCAGCACGTCCGACGGATCCACCTTGTACGCGATCAGGGCGTTGCCATCGCCGTCGGTGGTGGCTTTCAGCTTGGCGCTGCCACTGGGATCGTCGATTTCCACGTCGACGCCGCTGATCGGCGAACCATCCTCCAGGGATGCGACGTGGAGCAGCGCATTGTTGCGGTAGACGCGAAGATGCAAGCCCAGGTCGCTGACGAAGAAGATGGCGGTGTCATAGCCGTTCGAGAACGTGCCGCCCTTCTTGAGCACCGCCATGTACACACCCGGCTGGGCAAGCTGCGGAATGTCCTGTACCGGAATGTAGGTGATGGTGCGCGCGTTTTCGTCACCGCCCAAGGTGTAGTGGTTGGCGTAGACCGAGTCGCCCATGTCGGTGATCGGCCGGCGTACGCGGTCGCCGTGCTCGCAGCGGTCCCACGAGTTGATCTGGTGGTCGAGCTCGTAGTCGCCCCGGTGCTTGTTGGCGGGGTAGGCGCAGAACAGATCCGACAGCGCATCGTCGTGGACGCGGAAAAACTCGATGTCGGCGTCGTGCACGTTGACCGACACCAGCGGCAGGCCGCGCGAACCGCGTGCCGGCAGCACGCTGCCCGTCGAGGCGAAGCCCACGGCGGCCTGCAGGTTGCCGGAATAGACGTCGCGCTTGATCTCATGTCCCAGCGTGCTCCCGTCGGCCGCCAGCAGGCCGGCGTGCAGGAGCACGGCGTAATGCTGGTTCGGCGACACGAACGGGAAGCTCAGTGTCTTGCTGTCGTCCTGCAGGGACCAGCTGCCATTGACGACCTCGCCGTTCGGGCCGGTCACCGCGATCTGCTGGTCGAAAGACTGCGCGGAAGCCAGGGCAGCGCTGAAATGCAGCGCTATGGCGGTACCCGAGCCGGTCGACTGCGGGCTGGCCGAGAGCAACGCAAAGGGTTGTGCTTTCGCGGAATGGATGGAAGCACTCGCGGCGGGCGCCCCCTGTAGCGCCGGCTTGCCCCCTTCCTGATGGTGCCCGCATGCGGCCAACAGGCCGACCATGAGCAGCACACCGATCCCTCCCATGCCATTGCGTACGCAATGGCCGATCGACAGACGCGCCATAGAACCCTCCCTGAGTCTAGGCAGGAGTGTCGCATGCATTTATGGCGGCGCGAGGGCCGGGGCGTGGCGGCCCGATTCCGGCGCGCATAAAGCCTGCCCAAAGCCTCCTGGCTCAGGCCATGAGGGAGGCGGTGGGCAGGTTTTTGGGTGAGCGACCGCTATGTCGATGCGGTAGCTACTGGCTCAGGCGGCCTCCGCAACCGCCTCGTCTTCGGCCACTTTGAAAAAGGCCACGCTCCGCACCAGCGACCCGGCACGCAACTGCACGGCCTCGGCTGCGGCGGCAGCTTCTTCTACCAGGGCCGCGTTGCTCTGCGTGACCTCGTCCATCTGGCCCATGGCGCGGTTGACTTGCCGGATGCCGGCCGCCTGCTCCTGACTCTGCAGGGCAATCGAGCCGATGGTGTCGACGACCTTGTCAACGCTCCCGAGCAGCTTGCCGACCATCGCCTCGGCGTGGCCGATCCTCTGTGTGCTGCCGTTGATGATGGATACCGACTCCTCGATCAATGCCCGGATCTGGTCGGATGCGGCGCGCGAGCTGCGTGCCAAGGACTGGACCTCGGATGCCACCACGCTGAATCCCTTGCCGGCCTCGCCCGCGTGGGCTGCTTCGACCGCTGCGTTGAGTGCCAGTATGTGGGTCTGCGTTGCGATCCGCGCCATGGTCTCGGTGATGTCGTTGATTCGGTCGGAGACATCCTGGACGCGACCCATCGCTTCGACCGCTTCACCCATGGCGATGCCGCTCTCGCGGGCAACGGCGGAAGCGCCGGCGGCCAGCTGGGCGGCTTGCTGCGCGCGCATGGCGTTCGCGTTGACGCTTTCGGTGAACTCCTGCATCGACGCCGTGGTTTCCTCCAACGCCGCGGCCTGTTCGCTGGTGCGCGCTGAAAGGTCCTGGTTGCCGCTGGCGATCTGGCGCGTGGAGGAGGAGATCTCGTGGGAGCCGTTGCGGATCGTGCCGACGACCTGGAGCAAGCGGCGGTTCATGCGGTCCAGGGCGGCCAGCAACTGGCCGGTCTCGTCCCGGCTGGCGGCCTCGATGTACGTGCGCAGATCGCCATCGGCCACGGCCTCGGCCACCCTTACCGCCCGATGGATCGGCATGGTGATGCTGTATGCCAGCAGCCAGATCAGCAGCGTGCATGCAATCAGCGCGCAAAGCACAACCGCCGCCAGCAGGTGCCAGGCGCCGCGGTAGGCATTCTCGCTCTCCGCGTCGATGCTGCGGCCCGCGGCGGCGGCCCGGCCCTTCATGCCCGCCACCAGGGCGTCGATGGCGTCGGTCGGCGGGCGATCCATGCCTGCGACCGATGCGTCTACCGCGTGCACGCTTTCCGGCTTGCTGCCGTCGTACTTCAGCAGTGCATCGTCGTAGCGCTTCTGCAGTTCGGCGTGGGTGGACAGCGCGGCGTCGACGCCGCGAGTGTCCAGCCCGAGCGCAGCCATCTGCTGCTTGAGGGAGGCGAGATCCTGATCCACCGCATGGCTGCGGTCGATGAACTCGTCGTGGTACTTCTTGAACGCCGCGGGGGCCGCGCCACGCAGCAAGGTGTCCTTCCAGTTTTGCACCTGCTTCTTGAAGTCGACCTGGGCCACGCGCGCGGTATCCACGGCGGCGGCGAAAGCGGCGGCGGTGCGGGTGGTGCGGATCTGCAGTTCGTGGGTGCGTTTCAGGCCCTGCCAGCCGCCAAAGCCGATCGCGGCCGTGGCCAGCAGCATGATGAAGCCGAGCAGGCCGAGTCGCAGGGCGATGCGCAAATCACGTAACCGGAACGTCATGGGTATACCGAGGCTGGATGGAATGCCTGGATATCGGCATCCCATGGCAACGGCTTGAACCCTGTTCCGATGAAGGAGTGGCCCGGTGCTGCCTGGGTCAGTACAGCACCCGGGTGCGCAAGGTCCCCGGAATGGCTATCAGCTTGTCCTTCAAGGCATTGGCCTGTGCCTCGTCGGCCGCCACGTCGATCACTACGTAGCCCACTTCCGCGTCGGTCTGCAGGAACTGTGCGTCGATGTTGATGTTGCCCGCGGAGAACAGTTCGTTGATGCGCGACAACACGCCGGGCACGTTCTTGTGGATGTGCAGCAGGCGGCGGCTGCGCGGATGCTCGGGCAGCGATACCTCGGGGAAGTTCACCGCCGACAAGGTGGAGCCGTTGTCGCTGTAGCGCACCAGCTTGCTGGCCACTTCGATGCCGATGTTGTCCTGCGCTTCCAGCGTGCTGCCGCCGATGTGCGGGGTGAGGATCACGTTGTCCAGGCCCACCAGCGGCGACACGAACGGATCGTCGTTGCCCTTGGGTTCGACCGGGAACACGTCCACCGCGGCACCTGCCAGCTGGCCTTCGCGCAGCGCCGCCGCCAGCGCATCGATGTCGACCACGCTGCCGCGCGAGGCATTGATCAGCACCGCGCCGCGGCGCATCGCGGCGATTTCCGGTGCGCCGAACATCAACTTGGTGGCCGGCGTTTCCGGCACGTGCAAGGTCACCACGTCGGCGCGTTGCAGCAGGTCGTGGAGGCCGGCCGCGGCCTGGGCGTTGCCCAGCGACAGCTTGGTTTCCACGTCGTGGAAGATCACCCGCATGCCCAGGCCCTCGGCCAGCACGCCGACCTGGGTGCCGATGTGGCCGTAGCCGATCACGCCGAGCACCTTGCCGCGGGCCTCGTAACTGCCCGCGGCGGACTTGCTCCAGCCGCCGCGGTGGCATTGTGCGTTCCGCTGCGGGATGCCGCGCAGCAGCATGATCGCCTCGGCGATCACCAGCTCGGCCACGCTGCGGGTGTTGGAGTAGGGCGCGTTGAACACCGGGATGCCCAGCCGCTCGGCCTCGGGCAGGTCGACCTGGTTGGTGCCGATGCAGAAACAGCCCGCCGCGATCAGCCGCTTGGCGTGGCGCAGCGCCTCGGCGCTGAGCTGGGTGCGCGAGCGCAGGCCCACGATATGGGCGTCGGCAATGCGTTCCAGCAACTGCGCCTCGGGCAGCGACTTCTCGTGGTATTCGATATTGCTGTAGCCGGCGCGCTCGAAGACCTCCACCGCGGTACGACTCACGCCCTCCAGCAGCAGTACCTTGATGTCTTGCCGTGGGTACGAGGTCTTCATGGCGGCTCCGGCGCGGAATGAACTGCTACTATGCCAGAATTGCGGCAACGCAGCACGCTGTGTTTGGACGTCCGAACGCATCGCAAGACTGACCCACCGGAGAGCACATGAGCGCCGCCCTGGACGACCTCGCCCACCGCCTGCCCGGCCTGCGCCTGCTCACCGGGCAGGGCGACCTGGAGCACTACGGCCGCGACTGGACCCGCCGCTGGGCGCCGGCGCCGCTGGCGATCGCGCTGCCGGCCACGGTGGAGGAAGTGCAGAGCATCGTGTGCTGGGCCAACGAACACCATGTGGCCATCGTGCCTTCGGGCGGCCGCACCGGGCTTTCCGGCGGCGCAGTGGCGGCGCACGGTGAGCTGGTGCTCAGCCTGGAGCGGATGAACCGCGTGCTGGGCTTCGATGCCGCGGATCGCACGCTCACCGTGCAGCCGGGCATGCCGCTGGAAGCGGTGCACGGGGCGGCGCGCGAGCACGGCCTGGTCTACCCGGTGGATTTCGCCGCGCGCGGCTCCTGCTCCATCGGCGGCAATATCGCCACCAATGCCGGCGGCATCCGGGTGATCCGCTACGGCAACACCCGCGAATGGATCGCCGGACTCAAGGTGGTGGCCGGCAATGGCGAGCTGCTCGACCTCAACCGCGCGCTGGTGAAGAACTCCAGCGGCTACGACTTCCGCCAGCTGATGATCGGCTCGGAAGGCACCCTGGGCATCGTGGTGGAAGCCACGCTCAGGCTCACCGACCCGCCGCCGCCGGCGCAGACCATGCTGCTGGCGTTGCCGGGCATGGATGCAGTGCTGGCGGTGTTCGGCCTGTTCCGCGCGAAGCTGGCGTTGCAGGCTTTCGAATTTTTCACCGATGTGGCGTTGAAGCATGTGCTCGCGCATGGTGCGCAGCGCGCGCTGGACGGCGAGCATCCGTATTACGTGGTCACCGAGTTCGATGCGCCGGACGAAGCCGCGCAGGATGCCGCGCTGGCGGTGCTGAGCGAAGGCATGGAGCAGGGCTGGATCGTCGACGGCACGATCGCGCAGAGCGAAGCCCAGGCCGCCGCGCTGTGGCGGTTGCGCGAGGGCATCACCGAAAGCCTGGCGCCGCACAAGCCGTACAAGAACGACGTGTCGGTGCGCATCGGCGCCGTGCCGGCTTTCCTGCATGCGATGCAGGCACTGCTGGCGCGCGAGTACCCGCAGTTCGAAGTGGTGTGGTTCGGCCACATTGGCGATGGCAACCTGCACATCAATGTGCTCAAACCTGTCGGCATGGCCGACGCGGACTTCATCGCGCAGTGCGAACATGTGACAAAACTGCTGGCCGCCACGCTGAAGGAACATGGCGGCAGCATCTCCGCCGAGCACGGCATCGGCCTGGTCAAGCGGCCTTACCTCGACAGCACGCGCGGCGCGGCCGAGATCGCGCTGATGCGCGGCGTGCGCCAGGTGTTCGACCCCAACGGCATCCTCAACCCCGGCAAGCTGTTCGAGCCGGCCTGAGCCGGCGTCGCCGGCGATTCAGAAACTGAGCTGGGCACGTAGTTCGGTGATGTGCGGACCGGCTTGCCGTTCCTGGCGCGTGCTCGCGGCCCAGACTTCGTTGGCCTGGAACTTCAGGTGCGTGCCCAGGTACCAGTTGGCGCCCAGCGTCCAGTCGTGCTCGCGGCCTCCCGCGGGGCGCGTGTCGTCCATGTCGAGCTGGCTGTAGCGCAGCGCGATCTCCAGTGCGCCCCAGGCGTGGCCGGCGGGATGGATCGCCGAGCGGTCGGCGCTGCGGTAGCGGCGTTCCGAGACACTGCCGTCGGCATAGACGCGCGACTCGCCGGTCAGTGTCCAGGTGGCGTAGGCGTAATAACCGTGGACCTTGTAGTCCGGTAGTCCGTCGCCACGCTGGGCGGTGGCCTGGAGGTATTCGCCCTGGACCGACCATGGGCCGTCGATCCAGAGCGCCTCCAGGCCGCGCCGATCGATACGATCGGTATGGGGCAGCGTGCCCGAATCGACGAGCATGACGGGCGAAAGGCCATCCTCGGGCCGCGCCCGGAACCGCGCTGACGGTGGTTGGCCGGCGTGCCATTCGGGGGTTTCGCGCGATGCCGAAATGCCCAGGTGCAGCACATGGCCATCGCGCTGGATCGGTACCCATGCAAAGCGGGCGGCCACGCTGCGCCCGGGGTTGTTGCCGTCCAGATCCTCCGGCACGAAGTAGTAGCCCACGTTGACGAGATAGGTGGGGCGCAGGAAGGCCCAGTCCAGTCCGCTGCGCCGCCCCTCCCAGACGGCCTGGGTCGGCAGTGCGGTTTCGATGAACGTCGTCGCGGCCGCCGAGGTCGCTCCCTCGAAACCTACCGGCGTCTTGCTGTAGCCGAAGCGGAACAGCCCGACGTCCGCGCCGAGCAAACCCTGGCTGCGCACGCGGATGTAGGTGTCGCTCCATTGCTTCGCCTGGAAATCGTATTGCACGATCGCGTCGTACAGGCCGGGGTGGCGCAGGTACAGGCCGAGGTATTTGCGGCGGTTGGTCGCCGCGTCGTCGAAGCGGCCGCGATCCTGCGCGTAGCGGTTCACGTCGAACTGGTAGAGCGCCGTGACGCCGGCGACGGTGTCCTGGCCGAGTGCGAAGTGCGTCGGCAGGTCGCTCGGGGCGTCGCGGTCGTCGGCCGCGTGGATGGCGGGTGCCGCGGCAGCGAGCATCAAGGTGGTTAGGTAGGCGAATGCGGAGCGTGGCGTCATGGATGGGCGCGTGCGCAGCGGGGTATCCGGAAGGGGAATGCCATTCGAGCAACCGGACCGGCGCGAACGAAATGAAGTGTTGGCATGTGTTCATGCCCTGCCGGCAGCACCTTCGGCGAGACGCCGGAAGGGGGCGTATGGCCGGGAGGGTGTGCCTGGCCGCCGTGCTAGCCTTGGCGGCCCCCGATGCCGCCGAGTAAGTCCGATGAGCCAGGAACGCCGCACGCTGTACCCCGAGATCGAGCCGTACGATCGGGGCATGCTCAAGGTCTCGGAGTTGCACACGCTGTACTACGAGCAGTGCGGCAACCCGGACGGCAAGCCGGTGGTGTTCCTGCACGGCGGGCCGGGCGGCGGCACCAATCCGAAATGCCGGCGCTTCTTCGATCCGGCGGTGTATCGCATCGTGTTGTTCGACCAGCGCGGCTGCGGCCAGTCCACACCGCATGCGGAGTTGCGCGAGAACACCACCTGGGACCTGGTGGCTGACATCGAGCGCGTGCGCGAGCATCTAGGCATCGATCGCTGGCAGGTGTTCGGCGGCTCGTGGGGCTCCACGTTGGCGCTGTCGTATGCACAGACGCACCCGGACAAGGTCACCGAGCTGGTACTGCGCGGCATCTTCATGCTGCGCCGCTGGGAACTGGAGTGGTTCTACCAGAAGGGTTGCGACGCGCTGTACCCGGATGCGTGGGAGACCTATCTGGCGGCGATCCCCGAGGTCGAGCGCGGCGATCTGATGAGCGCCTACCATCGCCGCCTCACCAGCGACGACCCGGCCACCCGGCTTGCCGCGGCGCGCGCGTGGTCGGTGTGGGAAGGCGCCACCAGCTACCTGTTCCAGGACCCGGCCAGCATCGGCTCGCACGACGAGGATGCCTTCGCGCTGGCCTTCGCGCGCATCGAATGCCACTACTTCGTCAACGGCGGTTTCTTCGCGCATGACGACCAGCTGCTGCGCAACGTGGACCGCATCCGCAGGATTCCGGCGGTGATCGTGCAAGGCCGTTACGACGTGGTCTGCCCGATCCGCAGCGCGTGGGATCTGCACCGCGCCTGGCCGGAGGCCGACCTGCGCATCGTGCAGGACGCCGGCCACTCGGCGTTCGAGCCGGGCAATATCCACGAGCTCATCGAGGCGACCGACCGCTTCCGCGCCTGAGGCGCTGCCGCGGGGCTGGGCTACGGCCGGCCATGGCCGGAGCCCGGCTTTACGGCGCGGCCGCCGTGCCCGCGCGGGAGGACACGTGCAGGCTGGTGCCGGCGCGCTTGGCCTGGCGCTTTGCGCGCGCCGCCAGCATCGCGATCGACGCGGCGCGTTGCGGCAGGGGCGGCATCAGCTCGACCACGCCCATCACCACGGTGGTGCATGGGAAGCATTGCGGCTCGCCGCGGCGGTCCTTGCCGCGCAGGCCGCCGCGCGCCAGGTCGTCGGCATCGAACAGCTGCGGCGCGCGCGCGTTGAAGGCCTCGACGATGCGCCAGCAACGCGTCTCCCAGTCCGTGCTCTGGAACAGCACCACGAAATCGTCGCCGCCGATGTGGCCGACGAAGTCGAGCGCCGGGTCGACGTGCTCGTTCAGCAGGCCCGACAGCAGCCGGATCATCTCGTCGCCGCGCGAATAGCCGTAGTGGTCGTTGAAGGGCTTGAAGTCGGTGAGATCGACGTGCGCCACCGCAAAGCGCTCGCCGCCATCAAGCAGGCGCTCCAGGTGTTCGGTGGTGGGAATGTTGCCGGGCTGGAAGGTCAGCGGGTTGGCGTGGCGCGCTGCCTCGATGCGCAACTCGCTTACGCGCCGCACCAGCGCCTCGCCGGTGCCCAGCCCGAGGTAATGGCCGTGGCGGGTCACGATGAAACCGTCGGCCAGGTAGCGTTGGTCCTCGCCGCGTAGCACGTCGGCGAGGCTTTCCAGGCTGCGCTGTTCGTCGCAGACCAGCGGCGCGTCGTTCATCAGCACGGTGCATGGCTTGCGCGCCAGCAGTTCGCGGGCGAACGGTTGCGCCATGCGTTCGTTCACCAGCCGGCGATTCACCAGGCCGATCGGCCTGCCGTTCCGGACCACCGCCACGGCGTGCAGTTCGGAGTGGCGGCCGAACAAGGCCATCACCTCCTCGTTGGTCTGGTGCGGATCCACCATCGGCGCCTCGATCAGCAGATGGCTGACCTGGGTGGGGCGCTGGGTGATCGGGCCGCGCGGGCGCGGCAGCACCGGCACAGCCGGCCCGCCTGGTACATGCCTGGCCTCGGCGCGGGCCGCCGCGACGAGGGCTGGCGCCGGACGTCCGATCAGGAAACCCTGCGCGTAGGGGATGCCGAGATCGCGCAGCACGCGCAGGTCGGCAGGGTCTTCCACACCCTCGCCGACGAGGTCGGCCCCCAGCGCCTCGGCCACCTGGCACAGTGATCGCACGATCGCCAGTCGGCCGGCGCTGCGCGACAGCCCGTGCACGAGGTAGCGGTCGATCTTCACCACGTCGGGGTGGATCTCGTTCCACATCTCGAAATTGGAGTGGCCGTTGCCGAAATCGTCGAGAGCGATGCGGACGCCATGCGCACGCAGGTAACCCAGCGCGTGGGCAAGCAGGGCAGGGCGCTCCACCACGTCGCGTTCGGTGATCTCGATGGTGACGCGGGCCGGATCCAGACCGCTGGTGCGCAATGCGGCCAGCACTTCGTCCGGGCGCAAGCTGTCGTTGAGGATGGCGCGGGCGCTGAGATTCAGCAGCAGCCGGCCGGTGCCGCCCTGCGCGGCGAAGGCGGCGCAGATCGTGCGTGCGGCGTGCAGCTCCATGTCGACCAGTCGGCCCTCCATGCGGGCGAGGTCGAGCAGATCGAGGATGGAGACGTTGCCGGGCATGAAGGCGCAGCGGCTGAGCCCCTCGTGCGCGACCACTTCCAGCGTGTCCAGGCGCACCACGGGCTGGAAGACCGCATGGAGGCTTCCTGCAGCGAGTGCGCGCTCGAGCATGGTGTGGGGGCTGCGGTGGCGTGCGGGGAGGATGGGCATGCCTTGGCTTTCAGGCCGCGCGAGCGACCAGGGAAGGGAGCATCGCTGCGGGCGAGGGCCGGGCATCCGCTTCCGGTCCATGAGGCACCGGCGATTCGGCGGGAAGGCGGAAGAAATCCACCTGGCGGATCAGTGCCCCGGCATCGCCGGCGAGCGCCTGGCCGGTGGCATTGATGTCGTCCACCAGGCCGGCGTTGGCCTGGGTGATGCGGTCCATCTCGGCCACGGCGCGATTGATCTGGCCGATGCCGCCGGCTTGTTCCCGGCCGGCGTCGGAGATCCGGGCCATCAGCGCGGAGACGCGCGCCACGCTCTGCACGATGCCGTCCAGCGCGGCGCCCGACTGCGCCACTTTGTGGCGCGCCAGTTCCACCGCCTCGGTACTGCCGGCGACCAGCCGGCGGATGTCCTGGCCGGCCTCCACGCAGCGGCGTGCCAGCTGGCGCACCTCGCCCGCGACCACGGCGAAGCCGCGTCCGCGTTCGCCGGCATGGGCCGCCTCGATGGCGGCGTTGAGCGAAAGCAGGTTGGTCTGGAAGGCGATGCTGTCGACCAGGTCGACGATCTCCGCGATGTCGCGGCTGGCCTGCTGGATCGCATGCATGGAAGCGAGTGCCTCGTCCGCGACGTGGCGGCCTTGTTCCGCATGACCCAGCGCGTCGCGCGCCGCCTGGGCGGCGCCGTCGGCGTGGCTGACGCCTTGCCCGACGGTGGCGGCCATGTGCTCCATCGACGCCGAGGTCTGTTCGAGGCCGGCGGCCTGCGTCTGGGTGCGGGCGCTGAGCGCCTGGTTGTCGCGTGCCAGATGGTGCGCGCGCTGCTCCACCGAGCAGGCGCTGCTGCGTACCAGGGTCAGCACGCGCGCGAGCTGCCGGTCCATCGAGGCGAGCGCACGCAGCAGCCGCCCCAGCTCGTCGTCGCGACCCGGATCGACCGGTTCGCCCAGGCGTCCTGCGGCGATGCGCTCGGCGACCTGGGTGGCTTGCCGCAGGCGCCGCAGCAGGCTGCGCATCAGCGCACCATCCAGCACGATGGCGGAGAGCAGCGCCGCGGCCAGCAGGACGAGCAACAGCCCCATGCCCTCGCGGTTGGCCTGGCGCTGGCTCTGCGCTTGCGCGCTGCCCTGGTCCAGCGCGGCGAGGAACAGGTTGGCGAAGTCGCTTTGCAGCGGCTGGTAGGCGGGTTGCACTTCCGTGCCGAGCTTGAGCGCGGCCAGCTGGAACTGGCCTGCGTCGAGCAGGGCCAGTGTTTCGTCGATGGTGCGGTCGGCGTCGTCGCGATGGATCGCGGCCAGCTTCAGGGTCTGCGCCTGTGCCTGCGCCAGTTCGCTGGACAGCAGCGGTTTCCAGTGCCGCATGGCATCCACGCGGTCGGCATGGATGCGTGTGTGCGCCTCGTCCACGGCGGAAGGCAGTTGCGACAGCACCGCGTGAACCAGTGTCTGCAGACTGCTGTTGTAGTCGTTCTGCACCCGGCCGACGTCGGCGACCGGGCTGAGCGAGCCTTGCACCAGTCCCTGGATGCGGCGATCGGCCTGCCGCAATTGCAGCAGGCCGGCAACGCTGGTCACCGCGAGCAGGCCAAGGACGATGAACAGGCGCAGCAACAGGTGCTGGCGCAAGCTCGGGGCGGCAATCCACTTCGGTCGTTTGAGCATGGGGAGTGTGCGCGTGGGGATCTGCAGGAGCTGTCGGCCCATCGCGTCGCAACTTTAGCGAAGTGGCGAATAAATTTTCTTTGAAATCAAATTGTTATATTCCTTCCAGTGGGCTGGAAGGGCGCGTGGAAGATGACGTGGCGAGATGTCGGTTCCGTGACTGCCGTGTTGCGCTTTCGCGGAACGCGCAAGGGCAGGCGCTTGCCGACGATCCTCACGCGGCGACGGCGGCAGAGCTGCGCGAGCCCTGCGGGGATCGTGAACCGGTTTCAGGCATCCCGTGCCGGTGGCTTGCGACCGGCCATGCCCCGATGACTCAGCTGACGGGAAACTGTTTGGTGCCGAAGATCTTGTCGCCGGCGTCGCCCAGGCCGGGCAGGATGTAGCCGTGCTCGTTGAGCCGCTCGTCGATCGCGGCGGTATAGATCTCGATGTCCGGATGCGCCGCTTCGATGCGCCGCAACCCTTCCGGGGCGGCAACCAGGAACAGTCCCTTGATGTGCTTGCAGCCGGCGGCCTTCAGCATATCCACGGTGGCGACCAGGGTGCCGGCGGTGGCCAGCATAGGGTCGACGATCAGGGCGATGCGCTCGTCCATGCGGCCGGTGAGCTTTTCGTAGTAGGCGATCGGCTTCAGCGTTTGCTCGTCGCGTTGCAGGCCGACCACGCTGACCTTGGCCGCGGGGATCATGTCCAGCACCCCGGGCAGCATGCCGAGGCCGGCGCGCAGGATAGGCACGATGGTGATCTTCGCCCCTTTGATCCGCTGCACGACGAGCGGGCCGGCCCAGCCCTCGATGTGCTCCTCGACGGTCTGCAGATCTTTGGTGGCCTCGTAGGTGAGCAGGGCGGCGACCTCGCCTGCCAGTTCGCGGAACTCCTTGGTGCTGATGCCGGCGCGGCGCATCAGGCCCAGCTTGTGGCGGATCAAGGGGTGGCGGACTTCGACCAGCTTCATGCGATGGGACTCCGGCTGCGGGTTGCGCGAAGAAGCCGAGCATAAAACACCCGCCGCAAACGAAACGCCCCTGCCCGGCGTTGCCGTCGGACAGGGGCGGGGGCGTCAGCGCATCGACGCCTAGGCGGGGCGATGGCTCAGCCGGCCGGAGCGGCGGCAGCGTCGCCCTTCAGACAGGTGCTCATGAAGGTTTTGCGGTCGGCACCCTTGAGCGCCTTGGTCTTCGCGTCGGCGTTGCAGCTCTTCATCTTTTCCTGCTGCGTGGCCTTGGCCGCCGGTGCGGCAGCGGTGCTCTCGCCCTTCAGGCAGGAGCTCATGAAGGTCTTGCGCTCGGCGCCCTTCTTGCCGGTGGCTTCCTTGTTGCAGTCCGTCATGCGCTGCTGCTGCGCGGTGAGCGGCTTCTTGGCAGCCGGGGCTGCGGTCATGGCGGCTTGCGGCGCGACGGGCGCGGCGGTGGCTGCGAAAGCGGCACCGGCGAGCGCCATGGCGGCACTGACAGCAAGCACACGGATCGACACGGACATGATGTGACCTCCCTAGGTGACCGGCGGGTGCCGGCGAGGGCAGTCTATAGCCGTGGAGGGAGCATCGTCGCTGAACGATGCGTCGGACCTGTAGGCCCGCGGCCCGCACCGATGTCGGCGACGGGCCCCGGGCATCCTGCCGTAGCGAAAACCCGGCTACGACAGGAGGGGCGGACTGGCTCAGGCGGCCTTGCTTTCGCTCTTGCGCGGGCCTTCAAGCAGGGCGTGGCGCACATGCGACACCACCAGGTCCACTTCGGCGCTGGTGACGTTGAAGTGTGGGGTGAAGCGCAGCGAATTGACGCCACCGTGGATCACGCCGATGCCGCGTTCGCGCAGGTATTCCTCGATCGAACCGGCGCCGTAGCACTTGAATTGCGGGGCCAGCTCGCAGGAGAACAGCAGGCCGGTGCCCTGCACCTTGGTGATCAGACCGCCCAGCTCGTCTTTCAGCGTGTTGAGCTTGTCCACGAACTCTTTGCCGCGGGCACGGATGTTGGCGCGCACCGCATCGGTCAGCTCGCCAAGCGTGGCCAGCGCCACGTCCAGCGCACGCGGGTTGGCGGTCATGGTGTTGCCGTAGATGCCCTTGCGGTACAGGCCGGCGGTGCGTTCGCTCACCGCCAGCACCGAGAGCGGGTACTGGCCGGCGTTGAGCGCCTTGGAGAAGGTCTCCATGTCCGGCGCGGGCAGCTTCTCGAAGCCGGGGTAGTCGGTGAGCGAGAGCACGCCGTGCGCACGCAGGCCGGCCTGGATCGAGTCGATCAGCAGCAGGCTGCCGTGCGACTCGGTGAGCCGACGGGCGGCCGCGTAGAACTCCGGCGTCACCGCGCGGCCAGGGTCGCCTTCGCCCATCACCGGCTCCAGGAACATCGCCTCGATGAACCAGCCGTGCTTGTCGGCGTCGGCGAACGCGGCTTCCAGCTGGGCCACGTTATAGGGCTCGACCACCAGCACGCTGTCCTCGTGGCGGTAGCTGGCGAGGTATTGCTGGTAGGTCTTGCGCGAGGAATCGGAATACAGCGCCGGCTTGTCGGTGCGGCCGTGGAACGCGCCCTTCACCGCCAAGCGCTTGATCGTGCGCCCGGCGTAGCGGCCGCCGGCGTCGGTCATCAGCTTGGCGTTGACGTCGGCGATGCGGCAGGCCAGGCCGACCGACTCGGAGCCGGAGTTCAGGCACAGGTAGCTGACGTAGGGATTGCTGCCGCGGTTGCGGCCCAGCTCCCGGTTCAGCGCCTGGGTCAGGCGCAGTTGCGACACGCTCGGTGTCATCACGTTCGCCATCACCTGCCCGCGGGCCAGCGCGGCATCGATGGCCGGGTGGTTGTGGCCGAAGCCGAGCATGCCGTAGCCGCCGTTGTCGTGCACCACCGCGCCCTTCAGCGTGACGACCCACGGGCCGCGCGCAGCAGCCGGCAGGTAGGGGTTGATCGCGTCGTCGGGGTAGAAGTTGACGAAACCGGCCAGCGCCTGCGCCAGTTGCTCGGCTTCGTCCAGCTTCAGGAAGTCGCCGAGCTCGGCGCGCAGTTCGCGATGACGCGCCACGGCAGCGGCCACGGCCTCGCCGAGCATGGCGTCGGCCGCGGCCATGCGCTCGATGCTGGCATCGTCCAGGCCGGTGGTGCGCGGCTTGCCGCCGAATTCGCGCAGTTCGCGCAGCTGATCGATCAAACCCATGGCGTTCTCCTCGAAAATCCGTCGGCGCCTCGCACCCAGCGCAAAGCAGGCCGACGTGTAGTGCGTGGGGGAGCCTGGCTCCCGCGGCGCGTGGCCCGGCTCGGCCGGGGATGCGCGCGTCCACGAACCGCGAGGATAACCCGCGGCATGGCCTGCCCGGTACCCCCTGAGCCTGGCGCGGCGGGCGGCTGTCACCTTGTCCCCTCTTTTTCGATCAATGGTTTGGCCTGCGTTCGGGGCGTGGATGACGCTTGTCACCCGCGATGGTTGACGCTGGCGACTGGGGCCGGTGACACGCCCTGCCTAGGCTGTGGAACAGGAGGAGAGACCACCATGAACGACACCACTGTTGCCCGACTTGCCGCCGCCGTGAAGCGCTACGGCTCCCTCACCGCCCTGGATGGCGTGGACCTCGCCGTGAAGCGCGGTGAACTGCTTGCCCTGCTCGGCCCCAACGGCGCCGGCAAGAGCACCAGCATCAGCTTGTTGCTTGGCTTGATCCGCCCCGACGCCGGCCGCGCCGAATTGTTTGGACTCGACCCGCAGCGCATCGAGGCGCGCCGGCGCATCGGCGTGATGCTGCAGTCGGCCAATCTGCCGCCGACGCTGCGCGTCGGCGAGCTGCTGCGCCTGACGATGAGCTACTACCCGGAGCCGCGCGGCTTCGACGAGACCGCCGCGCTGGCCGGCATCGGCGACTTGCTGCTGCGGCCTTACGGCAAGCTGTCCGGCGGCCAGCAACGGCGCGTGCAGTTTGCGCTGGCGATGTGCGGTCGGCCGGAGCTGCTGTTCCTCGACGAACCCACCGTGGGCATGGACATCGACGCACGGCAGAAGCTGTGGGCGGCGATGCGCACGCTGGTCGCCGAAGGTTGCGCGGTGGTGCTCACCACGCATTACCTCGAAGAGGCCGAAGCGCTGGCGCAGCGCGTGGTGGTGCTGGGGCAGGGCCGGGTGCTCAGCGAGGGCAGCGTGGACGACCTGCGCAAGCGCGTGGCGCTCACCCGCATCCGCTGCGTGAGCGACCTCGATGCCGACGCGGTCGCCCGTTGGCCGGATGTGGCGTCCGCCGCGCGCGAGAACGGCCACCTGCGCATCGCCACGGCCCGTGCCGAAACGGTGGTACGCCGGCTGCTCGATGCCGATCCCGCCCTGTCCGAACTGGAGGTGCAACGCGCCGGCCTGGCCGAAGCGTTCACCGAACTCACCCGCGAAACCGCCGCCGAGCAGGAGGCTGCCTGATGAACGCCGTTGCCGTTGTCGCCGCATCGTCGGCTACCGTCCCCGTCATGCCGCCGCGCCGCGTGCTCGGCGCCTACCTTGCCGAGGCGCGCAGCGAATGCCTGCGCTATTTGAGAGCGCCGGGCTTCTTGCTGCCGGTTCTGCTGTTCCCGGGCCTGTTCTATCTGGTGTTCGGTGTGCTGATGGGGCGATCCGAGGGAGCCGATGCGGCGCGTTACCTGTTGGCCAGCTACAGCGTCTTCGGCGTGATGAGCCCGGGCCTGTTCGGCTTCGGTGTGTCGCTGTCGCTGGAGCGCGACGGCGGGCTGCTGACCTGGAAACGTGCGCTGCCGATGCCGCCGGGCGCCTATTTGTTGGGCAAGATGCTGATGGCGATGGGGGCCGCCGCGGTGGTGGTGCTGATGCTGCTGGCGATGGCGACGGGGCTGGGGCACGTGGCGATGACAGCTGAGCAGGCCGTCGCGTTGCTTGCCACCGGCATGCTGGGCGTGCTGCCGTTCTGCGCGCTGGGCATGCTGGTGGGCACCTTGATCAAAGGGCAGGGCGCGCCCGGCATGCTGCAGCTGGTCTATCTGCCGATGTCCTTCCTGTCCGGCCTGTGGTTCCCGTTGTCGATGCTGCCGAAGTCGCTGCAGCAGTTCGCGCCGGTGTGGCCGAGCTATCACCTCGACCGCATCGCGCTGACCGCGGCGGGCCTCACGCATGACGCGGTGCTGCCCCATGCGCTGGTGCTGGCCGGGTTCGCCGCGATCTTCTTCGCGCTGGCGGTGCGTCGGCTGCGCCGGGTCGGCTGACTCGCAGTAGCATGCCGGCATGAACGATACGAGTGCGCATTTTCCCGGCAGGCGATGGTTCGCCTGGCTAAGGCCGGCGCCAGGTTCCGCGGCGGCAACCATGCTGGCCGCGGGCCATTCGCCATGGGCTTATGCGTGGAACCTGCTGTGGTCGTTCTGGGTGTTCCTCGGCCCGCTGTTCGAGCATGTGGGGCCGGGCTTCTGGTGGTCGCTGGGGCTGGGCTATCCGCTCTTCCTGCTGATCTTCCTGCTCTCGTGGATACGGCCCACCGCCGAGGTGAACGGTTACGTGGGTGCGCTGGTGGTGTTGACCGCGTTGTCGATGCCGTTGAATCCCGCCGGGTGGACGTACGCGGTGTTCGCCTGCGCGATGGTGCCTTACCAGGGGTCGTGGCTCGCCAGCGCGATCAGGATGGCGATCATCCAGGCGCTGCTGGTGCTCGAGGGCATCTTTCTGCACTGGCCCTGGTATGCCCACCTGATCCTGGTGGGGGTGTGCACCAGTACGGGTGTCGGCGCGCTGGCGGGACGCATCAACTGGGAGAAGAACACCCGGCTGCGCATGTCGCACGACCAGATCCGCCAGCTGGCCGCCACCGCAGAGCGCGAGCGCATCGGCCGCGACCTGCACGATCTGCTCGGCCATACGTTGTCGCTGATCACCATGAAGCTGGAACTGTCGCGCAGGCTGCTGGATCGCGATCAGGTGTCAGCGCGGCGGGAGCTGGCCGAGGCCGAGGATGTGGCGCGCCATGCACTGGCGGAGCTGCGTTCGGCGGTCACCGGCATCCGCGCCGCGGGCTTCGCGGCCGAGCTGGCCTCGGCGGCCCTGCTGCTGCGCACGTCGGGCGTACAGTTCGACCAGCACTTGCAGGCAGCCAACCTGCCCGAATCGATCGAATGCAGCCTGGCGCTGATATTGCGCGAAGCGGCGACGAACATCGCGCGGCATGCGCACGCCACGCGGGCCAAGGTATCGCTCACCCGTTCGGGCGATGGCTTGCGGTTGCGCATCGAGGACGACGGTCGCGGCGGCGTCCGCACGGCCGGCAACGGCCTGAGCGGCATGCAGGAGCGCGTGCAGGCGCTCGGTGGCAGCTTGCAACTGGATTCGCCACCCGGCCATGGCACGCGGCTGGACATCGTGGTGCCGCTGGCGGCGCAAGCCGCTGTGCGTGACGCGGACCCGCCGCGCCCCCACGTGCTGCCCCCTGCGCAGGCCCGGCACGCCACATGAGCGCGGCATCCATCGTCCGCTGGTTTACGCCCGCCCCGGACTCCGGAGTGGCCGACGATCTCCGGCGCGGCAAGTCGCCGTGGGCCGACAGCGTGCATCTGCTGTGGTCGCTGTGGATTTTCGTCACGCCGCTGTTCGACAACGGTGTCCATGGATACACCCGGACCTGGCTGTGGTTCACGCTCGGTTCCTATCCGTTGTTCCTGCTGCTTTTCGCCAAGATCCAGCTGGCGCCGCAACGCACGGCGTACCTCTACGCCTGGGCCATGGCGGTGCTGTGTTTTGCCTTGCTGCGCTGGTATCCGAGCGGCCTCAGCTATTTCGTCTACGCCTGCGTGATGCTGAATCACTGCCGGATGCCCTTGCGCACTCAGCTGGTCCAATTGGTGCTGCTCAACGCGGCGATGCTGGGGCTGGCATGGTGGATCGGCTACCCGACCAGCGTCCTGGTGATCATGCCGGCCTCGGTCATCGTGATCAGCGTGATCATGCTGGTCGAGCGCATCAACAAGGAAAAAGACGCCGCCCTGCGGCTGTCGCAGGACGAGGTACGCCGGCTGGCGGTGCTCGCCGAGCGCGAGCGCATCGGCCGAGATCTGCACGATCTGCTCGGCCACACGTTGTCGCTGGTGACGCTGAAGTCCGAACTGGCGCGCAAGCTGGCGCTGGCCGATCCGCCGCGCGCGCAGCGCGAGATGGAAGAGGTGGAGCGGGTGTCGCGCCATGCGCTGGCTGAGGTGCGCGCCGCGGTCACCGGCATGCGGCGCAGCGATCTGGCGGCGGAGCTGGTCTCGGCGCGGCTGATGCTGGAAGCGTCGAATATCGCCTTCGACACCGTAATGCCCGCAGTGCTCGATCTGTCCGCGGAGATCGAGGCGTCGCTGGCGCTGGTGCTGCGCGAAGCGGTCACCAACATTCATCGCCACGCACGCGCCACGGTGGCCTGCGTGGTTTTCTCCCGCGAAACGGAAAGCTTCCACATGCGCATCAGCGACAACGGACGCGGCGGACTCGCCGCCCACGGCAACGGCATCAGCGGCATGCGCGAGCGGGTGCGCGCGCTGGGCGGCACGCTCGCCATCGACTCGCCGGCACGGCGCGGCACCACGCTCGATGTTGAAGTGCCCGTGCGCACCGCGTCGAAGTCTGCCGCTGCGGGTATGCGCCTGGCGCCGGCGCTGGCGGGCCTGGAGGGCGGCGCATGATCCGTGTGTTGCTGGCCGAGGACCAGGCCATGGTGCGCGGCGCGCTGACGGCGCTGCTGAATCTCGAATCCGACATCGAAGTGCTGGGCTCGGCTTGCGATGGCGAGGCGGCCTGGCGCGAGCTGCAGCGGCTGAAGCCCGACGTGCTGGTCACCGACATCGAGATGCCCGGCCTCACCGGGCTGGAGCTGGCGCAGCGCATCCAGCGCCACGAGCTACCGATCAAGGTGATCATCGTGACCACTTTCGCGCGCCCCGGCTTCCTGCGCCGCGCGTTGGATGCGGGCGTGTCCGGTTACTTGCTCAAGGATGCACCGGCGGAGAATCTCGCCGAGGCCTTGCGTACCGTACACCGCGGCGGCCGTGCGATCGATCCGCAGCTGGCACTGGAGGCGTGGTCGGAGGCCGATCCACTGAACGACCGCGAGCGCCAGGTGCTGCGCCTGGCCGGCGAAGGCCACTCCGCGGGCGACATCGCCACGCAGCTGAATCTTTCGCACGGTACTGTGCGGAACTATCTGTCCGAGGCGATCGGCAAGCTCGGCGTGGCGAATCGCATCGAGGCGTATCGCCTCGCGCGGCAGAAAGGCTGGCTCTAACGACTTTGCCGCCAGCGCGGCAGCGGTTTCTTGCTGCCGGGGGCGGCTGCGCTGGGTTGTAACGCACGCACGAAGCTGGCTGGATCGGCCGGAGACAGCACTACAGTGCACGCGGCTCCCCGCAGCACTACGGCACATTGCCAGTCGGTGACGAAGGCGCGGTATCGCCCCAGTTTGGCGTTGCGGAACCAGCCGCTGAAAGAGAACAGGCCGCCGTTGCCGAACAAGCGGATCGAGCCGGCGCCGGCCTCGGGATCGGTGGCGGCCTCGCGCAGCTCGCCCAGCGTCACCCGGGTGGTCCAGAACAAGCGGCGCACATGCAGGGCGCCGTCACGCAACTCGTAACCGCGTACCACGAAGAGCACGGCGGCCAGCAGGATCAGCAGCGGCCAGGCAAATACCACCTCGTGCAAGAGCGTCGGCACTCGCACCGGCATGACGAATGCGAACAGCAGGGATATTCCCAGCAGAAGCAGGGTGACGACGATCGAGATGCCCTTGAGGAAACCGCTCCAGGGTGCGGCGGGGTAGCGTGGATTCATGGGCCGGATTCTGGCCGTTGCCTGCAGCGGGGACAAGATGAACGACCGGACATCCGGGCTTGCGCGATAATGTGGCGCTACCCATTGCATTCACTCCGTTGCCGAGCCCCTCCTTGAAGAAGTCCGATTTCGATTTCGACCTGCCGCATGAACTGATCGCCCAAGTGCCGTTGCCCGAGCGCTCGGCCAGTCGCCTGCTGTTGCTGGATGTGGCTGCCGGCAGTCGGCAGGATCGGATGTTCCGCGAGCTGCCCGGGTTCCTGCAGCCTGGCGACCTGCTGGTGTTCAACGACACTCGCGTGCTGCCGGCGCGCCTGTATGGGCGCAAGGAGAGCGGCGGCGCGGTGGAGATACTGATCGAACGCGTCACCGGTGCGCACGAGGCCACCGTGCAGTTGGGCGTGAGCAAGAAGCCGAAGGAAGGCTCACGGATCGAGCTGGCGGATGGCAGCCATGCGGTGGTGCTGGGGCGCGACGAGAGTTTCTTCCGCCTGCGCTTCGAGGCGCCCGAACCGTTGGAGCGGCTGTTGCTCAAACTCGGCGAGATGCCGCTGCCGCCCTACATCGAACGGCATGCCGACGCCGCCGATCTGGAACGCTACCAGACCGTCTATGCACGCGAACCCGGGGCGGTGGCCGCGCCGACCGCGGGACTGCATTTCGACGAGTCGCTGCTGGCCGAGCTGCGCGGGCGTGGCGTGGATTTCGGCTATGTCACCCTGCATGTGGGGGCGGGTACCTTCCAACCGGTGCGGGTTGAGGACATCAGCGAGCACCACATGCACCGCGAGTGGCTCAACGTGGGCGCGAGCCTGGTCGAGCAGATCCGCCGCACCCGCGCCGCCGGAGGGCGGGTGATCGCGGTGGGCACCACCGTGGTGCGCGCTCTGGAAAGCGCCACTGTGGACGGTGAGCTGCATCCGTTCGCGGGCGAAACCCAGATCTTTATCTTCCCTGGCTATCGCATCACCAGCATCGACGGCCTGATCACCAACTTCCACTTGCCGCAATCGACCCTGCTGATGCTGGTGTCGGCGCTGGCCGGGCGCGAGTACGTGCTGGACGCCTACCGGCATGCGGTGGAGCAGCGCTACCGCTTCTTCTCCTACGGCGATGCGATGCTGATCCTGCCCCAGGGTGCTTGAGCATCTGCCCCTCTCCCGCCAGCGGGAGAGGGGAGAAGGCCGGGACCTGCGATAATGGCGGGATGACTTCCCTGAATTTCGACCTTCTCGCCACCGATGGCGCAGCCCGCCGCGGCCGTCTTTCCTTCCCGCGCGGCACGGTGGAAACACCGGCCTTCATGCCGGTGGGCACCTATGGCTCGGTGAAGGCGATGACGCCGCGCGACGTGCGCGAGACCGGCGCCGAGATCATCCTGGGCAACACCTTCCACCTGTTCCTGCGGCCCGGGCTGGAGATCGTCGAGCAGTTCGGCGGCCTGCACCGCTTCATCGGCTGGGACAAGCCCATCCTCACCGACTCGGGCGGCTTTCAGGTGTTCTCGCTGGCGCACCGGCGCAAGCTCACAGAGGAAGGTGTGACCTTTGCCTCGCCGGTCGATGGCTCCAAGGTGTTCCTGTCGCCCGAAGTGTCGATGAAGATCCAGCGTGTACTGGATTCGGACATCGCGATGATCTTCGACGAGTGCACGCCGTACCCGGCCACCGAGAAGGTCGCCTCCGATTCGATGGAACTGAGCCTGCGCTGGGCCGAGCGTTCGCGCCAGGCGTTCGACGACCTGAAGAACCCGAACAACCTGTTCGGCATCGTCCAGGGCAGCGTGTACGAGCCGCTGCGCCGGCGCTCGGCCGAACGTCTGGTGGAGATCGGTTTCGACGGCTACGCGGTGGGCGGCCTCGCCGTGGGCGAGCCGGAAGAGGCGCGCAACCACACGCTGGATTTCACCGTGGGCCTGCTGCCGCGGGACAAGCCGCGCTATCTGATGGGTGTGGGCCGGCCCGAGGACATCGTGGCGGCGGTGTGCCGCGGCATCGACATGTTCGACTGTGTGATGCCCACCCGCAACGCGCGCAACGGTTTCCTGTTCACCGCCGAGGGCACGCTGCGCATCCGCAATGCGAAGTACGCCGCCGATACCCGGGTGATCGAGGAGGGCTGCGACTGCCATGCCTGCGCCAATGGCTTCAGCCGTGCCTACCTGCGCCACCTCGACCGCTGCAACGAAATCCTCGGCAGCCAGCTCGCCACCATGCACAACCTGCGTCACTACCAGCGGTTGATGGCGGGCTTGCGTGAGGCGATCGCGGCGGGCCGGTTGCAGGATTTCGTGGCCGCATTCCATGCGCGCAGGCAGGGTGCCGCGGTCGAGGCTTGAGATCCCGCCGCCATCCGCGGGCCTTCGGCCTTGCAAAGCGTGACGGGCGCCCTGACTGCATCCGGGGGCCGGGCGGGGGTGTCCGGCGCACCGTGCGGTGGATGGGAACGCATGGCATAATCCATGGTCTTTTATCGGGCGTTCAGCAGAAATTCCTGCTGGCGCCACTACTTGCGAGACGAACCGATGAGTCTTCCGATGTCTATCACGCTGGCCCAGGCCGCTCCGGCGGCCCAGGGCGGCGGCATTTCCATGATCATCATGATGGTCGTGCTGTTCGGCCTGATGTACTTCATGATGATCCGCCCGCAGATGAAGCGGCAGAAGGAGCATCGCACCATGGTCTCCGCCCTCGCCAAGGGCGACGAGGTGGTGACCAACGGCGGCCTCGCCGGCCGCGTGGACGATGTGGGCGAAACCTTCATCACGATCGAGATCGCGCCGAACGTGAAGGTGAAGCTGCAGAAGGGTGCGGTGTCCCAGGTGCTGCCCAAGGGCTCGCTGAAGTCCTCCTGATCCGGTGCGCGCCGGGGCAGGGCATTTCTTATATTTGTGAAGTGCGGCCATCGATGGCCGCTTCTCGACGTTCGCGATCATGGATGATTGCAAAGGATCATAGATGAGCGATTTCCCACGCTGGAAGTACGCACTGGTCGTGTTGGCCATGCTGTTCGGCATCGTCTACGCGCTGCCCAACGCTTTCCCGCCGCTGCCGGCGGTGCAGGTCACCGCCAACAAGAGCTCGGCGCCGATCGACGACGCGTTGCGGCAAAAGGTGAGCGACGCCCTGACCAAGGATCACGTCGTCGCTGGCGAAGTGCTGGTGCAAGGCGACCAGCTGCTTGCCACCTTTGCCAACGCCGACGTGCAGAAGAACGGCGCCGACACCATCAAGACCCTGCTTGGCGACGGTTACACCGTAGCGTTCAAGCTGCAGTCGTCGGTGCCGCGCTGGCTCACCACGATCGGCGCGAACTCCATGCCTTTGGGCCTGGACCTGCAGGGCGGCGTGCACTTCCTGATGCAGGTGGACCAGAGCGGCGTACTCGACAAGCTGGAGAACAGCTATGCCGACGACATCCGCAACCAGCTGCGCGACAAGAACATCCGCTACGAGTCGGTGACGCGCAGCACGGTGGCGGGGCAGGGCATCGTGGTGGTGGTGCGTTCGTTGGACGATCGCAGCAAGGCTGCCGACCTGATCGCCGGCAATTCGCCCGACCTGGCGGTGACTGACGGCCCCAGCACCGGCGACCGCTACGTGCTGTACGCCGCGATCAAGCCGACCAAGCTGCGCGACCTCTCGCTGGGCACGATCAAGCAGAACCTCGCCACGCTGCGCAACCGCATCAACAACCTCGGCGTATCCGAGCCGCTGATCCAGCAGCAGGGCGAGGACCACATCGTGGTCGAGCTGGCCGGCGTGCAGGATCCCACCGAGGCGAAGAAACTGATCGGCGCCACCGCCACGCTGGAATACCGCCCGGGCATCGGCTTTGCGGGCGATCCGCGTGCCCAGGATGCCGCGCGTACTGGCAGCATCCCGCCGGACGCCAACCTCTACTACGAAGCCAGCACCCATGCACCCGTGCTGGTGGGCAAGCGCCCGATCGTCACCGGCGATGAGCTGATCAATGCCAACTCCGGCGTCGACCCGAACAACGGCTCGCCTTCGGTGAACGTGACGCTGAATGCTTCCGGCGCGAAGAAGATGCAGGAGTTCACCAACGCCAACGTCGGCAAGCCGATGGCGGTGCTGCTGATCAATACCGAGTACGAGACCAGCACGGTCGACGGCAAGGAAGTGCGCACGCCGAAGACCTACTACTCGGTGATCAACGACGCCCGCATCGAGAGTCCGTTCGGCAAGGATTTCTCCACCAACGGCCTTGGCAGTCCCAAGGAAGCCTCCGACCTGGCGCTGCTGCTGAAGAGCGGCTCGCTGGCCGCGCCGATGGACATCGTCGAAGAGTACGTGATCGGTCCCAGCCTCGGCCAGGAGAACATCACGAAGGGTTTCGACTCGGTGATGCTCGGCCTGTTGCTGGTGCTAGTGTGCGCGGCCGTCTACTACAAGCTGTTCGGCCTGGTGGCCGACATCGCGCTGTTCTTCAACCTGCTGATCCTGGTCGCGGTGATGTCGCTGATCCACGTCACGCTTACCATGCCAGGCATCGCGGGTATCGTGCTGACCCTGGGCATGGCGATCGACGCCAACGTGCTGATCTGCGAACGCGTGCGCGAGGAAATGCGCAACGGCTCCACGCCGCATGCGGCGATCCACGCCGGCTACGACAAGGCCTGGGCCACGATTCTTGATGCCAACGTCACCCACCTGATCGCGGCGCTGGCGCTGATGACGATGGGTACCGGCGCGATCCGCGGCTTCGGCGTCACGCTGGGCATCGGCATCCTGACCTCGATGTTCACCTCGGTGGTGATGACGCACGCGTTCACCGCGTTGATTCACGGCCGTCGCAAGCTCAAGACCTTGTCGGTCTAAGGGCGGGATTCAATCCATGGAAATCTTCAATCACAACAGCAATATCCACTTCCTGCGCATCCGCGTCTTCAGCATCGCGGTAGCGGTCGTGCTGATGATCGCTTCGGTCGCGTTGATCGCCACCAAGGGGCTGAACTACGGCCTGGACTTCACCGGCGGCGTTTCCCTGATCGTGGACTACACCCAGCCAGTGCAGACCGGCGACGTGCGCGACGCGCTGGAGAAGGGCGGCCTCGACAACGTGGTGGTGCAGAGCGTGGGCGGTTCCCGCGAAGTGTCGATCCGCATGCAGCCCACCAAGGACATGCTGGACACCAAAGGCCAGGTGAACCTGGACAAGGTGGCCAGCACGGTGATGCAGTCGCTGAAGGTCGCGCGCAATGATGCCTCGCTGAAGAGCCGCTCCTCGGTCAGCGCCGAAGTGGGCGCGGAGCTGAAGAGCGATGGCATGGTGGCCGCGGTGTTCGTGATCCTCGGCATCATGGCCTACCTGTGGATCCGTTTCGAGCGCCGCTTCGCGATCGCCGCGGTGCTCACCGAGATCCACGATACCCTGGTGACCCTCGGCATCCTGGCGCTGGTGCAGCGCGAGTTCGACATGACCGTGCTGGCCTCGGTGCTGGCGGTGATCGGCTATTCGATCAACGACAAGGTGGTGGTGTTCGATCGTATCCGCGAGCTGTTCCGCCTGGCGCGCAAGGCCGAGCCGGAGGAGATCCTCAACCGTTCGATCAACAGCACGCTGTCGCGAACCATCATCACCTCGCTGTTCACCGGCATCACCATGGCCGCGCTGTTCTTCTTCGGCGGCCCGGCGGTGCACGGCTTCGCGATCACCATGTTGATCGGCATCCTGGTGGGCACGCTCTCCTCGATCTTCGTGGCCAGCCCGATCCTGCTGTGGCTGGGCGTGTCGAAGAAGGACTTGATGCCGGTGACCCGGGAAAACCCGGAACTCGCCCGTCGCCCCTAAGACCGATGTCGCCCGCACCGCGGGCGACTCTGGTTACTCTCCCCCGCTTGCGGGGGAGATGCCTGAAGGGCAGAGAGGGCGCTTCGACAGCTTCATCGCAAACGCACAGACAGAGACGGCCCGGTTATCCGGGCCGTCTGTTTTTTGCGTGCCGCGACGACTTGATCGCGAGACTTTGCGATCGTCATCCCATGATGGAAAACGCGTCGTTGTTCACGTAGCTGGACGTACCATTCGCGCGGTCCCCTTTTCTCCACATCGACCATGCAAACTCTCTCCGTGCTCTGGACTGCTGCGGTGAACTGGCTGACGTTCCATGCGGTCGTGCCAGTGCTGGTCGCCTTGCACCTCACGCATTTCGTCGTCGATCCGCCGCGCGAGATCGCGCAGTACTTCCTGCTCACCGCGGCGGAGGTGGCGATCATCGCGTGTGTGTTCCGGCCGATGGAGAGTCTGTGGCCGGCGGAGCATTGGCCGGATCGCCGCACCACCGCGATCGACCGTACGTATACCCTGCTCAAGCTGTTAGGCGTGCTGCCACTGTTCACCTACCTGGTGCTGTCGCCCTTGACCCAGTGGCTTGGCGGTGCGGGCGCTGGCGACGATGCGGCCGGGCTGCTGAGCGTGCAGGGCATGCTGCCGTGGCTGGGGCATCATCCGGTGCTGCTGTTCCTGGTCTATTACGCCATCTACGACCTGGTGTACTACGGCATCCATCGCATGCAGCACACGATCCCGTGGTGGTGGGCGCTGCACAGCCTGCATCACAGCCAGCGCCAATTGAACTGCTGGACGAACGACCGCGACCACTACCTCGACGACTTGCTGGAGGCGCTGATCGTGGCGTTGGTCGCACTGCTGATCGGCGTGTCGCCCACCGACTACGCGCTGCTGGTGTTGAGCGGCAACCTGTTGCAGAACCTCGATCACGCCAACGTGCGCCTGCGCTTCGGTCCAGTGCTGGAGAAGCTGCTGGTCGATCCGCGTTATCACCGCCTGCATCACATGCGAGTGGACCCGGAGCGGCCGAACCTGCACTACTGCAATTTCGCCTTCATCTTCCCGGTCTGGGACATCCTGTTTGGCACCGCGCTGTTCGGCGAGCCGGTGCGGCCCACCGGCGTGGGCGATCCGATGGTGGACGCCGACAATCACTACGGCCTGGTGGGCCAGCAGCTCTACGTGTTGCGCCGCTTCTGGGGCGCATTCCGTCGTCGCGCCGGTTGGCGGCCAGGCGATGTGGCGTTCGACGAGAGCTATGCGCCGGTGTCGGTGCGCGATTTCGATCTGCACCAGCTGGAATCCAGCCAGATCCCGCTGACGCATGCCGAAACGCGGCGGGCCGTGGTTCAGCCGGAGAGTTCGGCGTCCAGTTGAGCGAGGCGCGCCGGCGTGCCCACGTCGGTCCAGCGGCCGCGATGCGCCGAACCCGTCAGCGTGCCATGCGCCATCGCCGCTTCCAGCAGCGGCCGCAGCTTGAAGCGTGGCGGATGCTCCACTACTCCCGGTACGTCGCCCACCGCGGTGCGCCAGTCGTCCAGCAGCTCGCGGCGGAACACGCCGATGCCGCTGTAGGTGAGCCGAGGTTCGCCGTCGGCATGCAGCCGGCCTTGAGCATCCAGCAGGAAATCGCCCACGGGATGATGCGCGGGGTTGCCCACCATCAGCAGGTGCGCACGTCCCTCCGGCTCGGCAGGCAAGGTGGCGAGATCGGCGTCGCACCATACATCGCCGCTGATCGTCAGCACCGGCTCCGGCCCCAGCAGCGGCAGTGCGTTGAGCAGGCCGCCGCCGGTTTCCAGCGGTGTCGGGCCTTCGTACACGTAGCGGATGCGCAGGCCCCAGCGCGAGCCGTCGCCCAGCGCCTCGGGAAACTGCCCGGCGAGATGCGAGGTGTTGATCGCCACGTAGTTCACGCCGATCGCGGCCAGCTTTTCCAGATGCCACACGATCAGCGGCTTGCCGCCCACCTGCAGCAGCGGCTTGGGCGTATGTTCGGTGAGCGGCCGCATGCGCTCGCCCAATCCCGCGGCGAAGATCAGCGCATGTCTCATGCGCCCACCTTGGTCAGGTCGCGGCCTTGCGCGTGGCGCTCCAGCAATGCGGCGAAGTCGGCCAGCTCGGGATAGCTGCGCGCCACCTCGATCACATAGCGGTACACCTGCGGAACGTCGGCGAGGTAGCCGGGTTTGCCGTCGCGGTACCACAGCCGGTAGAACTGACCCAGCACGCGCACGTGGCGATGCAGGCCAGTGAGGTCGAACCAGCGCAGGAAGTGCGCGGCGTCGATGTCATCGCCGATCACTCCGGCATGCCGCAGGCGTTGGCGGTAGGACTCCACCCAGCCTTCGACACGCGCGCGCGGCCATGCGACGTAGGCGTCGCGCAGCAGCGAGGCGAGATCGTAGGTGACCGGGCCGTGCAGCGCGCCCTGGAAATCGATGATCCCCGGGTTGTTCTCATCCACCACCAGCAGGTTGCGGCTGTGGTAGTCGCGATGCACGAAGCAGCGCGGCTGCGCCAGCGCGTTGCGGATGATCACGTCGAACGCCGCCTCCAGCACATCCCATTCCTCGCAGCTGGGCGTGTGGCCGAGGTGGCGTTCGAGGAACCACTTGGGCATCACTTCAAGGCCGTTCACCAGCACGATGTGGTCGAACGGTGGCAGGTCCTCGCAGGCCACCCGCGTCTGCATCGCGAGCAGCGCGTCCATGGCATCGCCGTAGAGCTTGTCGGCGTTCTCCGCATTGAGCTCGGTCAGATACAGCCGCGAGCCGAGGTCTTCGATCAGCAAGAAGCCTTGCTGCAGATCCTGCTCCGCCACTTTCGGTACGTGCAGGCCGGCCTTGGCAAGCCGCTCGCCGATCGCCAGCCAGGGGCGCGGGTCTTCGCGCTCCGGCGGCGAATCCATCACGATCCAGCTTTGTCCCGCATGCATGGTGCGCCAGTAGCTGCGGAAGCTGGCGTCGGAGGAGGCGGACTCCAGCGTTAACGCGGGATCGCCGAGCGTGCGGCGGGTCCAGGCGAGGCGGGCGGTGGCGCGGTCGTGGGCAGAGGAGGGCATGGCGCGATGCGGGCGGGGAATGCCCTGCAGCTTAGCCGCGCGATGGTGGCTGCGCGAGCCATCGGTCGCGCGGCGTGGGCGAAGGCGGTTACCGCGAGCAGGGGTGTTTGCAGGCAGGACCGACCGGTGGCGCGATCATCCCCCGGATCAGCGTGTGCTGCATGGCCGGGTGCGTCGCCTACGCAAGCGCCTTGGCCATAAACATGTTGAAGCCTGTCGCGGCGTATTCGCCAAAAGAATCACACTGCACGAAGCCATTGCGCCGATAGAGCATGTGCGCGGGTTCGAAGGCTGCGCCCGTGCCCGTCTCCAGAAGCAGGCGTGCGTACCCACGCTGGCGAGCGGCGCGGATGATTTCATCAAGCACTGCTTGTCCAACGCCGCGGCGAAGAAATTCGGCGCGCGTGCGCATGGATTTGACCTCGCCAGTACGGAAGTCCAATGCCTTCAGTGCCCCGCAGCCGCACGGAACACCGTCCGTCCGCGCCACCCAGAAGGTGACCTGTGGCGAGCGGAGGCTCTCGATGGCGAGGGCATGCACGCAGCCGGGCGGGGAGTTGCTGTGCATGCCGGAGAGGTGTTCGGCAATAAGCAGCCGGACCTCGGCTGAAGAGAGGTCGTCCTGCTGGATGTCCATGCTCGCCACGTGGCCCCCTTTGCGGCCTAGCTCAAGTTGTACGCCCGCTCCTCGTGCTCCGCGAGATCCAGGCCGATCTGCTCCTGCTCGGCATCCACGCGCAGGCCGACGGTGCGGTCGAGCAGCTTGAGGATCGCCCAGCTCAAGGCGGCGCTCCACACTAGGGTGAAGCCCACGCCCTTGGCCTGTATCCACAGTTGCAACAGCGGCGAGGCCACCGTGCCAAAGCCGCCGAGCTTCGCCGCGGCGAACGGGCCGGTGAGCAGCGCGCCGACGATGCCGGCGACGGCGTGCACGCCAAATACGTCGAGGGTGTCGTCGTAGCCCAGCCGGTACTTGAGCCGCGTGGCGGTGAAGACGCACACGCTGCCGGCGGCCAGGCCGATCAGCAGCGCGCCGCCGGGGCCACAGGTGCCGGCGGCGGGCGTCACCGCGACCAGCCCGGCCACCGCACCCGAGGCGATGCCGAGCACGCTGGCGCGTTTGTGCATGGCCCACTCCACCGCGGTCCAGCCGATCGCGGCGGCCGCGGCGGCGATCTGGGTCACCAGCATCGCCATGCCCGCGCTGCCGTTGGCGGCCACCGCCGACCCGGCGTTGAAGCCGAACCAGCCCAGCCACAGCAGGCTGGCGCCGATCACGGTGTAGCCAAGGTTGTGCGGCGGCATGTGGGTGTGCGGCCAGCCGCGGCGCTTGCCGATCACCAGGCAGGCCACCAGGCCCGCGATGCCGGCGTTGATGTGCACCACGGTGCCGCCGGCGAAGTCGAGCACGCCCATGTCACCCAGCAGCGAGCCGGGGCCACTCCACACCATATGCGCCATCGGCAGGTAGACCAGGCTGAGCCACAGGCCGGAGAACCACAGCATCGCGCTGAACTTCATGCGCTCGGCCCAGGCGCCGACGATCAGCGCCGGCGTGATCACCGCGAAGGTGAGCTGGAACATCACGTACACGCTTTCCGGCACGGTCTGGTAACGCGAGTCGGGCGTGAGTCCGGCCAGCATCGCGCGGTCCAGCCCGCCGATGAAGGAATGCCAGCCGGTGACGCCGGCGTGCATTCCCTCGGTGCTGAAGGCCAGCGAGTAGCCGTAGACGATCCACAGCACGGTGACCAGGGCTGTGACCGCGAAGCACTGCATCATCACCGAGAGCAGATTCTTGGCGCGCACCATGCCGCCGTAGAACAAGGCGACGCCGGGTATCGTCATCATCAGCACCAGCATGGACGCGGTAAGCATCCAGGCGGTGTCGCCGCTGTCGAGTTTCGGTACGGGCGCGGCTTGCGCGAAGGCGGAGAGTGGCAGGAAGGCGAGCGCGGCGGCGCCGGCCAGCAGTCGGCTAGAGCGCATCGGCGTCGACCTCCTGTGTACGGATGCGGATCACCTGTTCCAGCGCGCTGACGAAGATCTTGCCGTCGCCCACCTTGCCGGTGCGTGCGGTGCCGGCGATCGCTTCGATCGCGCGCTCCAGCTGCTCGTCGCTCACCGCAAGCTCGATCTTGAGCTTGGGCAGGAAATCGACCACGTACTCGGCGCCCCGGTACAGCTCGGTGTGGCCGTGCTGGCGGCCGAAGCCCTTGACCTCGGTGACCGTCATGCCCTGCACGCCGGCCTCGGCCAGCGCCTCGCGCACTTCGTCCAGCTTGAACGGCTTGATGATGGCGGTGATCCACTGCATGCGTCTGCCCCCCGCGGTTGGTCCCGTGTTGCAGCACAGCAGAATGCGTGCCAGCGGCAGCAGGCCCGGCGCAGAGCCATCTGGACGGCCAAATCCCGGACAAGCCGGTTCGGACCCGGCGAAGCTGGTGCAGGCCTTGCCTGTTCTTGGTGCAAACCGGAGATTTGACCGGTCCGGGCGCAATCAGTACCATTTTGGTCTGGATTAATGCCGCTCCCGCCCGATTTCCCCATGCTTCGCGTCAGTCGACTCACGGATTACGCCACGGTGGTGATGACTTGCATCGCCGCCCATCCGGACGATGTGCTCAGCACCGCGCAGATCGCCGATGAGACGCATCTGGAACTGCCCACGGTGAGCAAGTTGCTGAAGTCGCTGGGCCACGCCGGACTGGTGGAATCCTTCCGTGGCGTCAACGGCGGCTACCGGCTGGCGCGGCCCGCGCAGGCGATCACGCTGGCCGAGATCGTCGAGGCGATGGAAGGGCCGATCGGCATGACCGAATGCGGCGTCACCGAAGGCCAGTGCGAACGCGAGGCGCAATGCGGCGTGCGCGGCAGTTGGCAACGCATCAGCAGTGTGGTGGACCGGGCACTGCGCGCAGTGAGCCTGGCCGACATGCTGCGGCCGCCACCGCGCCGCACCGAAGTGACGGTCGACATCAGTACCCTGAAAGGCAGAACCACGGCATGAGCAGCGAGATCATCGAAAGCACCGCCACCGCGCTGCGCGACAACGCCGAGGTCGCCGAGGCGCTGGGTCGGCGCTACAGCGCCGGCTTCGTTACCGAGATCGAGATGACCGGCCTGCCGCCGGGCCTGGACGAGGAAACCATCCGCCAGCTATCCGCGATCAAGCGCGAGCCGGAGTGGATGACCGAGTGGCGTCTGGCCGCTTATCGCCACTGGCTGACCATGCCGCAGCCGGATTGGGCCAAGCTGAAGATGGACGCGATCGACTACCAGGCCCTCAGCTACTACGCCGCGCCCAAGAAGGCCCCGAAGTCGCTGGACGAGGTCGATCCAGCACTGCTGGAAACCTACGAGAAGCTGGGTGTGCCGCTGCACGAACGCGCGGCGCTTGCCGGCGTCGCGGTGGACGCGGTGTTCGACTCGGTCTCGGTGGGCACCACCTTCCGCAAGCAGCTGGCCGAGGCCGGCGTGATCTTCTGCTCGATGAGCGAGGCGATCCGCGAATACCCGGAGCTGGTGCAGAAGTACCTGGGCAGCGTGGTGCCGCCGGGCGACAACTTCTTCGCCGCGCTGAACTCGGCGGTGTTCTCCGACGGCAGCTTCGTGTTCATCCCGAAGGGCGTGCGCTGCCCGATGGAGCTCAGCACCTATTTCCGGATCAACGCGCAGAACACCGGCCAGTTCGAGCGCACCCTGATCGTGGCCGAGGAAGGCGCCCACGTTTCCTACCTCGAAGGCTGCACCGCGCCCAAGCGCGATGAGAACCAGCTGCATGCCGCGGTGGTGGAACTGGTGGCGCTGGAGCGCGCGCAGATCAAGTACTCCACCGTGCAGAACTGGTACCCCGGCGACGAGAACGGCGTGGGCGGCATCTACAACCTGGTCACCAAGCGCGGCGATTGCCGCGGCGACGACAGCAAGATCAGCTGGACCCAGGTGGAAACCGGCTCGGCGATCACCTGGAAATACCCCAGCGTGGTGCTGCGCGGCGACCGCTCGGTGGGCGAGTTCCACTCGGTGGCGCTCACCCACCACTACCAGCAGGCCGACACCGGCACCAAGATGATCCACATCGGCAAGGACACCAAGTCGAAGATCGTCTCCAAGGGCATCAGCGCCGGCAAGAGCAACAACAGCTACCGCGGCCTGGTGAAGGTGGAGAAGGGCGCCGAACGTGCGCGCAACTACACGCAGTGCGATTCGCTGCTGATCGGCAAGAAGTGCGGCGCGCACACCTTCCCGTACATGGAAGTGAAAAATCCCACCGCCATCGTCGAGCACGAGGCCACCACCTCGAAGATCTCCGATGACCAGATGTTCTACTGCCGTTCGCGTGGCATCGGCGAGGAAGACGCCGTGTCGATGATCGTGGACGGCTTCTGCAAGCAGGTGTTCCGCGAACTGCCGATGGAGTTCGCGGTGGAAGCGAAGAAGCTGCTCGAAGTCTCGCTGGAAGGTGCGGTGGGATGAGCGAGGGACGCCAGCAGCACTGGGAGACGGTGTACCGCGACAAGGAAGAGGGCGAAACCAGCTGGTTCCGTCCGCACCTGGACGAGTCGTTGCGCCTGATCGATGCGCTCGATGTGCCGCACGGGCAGCCGGTGATCGACGTGGGCGGCGGTCGTGCCACCCTGGTCGACGACCTGCTGGCGCGCGGCTTCCATGACGTGAGCGTGCTCGACCTTTCCGCCAATGCGCTGGCCGAAGCGCGCCGGCGGCTGGGGGCGCGGAGCGAGCGGGTGCACTGGATCGTCGGCGATGCGATCCAGGTCGAACTGCCGGTGGCGCACTACGCGCTGTGGCACGACCGCGCCGTGTTCCACTTCCTGGTCGAGCCGGGCGAGCAGGCACGTTACGTCACCACCGCGGCGCGCGTCTTGCGCACCGGCGGCCACCTCGTGGTCGGTTGCTTCGCGCCGGATGGTCCGGAGCGCTGCAGCGGCCTGCCGGTGGCGCGCCACAGCGCCGATGACCTGATCAAGCTGTTCGCCCCGGCCTTCGATCCCGTCGCCCAAAGCCGCGAGTTGCATCGCACGCCGGCCGGCCGGGACCAGGCTTTCACCTATGTCGTGCTGCGCCGTCGCGACGACGGCACCGGCCTTTGAACCGATCGAGTAGACCCATGCTGAAAATCGAGAACCTGCACGCCCGCGTCGAGGGCAAGGAAATCCTCAAGGGCCTCACGCTTACCGTGAACCCGGGCGAGGTGCACGCCATCATGGGGCCGAACGGCGCGGGCAAGTCCACGCTGGGCAACGTGCTCTCCGGCCGCGATGGCTACGAGGTCACCGCCGGCAGCGTGAGCTTCGGCGACATCGACCTGCTGGCGCTGGAGCCTGAGGCGCGCGCCGCCGCCGGTGTGTTCCTCGCGTTCCAGTACCCGGTGGAGATTCCCGGCGTCAACAACACCTACTTCCTGCGCGCCGCGCTCAACGCCCAGCGCAAGGCGCGCGGCGAGAAGGAACTGGATTCCATGCAGTTCCTCAAGCTGGTGCGCGAGAAGCTGAAGGTGATGCAGATATCCGACGAGCTGCTGCACCGCGCGGTGAACGAGGGTTTCTCGGGCGGCGAGAAGAAGCGCAACGAGATCTTCCAGATGGCGGTGCTGGAGCCGAAACTGGCGATTCTCGACGAAACCGACTCGGGCCTGGACATCGACGCGCTGAAGCAGGTGGCGCAGGGCGTCAACGCACAGCGCTCGCCCGAGCGCTCGTTCCTGGTCATCACGCATTACCAGCGCCTGCTCGATTACATCGAACCCGACTTCGTGCACGTGCTGGCCGGCGGCCGCATCGTGGAAAGCGGCGACAAGACGCTGGCGTTGAAGCTGGAAGAACACGGTTACGCCTGGGTACGCGAGCACGGCGAACCGGCGGGGGCATCGGCATGAGCCAGCCGGCGCCCGTGCCGTTCGTCGCGTCGCTGCTGGACGCGCCGTTGCCGGCCAGCGGCATCGCCTGGCTGGATGCGCAGCGCCGCGAACACCGCGACGCCTTCGCTGCCGCCGGCCTGCCCGATACGCGGATGGAGGCGTGGAAGTACACTGCGCTGCGTGCGCTGGGGCAGCGCCGCTACGCCGCCGGCGATGCGCAGGCGGCCATGCGTGCGATCGATCCTGCCGCTTTCGCCTTGCCCGGTGTCGACGGGCCGCGGTTGGTTTTCGTCAACGGCACGTACCGCGCCGATCTTTCCATGCTGGACGACCTGCCGGCGGGGCTCACGCTGCAGCCGCTGTCGCAGGCGCTGCGGCAGGACGCCGAGCCGCTGCGTTTCGTACTGTCGCGCCATGAGCCGGAACAAGGCGATGCCTTCGTGCGGCTCAATGCCGCGCTGGCCGCCGATGGCGTGATGCTGAAGGTGGTGGCCGGCGCGAAAATCGCGGCGCCGGTGCATCTCGTGTTCCTCGGCGCGCCTGCCGAAGGCGAACTGGCCTGGCACCTGCGCCATGTGATCGAGCTGGGCGAGGGTGCCGAACTGGCGCTGGTGGAACACCACGTCGCCGACGGTGAGCAACAGCACTTGGGCACCGCGGTGGGCGACATCATGCTGCGCGACGGCGCGGTGCTGCGGCACGTGCTGTACCAGCAGGCGGCGACGGGCAGCACTCTGATTCGGCGCAGCAGGCTGCACCTGGGTGCCCGGGCGCAAGCCATGCTGCACGTGCTGGAACTGGGCGGTGCGCTGGTGCGCCACGAGTTGCGCGCCGAGCTGGTGGGCGATGGTGCGCGATTGGACACGCGCGGTGTGTTCATGCCGCATGGCCGCCAGCACATCGATACCCAGCTGGCGATCCGCCACCAGGCGTTGAACACCGCGTCCGATTCGGTCTGGCGCGGCGTGGCCGACCAGCGCGCGCGCGGCGTGTTCCGTGGCGCGATCCTGGTGGCGCCCGGCGCCGACGGCAGCGACGCCAGCCTCAGCAACAAGAACCTGCTGCTGTCCGCGCAGGCCGAGATCGACACCAAGCCGGAACTGGAAATCTACGCCGACGAGGTGAAAGCCGCGCACGGCGCCACCGTGGGCCAGCTCGACGAGCGTTCGCTGTTCTACCTGCGCTCGCGCGGCATCCCGCAGGCCGAGGCGCGCGCACTGCTTACCGCCGCGTTCTGCCGCGCGATGCTGGACGACCTGCCGAACGTGGCCTTGCGCGAACACCTTGCCGGCTTGCTGGCGGCCCGACTGCCGGACTGACGCCAGCCGCCCGCAGGCTGGGAAAACACGGAATCCACCGACGATGAATGCACAAGCCAGCACACCTGCCACCTTCGACGTCCAGCGCGTCCGCGCGGACTTCCCGCTGCTCGCGCGTACGGTGCACGGCAAGCCGCTGGTGTACCTGGACAATGCGAACACCAGCCAGAAGCCGCGCCAGGTGATCGAGGCGGTGGATCGCCACTATCGCGAGCACAACGCCAACGTGTCGCGCGCCGTGCACCTGCTCGGCGAGGAAGCTACCGCGGCCTACGAGGGCGCGCGCGACGCGCTGGCGCGCTTCATCAACGCACCGTCGCGCAACGAGCTGGTGCTTACCTCGGGCACCACGCAATCGGCCAACCTCGTGGCCTACAGTTTCGTGTTGCCGCGGCTGAAGCCGGGCGACGCGATCCTCAGCACCACGATGGAGCACCACGCCAACATCGTGCCGTGGCAGATCGTGGCCGCGCGCACGGGCGCTACGGTGAAGGCGGCGCCGATCGACGAGCGCGGCGAGCTGATCGTGGAGAAGTTCGTCGAGCTGCTCACGCCGGAGGTGAAGCTGGCCTGCGTGGGTCATGTCTCCAACGTGCTGGGCACGGTGAACCCGGTGCGTGAACTGGCGAAGGAATGCCGCAAGCGCGGCATCCCGCTGTTCGTGGACGGCTCGCAGGCGGTGCCGCACCGGCCGGTGGACGTGCAGGCGCTGGGCTGCGACTTCTACGCGCTCACCGGCCACAAGATGCTGGCGCCCACCGGCACCGGCGCGCTGTGGGCGCGCAAGGAACACCTGGACGCGATGCCGCCGTTCTTCGGCGGCGGCGAGATGATCCGCGAGGTGAAGTTCTCGGGCACCACGTTCGCCGAGCCGCCGCACCGCTTCGAGGCGGGCACGCCGAACATCGCCGGTTTCGCCGGTGTCAGTGCGGCGATCGGCTATTACGAGTCGCTGGGCTTCGAGGCGATCCGCGCCCACGAGCGCGCCTTGCTCGACCATGCCACCGCGCGTTTGCGCGAAATCCCCGGCTTGCGCATCGTCGGCGAGGCGCAGGAGAAGGAGCCGGTGATCTCGTTCCTGGTCGATGGCGCGCAGGCCACCGACCTCGCCACCTTGCTCGACCTTGAGGGCGTGGCGGTGCGTTCCGGCCACCACTGCGCGCACCCGCTGATGCAGTTCTACGGCGTGCCGGCCACGCTGCGCGCCTCGCTGGCGTTCTACAACACGCACGAAGAGGTCGACGCTTTCGTGGCGGCCTTGCTCAAGGTGCGCCAGTTGCTGCGCTGATACTCATCGGCACCGGGTGTGCCGCCGCGCAGCGACGAGCCGCTCGATGGGCGACCGCCGCCGCCAGAGGGCCAGCGGCTGCAACGGACCGGGTGCAACCAAGGCGGTGTCGTGCGCATCTCTGTTGCCGGAGGTGTTGATTTCGGCGTGGCCGATTCGCAGGGCGCGACGGGGAAGAAACCTGCCCCGGGTGTTGCGGAGGTGCTGGCGACGCAATTTCTCCGCGGGACCCGCGGCGGCGTCTGCGCAACCGGTGTACTGGGGCTGGCTTGATCCGGTGCGTGGACGGGAGCGCCGTCACGCCGGGCGCAGTGATCGTGCTGTTCGGAGCTTTCCGGGCTGAGATCGCCGGATTCCTTGATGGTCGCGCGGTGCTCCAACCAGGCAACGGCGACTTTCCCTTTGTTCAAGACCAGCCGCTCGGCCGCTGCCGCGCGGCATGTGGACGGCTGTGCCTGCGTCCGGAGGAGACTGTATGCGCTGGTGTTTTCTCGCCTTGTCGTTGGTTTGCCCGCTGGTCGTCGCCGCGGCGCCGGAAGACTTGCGTGTCGTCAGGGTCATCAACGACACGCGCACCCAGATCGTTTCGTTCGCCGTGGCCTCCGCCGGCAGTGGCCACTGGCGCACGATCGAATTCACTCGGCGACCGTTCGACTACGGGCTGGTCTTCACCCTTGCCTGGCATGACGGCGATGGTTGCCTGCGCGATTTCCGCACCATGCTGTCCGACGGCCGTCGCATCGACGCCCGCGGCTTCGATCTGTGTGGACCGGATACCGCGTATTGGCCAGGCCGGTTTTTCCACCACGGTCGCCAGGTCGAAATGCCGAGGCTGTGAGCGATGCTGCTCGGCGGTGCATCTCGTCGACAGCGCTACGATCTGGAAAGGTGGGCGCTTGTTCCCGAACGCAACACGCAGGAACCCTGGGCCGGCCTGCTCGCATGCAAACCACCCGTAGTGACGCGGATCGTGCATGATGCGGTTCGCTCACTGTTTACCGCCGGATCTTCATGCCCGTTTTTATCCGCCTGCCATTGGTCATTGGCTTGCTGGCAGGCAATACGCTGTTGCACAGCCTTGCCCTGTTCGTGCTGACACTGTGCAAGCTGGTGTTGCCGCTGCCGGCCTGGCGCCGCGCGCTGTCGCGTGGCCTGGTGGCGATCGCGGAGAGCTGGATCGGGGTCAACAACGCGCTGTTCGAGCTGTTCACGCGTATCCACTGGCAGGTGGACGGCCTGGACGGCCTGCGCCGCGACGCCAACTACCTGGTGCTGGCCAACCACCAGAGCTGGGTGGATATCCCGGTACTACAGAAAGTCCTGAACCGGCGCATCCCGTTCCTGCGCTTCTTCCTGAAGAGCCAGCTGATCTGGGTGCCGCTGCTGGGACCGGCCTGGTGGGCGCTGGATTTCCCGTTCATGAAGCGCTATTCGCGGGAAACCCTGGCGAAGCACCCCGAACTGGCTGGTCGCGACATGGCGGCCACGCGCCGCGCCTGCGCAAAGTTCCGCCAATTGCCGGTGTCGGTGATGAACTTTGTGGAGGGCACGCGCTTCACGCCGGCCAAACACGATGCGCAGGATTCGCCCTACCGGCACCTGTTGCGGCCGCGGGCCGGTGGCGTGGCCTTCGTGCTGGATGCGATGGGCGATGGCCTGCAGGCGATCCTCGAGGTCGCCATCGTTTACCCCGGCGGGCCGTGCAGCATGCTCGACCTGATCGGCGGGCGGGTACGCGAGGTCCGGGTAAGCCTGCGCCAGTGCCCGATCGAGCCCGGCTTGCGCGGGGACTACGAGGGCGACGAAGCCTATCGCCAACGATTCCAGAGCTGGGTCAATGACTTGTGGCACGAGCAAGATGCGCGGATTGGGCGTCTGCTGGGATAATCTTGCGGGTGCCGCGTGCGCGACTGAATACCGCGTGAGGCGGTAAAACCGGCGTTATGCCCGCCATCGGGTAGGGCGCGGTAAGCTTGTCACGGCGGTGACGCCATTGTGAAGGCAGACATGGAACTGCCTGGAAATCGGTCGAAGGGGTGGAGGATGACGCTGGATCGAGGCCAAGCTAATCGGATTCGCGCGGGGCTTGCCCATGGGTGAGACGATGCGCCCATCGACGGGAACGAGCCAGGCCGCCGGCCGGGGCGCGTTGCAGGCCATCGCGCGGATGTCGTCCACCCGGACGAATTACCTGGTCGGCCAGGCCGCCGATTTCGTGGTCAGTCTCGCCTTGCTCGGCTCGGCGTTCTGGTATGACCACAGTCGCCCGCTGCAAGCCGTGGCGGTGGTGTTGCTGGGCCTGTTCATCTTCAGCTTCATCGAGTACGCCTTCCACCGCTGGCTGTTCCACGGGCCGGTGCCGCTGTTCGAGCAAGGCCACACCCTGCATCACGAAAAGCCGCTGGGCTACGATTCGCTGCCGTTCTTCTTCCCGCCGGCGGTGGTGCTGCTGCTCGCGGCAGTGCTGGCGCTGGTCGTGCCTACGGCGATCGCCTTGCTGCTCTCCGGCGGGATCGCGCTGGGTTACGCGATGTACGGTTTCAGCCACCTGATCATCCATCGCCGCCGTTTCAACCACCCGCTGGCACGCAAGTGGGCGGCGGTGCATCACGTGCACCATCATCATCCGGGCAAGAACTACGGCGTGACCTCGCCGCTGTGGGATTTCCTGCTGGGCACCTGGTACGTGTCCAAGAGCAAGGTGAGGTAATTTCCGCACCCGTCCCCGATCGCGAAGATCGTCAGGCGGGCGGCAGGCCGCGCAGTTCCACGCCGTCGGCGTCCACGTGCAATACCGAGCCTTGTTCGTACCAGTCGCCCAGCACGATGCGTTCGGCGGGCTGGCCGTCGAGCGCGAGGCGATGGATCGCGGGGCGATGGGTGTGGCCGTGGATCAGCCGCGTGGTGCCGGCCTTGCGCATGGCATCCGCCACGGCGTCGGCATTGACGTCCATGATGGCTTCCATCGTGTTGCCGGTATGGGCGCGGCTCTCCGCGCGCGACTTCGCGGCGAAGGCGCGGCGCGCTTCCAGCGGCATGGCGAGGATCTGCGCCTTCCATGCCGGCGTGCGCACCTGCTTGCGTACTGCCTGGTAAGCGAGGTCGTCGGTACACAGCACGTCGCCGTGCATCAGCAAGGTGGGGCGGCCGTACAGCTCGTGCACGGTGCCGTCTTCAAGCAGTTCGAAGCCTGCGCGTCGGGCGTAATCCTCGCCGAGCAGGAAGTCGCGGTTGCCGACCATGAAATACACCGGCACGCCGGACTCGCACACGGCACGGGTGGCGGCGGCGATGCGTCGCGGCAGTTCCGCGTCGTCGTCGTCGCCGATCCAGGCTTCGACCAGGTCGCCGAGGATGTAGAGCGCGTCCGCGTCGCGCACCTCGTCGCTGGCGAGGTAATGCTCGAACAGTGCGGTGATCTGCGGCCGGCTGTCGTCCAGGTGCAGGTCGGAGATGAACAGCGTGCTCATCGACCCTGCGCCGGCTTGCGGGCGCTGCGTTTCGCGGGTTTGGACGTTGCGGCGGGCACGATCGGGGCCGGGGTGCTGGCCGCGACGGCAGGCACCGCCTCTCCGACGACCTGGGCGCTTTCGATCACCACCAGCGGGTTGGGCACGTCGGCGGCGAACGGGCCGATGCCATGGGTAGGCAGGGCGGCCATCTTGTCCACTACGTCCATGCCCTTGACGACTTTGCCGAACACCGCGAAGCCCCAGGTGAGGCTGCTCTGGTTGCCCACGAAATCCAGCCGGCGGTTGTCGACCAGGTTGAAGAAAAACTGCGAGGTGCCGGAGTTCGGATCGGCGCCGCGCGCCACGGCGACGGTGCCGCGCAGGTTGGACAGGCCGTTGTCCGCTTCGCTGGCGATCGCCGAGTGGGTGCGCTTCGGTTGCAGCTCACGCGTGTACAAACCGCCCTGGACCAGGTAGCCGGGGATCGCGCGGTGGAACACCGTGCCCGCGTAGAACCCCTGGCGGACGTACTGCAGGAAGTTGGCCACGCTCTTCGGCGCCTTGTCCGGGTACAGCTCCAGCGTGATGTCGCCCTGGGATGTGTGCAGCACCACCTCCGGGCTGGTCGCAGCGGCGGCCGGCTTGGCGTCTTGCGCCTGCAGCACGGGTGCGAGCAAGGCGGCGGACAGGAGCAGCAGGGCGAGCTTGAGCTTAGGCATGGCAATCGGCGCTTCGGACTGTCCGCGCATGATACGCGGCCACGCCGCTGCGTGTGCCTTCGGAGTTCAGAAGTGTCTGAGGAGTGCGGCCATGGATGGCCGCGGGTGGCGCTAGGTAAGGGCGAGAGCTTGAAGCTTGCGGCCAGCTGTCTCCCTGCGGCGATTCCGGACGAATCGCACCCGTGCCGGAGTGCGGCCAAGGATGGCCGCTGGTGGCGCAAAGCAGGGGCGAGAGCTTGAAACTTGCGGCTAGCTGTCACGCTGCAGCGATTCCGGACGAGTCGCCCCCGTGCCGGAGTGCGGCCACGGGGCCGCCCGTTTGATCCTCGCGATCAGGGACGATCGCAAAAACTACGCCGCGGACAGTTCCAGCTCCAGACCCAGTTCGCCCATCGGCGCCTGTTCCTGCTGCAGGTCAGCCTCGCTGAGCGGATGCTGTTCCAGCCACGCGGCCGGTAGCCCGAGGCGCAGCCGCTGGCGGGTGGCAGTGAGCTTCATGGGCGGTAGCGACTCGGCGCGGCGGCCACGGCGGAACAGTACAGCGAGACGCAGCAGCGCCGTGGTGTAGCGGGCCAGCTGGCGGTAGCGCTGCGGCAGAGTGGCGATCACCGCCTTGTCCGGCTTGCGCCGATGCAGTTCGACCACGGCGGCAAGCAATTGCTGCTCCTGGCGCGAGAAGCCGGCCAGGTCGGCATGGCGCAGGATGTAGGCGCCGTGGTGATGGTGCTGGCTGTGCGCGATGGCAAGGCCGATCTCGTGCACGCGCGCGGCCCAGGACAGCCACTCGCGCGCCTCGCCGTCCAGCTTCCAGGCTTTCGCCACCTGGTCGAACAGCTGCAGGGCGGTGGACTCCACGCGCCGGGCCTGCGCGCGATCCACGCCGTAGCGGCTCGCCAGCGCGTCGATGCTGCCGGTGCGCGGGTCGCTGCCGGCGGCGCGACCCAGCAGGTCCCACAGCAGGCCTTCGCGCATCGAGCTCTCGCACACGCGCATACGCGTGATGCCCAGCGCCTCGAACGCGGCCTCGAAGATAACCACCGCGCCGGCGATCACCGGCGCGCGTTCCTCCACCAGTCCAGGCAGTTTCAGCGCGGCGATCGAGCCTTGCGCAAGGATCGCTTCGCGCAAGCCGGCGAGCGATGCAGGGGTGATGCCGTCGTCGCTGAGCTTCATCGCCTGCACCAGTGCGCCTATCGCTTTGGCGCTGCCGGAGGAACCGTAGGCGTCCTGCCAGCCCGACTCGCGATAGTCCTCGGCGAACTGCTGCAGCAGCACGCCGATCTCGCCGCATGCGCGCTGCCAGCGCTTGCGGTTGAGCTTGCCGCCGGGGAAGAAGCGCAGCGTGGAGGCGATGCACCCGGCCTGCACGCTCTCGGTGTGCAGCGGTGCCAGGCCGCGACCGATGATGAACTCGGTGCTGCCGCCGCCCACGTCCATCACCAGCCGCGGCTCGCGCGAGGCGGGCAGGTCGTGCGCGGCGCCGAGGAAGATCAGGCGGCCTTCCTCACGACCGGAGACCACTTCGATCGGATGGCCCAGCGCCGCCTCGGCGGCGCCGAGGAAGGCTTGCGGCGCGGCCAGCCGGCGCACCGTGTTGGTGGCCACCGCACGCACTCGCTGCGAGGGCAGGCCGGCGATGCGCTGGCCGAAGCGGGCCAGGCAGTCCATCGCGCGGGCGCGGCGGTCCGCGTCCAGCGAGCCGTCGCTGCGCAGGCCGGCGGCCATGCGCACGCTGTCGCGCAGGCGGTCGATCACCCGTGGCTCGCCGTGCTCCATGCGCGCCACGATCAGGTGGAAGCTGTTCGAGCCCATGTCCACTGCGGCGAGCAGTTCGCCGTCGCGTATCGGGGTCTGGTCGGCCTGGCTCAAGCGCGGGTTCCTTGTTGGCGGGGATGTGTGCCGCGACGCACATCATGCCGCATCCGCGCTCGGCATGGCACGGCGCGACGTGGCAAGCGCGCCGTTGGCTTGTTGCCAGGCTGGCGCGGAACGCTAGTGCAACGCCGCCTCGAACAACACGTACACCATGATGGCCAGCATGACGGCCGCCGCAGACCAGTGCAGCAAGAGTCTGCGCGTCCATGGCAATGGAAGGCAGAAGCAGACGATGGCGAGGCGCATCCACATGTGTTCGTTCCAGTGGAAGCTGCCGGCATGTACGGCCGTCGCCCACCCGGTCGCGATGACGTACAGGACGATCAGGGTGAAAAAGTAGCGACTCTCGGCAAAGTACACGGCAAGCAGGTCGCCATGGTGCACGCGCAGGGCATGCACGTCGGGTAGCGCAGCGGCGCAGATCAGGTACAGGAGGATCGGGAAAGCCAGGGCGAGCATGAAGGTGCCGACATTGGGGACGGCCATGGCCGCGACCTGGCCCAGATAGATGCCCCACCAGTAGTTGAGAACCATCAGCAGCGCGATGAACGCCCAGGTCAGCGGCAGCGCATTCCAGCGGAGTTCGCGGCGCCTGCGCATCAGCCGGTTGAAGCAGCCGAGCAGGCTGGTCAGCCCAAGGCCGATAACCACCGAGATCAATGCGAGCGAGTGTTCACGGATATCCATGATCCAGCCCCCTGAGCTGCGGTGAACGCTAAACGAGGGCTGGATGGAGCGCAACAGGATGCGACGGGCGTGGCCGTGCGCTGCGGTATTGCAGTGACGCGCCAGGGGGCGTAGCGCAGGCAGTTGATCGCCTCAGCTCACCGTGCTTCATGTGCGCCAGGGTGAAGCGGAAGCTGCTCGAACCTGTGCTTACCCATGTGGCGCAGTGCGGCCGGGATCGCCAGCCCCGGACCTGCCTGAGTTGATGCGCTGGGGAAGAGACATACGTGCTGCGGGCGCGCGACTGAAGCGGCGGTACGGCGAAAGCCGAATGGCTGGTTGCCCGGTCCCCTTTGGCGCGAAAACAAGCAGGGAGCCAGCGACACTACCGCTTCGGAGGTAATGTCCGCTGGCTCCCTGGTCCACGATGCAGCGTGGTCTCAGCCACGCCGTCAATCCACGCTCAGTATCAGTGGTCGTGATCGCCGTCGCCGGGGGCGAACGACACGCCGCGCAGCACTTCACCGAACTTCGCACCGCGCAAGGTCACGAATGACTCCTTCGCGGCAGCGGTTGCCGTGGTGTTCTTCAAGTCGTCACGGATCGCCACCAGCCGGTTCGGATCGGCACCGGTGTCGCCGTTGCCGCTCACCGTGGATGTCACTGCCCAGAGCGTGACCTTGCCATCACGGTCGACGCGACCGGTGATGTTGCGCAAGCCGTCGGTGGCAGGCGACCAGGGCAGGTTGGTGGCCGCGTTGGTCCCGGTCGGATAGTCGCGCACCGTGTACGGCTTGCCCAGGCCGAGCCCGGCCTGCAACGTGTAGGCCAGTTTCCAGCTCTGCGTCGCCGCATCGAATACCCATTTCTGCAGGCCGGCGGTGGTCTGCGCCGCGGCGTGCGTGTACAAGTCGCTGCCGCCCGCGTAGCCGTCGCCCTCGTCGGCCACATAAACAGTGTTGGCGTCGGCGAACCAGATGCCGAACGGATAGGCGACGGTCGTCGCCGTCTTGTTCGGCGTCGACGGGAAACCGGCCAGCACGCACATGTTGGTCGGCAGACCCGTCTTGGCCAGCGTGCTTGCGTCGTAGGGCAGCGGCGCAGAGGGCAGGGCGGCACCGGGCACCGGCACGCCCACGCCGTTGGGGCAGGCCTTGCCCGTCGTATCCACGAAGTAGACCGTATTGATGCCGTTCCCGCCGCTGCCCTTGGTGTAATAGAGCACGTTGTCGAACACGGTCATGCCGCGGAAATTGTCGTCCTTGCCGATCTTGTCGGCCTTCTGCCCCAACGCGGTCAGCGAGAAGCTGGCTACCGGCGTGCTGACGCCAGGCGTCTGCGATACCTCCGGCAGCGGCACCGGTGTGATGAACTGCGCGCCGGCACCCAGTACGACACCCTCTGGTTGCGGGTTGCTGCCGTTGCCCGCATTGCCAGCGGTGTAGAAATAATCGGCATTGCCGCGATTATTGAGGATGGCGGCGCGCCCGTTGTTGCCGCTGTAGGCATTGGTTTCAGTGAAGCTGAAGCGACCGTGACGATCCACCGTCGCCACCGCACGGTGGAAATTCTGGCCATCCGGGTTGGTGGGGTCGACGGCGCCGGCAGTGTTCGAGTTGGACACGTCGAGTGCGTTGACGGGGGCGACATAGCCCATGAACGTCAGGTACTTGTGGTCCAGCGACAGATTCAAGGCCAGCTCCGACTTGGAGCTGAAGCTGGTGACCAGCTCGCCCGCCATCGCTGTGGGCAGGGAACTGTTGGGTACCTCCAGCGAGTTGATCCGCCAGCCGTCGGGAGTCAGCTGATCCAGGAAGATGCGTGCCGTGATGCCGAAACTGCCGTCGTAGAGATCGTTGTTCCAGACATAGGGATAGGTGCCGTCATAGGGAGCGCCGGTTGCCGCACCGCAGCCGCCGGTGGTGTTTGCGCAGTTCGGCGCAAGGATGGTGCCGACAGCAATGTTGCTGCTCTTGTTGTCGTAAACGGCGCGACTTACCACCAGATTGCCGGGAAGAAACTGAAAGCCGTGTCCGTGCGAATAATCGTCGGCACTGGCGATGCCGCTGACAGCAAGAGCGCCAATCACCATGGCAGCCACGATGCGCTGACGGAAGGAGTGGCCGAGCAGAAGCTTCGTCATAGGAAGTGTCCTTGGGTAGGGCCGGATGAGCGCCGGACAGGGGCCGGGGCGCATCCACGCTACGCGTGGGCAATGAACGATTCTTGACAAAATGCTGCGCAAGAAACTGCGTAAAACATGGGCGCGAGCGCGACGCCCACGCCTCCTGCGACGGCTGGACTGGAGCCTGCGACGAGGGCAAGGATCAGTTGGAGTTGCCGCTGTCCGCGAGGTCATTTCGCGTGCGGTATTGCTGGCGCAAGGGCTGATGCGCGAACGCGAGCCGAGACAGGTCGCACAGGGTTGCGCAGTGGAGTCAACGATGGCGAATGGCTGATGGGGGGCGCCGATCCGGAAGAACCTGCGCCGACTGCCTGCGCCTCCTGCGCTGGCGCATCGCTGGCTCCGGTCGCCCTGATTTCCGCAGGTACGGCGGGGCGGTACCATGATTCCGTGTGCGGATGGTCGTCAGACATCGCCTTTGCGCGGAGTTCGAACATGATCCACGACAGGCCGACGCCAAACCTCTTCATGGTCGGCGCGCCGAAATGCGGCACGACGTCGATGTATCACTACTTGCGTCAGCATCCGCAGATATTTTTCCCGTTCGACGATGCGAAGCTCGGGCGGGCCAAAGAGCCCCATTACTTCTGCCCGGAGCTCGAAATCGGCGAACGGGATTCGATCAAGGATGAAGGCGAATACCTCGATCTGTATCGCGGCAGCGAGCATGCCAAGTGGCGTGGCGATGCTTCGGTGTTGTACCTGTTCAGTGAGCAGGCGGCGTCGCGAATCAAGCAGTTCTGCCCCGACGCGCGGATACTGATCATGCTGCGCCCGCCAGTCGAGCAGATGCATTCCCGCCACGCCCACTGCATTCGCCATATCACCGCGCGCGAGGACATCACCGATTTCTACGAGGCGATCGCGGCCGGCGAAGACCGCCGGAACGGTTTGCGGATCCCGCCGCATACGACCATTCCGAAGTGTCTCGATTATTTTTCCGTAGCGCGCTTCGCGCCGCAGGTAGAGCGCTATTTCGATACCTTTGGCCACGACGCGGTGAAAGTGATTCTTCTGGAAGACATGGTCGCTGCGCCGAAAGAGACCTATCGTCAGCTGCTCGCGTTTCTGCAGGTCGACGATTCGTTTGTGCCAGAGTTTCGCGCCTACAACGAAGCGCCCGCCCAAACCCCGCTTGAGCGCGCGGTGCATCGTGTTTACCGCAACAGCGCAGTCAAGCGTGTGGTTCAGGCCATTGCGCCTTACCAGGCAAGGCGACGGGTATTGAACGGCATCCGCGTGTTGGCGCGGGGCAGGAAGCAACGGTTGCCGCGCGACGAGGAGCTGTACCAGCGTTGCCGCCCGGATGTAGAGCGGCTGGCCCGGTTGCTCGAACGGGATTTGTCGCACTGGCTGTAGTGAAACGAGGCGAGAACAAAGTGATGGAGCCTGGGCTCCGTCCCTGTTTCACGGGCACAGCTTGTCCAGCAGCGCCTGCTGTGCGCTGTAGGGTGCGTGCCGGCCCGGCGTGGCGCGGTGGTAGCGGCCTTCGGTATCCAGCAGCCAGGCCTGGGTGTTGTCGGCGAGGCTGCTGGCGAGGGTTTCCTCGTAGACCCGCGCGGCCAGTTCGGGATCGCGGATCGGGAAGGCGATCTCGATCCGCCGCATCAGGTTGCGTTCCATCCAGTCGGCGCTGGCGCAGTAGATCTCGGGCGCGCCGTCGTTGCCGAACCAATACACCCGGCTGTGTTCGAGGAAGCGTCCCACGATGGAGCGCACGCGGATGCGCTCGGAGATGCCGGGCAGGCCGGGGCGCAGCGTGCAGGCGCCGCGCACGATCAGGTCGATCTCTACGCCGGCCTGTGAGGCACGGTACAGCGCCTCGATCACATGCGCCTCGTTCAGCGCGTTGAGCTTGGCGACGATGCGCGCGGGGCGGCCGGCGCGGGCCAGCGCGGTTTCGCGTTCGATCCGTTCCATTACCCCGGTGTACAAGGTGAACGGCGAGTGCAGCAGGTGCTTCAGCGCGATCCGCGGGCCCAGCCCGGAAAGCTGCTGGAACACCTTGTGCAGATCTTCGCCGATCTCCGGATCGGCGGTCATCAGGCCGATGTCGGTGTAGCTGCGGCTGTTGATCTGGTGGTAGTTGCCGGTGGAGAGGTGCGCGTAGCGGCGCAGCGTATCGCCCTCGCGGCGCACGATCAGCATCATCTTGGCGTGGGTCTTGTAGCCCACCACGCCGTACACCACCTGCACGCCGGCCTCCTGCAGGCGCGTGGCGAGGCGGATGTTGGCCTCTTCGTCGAAGCGCGCGCGCAGTTCGATCACCACGGTGACGTCCTTGCCGTGGCGCGCCGCCTCTACCAGCAGGTCCACCAGCGGGGTGTCCTCGCCGGCGCGGTACAGGGTCTGCTTGATCGCCAGCACGTTGGGATCGGTGCTGGCCTGGCGCAGCAGGTCCACCACCGCGGCAAAGCTCTGGTAGGGGTGGTGCAGCAACACGTCGCGCTGGGCGATCTGCTCGAACTTGTCGCGGCTCGTCTCCAGCCCGGCCGGCAGCTGCGGGGTGAAGCGCGGGTACTTGAGCTCGGGGCGGTCCAGCCAGTCGCAGATCAGTCCCGCGCGGATGATGTTGACCGGGCCGTCGCAGCGATAGACGTCGGCTTCCTCCAGCTGGAAGTTGCGCGTCAGCATCGAGGTGATGGATTGCGGGCAGTCGCTGGCGATCTCCAACCGCACCGGCCGTGCATAGCCACGCCCCAGCAGCTCCTCGCTGAGCGCACGGGCGAGGTTTTCCACCTCGGCCTCCTCCACCATCAGCTCGCTGTTGCGGGTGACCCGGAACTGGTAGGACCCGACCACCTTGAAGCCGGGGAACATCAGGTCGACGAAGGCGTGCAACAACTCGGCGAGGAACACGAAGTGATCGCCTTCGCCGCATACCTCGGCGGGCACGCGGATGATCCGCGGCAGCGAGCGCGGCGCGCGCACCAGCGCCATGTGACCCTCGTGGCCGAAGGCGTCGCGGCCCTTCAGCACCACCGCGATGTTCAGTGTCTTGTTGAGGATGCGCGGGAACGGATGCGCCGGGTCCAGGCCCAGCGGCGACAGCACCGGCAGCACCTCGTGCTCGAAATAGCCCTGTAGCCAGCGCCGCTGGCGCGGGCTCCACTGCTTGCGGGTGAGGATGTGAATGCGCTCTGCATCCAGCTGCGGGCGCAGTTCCTGTTGCCAGATCTGGTACTGCTCGGCGACCAGTTCCAGCACGCGGCTGCGGATGCGCGACAGCAGTTCAGGCGGCGACAGACCGTCCGGTCCCGGCGCGGCGGAGCCGTAGGCGTGGTGATGCTTGAGCATCGCCACGCGCACCTCGAAGAACTCGTCGAGGTTGTTCGCCACGATGCTGAGGAAGCGCAGCCGCTCCAGCAGCGGCACCGTGGTGTCGCGTGCCATCGCCAGCACGCGGAAGTTGAACTCCAGCGCGGCCAGCTCACGGCTGAGGTAGAGGCCGGGCGCGGCAAGGTCGATGGGTCCGGTGACGGCGGCGGGTTCGGACGGGCTGGCATGGGGACGCGGCATGGCGTGCATTCTGGCGCATGTGCGCCAGTCGGTGCGTGGCGCGCTGCACGCCGCTTCAGCTTTCGTCGTGGCCAGCGGTGGGCGCCAGCAGGCGTTCGGGGCTGAAATGGCAGGCGAAGGTGGAGCCGTGGCCCGGTTCGCTCTCGATGCTCAGCCGCGCCTGGTGCAGGTTCAGCACGTGCTTGACGATGGACAGGCCCAGCCCGGTGCCGCCGGTGCCGCGCGAGCGGCTGGAGGAGACACGGTAGAAGCGTTCGGTGAGCCGTGCGAGATGGCTGGCGGGGATGCCGTAGCCGGTGTCGCTGACCGAGTACGTCGCGCCATCGTCGCTGCGCCGCCAGCGGATCGTGATGCTGCCGCCGGCCGGGGTGTAGCGCACCGCGTTGCTGACCAGGTTGGACAGCGCGCTGTGCAGGTCCTTGGGCGAGCCGAGCAGGTCGAGTCCCGCATCGGCCTCCACGGCGACGGCATGGCGGCCCTGGCTGAGCGCCTCGGCCTCCTTGCGCAAGGTAGCCAGCAGCGGCGCCATGGGCACGCGCTCGTCCTCGACGCGGTGCTGGGTTTCCAGCCGCGACAAGGTGAGCAGGTCTTCCACGATCTGGCCCATGCGCTTGGATTGCGCCCGCATCTCGCCGAGCACCGGCGCCAGCGCGGGTGCGTCTTCGGGATCGATCAGCTCGAGGTAGCCGTGGATCACGGTGAGCGGCGTGCGCAGCTCGTGCGAAACGTTGGCCACGAAGTCGCGGCGCATCTGCTCCAGCCGGGTGACATGGCTGGTGTCACGCGCCAGCAGCACTTGCTGGCGGCGGCCGAATGGCAGCAGGCTGACGCTGATCTGGCTGTCCGGCTTACCCGGCGCGATGGTGTCGTGCAGCGGTTCGCGCTCGCCGCCTTGCTGCAGCCAGCCGGCCAGCTCCGATGCCTGCAACCGCTGCCGCAGCTGCACGCCGCGGTCCTGCGGCAGGCGCAGGCCGAGCAGGGTCTCGGCGGCATGGTTGCACCAGCGCACGTGCTGGTCCTGGTCGAGCAGGACTACGGCATCGGGTAGCTGGCTGGCGGTGCGGCGCAGGTCGCGCAGATTGGAAGCGAGGCGGCGGGTACGCATCTGGAGATGATCATGACGTGGCGTGGCAGCCCTGGCGGGCGCCGGCATGATGGATTGCGCCACATGACCGAATCGGGTCAGTAGCAAGACGATTTCCGCTACTGCGACAATCGCCACGCCTAAAACGACTCGGCCGCCGGCCAGCCAGCCCAGCAGCATGCCCGCCAGCAGGCCGGCGGCCAGCGCCACGGGCAGCGTCCAGGCGCGGCGCACAGGAGTCGTCGGATTCGGTACGGAGGTGGGCGGCATGGCGGCCAGCATCGGCAAAAGCCCGGGTCGCCGCAAGGCGGACGTCAGACGCTGGCCGAGAAGCGGTAGCCGCTGCCGCGCACGGTCTGCACCATGTCATGCAATTGCCACGGTTCCAGCGTCTTGCGCAGGCGGCGGATGTGCACATCGACGGTGCGCTCTTCCACGTAGACGCTGCCGCCCCAGACGTGGTCGAGCAGCTGGGCGCGCGAATACACGCGCTCGGGGTGGGTCATGAAGAAATGCAGCAGGCGGTATTCGGTGGGGCCGATCGTCACCGCCTCATCGCCGGCGAACACGCGGTGCGCGGGGCCGTCGATGCGCAGCCGGCCCAGCTCTACCACGCCAGACCCGTCGTCGCCGTGGCTGCGGCGCAGCACCGCCTTGATCCGCGCGAGCAGCTCGCGGGTGGAGAACGGCTTCACCACGTAGTCGTCCACGCCGGCTTCCAGGCCATTGACACGATCCATCTCCTCGCCGCGCGCGGTGAGCATGATGATCGGGATTTCCCGGCTCAGCTCTTCCTTGCGCAGGCGCCGGGCCAGCTCCAGGCCGCTCATGCCGGGCAGCATCCAGTCCAGCAGGATCAGGTCGGGGACCTGTTCGGAAATGGCCAGCTGGGCGGCGCGGGCATCGGCGGCCTGCATCGCTTCCATGTCGGCTTTGCGTAGGGCGAACGCGATCATGTCGCGGATCGAGGTCTCGTCTTCGACGATCAAGATGCGTTTGTGCACGCGGGCAGCGTCCGGTTGGCCTGTGACCGTGATATTGCAATGTAGGAATGTTACGCGGCGATGACATGAAATTTGTGTGCGCGTCCATGCACACATGAAATCATGTGGTGGTTGTGCGTTTCGCTGCGCTCGCCCCGGGGGCCGGGATCAAAAGCGGCCTTTCATTGCTGCCCTTGCCGCGAGGGTCTGAGGTCTGGCTTCAGTAAGCGCTTGATCCGAGGCCGAAACATAGCCGTCCCGCGCAGCGCTCGTCCTGCAGCTGTTGCGAGCCGTCCCGGGTCGCGGGGTTGTCCGGCGTGCCGATCTTGCGCTTCTGCAATTCCAGCACCAGCGGAGTGAGCTCGGCGATGCGCGCCTGGATGCGCGCGCGGGCGTAGTAGCTGAGGTCATTGCGCTTGAGCAGGCGCTTCAGCTGCTCCATCGCATCGAACGGGCGGCCGGAGTAGTAGCTGGCGTCGGCGAAGGCCTCGCCGGCGCGTTCGTCGTCGCCGGCCTTGTCGCTGGCGCGGGCGTAGGCGGCGTAGATCTCGGGCTGGTCGCTGTTTTCCAGCAGCGGACGCAGCAGTTCCGCCGCGGTGACGGCCTGCTGCTTGTCGCCGCCCTCGGTGAGCGCCGTGGCGTAGGCCAGCGCCACCGCACGGTTGCGCGGCGACTGCTGGTTGAGGTCGTGGTACAGCGCCAGGGCGTTGTCGCGCTGGCCGGCCTGTAGTTCGGCGTCTGCCAGGGCCAGTGTGAGAATCAGGCTGTCCTTGTGCGCCTTGAGCAGCGGCTGCAACTGCGTCGCCGCCTGCGCGCCGTGGCCGCTGCGGGTAAGTGCCAGCGCATAGCCGTAGCGGTTTGCCGGGGTGTCGAAGTCGGGCTGGCCCTTGAGGTTGCTGCTGTACCAGCTGGCAAGACGGACGGCGTTGCCGGACAGTACGCGCACCCGTTCGCGCATCAGCGTGTAGGTGCTCAGGCCGTCCTGGCCTGCGGTGTTACGGTCGAGCCGGATCGGCTCGCGCACGAACGGCATCGGCGCGGTGATCTGCTCCCACTGGCCTTTGAGCAAGGTGTCGCTGGAAGGGCGCAGCTTCTGTGCGGCGATCAGCGCGCCGGCGCGTGCCTTGGCGTCGGCGATGCGGTCGCTGGTGACCGGGTGGTCCTGCAGGAAGGATGGCGCGGCGCCGGCGGCGCCGGCGCTCATCACGTCTTCCATATGCCCGAAGAACGCAGCCATCGCGTTGGGATCGAAGCTGGCGTTGGCCAGGGTCTGGATGCCGGCACGGTCGGCTTCGATCTCGTCCTTGCGGGTGAAGTTGATCTGTTTCTGCGCGAGCAGGCCCTGGCCGCCGGCGAGTACCGCTATCGGCGCGTCGCCGGCACTGCGGCCGCCGGTCGCGCCGGCGGCGATCGCGCCCAGCAGTACCAGCGCCATCAACGGAGCGTCCTTCTTCGAGGCCTCGAACGCGCGTTGCAGGTGGTTCTGGGTGATGTGGCCGATCTCGTGGGCGATCACGCCGGCCAGTTCGTTCTCGTTGCGGGTGATCGTGATCAGGCCCGAGTTCACCGCGATGTAGCCGCCCGGCGCGGCGAAGGCGTTGATCTCGTCGTCCTTGACGATGAAGAACGCGAAGTGGTCGCGTGGCTTGGCGCAGGCGGCCACCAGCCGGAAGCCGAGATCGTTGATGTAGTCGTCCAGCAGCGGGTCGTCCACCACCATGTCCAGCGCACGCATCTGGCGCAGCATCGCGGCGCCGTAGTCCTGCGCCTCCTGCGGCGAGATCAGCGCGTTGGCCGAGCTGCCGAGGTCGGGCAGGCGCACGTTGTCCTGCGCCCCGGCGGCGAAGGCGAGGCCGGCGAGGATCAAGGCGGTCAGCAGGCGCTTGGCAGGGCGTCGTGGCGACATGGGCATGGGTTTGGGCGACAATGGGCGGTTGTTGCGATCATCCATGGTCGCAGGGATCAAACGGGCGGCCATCCATGGCCGCACTGTTCATTATTCAGTTGACCGTTGGCCTGAGTGCTTGTTCCTTGGCTTGTTGCCCTTATGTTGGGCGCAGGCAACCGGAGTTACGTGATGTCCAAGATCGAAGTCTATTCCACCGCGGTCTGCCCGTACTGCGTGGCGGCGAAGAACCTGCTCAAGGCCAAGGGCCTGAGCTGGGAAGACATCCGCGTGGATACCGACCCGGCGCAGCGCGACGCCATGCTGGCGCGCAGCGGCGGTCGCCGCACCGTGCCGCAGATCTTCATCAACGACCAGCTGGTCGGCGGCTACGACGACCTGGTGGCTGCCGAGCGCAGCGGCAAGCTGGCCGAACTGCTGGGCGAAGCCGCATGAGCGACGGGCAGGGTGGCGAAAAGGACCGCGTGGCCGAGTTCACCGCGTTCCGCCAGCGCATGAACGAGCGCATCCTGGCGGAGGACAACCAGGTGGTGCGGCGCTTCTTCGCGCTGGACACGCAGACCTACAAGCCCGGCGCGCTGGACGTGAAGACCAAAGAGCTGCTCGGTCTGGTCGCCTCGATGGTGCTGCGCTGCGACGATTGCATCAGCTATCACGTGGCGCAGTGCAAGGAGGCCGGCGTCAACCGCGAGGAATTTTTCGAAACCTTCAGCGTGGGCCTGGTGGTGGGCGGTTCCATCGTGATCCCGCACCTGCGCCGTGCGGTGGATTTCCTCGACCGGCTGGAAGCCGGCGAGGCCGGTTCGGCCGACAACTGCGCCGACCACGCCTGACGCCGCCACCCTCCTGTCTCGTCAGGGAAAAGGTTGGGGTATGCGAGTTATCGCAACGCTCCGTGCGAGGATTTTCAACGCCTTGCGCCAGCCTGCGGCTGTTCGCTGCCGTACGGATCGGCGATAATTACGGGGTTATCGATCCCGCTGCGCCCCTCTCCCGGCGCCGATCGACGGTTTCATTCCCCAAGGAGTTTCCCCCATGAGCAAGACCATCGCGGTGATCCCGGGCGACGGTATCGGCCCGGAGATCATGACCGCCACGCTGCGTGTGCTCGACGCGCTGGATTGCGGCCTGAAATACGACTTCGTCGACGCCGGCATGGTGGCGCTGGAGAAGCACGGCGACCTGCTGCCCAAGGCCACGCTGGACAAGATCGGCGAGCACCAGGTGGCGTTGAAGGGCCCGCTGACCACGCCGATCGGCGGCGGCTTCACCTCGATCAACGTCACCTTGCGCCGCCACTTCGACCTGTACGCCAACGTGCGTCCGGCGGTGAGCTTCCCCGGCACCAAGGCGCGCTTCGACAACATCGACATCATCACGGTGCGCGAAAACACCGAAGGCGCCTATCTGTCCGAGGGGCAGACCGTGTCTGAGGACGGCGAAACCGCGATCTCGATGATCCGCAACACCCGCAAGGGTTCCAGCCGCATCGTGCGCTACGCCTTCGAGCTGGCGGTGAAGAAGGGCCGCAAGAAAGTCACCGCCGTGCACAAGGCCAACATCATCAAGACCGCCTCGGGCCTGTTCCTCAACGTGGCGCGCGAGATCGCCAAGGAATACCCGCAGATCGAGTTCAACGAGATGATCGTGGACAACACCTGCATGCAGCTGGTGATGAAGCCCGAGCAGTTCGACGTGATCGTCACCACCAACCTGTTCGGCGACATCCTCTCCGACCTGTGCGCCGGCCTGGTCGGCGGCCTGGGCCTGGCGCCGGGCGACAACATCGGCGAGCACGCGGCGATCTTCGAGGCCGTGCACGGCTCGGCGCCCGACATCGCCGGCAAGGGCATCGCCAACCCCTGCGCGCTGCTGCTGGCCGCGGCCGACATGCTCGACCACCTCGGCATGGTGGACAAGGGCGACAAGCTGCGTGCCGCGATCCGCGACACCATGACCCACGACCGCGACAGCGTGACGCCGGATCTCGGCGGCAAGGGCAGCACCGCGAGCTTCGGCGAGGCGATCGCGAAGCGCGTCCAGGGCTGAGCTCCCGCGTGATCGACACGCAAGGCCGCGGCATCGTCCGCGGCCTTGTCGTTTCCGGATAGCGCGGAACGGTTGCTAGCATGGGCGTCCCGGGCCCGCCGACACGACTCGCGCAGACCATCCTATGGACATCTCGTTCTGGGTTTTCGTCTACATCGCCGCCGCTGTGCAAGCGGCGCTGCTGGCGCTGGCGCTGTGGCGCCGGCAGACCAATCGCGAGGCGAACCGCCTGCTTGCCGTGTGGGTGGCGTTGGCCGGCATCGACCTGGCGGTGAAGGCGGGCTACTGGCACACACTCGCGCCGGAATGGTTCCGCGCCTATCGCTTCGTGGCGCTGTTCCCGTTCCTCTACGGCAGTTTGTTCTTCCTCTACGTGCGGGCGCTGACCCGGGGGCTGGGATTCCGCTGGCGCGACCTGCGGCACCTGCTCGGTTTTGCCGCGATGCTGCTCGCCACCGCGCCCGTACTGCTGGGGAGCACGGCGCGACTGCAGGCGATGTCGGCGAGCTGGATCGCCGGCGAGCGGGCGATCGGCTCCTGGTTCGACCTCACCCTGTTCGTCTACAGCCTGTCCTATGTGGCGGCGGCGCTGGTCCGGGTGCACCGCTACCGCCGTGGCCTGCGCGAGCGTCGTTCCGACGCCGACCGCCTGTCGCTGCGCTGGATCGACACCATGGCGGCGTGCCAGCTCGTGATCTGGTGCATCGCCATCGTGCAGGCCCTGGTGTACTTGCCGATCCTCAATTACGGCCTGCTGTTCGGCGCCATCGCAGGGTGGATCTGCGTGATGGGCTGGTTCAGCCTGAACCAGTCGCCGGTGGCGGTCGAGCCCGAGGCTGCCCCGGCGGACGAGGGCAGCGGAGCAGCGACCCCGGCAGCCGAACCGGACGACGCCCGCTACGATGATGTCGCGACGCGCCTGACACAGCTGATGGACGGTGCCGCGCCGCTTTACCTGGAGCCGGCGCTGACCATCGGCCAGGTGGCGAAGCGCAGCGGTTACCCCGAATACCTGGTGTCCGCGGTGATCAACCGCCGCTTCGGCGGCACGTTCTGGGACTACATCAACCGGCTGCGCGTGGAAGCGGCCCGCGCCCGCCTCGCCGACACTGGCGACACGCGCACCATCCTCGACATCGCCTACGCCTGCGGCTTCACCTCCAAGTCCACCTTCAATGCCGCCTTCAAGCGGCAGGTCGGCGAGACGCCCAGCGGCTATCGCAAGGCGGCCCAGCCGCTCACAGGCGCGGCTGGCGACGCAGGGCGGCGATGACCGCCGCCACCAGGTCGCCGGTGTCGTCGCCGTAGTCCAGCGAGATGCCCATGCGCACCACCACCAGCCGTTCGGACGGCACGATCACCACGTACTGCCCGAACGCGCCGCGCGCGTAGTACATGTCCTTCGGCAGCTGCGGCATGCCCCAGGGCGCACTCCACACCGGCACTCTGGTGTCGTTTTTGATGTTCAGCCAGAAGCCCGCGCCGTAGCCGGTGTCCAGTGTCTGCGAGTGGCTGTAGGCCACCCAGCCTGCGGGCAGAATGCGCTGGCCGCCAACGACGCCGTCGTCGAGGTAGAGCTGGCCGAAACGGGCGAAATCGCGCGCCGTGCCGTAGCTGCCGCTGGCGCCGATCAGGCTGCCGTCGGCATCGGCCTGGATCACCGTGTGCGCCATGCCCAGCGGTGCGAACAGCTCGCGCTGTGCGAAGCGCTCGGCATCCACGGCGCTGCCGCCGGCGGCATCGGTGACCATGCGGCCGAGCAGCACGTAGCCCAGGTTGCTATAGCCCCACACGGTGCCGGGCGCGCGGGCCAGCGGCATGTGCGCGGCGTAAGCGGCCATGTCGCGCTCCAGGAAGGTCATCCGCGTCAGCGGGTTCAGCGCGCCGCCGGTTTCGTCGAACGGCAGGCCGCTGTCCATGCGCAGCAACTGATCGATGGTGATCGCGCGGCGCGGGTCGCCGGGCGACTGCCATCCGGCAACCGGCGCGACCTGCGGCAACTGCAGCCTGCCTTCGCGCACGAGGATGCCGATCAGCGCGCTGGTCAGCGACTTGGTCAGCGAATGCGCCCAGATCGGCGTGTCCGGCCCGTAACCGGGCGCGTAGCGCTCGGCGATCAGCCGGCCATCGTGCAGCACCACGATGGCCTTGGTATTGCGCGGATGTGCGGGGTCGGGTTCGGCGAAGGCGCGCTCCAGCGCGCGCTGGATGGCGGGGTCGTCCGATGCGACAAGGCGGTCCGGGAACGGGCTGGCGATGGGAGAAGGCGTGTAGCCGGCAGCCTCGGGCACCGCGCCGTCGCCGTGCATCAGCAGGCAACCCAGTCCCGGACGGAACACGGCGCGCGCATCGAAACCCCCGAGCACGCTGGTGCGTACTTCGTCGTGCGCGCGGTCCACCTGCCAGCGAACCGCCCAACCGATACCGCGCATCAGCGGCGCATGCTGCTCGCGAAACACCTGCCCGGGATCGACGCGGCTGACGTATACGGCGTCGCACAGCCCCTGGCTGACCGAGCCGCTGGCGACGAGCAGCAGGGGCTTGCCCGCCGTGCACAGCCAGGCGGCGCCTGCGAGCACGATGGCCAGCAGCAGGCCCAGGACGATTTTGAGGATGCGTGCAGTCATCGGATGCTTCCTTCGCTTCATGATTGCGCCGCCATGGCGGCAAGGGATGGATGTGACTGGCCCGTGGGCCGGCGCAGCAGGGCTTCGCACACGACCAGATTGATCGGCCAGCAGACCCAGGTCGCGAAGATGTAGACGGGCAGGAACGGCAGGTGGAGCGCCATGCCGATCGCCAGGATCAGCCGCAGCGTGACAGCGGCAAAGGTGAGCGCGGCGGTACGGCACATCCAACGGCGATGGCCGGCGATGTCGCCGGCCACGATGCGGCGGATGCCGTTGCCCATGCACCACAGCCAGACCGCGGCCAGGGCGGCCAGGGCCAGTCCGCTGGTCACGCCACCCTGGGTGCGCCGGGCCATTGACAGGGCTGCCACCGCGGCAATGAGGATGGCACCGGCGGACAGCCAGCCGCCCAGCCGGTGCAGGCGCGGCATCCGTCGGCGCACCCACGCGCTCAATTGCAACGGAGCCAACAGCAGCGCAAGGCCGGCGCCGAAGAAATGGGCCGGCACATCCAGCCCCGAGACGGCGAACTGGGCGGCGAAGCGGTTGTACGGCAGGTGGTCGCGATACAGATAAGCGAATGCATAGGCGGCGACCGCCACCGAGAGCGCGGCGAAAGCCACGGAGGCGATGCCGCGCAGCAGCCTGACGGAGCGTTCGCGCATGGAATGGTCCCGTTCGTCGGAAGGAGCCGTCAGCATGCGGAAGCGGGCGTTCGGCTTCGTCCGGGACGGCGGAACCGTACGGCGGCACGCGCCGTGCAGGTGCGATCCGGCCGGTTCGGACCTCTCCGATGACGCTTGGAGACATTGAACAGGCTCTAAGATGCGTGCTCGCCTGCCGGCGCGTCGCTGGCGCTGCTTGCCGGTCGACGGGAGAGTGCATTGAGGGTGAAGGAATGGCTGTCGGGTCTGCGCGGTGGGCGGCACGGTCCGGTGCGTCGCATCGCCACCGTCGCCGATGGCCTGGCCGGCGGCCGCGACAACTTCCTGCTGCTGCGGCTGCTGGCGGCGAGCCTGGTGATCTACGGCCATGCTCCCGCCATCACCGGCGGCCAGGGCTGGCCGGACGTCTTCGTCTGGATGGGCTGGGGCAGCTACTCCGGCGACCTGGCGGTGGACGTGTTCTTCGTGGTGAGCGGCTTCATGATCGCCGGCAGCTACCTGCGCCGACGGCACCTGCTGGATTTCCTGTGGGCGCGGCTGCTGCGCATTAGTCCCGCCTACATCGTGTGCCTGGCGGGTACGGCCTTTGTGCTGGGTGCGGCGTGCACCAGCCTGCCGCTGCACGACTACTACGGCAGCCACGAGGTGGTGCGCTACGTGTCGAAGAACATCCAGCTCGGCAAGGGGCTGGTCTTCACCCTGCCGGGTGTCTTCACCGACAACCCGAAGCTGGCGTTCGTCAACGGCTCGATCTGGACCTTGCCGGCCGAAGTGCGCATGTACCTCTGGGTGGCATTGGCCGGGGTGCTGGGCATCCTGTCGCGCCGCTGGAGTTGCAACCTGCTGCTGGCGGCTCTGTTCGTCTGTGGATGGCTGGCCCCGGCGCACGTGCCGCTGGTGCCGCTGGCCTCGTTCCTGCGGCTGGCCGGCTGTTTCGCATTGGGCGTGTTCTGCTTCGTCAATCGCGAGCGGGTTCCGGTCGGCTGGTGGTGGGTGGCCGTGCTGGCCGTACTGGCGTGGTTGCTGCACGCGACGCCGCTCTATCCGTTCGCTTTTGCGCTGGCGCTCGCGGCCTTCGTGTTCGCGTTCGGTTATGCCTCGCCGTGGCTGGGTTGCCTGCGCTTCGGCGACTACTCGTATGGTTTGTATTTGTGGGGTTATCCGATGCAGCAGCTGGTGGCGCATTTCGCTCCGAGATGGGCGCCGGCCGGCAACATCCTGCTGGCCTGGCCGCTGGCCATGCTGTTGGCGGTGTTGTCCTGGCACTTGGTCGAGCGGCCGGCGCTGCGGCTGAAGTCTCTGCCGGATGCGATGCAGGCGAAAGCGCGAGGGATGTTTGCGCGCATCCGCACAGACGGCTGAGGCCTGTGCGGATGCGTGCGTAGCGTCAGTGAGACGCCGGCTTGTAGTGGCCGCCTTCCGTGCGCACAGCGATGTTGAGCCGGTTCCAGGTATTGATCAGGCCGATCAGCAGGACCAGGTCGATCACCGCGGCTTCGTCGAAGTGCTGGCGCACGCGCGCGTAGAGCGCATCGGACACCGACTCGTGCGAGGGCAGTTCGGTGAGTTCCTCGGCCAAGGCCAGGGCGGCCTGTTCGGCCTCGCTGTACAGTTTGGTTTCGCGCCAGGCAGGCAGCAGATACAGGCGTTGCTCGGTTTCACCGGAGGCGCGGGCGTCTTTGCTGTGCATGTCCAGGCAGAACGCGCAGCCGTTGATCTGTGAGCAGCGCATCAGCACGAGATCAGCCAGCTTTGCGTCGATGTGGCCGCGCGCGCGGATCTCCTCGCCGAGCTTGATCAGCGGCTGCATGGTGGCGTAGTGGCGCTGGATGGAAATGCGGGTCATGGGGAAGCTCCTGTGTCAGTCGGCAAATGACGGCCGGAATGAGCCGTTCAGTGCAAGGACGTGCCAGCCGACGGATTCGTTACCGTCGCCGCCAGCCGCGCGAGCTTGCCCGGGTGGCGCAGCGCGTGGATGGCGGTGATGTGTTCGCCATCGCCCTCGACCTCGACCCAGATGGCCGTGGTCAGGGTGTCGCCGGCACAGGCCAGCAGCGCAGGCGCCCCGTTGAGCGTGAGCAGGCTGTAGCGCAGCGGCTGCAGGCGGGTGTTGTGGGCGATCTGCAGGTACAGACGCGCCAGCCGCTCGGCGCCGTGCAGCGGGTGCAAGGTGGCGGAGACCACGCCGCCGCCGTCGCTGATGTGGATGGCGTCCTCGGCGAACAGCGCCTGCAGCGATGCCAGCGTGGGTTGTTGCATGGCCGCCACGAAGCGCTGCAGCAGGCGCTGCTGCGCCTGTGCGTCCACGCTGTAGCGCGGGCGATCCTCGCGCAGCCGCGCTCTGGCGCGATGCACGCGCTGGCGGCAGGCGTTCTCGGCGATGCCTAGGATGGCCGCCGTTTCGGCATGGCTGTAGTCGAACACTTCGTTGAGCAGGAAGGCGGCGCGTTCGTCCGGGCCCAACCGTTCCAGCAAGGTAAGGAAGGAGAGGGTGAGGCTCTGGTCGCGCTCCAGCGCCGCTTCCGGTGTCGCCTCGGTGTCGGCTTGCGCACCCTCGTCCACCAGCGGCTCGGGCAGCCACGGGCCGGGGTAGTGCGCGCGCTCGGTCTTGGCGCGGCGCAGGCGGTCCAGCGCAAGGCGCGTGGTCACGGTGACCAGCCAGGCCTCCGGATCGTCCAAGGCGGCGGTGTCTTGCGCATGCCAGCGCAGCCAGGCGTCGTGCAGCACATCCTCGGCGTCGGCGGGCGTGCCGAGCATGCGGTAGGCCAGCCCGAACAGGCGCGGGCGGTGTTGCTGGAACAAGGCGGTTTGCGGGTCCATGGCGGCTTCCTCGGAAATATCACCTCAAGGACGCGCCAGTGGGCGCCGACGTGACAGGCTCAGCGAAAGAGCGGCCAGGGCGCCAGGAAGATCAGCCAGAGCAGCACCAGCATGCCCAGGTATTTCAGCACGCGGAACAGTTTCGGGTGCTTCTTCTTGAACGCGCGGTTGCGCTCGCGGTTGCGCTGGTTGAGCGCGAACATGCGGTTGACGAAACCGGTCTTCTCTTCCGGCGATTCGGTGTTCGGCGAGGCGGTGATCTTGCCCATAAATGCCCCCACGCGATGGTTGATCGCGTTCATCCAGCGCGTACGCAGCGGGCGCTCCACGTCGGCGAACAGGATCACCCGGGTCTGGTCGGTGGTGTTCTCCACCCAGTGCACGTAGGTCTCGTCGAACACCACGTCCTTGCCATCGCCCCAGGCGTGCTCTTCGCCGTCGACGAAGATGCGGCAATTGCGCGAGTTCGGCGTGATCAGGCCGAGGTGGTAGCGCAGCGAGCCGGCGAACGGGTCACGGTGCGGGTTGAGCCGGCTGTTTGGCGCCAGCGTGGCGAACATCGCTGCCTTCACGCTGGGGATGGATTTCAGCAAGGCCACGGTTTTCGGGCATAGCGTTTCGGCCGAGGCCAGCGGCTCGCCGTACCACTTCAGGTAGAAGCGCTTCCAGCCTTGCTTGAAGAAGCTGTTGAAGCTGGCGTCGTTGCCGCTGTGCGCCGCGCGGATATGGCCTTCGTCGAACAGCGACAGTGCCTCTTCGCGAATGGTCTGCCAGTTCGCCTGCAGCAGGTCCAGTTGCGGGAAGCCGCGGCGGTCCAGGATGGGGCGCGCCGGCACCGCGGAGAATGCGTACATCAGCAGGTTGTAGGGCGCGAAGATCGCCGAATGGTCCACCAGCTGGCGATCGAAACGCAGCCGCGCGCGTCCGCGCAGGTGCACCAGCAGCACGCACAGCGCGAACAGCAGGATCAGGACCAGCAGGACGAGGCGTGGGGTCATCGGATCGGGCAACAGGCGTGGCGGAAGAATGCGCCATTCTAGCGCCCGTGCCGTGAACCGCCGCAGCGCTTCGACTCAGTGCGACAGCACGCGCAGCGCTGCGCCGCCGGGCTGGTAGCCACGGGCCAGCGCACGTTGTACGTAGGCCACGGCGCGCTGCACGGCGCGGCGGGGCGATTGTCCCTTGGCCAGTTCGGCGGCGACCGCCGAGGCCAGGGTGCAGCCGGTGCCGTGGGCTTCCAGTTTCAGCCGCGGATGGCGCAGTTCCATCACGCCGCGAGCGTCGAAGTAGCGATCCACTACCTCGCGGCCGCTACCGTGGCCACCCTTGAGCAACACGCTTTCGGCACCGAGCGCACGCAGGTCGGCGCCGGCACGGAGGCAGTCCTTCGCGCTGCGGATCGGGTAGCCCAGCAAGGCCTCGGCCTCGGGCAGGTTGGGCGTGAGCACGTCGGCCAGCGGAATCAGCTCGTTCACCAGTACCGTGATGGCACCCTCGTCGAGCAGGCGTGCACCGCTGGTGGCGATCATCACCGGGTCGACCACCAGCCGTGCGGGTTTGCGTGCCGCCAGCTCGCGCGCTACCAGCCGCACGATCGCCGCGCTGCCAAGCATGCCGGTTTTCACCGCGCCGATCGGGAAGTCGTCGAACACGGCAGCGATCTGGCTGCGGATATGCGCGAGTGGCACCGGATGCACCGCGGTCACGCCGCGGGTGTTCTGCGAGGTGATCGCGGCGATCGCCGACAAGCCGTGCACGCCACGGGCGTGAAAGGTCTTGAGGTCGGCCTGGATGCCCGCGCCACCGCCGGAGTCGGAGCCGGCGATGGTGAGGGCGACGGGAGGCGTAAGCCTCACAATGCTTCCGACGCGAAATCCGCCAGCCGCGAGCGTTCGCCGCGCCGCAGGGTGACATGCGCCGAGTGCTCCCACTGCTTGAAGCGGTCCACCGCGTAGGTAAGGCCGGAGGTGGTTTCGGTGAGGTAGGGCGTGTCGATCTGTTCCACGTTGCCGAGGCAGACGATCTTGGTGCCGGGGCCGGCGCGGGTGATCAAGGTCTTCATCTGCTTGGGCGTGAGGTTCTGCGCCTCGTCGATGATCAGGTAGCGCGACAGGAAGGTGCGTCCACGCATGAAGTTCAGCGAACGGATCTTGATGCGCGAGGCGAGCAGGTCGTTGGTGGCCTGGCGGCCCCAGCTGCCGCCTTCCTCGGGGTTGGCGAGCACTTCGAGGTTGTCGGTGAGCGCGCCCATCCACGGCGTCATCTTTTCCTCTTCGGTGCCGGGCAGGAAGCCGATGTCCTCGCCGACGGACACCGTGGCGCGGGTCATGATGATTTCGCGGTAACGCTGCTGGTCCATCACCTGGGCCAGGCCGGCGGCGAGTGCCAGCAGGGTCTTGCCGGTGCCCGCGGTGCCGAGCAAGGTGACGAAGTCGATGTCCGGATCCATCAGCGCGTTGAGCGCGAAGTTCTGCTCGCGGTTGCGTGCGGCGATGCCCCAGACGTGGTGGTTGGCGTGGCTGTGGTCGTCCATCAGCGCCAAGGTGGCCTTGCCGCCGTCCAGGTGCAGCACGCGCAGTTCGACGCCGCCTTCGCCGGGCAGATACAGACACTCGTTGGGGTACCAGTCCTCGTCCTCGCGGACGTCGAGCTTGTAGTAGGTGCGGCCGCGCTCGTTCCACGACTGGACCTCGGGATGCTTGTCCCAGAAGTCTTCGGGCAGCGCGGCGGAACCGGTGTAGAGCAGGGCGAAGTCGTCCAGCGCGCGGTCGTTCTCGTAATCCTCCGCATCGATGCCGTAGATCTTGGCCTTGATGCGCAAGTTGATGTCCTTGGTGACCAGGATCACCGCGCGGTCGGGATTCTGGTCGCGCAGTTCGATCACCGCGGCCAGGATCAGGTTGTCGGCCTTGCCGTGGTTGGTGCTGGTGCGCTGCTGGAAGTACAGCCGTCCCACCGCAGCGCCGCGCTTGAGGTTGATGCCCTGCGGGCTGGTCAGTTCCAGGCCGTTGCTGATGCCGTGGCCGTTGCCGCGCACGATCAGTTCGTTGAGGAAGCGGCTGACTTGGCGGCCGTTGCGCGAGACTTCCGAGGCGCCTTTCTTCTTCTCGTCCAGCTCCTCCAGCACCGTCATCGGGATGAACACGTCGTGTTCTTCGAAGCGGAACAGCGACGTGGGGTCGTGCAGCAACACGTTGGTGTCCAGGGCGTAGATACGCTTGCTTGCGGTCATGCGGCGGGAACCTCGCAAGGGGCAGTACGAAGGGATCGCGGCATGGCGGATGCCGCGGGTGCGATGCTGGGAGGGGCGGTGGTCACTTGCTGGCGGGAATGGCGTCGAGCACGGCTTGGGCATGGCCCGGCACCTTCACGCCGCGCCATTCGGCGACGAGTTTGCCGTCCGGGGCTATCAGGAAGGTGCTGCGCACCACGCCCATGTGGCGCTTGCCGTAGAGAACCTTCTCGTGGATCACGTCGAAGGCGCGGCACCAGGTTTCGTCGGGGTCGGACACCAGCGGGAACGGCAGTTCCTGCTTGGCGGCGAAGTTGGCGTGGGATTTCGCCGAGTCGCGCGAGACGCCGACGATCTCGGCGTGGCGTTTCTTGAACTTCGGGTAGAGGTCGCGGAAGTCCTTCGCCTCGTTGGTGCAGCCGGGGGTGGAGTCCTTGGGGTAGAAATACAGCACCACCCATTGGCCCTTGAGGTCGGCGAGCTTCAGCGTGCTGCCGTCGCCGGTGGTGCCGCCCAGGGCAGGGGCTTTCTTTCCGATGTCTGGCATGGTCTCTCCGGAAACCCGGTGGGGTTTCGCCTGTGTTCGGGGCAGAGACTAGCGCGATGAATGTTACGGATGACAGCCTTGTCAGGCGTGTCGTGCAGGCGCATCCTAGGAACCTCGGCGGCGAAGCTTCGCAGAGGCTCCTAGAACTTCACCGGATCCATGATCGCGTCCAGGTTCAGGCCGTCGCACAGTTCCAGGAAATCGTCGCGCAAGGCGGCGATGTGCACGTCGGACGGAATGCCGATCGTGAACTGCGCCTGGAACATCTCCGCACCGGTCTGCATTGCGTGATAGCGGGTGGAGTGCAGCTGCTCCACGCTGATGCCTTGCTGGCTGAAGAACTCCACGATGCGCGCCACGATGCCGGGGCGGTCGGCGGAGATGATCTCGACCATGTAGGGCAGCAGGTGCGAATTCGGCTCGCGCGGCGCCGTACGATAGTGGCTCAGCCGCAGGTTCTCGTCGCGCGCCAGCTTGTTCAGCGCCGTCTCCAGCTTGGCGAGCGCGTCCCAGGCGCCGTTGGCCAGCAGCATCATCGACACCTCGTTGCCGATCGTCGCCACGCGCGACTCGGCCAGGCTGCAGCCGGCGTCGGCGATGCGGCGAGTCAACGCAGTAAGCGGGGAGTGGGCGGCCGAAGTCAGCGCGTGGATCAGCAACTGGTTGTCACTGCCCGAACGGGCGGAGGCGGGGGGCGTCGGTTTCAATGAGATGGCCTGTGCCGGATCCCGCGCGGCGCGGGAATCGCGCCGGCCAGCTTACTTGCCGCTCCGGCAAGGCCGCAAGTAACATGGTTGGTCTGAATCTGCAGCGGAACCGAGCCTTGGACATTCGCGGAAGCATCTGCGCGCTGGTGACGCCGTTCGCGCCCGATGGCGCGCTCGACCTGCCGGCGTTCGCGCGCCTGCTCGACCACCAGCTCGCCGGCGGTACGCAGGCGCTGGTGGTGGCCGGCTCCACCGGCGAGGCGCACATGCTCGAACACGACGAGTTCGATCGCCTGCTCGCGTTCGCGGTGGAGCATGTGGCCGGCCGCGTGCCGGTGATTGCCGGTACCGGCGAGGCGGGCACCGCGAAAACCGTGGCGCTCACCCGACGTGCCAAGGCGTTGGGCGCCGACGCAGCCCTGGTGGTGACGCCGTACTACGTGCGCCCCACCCAGGAAGGCATGCGCCGGCATTACCTCGAAGTCGCCGAGCACGGCGGCCTGCCGGTGGTGCTCTACAACGTGCCCGGCCGCACCGCCTGCGACCTGCTGCCGGAAACGGTGGCACAGCTCGCCGGCCACCCGGCCATCGTCGGCATCAAGGAAGCTTGCGCCGACGCCGGGCGCATCGCTGCGCTGGCGGAACTTGCGCGCCCGGATTTCGTCTATCTCTCCGGCGACGACGGCACGGCCGGGCAGGCCATGCTGGCGGGCGCGGCCGGTACCGTGTCGGTAGTGGCGAACCTGGTGCCCAGGGCGTTCCGCGCGCTGTGCGACGCGGCCACCGGGGGAGACAGGGTTGCCACTGCGCGTTGCGATGATGCGTTGGCACCCTTGGTGCTGGCGCTGAACTGCGCACCGAACCCGATCGCGGTGAAGGCCGGCCTGCCGGAACTGGGGCTGGGCTCGGCGCTGCCGCGGCTGCCGCTGGTGGAGCTCGCCGAGGGTCCGGACCGCGCCCGTTTGCGCGAGGCGCTGTCCAGTCTGGCATCCTTGGCACACGCTGCCTGATTCGAGAGCCGCGTTGGCGGCCATTAACGACCCATCCACGGAAATCCTTTGCATGAAGAAATCCTCGCTCCTCGTGACCTTGCCGGCACTGGCCCTCGCGGGCTTGCTGCTTTCCGGTTGCGGCATGTTCCGATCCACGAAGGCGTGGGAAACGGCCAAGCAGGAATCCCCGCTGGAAATCCCGCCGGGCCTGGATACGCCGCCGGCGACCGCCGCGCTGGTGATCCCGCCGCCGGGCTCGGAGCAGTCCCAGGCTGCGCCGGCCGCGCCCGACCAGATCTCGGACGCTTTCATCGTCTCGGACACCGTCGACAACACCTACCAGAAGGTGGGCACGTTGCTGGCCGCGGGTAGCGCTGGCCAGGTGGCCGGCCACGACGACGGCGCGCACAGCTACACCGTGAACGTGGTGGGCGGCGAAGTGCCGGCGAAGAAGCGCGGCTTCTTCGGACGCATGTTCCATCACGACAAGAACACGGCCACCTCCGACACCGCCACGCATGCGGTGCAGGTCACCGTGAACCCCAGCGGCAGCACCGCCAGCGAAGTGCGCGCACAAGGCGCCGCCGGCGCGGTCGCCAAGCTGATGGATGCACTGAAGAAGGGCATGGGCAGCTGACCCGGCTTTCGCCTCGACCAACGAAAAGGCCGCCCGATGGGCGGCCTTTTCGTTGATGCGCTACGCCGGCTTTCAGCGTTGCAGCAACTTGAGCTTGTCCGGCTTGCCTTCCCAGTCCTTCGCGTCGGCAAGGCCGTCCTTGCGCTCGGTGATGACCGGCCAGGCCTTCGCCAGTTCGGCGTTCAGCGCCACGAAACCCTCCTGGCCGCCGGGCACGTCGTCCTCCGGATAGATCGCGTTGATCGGGCACTCCGGCTCGCACAGCGTGCAGTCGATGCACTCGTCCGGGTCGATCACCAGGAAGTTCGGGCCTTCGTGGAAGGCATCGACCGGGCAGACTTCCACGCAGTCGGTGTACTTGCACTTGATGCAGTTGTCGGTGACGACAAAGGTCATGGGGGTGGGGCTCTTGCGATGGATGCCGGCAAGTATGACCGCATTGCGCGCGGCGTGAAAAGTCGCTGCTTGCCGTGTCGGCGGCTCATCCGGGCGCGAATCACCGCGTCTATCGCGCAGGTGGAAGGCGCGCGGCCAGGGGCGGTTGCCGGGGTGTCGCCCAAAAACAAAACGGCACGACCGCTGGGTCGTGCCGGCTGTTTCTGAAGAGTGCGGCCATGGATGGCCGCGGGTGGCGCTCGGGCAGGGCGGGTGTTTGAAGCTTGCCGCATTGCCGCGCCGGGCTGCGATTCTGGACGAATCGCACAAATAATGGCGCTCCCAACGAGGTTCGAACTCGTGTTCCCGCCTTGAGAGGGCGGTGTCCTAGGCCACTAGACGATGGGAGCGGATTGTCGCGAAGCGCGCTAGTATAGCGGAATTGTTTCGTCCGGCAATGCCTGCGGGTGACGTCGTGCATGATCCGCGGCCCTCGACCGCCGCGCCGTCGTCATGAGCCGCGGACCGTGCCGGGCGCGGTACTCCAAGGATTCCACTCGCTTGAATTCCGAAACCAGGAACGACGCCAGGCCCGCGCTGCGCATCATCCCGCGCGAGCAGCACACGATTTCCCGCAAGAACATCAGCAAGGCCGCGCTGCGCGTGCTGTACCGCCTCAACGAGGCCGGTTACGACGCGTTCCTGGTCGGCGGCGCCGTGCGCGACCTGCTGCTGGGCGGTCGGCCCAAGGATTTCGACGTGGCCACCAACGCCACGCCGGACGAGGTCAAGAAGCTGTTCCGCAACTGCCGGCTGATCGGTCGCCGCTTCCGGCTGGCGCATGTCGTGTTCGGGCCAGAGATCATCGAGGTGGCCACCTTCCGCGGCACCGGCGAGGAAGAGGGCGCGGAGGGCGAGCGCCACATCGTCGATGGCCGCATCGTGCGCGACAACGTCTGGGGCACAATCGAAGAGGACGCGCTGCGCCGCGACTTCCGCGTCAACGCGATGTACTACGACATCAGCGATTTCTCGGTGCGCGACTACGTGGGCGGCATGCAGGACCTGCAGGACCGCGTGCTGCGCCTGATCGGCGAGCCGGTCACACGCTACCGCGAGGACCCGGTGCGCATGCTGCGCGCGGCACGGCTGGCGGCCAAGCTCGGCTTCAGCATCGATACGGCCGCTACCGCGCCGTTCGAGGAGCTGGGGCCGCTGCTGGCCGAGGCGGCACCAGCGCGGTTGTTCGACGAATCGCTGAAGATGTTCCTCTCCGGGCACGGGCTGAAGAGCTTCCGCATGCTCGAGCAATGCGGCCTGCTGAAGTTCTTGTTCCCGGCCACCGCCCGTGCGCTCAAGCGCGGCGACGAGGCGCTGCGCGCGCTGGTCGAACAAGGGCTGGCGAACACCGACGCGCGCGTGGCCGAGGGCAAGTCGGTGACGCCGGCCTTCCTGTTCGCCGTGCTGCTGTGGGGCGAGGTGCGCGATGTGGCTCAGCAGCAGATCGCCCGCGGCAAGGACGGCAATGAGGCCTGGGCGCGCGCCGCGCTGCAGGTGGTGGGCGAGCAGTGCCAGCGCGTGGCGATCCCACGCCGCTTCACCTTCACCATGGAGGAGATCTGGTCGCTGCAGCCGCGCTTCGAGCAGGTGCAGCGCAAGAAGGTGTTGCGCTTGCTGGCGCATCCGCGATTCCGTGCCGCGTTCGATTTCCTGCTGCTGCGCGCACACGAGTCGCCGGCGATCCGCGAGCTGGGCTTGTGGTGGGACCATGCACAGCAACTGCCGCATGACACGCTGGCGGCGGCATTGCCGGTGCACGAGAGCGGCGGCAACGACCACGAAGCATCCGCACCGGCCAGCGCCGCGCGCAAGCGGCGCCGGCGCAAGCCTGCGACCAAGTCGAAACCGGCGTGACCGCGGCCTACATCGCGTTGGGCGGCAACCTGGGCGATCCGCGGCATCAGTTGCTGGATGCCATGGACGCTCTGGGACGGCTGCCTGCCACGCGGCTGCTGCGTCGCTCCCGCTTATACCGGACCCCGCCCTGGGGCGTGCTGGAGCAACCTCCGTTCCTCAACGCTGCCGCGCTGCTGGAGACCGGCCTCGGGCCGCACGACCTGCTGGATGCGCTGCTGGCGATCGAACAGCGCGCCGGACGCGTACGCGCCGAGCGCAACGGCCCGCGCACGTTGGACCTGGACATCCTGCACATGGAGGGCGTACGGATCGACGACGCCCGGCTCACCCTGCCGCACCCGCGCATCGCCGAACGCGCTTTCGTGCTGTTGCCGCTGGCCGACCTGGCACCGGATCTGCTGCTGCCGGGACAGGGCCGTGTGGCCGAATTGTTGGCTGCGGCGGATACCCAGGGTTGCGAGTGCCTGATCGAAGGCCGGCTGGCCGAATGATGCGGTGCAGCGGATAATCGGCCGCTCCCACCCTGCGAGACGACATCGTGTACGTGGATCCCGCCAAGACAACCGCCCGCAAACCGGTCACCGTGCCGGGCCTGCACGCGATGAAGGCCGAAGGCCGCCGCATCACGGTGCTTACCGCCTACGACTATAGCCTTGCCGCGCAACTGGAGCTGGCCGGCATCGACGTGGCCCTGGTCGGCGATTCGCTGGGCATGGTGGTCCAGGGTCACAAGAGCACCTTGCCGGTGACACTGGATCACATGGTCTACCACACGCAGGCGGTGGCGCGCGGTCTGTCGGCCACGCTGCTGGTCGCGGACCTGCCGTTCATGGCCGATCGCGACCTGCCGCACGTGCTGCAAGCCGGCGCGCGGCTGGTGGGCGAAGCGGGGGCGGCGATGGTGAAGATCGAGGGCGCCGCGCCGCACATCCTCGACGCGATTTCCGCGCTGGTGGCGCGGGCGATCCCGGTCTGCGCACACCTCGGCCTCACTCCGCAGTCGGTGCACAAGTTCGGCGGCTTCCGCATCCAGGGACGCGAGCAGGAAACGGCCGACCGCATCTTTGCAGAGGCGCAGGCCGTGCAGGCGGCGGGCGCGGACCTGCTGGTGCTGGAAGGCGTGCCCACCGCGCTGGGCGAGCGGGTGACCAAGGCATTGGATATCCCGGTGATCGGCATCGGCGCGGGTCCGCATTGCGACGGCCAGGTGCTGGTGATCCACGACATGCTGGGCATCACGCCCGGCAAGCGACCCAAGTTCAGCAAGGATTTCCTCGCTGGCCGCGATTCTGTGGCAGCGGCGATCGCCGCCTATGCGGCGGACGTGCGCAGCGGGGCGTTTCCTGCGCCCGAACATTGCTTCAACTGACCGACGGCGGTTTCCGAATGCAGACTGTGCAAGACCTTCCGGCCCTGCGCGCCGCGATCCGCAGCTGGCGGACCCAGGGCCAGACCGTGGGGCTGGTGCCGACCATGGGCAACCTGCACGCGGGGCACTACTCGCTGCTGAAGCTGGCGCGCGCGCGCGCCGATCGCGTGGTGGCCAGCGTGTTCGTCAATCCCACCCAGTTCGGCCCGAACGAGGATTTCGAGCGCTACCCGCGCACGCTGGCGCAGGACCAGGCCGGCCTGGCCGAGAGTGAATGCGACCTGCTGTTCGCACCCGAGGTGGCGACGATGTACCCGTTCGGCGCCGAGCATGGCGTCAGCATCCACGTGCCCGGCATTACCGACACGCTGGAGGGCGCGCACCGCCCCGGCCATTTCGATGGCGTGGCCACCGTGGTGTGCAAGCTGTTCAACCAGGTGCAGCCGGACATTGCCGTGTTCGGGCAGAAGGATTTCCAGCAGCTCAAGGTGATCGAGCGCATGGTGCGCGACCTGGCGCTGCCGCTGAAGGTGGTGAGCGCGCCTACCCAGCGCGCCGACGACGGCCTGGCACTCAGCTCGCGCAACCAGTACCTGTCGGCGGAGGAGCGCGCGCTGGCGCCGCAGATCCACGCCACGCTGACGCAGATGCGCGAGCTGGTCGTCGACAAGGGCCATGCGTGGCGCATCGTCGAGGAAGTCGCGCAGTCGAAGCTGGAGCGCGCCGGCTTCGTTCCCGATTACGTGGCGATCCGCCGTGCCGAGGACCTGACCGAGCCCGAGGCCGGCGAGCGCACGGGGCTGGTGGCGCTGGTCGCGGCGCGGCTGGGCGCGACGCGGCTGATCGACAACTTGCAGTTCGACTGAACGGCCCACATTTTCGAGCTGAACGGCCGATGTTGCGGTGCAATGTCGGCAGTTCGATAATGCGCAGCCAGGCGGGCCGTTCCCGCAGGAAATCGAAGTCATGCACCTGAACATGTTCAAGGCGAAGATCCACCGCGCCACCGTCAGCCACGCCGAGCTGCACTACGAGGGTTCGATCGCGATCGACGGCAACCTGCTGGATGCCGCTGGCATCCGCGAGTACGAGCAGATCCATGCCTGGGACATCGACAACGGCCAGCGCTTCGTCACCTACGCGCTGCGTGCCGAAGAAGGCTCGGGCATCATCTCGGTTAACGGCAGCGCCGCGCGCAGCGTGCAGGTGGGCGATCTCATCATCATCGCCGCGTTCGCCCAGATCGACGAGAAGGAGCTGGAGCAGTTCCAGCCCACCTGCGTCTACGTGGACGCGAACAACCGCATCACCCACACCAACCGCTCGATCCCGAAGCAGATGGCGGCGGCCTGAGCTTGCCGATGTAGGAGCGCACCCTGTGCGCGAATGCTCTGACGCTTGATCGAAGCCAAGAGTCATCGCGCACAGGGTGCGTTCCTACAGTGAATCATCAGAACGCCGGTAGCACCGCGCCCTGGTACTTCTGCTCGATGAACGCCTTGATCTCCGGACTGGTCAGCGCCTTCGCCAGCTTCTGCACGCGCGGGTCGTTCTGGTTGTCGGAACGGCCCACCAGGTAGTTCACGTAAGGCGAGTCCTTGTCTTCGATCAACAAGGCATCCTTGGTCGGATTGAGCCCGGCCGCCAGCGCGTAGTTGGTGTTGATCAGGGCCAGATCCACTTCATCCAGCGTGCGCGGCAGCATCGCCGCCTCCAGTTCCTTGAACTTCAGCTGCTTCGGGTTCGCCGTGACGTCTTTCGGCGTGGCCAGCGCGTTGCCGGGATCCTTCAGCGTGATCAGGCCGTGCTTGGCGAGCAGCAGCAGGGCGCGGCCCTCGTTGCTGGGGTCGTTCGGCAGCGTCACGGTGGCGCCGTCAGGCAGCTGGTCGATGCTCTTGATCTTGCGCGAGTAGGCGCCGAACGGCTCGATATGCACTCCGGCGACCGGCACAAGATGGGTGCCGTGCTCGTGGTTGAATGCATCCAGGTAGGGCTTGGTCTGGAAGTAGTTGAGGTCGATGGTCTTCTCGACCACCTGGGTGTTCGGCTGTACATAGTCGGCGAACACCTTGATCTTCAGGTCGACGCCTTCCTTCGCGAGGATAGGCTGCACCTGCTTGAGGATTTCCGCATGCGGCACCGCGGTGGCGGCCACGGTGAGCGTGTTCGCGTCCTCCTTGGGTGCCGAGCAGGCCGCGAGCAGCAAAGCAAGGGCTGCGGCGCTGGCAGCGCGCAACATCCGCGTCATGACGGCTTGCGGGCGAAGCCGGCGAGCAGCAGAAGGGACAAGGTGGCGGAGATGGCACCGAGCAGCAGCATGGATCATGGCGGTTTCCGGGGGGAGTTCCAGACTAGACGTCCATTCGTTGGCGGGGAAATAACCAGATCAGTATCGCTTATAACGCGCCACGATGCGGTCGCCGAACATCTGCAGCAGTTGCACCAGCACCACCAGCAACACCACGGTGACCAACATGTAGTCGGACTTGTAGCTCAGGTAACCGTAGCGGTAGGCGAGGTCGCCGAGGCCGCCGGAACCGATCGCGCCGCCCATGGCGGTGTAACCCACCAGCGCGATCGCGGTGACGGTGATGCCGGCGGCGATGCCGGCGCGCGCTTCGGGCAGCAGCACGTGGCGCACGATCTGCCAGGTGCTGGCGCCCATCGCCTGTGCCGCCTCGATCACGCCCTTCTGTACCTCGCGCAGCGCGGTTTCCACCAGCCGCGCGAAGAACGGTGCGGCGCCGATCACCAGCGGCGGGATCGCGCCGCGCACGCCGAGCTTGGTGCCCACCAGCGCGTAGGTCACCGGCATCAGCACGATCATCAGGATGATGAAGGGCACCGAACGCAGCACGTTCACCACCAGCGAGGTGACTCCGTACAGCTTAGGCATCGCGCGCAGCTGGTCTTGGCCGGTGAGGTAGAGCAGCACGCCCAGGGGCAGGCCGATCAGCACGGTGAGTGCCAGCGAGCCGCCCAGCATCAGTAAGGTGTCGACGCAGGCGCGGGCCAGCTCGCCCCAGTCGTCGATGTTGGGAAACAGCGTCTGCAGCAGCGGCGCGGTACTCATGGCAGCTCCTCGATCTCGATGCCGGCTTCGCGCAGGGCGGCCAGCGCGGCGTCGGTGTTCGCGCCTTCCAGCGCCAGGGTGAGCTGGCCGTAGGGCAGATCCTTGATGCGGTCGATGCGGCCGGCCAGCAGGTTGAAGTCCACGCCGCTCTCGCGCATCACCCGGCTCAATACCGGGCTGAGCGTGGTGGCGCCCCGGAAGGTGAGTCGCAGCTTGCGGCCGCCGACCTGCACCAGCGGCGTCTGCGCGCCGGCGGCTTCCTCGGGCAGCGCCTCGTTGACGAAACGCCGCGTGGTGGCGTGCCGCGGGTGCAGGAATACGTCGGCCACCGTGCCGCTTTCCACGATGCGCCCGGCGTCGAGCACGGCCACGCGGTCGCAGATGCGGCGCACTACGTCCATCTCGTGGGTGATCAGCACGATGGTGAGCTTGAGCTCACGGTTGATCGAGGCTAGCAGGTCGAGCACCGATGCCGTGGTCTGCGGGTCGAGCGCGCTGGTGGCCTCGTCGCACAACAGGATCTCCGGCCGGTTCGCCAGGGCGCGGGCAATGCCTACGCGCTGTTTCTGGCCGCCGGAGAGCTGCGAGGGGTATTTGCCCGCGTGCTCGGTCAGGCCCACGCGCGCCAGCAGTTCGCCGACGCGAGTGCGGATTTTCGCGGTGTCGCGCTCGCCGGCAAGGCGCAGCGGAAACGCCACGTTGTCCGCCACGGTCTGCGAGGCGAGCAGGTTGAAGTGCTGGAAGATCATGCCGATGCGTCGGCGCTGCGCGCGCAGCGCAGCCTCGTCCAGCGCGGTCATCTCGGTGTCGCCGATCAGGATGCGTCCGCCGCTGGGCTGCTCCAGCAGGTTGATCAGCCGGATCAGGGTGGACTTGCCCGCGCCGGAATGGCCGATGATGCCGAACACCTCGCCATCCTGGATGTCGAGGTTGAACGGCTGCAGCGCGGGAATCTCCCGGCCGTCCACGCGGTAGGACTTGTGTACGTCTAGGAAACGGATCACGGCGGTTCGGCGTCGGTGCGGGCGAGTATTCTAGCGTCTGGCACAGACTGCCATACGGCCATACCGGAGCTACCGCCATGAGCGACATCTACGACTTCAGCGCGCGCGACATCGACGGCAACGAACGTCCCCTGTCCGAATGGCGGGGCAAGACCTTGCTGGTCGTCAACGTGGCCTCCAAATGCGGCTTCACCCCGCAATACGCGGGCCTGGAGCAGCTGTGGCGGAACGGGCGCGACCGCGGCCTGATGGTGCTTGGCTTTCCCTGCGACCAGTTCGGCCACCAGGAGCCGGGCGACGAGGCGGAGATCCGCAACTTCTGCAGCACCAGTTACGACGTGAGCTTCCCGATGTTCGCCAAGATCGAGGTGAACGGCGAGCAGGCCCATCCGCTGTACCGGTGGCTGAAGCATGAGGGCAAGGGCATCCTCGGCAGCGAGGCGATCAAGTGGAACTTCACCAAGTTCCTGGTCGACGCCCACGGCCACGTGGTGAAGCGCTACGCGCCCACCGACACCCCGGAAAAGATCGGCAAGGAACTGGATCGCCTGCTGGCGGATTGAACCGGCTTCAATCGGCGCCGTGCCAGCCGGCCAGCAGCTGCACGATGGCGTCGATGTCCTGGTTGGCGGCGGGGGCGTCAGGCGCGGGCTCGTAGTTGTTGAGCAGGATCGTGAAGGCCAGCCGCTCGCCGCCCGCCGTGGTGACGTAACCGGCGATGCTGTGCACGTGGGCCATGCTGCCGGTCTTGGCTTGCACCCTGTCGATGGCAGGCCCGTCATGCATACGTCGTTTCAGCGTGCCGTCGACGCCGGCCACTGGCAGCATGTCGCGCAGCGTGGCCGCCCACGGCTGCGCGGCAAGGTATTGCAGCAGCCTTACCATCGCCTCGGGCGTCACCAGGTTGCCACGCGACAGCCCGGTACCTTCTTCCAGCAACACCGAAGACGGGGCGATGCCGATGCGTCCAAGCAGGTCGTGCAGCGCACGCAACCCCCAGGCTTCGTCGCTGAGAAACCCGCTGGGTGTGTCGGGCTTGTCCGCCGCCGCGGCCTTCGCGCCAATGCCGTCGATCTGCAGCAGGTTTTGCAGGTACAGGTTCTGCGAGCGCTTGAGGCCCTGGGCGAGGATCTCGGTGACCGGCGGCGACAGCAGCTCGGCCAGGACCTGGGCATGGCTGCGCAACGCATCGTCGCGCTCCGGCCAGTGCAGTACGCGCAGCTGTCCCTCCAGCTTTATGCCGTGGCTTGCCAGCGCCGCACGTAGCTCCTCGCCGGCCTGTTGCGCCGGATCGGGAATGGCCAGCCGATAGGTGCGCGCCGGTGTGCCGGCGGGGATGCTGCCGAACGCGTGCAGCAGGGGATGGCCGGGTGCGCGATACAGATTGATGTCGTCGTGGCTGTGTGGCGCTGCGGTGGTGAGCGAGCCGGTCAGGGGCGGCGCTGCCGTATCGGGCGCGAAGCTCAGCCGGGCCGGTCCGCCGGCGGTTGCGGCGGGCGTCACGGTCAAAGCCACGATGTTCTCGTGCACGCTGAGCGCCGCGGCGGGCGCTGCGAACCAGCCCAGCAGATCGCTTGCTTCCCAGCCGCTGCCAAACTGCGGGCCGGCGAAATAGCTGTCGTCGGCGACCAGGTCGCCGCGTATCGTGTGCACGCCGCGCGCAGTCAGTTGCCCGGCCAGGTCGTCCGCCCACGCGGGATTCGCACCGGGCGTGCCCAGCGTCGGATCGCCCATGCCGTACAGCAGCAGAGGGCCTTCCAGCCGGCCGTGCCGGATCGGTGCGGCCGAGAGCAGGCGGGTAGGGATGCGGTAATCCGTGGCCAGCGTGGACAGGGTCAGCGCCGCGGTGAACAGCTTGGCGATGGAGGCTGGCTGGAACAGCCGGCCCGCGTTCTGTGCATACAGCATGTGGCCGCTATCCAGCGACACCACGGCGATGCCCCAGTCGGCGGCGGCGTAGCGTGGCTGGTGAGTGATCGTGTCGATCTGCGCGATCAGCGCGGACAGATCATGTGGCGTGTCGGATGCCGGAGTGGCGGAAGCCGCCGACGGATTGGCGATCGACAGCAGACACAGCAGCGGAGCGATCCAGGTTGCGATCCGTTTCATCATCTGCGGAGTATCCCGCAGGTGCGTCGCGGTCAGCCAGGCATCGGCGCGGCGATCCACGCCTGGCGGCGCTGCAGCCGCAGCGCGATCAGGCCCAGGCTCACACCGCGCATCGCCATGAAGACGACGAAGGCGAACCACAGGCCGTCGTTGCCCCAGCCGCGGCAGGTCCAGGCCACTACAGCGAACAGCAGGGTCGAGAACAGCATGCCGTCGCGCATCTCGCGGGCGCGGGTGGCGCCCACGAACAGGCCGTCGAGCAAATAGCTCCACACTCCCACCAGCGGCAGCACGGCCAACCAGGGCAGGGCGTGGTAGGCCGTGGCACGTACCGCCGGCAGGCTGGTCTGCAGGTCCACGAACAGATGGCCGCCCAGCGCGAACAGCGCGGCGAAGCCCAGGCTGCCCAGCAGCGACCAGCCACTGGCCACCACCAGCGCGCGACGCAGGCCGGGCAAGTCGCGGGCACCGATTGCGTGGCCGCACAGGGCCTCGACCGCATTGGCCAGGCCATCAAGTCCGAACGCGGCGATCAGCAGCCCGTTCATCAGCAAGGCATTGGCGGCCACCACGGCGTCGCCGAGCCGGGTGCCGAGCAGGGAGACCGAAAAGAACACGGCCTCCAGCGCCACCGTGCGCAGGAAGATGTCGCGGTTCACTGCAAGCAGCGGACGCCAGTGCGACCAGCCGCGCATCGCGGCCCAGTCCACTCGGCCGGCGACGGCGCGCAGCGCCTGCCGCGCCCGCGCCAGGCCAAACAGCGTGCCGCACCATTCGCCGGCCACCGAGGCCAGCGCGATGCCGGGTACCCCCAGCCTGAAGCCCAGCACGAACAGCAGGTTCAGCGCGATGTTCACCAGGTTCGTGACCAGCAGCAAGGCCAGCGTGGTGCGTGTGTCGTGCTTGCCGATGAACCAGCCGGCCAATGCGTAGTTCAGCAGTGCGGCAGGCAAGCCGGCGAGGCGCAGGTGCAGGTAGTCCAATCCCAGCGTGCCCAGCGCGGCGGAGGGGTGCATCTGGCCGATCAACCACGGCAGCAGCGGCCACATCAGGGCGCCGACCAGCAGTCCGGCCGTTGCCGCCAGCAGCAGCGCCTGCGCCAGGATCGTGCGCAGCGCCGAGCCGTCGCGGGCGCCATGCGCCTGTGCGGCGAAGCCGGTGGTGCCCATGCGCAGGAAGCCCAGGCTCCACACCGGCAGTGCATACACGGCGCTGCCCACCGCCACCGCGCCCAGGTCGCTGGTGAGCGGCAGGTGGCCGGCCACCGTGCTGTCCACCAGCGCCACCAGCGGCACGCTGAGGTTGGACAGGATCATTGGCGTCGCCAGCGCCCACACGCGGCGATGCGTGGGGCGGTGGCGCCAGTCGGCCAGGATCGACGGCATGGATGGAGGCTCTTGGGGGACGCGGCATTCTGGCACGGGCGCCGCAGGGTCTGCGGGAGCGGGAAGGGGCGATCTGCTAGGCTGATCGTTCGTGCCGGTGTGGAGCCGGCTCATTCACCAGTTACCGGAAACCTTCATGCAGATCGCCCCGAATACCGTTGCCACCTTCCACTACACGCTCACCGACGACGACGGCCAGGTCGTCGACAGCTCCGCCGGACGCGAGCCGTTGGCCTACCTGCATGGCCAGGGCCAGATCGTGCCGGGCCTGGAGAAGCAGATGGAAGGCCGCCAGGTCGGCGACAAGTTCGACGCCCACGTGGTGCCGGAGGAAGGCTACGGCGTGCGTCACGACGAGCTGGTGCAGGAAGTGCCGCGCGAGGCCTTCCAGGGCGTCGAGGACATCCAGCCCGGCATGCAGTTCCAGGGCCATGGCCCGCAGGGCGTGATCAACGTCACCGTGACCAAGGTCGAGGACGGCAAGGTGCACATCGACGGCAACCATCCGCTGGCCGGCAAGGCTTTGCACTTCGCGATCGAAGTGACCGGCGTGCGCGAAGCCACCGAGGAAGAGCTCGCGCACGGCCACGTGCACGGCGAGGGTGGTCACCACCACTGACGAGGCGGCGCGATGCAGGGACGCAGCATGCGCATTGCCATCGTGGGCTACGGCGCCGCCGGTCAGGCGGCGTCGCTGTTTTTGGCCGGGCAAGGGCATCGGCTGAGCGTGTTCGAGCAAGCGCCGGCGCCGGGGCCGGTGGGTGCGGGCTTCCTGCTGCAGCCGACCGGGCTGGCAGTGTTGGCGCAACTTGGCTTGCGCGAACAGGCGTTGGCACTCGGCCAACGCATCGAGGCGCTGCATGGCTGCAATCCGCAGGGCCGGCAGGTGATGGCGATGCGCTATGCGGATCACGCACCGGACTGTTTTGGTCTGGGCATGAGCCGGGGCAGCCTGTTCGCATTGCTTCGCGATGCGTATGCCGATGCGGGCGCGATCCATGTCGGCATGCGCATGGTCAGCGTGGATGCGGAGTCCGGCATCCTGTATGACGAGCATGGCGATCGGCACGGCCCGTTCGACCTGATCGTGGCTGCCGATGGTGCCGGCTCGCGTCTGCGAGCCAGTCTTCCCCGCCTGGCGCGGCGCGACACGATCTATCCCTGGGGCGCGGTGTGGTGCCTGTTGCCTGCCGAGAACTGGCTGCACGCCGATACCTTGCAACAGCGCTACGCCGGTGCGAGCGAGATGATCGGCCTGCTGCCGGTGGGCCGCCGCGCCGATCGCAAAGACCGCTGGCTGACCTTTTACTTCAGCCTGCCTGGTGACCAAGTGGACGCTTTCGACGCGGCGGCGCTGGCGCGTCTGCGTGAGCGCGTCGAAGCGCTGTGGCCCGAGGCGTCGCCGTTGCTGGCCGGCATCGATGCGCCGGAACAACTGCAGCGCGCGCGTTATCGCGACGTAGTGGTGCCGGTGCCGTATCGCGGACGAGTGGTGTTCCTCGGCGACGCGGCTCACGCGATGAGCCCGCAACTCGGCCAAGGCGTGAACATGGCGCTGCTGGACGCGCAATCGCTGGCCGCAGCACTCGCCGAGCATGACGACCTGGCGCAGGCACTGCAGGCCCACCTGCGTGCGCGTCGTCGCCACCTGCAGGTGTACCAGTTCATGAGCCGCTGGCTCACGCCGTTATTCCAGTCGCGGCACGACCGTTTGGCACGGTTGCGCGATCTGGCTTTCGGTCCGCTGGGGCGCCTGCCGTTGGCGCGCGGCCAGATGCTGCGCATCCTGACCGGTGCCAAGCAGGGCTGGTGGCGTTAGAGCAGCTTGCGGTAGACGACGAAGCCCGATTTCTCGGCGACCTGGTCGTAGAGCCGCATCGCGGTGGCATTGGTTTCGTGGGTCTGCCAGTACACGCGCGGCGCATGGGCCGCACCGGCGTGTTCGTAGACCTGCTCGATCAATGCGCGGCCTACGCCACGGCCGCGCGCGGCTTCGACGGTGAACAAGTCCTGCAGGTAGCAGCTCTGCCCGGTCTGGATGGTGCTGCGATGGAACAGGTAGTGCGCCAGGCCCAGCAGTTCGCCGCCGCACTCGGCGACCAGCGCATGCACCGGTTCGGCCGGATCATGGAACCGCGCCCAGGTCGTGCGGGTGATTTCCTCAGGCAAGGCGCTGGGACCGCTGCGGCCGTAGAACGCGTTGTAGCCGTCCCATAGCGGCTTCCAGGCGGCGTAGTCGGCCATCGTCACCGGTCGGATCAGGATCGTATCGCTCATGGCGGTGCTCGCTTGTGCGGATCGAGGCTGCGGCATGCTCTCAGTACCAGTCGAGCAGCGACACACCCACTCCCAGGTAGGTGGCGTTGTGGTTGTAGTCGATCATGCTTTCGCCGTAGCCCTTGAACAGTTCCATGTAGCCGCGCAGGTTGCCGGCGATGGGGAAGCTCCAGGTGAAGCGCGCGGCGCCATGGCTCTGGTCGCCGCCGCGCAACGAATGGCGCAGCATCATGCCGAACTCCTGGCCTTGCCATTCGTGGACGATCTGCACCTCGGCACGCCCCATGTAGTTGCTGATGTCCGGGTTGTCGTCGTCGCTGCGCGGCTCGGGGATGCGCCACCATGGGCGGATCATGATCGTCCAGCCGGGGCGTTCGAAACCGAAGTCGGCGACCACCCGATTCCAGCTGCGCGACAGCGGATCGCCGCGGCCGTTGGATTGGTGGTCGACGCCGATGCTGAACAGGCGGCCGTCCCAGCCCAATACGCGGTAGTGCGTGTCGAACACCAGCAGCGCCTCGGGCTCGTAGTCGGTTTCGCGGAACGGGCGCGACGCTTGTGCGTTGTAGACCTGCCAGCGCGAGCTTTGCGTATAGCCCAGCCACAGGTCGCCGGCATCGCCGAACACGCCTTGCCACACCTTGGTCTTGAGGCTGAGCTGGAACTTGCCTTCGATGTTCTGCAACTGCTGCGGCGTCTGCACGGTATTGTTGGGATTCGGGCTGTGCGGCTCGGTGTTCTGGTTGCTGGTGGTGAACAGCGGCATGGCATAGACCGGCTTGTAGCCGCGCAGGTTGAAGGTGCCGAGCTTGCTTTCGGGCGACAGCTCCCAACGGCTGTCCAGCAGCGACAGTGGTGCCGACACCTCTGGTTCGGAACGGGTCGCGACGACCGAGGCTTGCCGGTCGTGCGCGAACACGCCGGCGTTCGTTGTGGCGGGCGGTTCGTTGCGCTTGCGCGCAGCTGGCAGCTGGTTGCGTCCGGTGGCGCGGTCATAGCAGGCCAGCCGCTGCGCATCGCTCTCGATCGCGGTGCAGCCGCGGATGTCGATCGGGTCGGGATTCTGCGCATGGCAGATACCGGCGGCAAGACAGCCAGCCAGCAACAGGGCGCGGCGGTATTTCATGGGGACTCCGGCGGCGTCGACCAGCGGGGATGGATGGAGTCTAGGACAAGGCGCGCATCCGGTTTCCGACAGGCGACAAAATCGCTGGTGGCAACACGGCATCGCATCGGCGATGCATGAAAGCGATGGTCACAAAAAAACCGGCCACATCGCGATGTGGCCGGTTCCATGCAAAGCGTCTTACTGGGCCTGCTTGACCCAAGCTTCGTACTGCGCCTTGCTGACGTGGGTGCCGTGGTGGCTGGCGTTGAGGAAGTCATTCGCCAGCGGCGGATAGGCGGCGGCCTGTTCCTCGGTGATCCATTTCTTGCCGCCGGAGAGTTGGCTGAATGGCGGTGGCGAGCCGACTTGCGGCGCGGCCGGCGGTACGCTGCGCACGGTCACGTCGGGCGGCGGCGTCTGCGCGGGGGCAGCAGTCTGCGCGGGAGCTGCAGTTTGCGCAGGAGCCGCAGTCTGCGCAGGAGCCGCAGTCTGCGCGGGGGCGGGTGCCTGCTGCATGGTGTCCTGCGCCGGTGGCGGCGTCTGGCCGGTGTTGTCCTGGGCGAAGGACGCGCTCGCGAAGATCAGGGCGCCGGTGGCGAGTACGGGCAACAACGCAGTGCGTGCTTTCATGATCGTTACTCCATGCCAGAATGTCCGAAGGAATGCGGGCTCGACTGGCGGCAAGAACGATTCGGCGCCGACGAGCCTGTAACTGACGCTAACAGAGGCTGCATAAATGTCGCCGCAACATTCTTGTCGAGCCGGTGTGAAGGCAGCGTGCCGTTGAGCGCGGCTTCAGCGAACGCGGTTGCTTTGAGTCCAGCGCAGGCGCGCGCGTTGCAGTTGCATGCGCAAGGCCTGCTGCAACCGCAGCGGCGCAAGCCGCGTCGCGCCGACGTGGTAGCGGCGATCGAGCGCATGCGCTTGCTGCAGATAGACAGCATCCACGTGGTGGCGCGCAGCCCCTACATGGTGCTGCACGCGCGTCTCGGCGATTACCCGATGGCATGGCTGGACGAAGCGCTCGCCGACGGTCTGATCGCCGAATGCTGGGCGCACGAAGCTTGTTTCGTCGGTGCGCGTGATCTCGCCGCGCATCGCGCCTGGCGCGAGCGCGGCAGCCATTGGGCGCAGCGGCATGCCGAACGCATGCATCGCGATCACCGGCCTGCAATGGACGCGCTGCTCGCGCGCATCCGCGACGGTGGGGCGGTGCTTGCTTCGGATTTTCCGCGCGAGGATCGCGGTGTTTCCGGCTGGTGGGAATGGAAGCCAGAGAAACGTTGGCTGGAAGCCTGGTTCGCGCTCGGCGAGTTGATGGTGCCGCGACGCGAGCGTTTCCAGCGCGTGTACGACCTTGCCGAGCGGGTGCTGGCGAAACTCGATCCGCCGTTCGTGCCCAGCGTGCTCGATCCGGCGCAACTGCGGCAGCACTTCATCCTCGATGGCGTGCGTGCGCTGGGCATCGCGCAGGCGCGCTGGATCGCCGACTACTTCCGGCTGAAACCGACGGTGAGCGCGCGCGAGCTTGCGCCGCTGGTGGCGACCGGCGAGCTAATCGAAGTGGCGGTGCGTGGCTGGGACGCGCCGGGCTATGTGCATCGCGAGCATGCCGGGGCGCTGGAATTGGCGCGCGGCGGTCGCCTGCGCGCCACCCACACCACGTTGTTGTCGCCGTTCGATCCGCTGGTGTGGGACCGCGCGCGTGCACTGGCGATGTTCGATTTCGACTATCGCATCGAATGCTACGTGCCTGCGCCGAAGCGGCACTATGGCTACTACGTGCTGCCGATCCTGCATCGCGGTGCCCTGGTGGGCCGGCTCGATGCAAAAGCACATCGCGCCGAGGGCGTGTTCGAGATCAAGGCGTTGTTCCTAGAGCCCGGCGTGGAATCCACGCCGCGCCTGGTGAGCGAGCTGGCTGCGGCAGTCATACGCACCGCGCGTTGGCATGGCACGCCGCGGGTCCGCCTGGGGCGCTGCCGGCCGGCGGCGCTGGCGCCGGCCTTGCGTCGCGCCTGGAAGGCGGAATCCGGCTGAATCAGTGCGACGTCGGCGCGGTGGCAGGTGCGGCCTTGCAGGCGCGTCCCTGCAGGTCCGCGTTCAACTGGTCGGACAGCAGGCGGCAGCGCGCGTCCAGGTACGGGCGGGTCTGCGGATCACGGGCGGCGTCGAGCAGGCTGTCGCGCATGGTCTGGTAGTGCGCCTGCAGCTGGCCGGCCGGAAAGATCGCCGCGGCCTGGTGGCAGGCCAGGTAGCTGGCCAGGTAGGTATCGCAGGCCGGAATGCCGGTAATCGCGGCAGGTGCCGGCGGCGGTGCGGCAGGGCGGGGCGGCCGGGTGGTGGCGCAGCCAGCCAGCAGCAGACCGGCGCACAGGGGGAGCAGCAGGCGGGTGCTCAAGGCGGAAAATCCTCGTGGTGGCGTGGGGCGGGCAGACATGATATGCGCATGCTCCTCGCTTCCGGGCGGCCCTCCGGGTATCATGGCAGGGCTGAGTTTGCCGGGGTCGCCAAGCACCGGTGACCCGATGCAGCCGATCCGCGATCTGCCTCATCTGTTCACCCCGGGGTTGTTTTCCTTTGCACACCAGTAAGCCGGCTGCCGCATGTCGCGGCGGTCGAGTCTCCTTTGATTTGAAATACCCAGTGGAGTGATTCAATGTCTGATCGTCAGATCGGTACCGTCAAGTGGTTCAACGACGCCAAGGGCTTCGGTTTCATCGCCCGTGATAATGGCCCGGACGTGTTCGTGCATTTCCGCGCGATCACCGGCAATGGCTTCAAGAGCCTGCAGGAAGGCCAGCAGGTCAGCTTCAAGGTGGTGCAGGGCCAGAAGGGCCTGCAAGCCGACGAAGTGTCCGCAGCCTAATTGCCGTTCGCGCGTCATCCGAAACCGGGCAGCAATGCCCGGTTTTTTTATGTCCGCTGCCCATGGCAGGCAGCTTTCGGGCCAATGCCCGCGGCTATGTCAAAAATCGCTATCTGGCGATTTTTGTGTCCGCGGACACTATCGGAAAATGACGCTTGACATGTCGCTTGCATTCGTGAAATTCCGTTATGCTTATTCCACTGCGTCTGCTTGGCCACGTGCGTGCCCGGTATGGAACGGTTCCCGATTCCATGTCGCTACACCCGACCCCGGCATGCCCAGTAAGTCGTCGACCCGCGGGGTCGGCTCGTCTCAAGCGTCTGGATTGGATCGGAGTGAGTCATGTCGGATCGTGAAACAGGTACCGTCAAGTGGTTCAACGACGCTAAGGGGTTCGGCTTCATCAGCCGTGAGAACGGCCCCGACGTGTTCGTGCATTTTCGTGCCATCAGCGGCACGGGCTTCAAGAGCCTGCAGGAAGGCCAGAAGGTGACGTTCAAGGTGGTGCAGGGCCAGAAGGGCCTGCAGGCCGAAGAAGTCACCCCGGCTTGATCGCTGTATCGCAGGTTGGAAAAGGCCGGCGCAAGCCGGCCTTTTCTTTTCCATGGCGATCGTCCGTGATCGCGAATATCACATGGGCGGCCATGAAGGGCCGTACTTCTCAATGAATACGACCACCATCCCAGAGCCCACCGCGCTGCCGCTGACGATGGCCGATGGCGCACGCGCCGAGTTGTTGTGCGTGGCGCCGGATGGCGTGCCGCAGGCGGCGGTGTACTGGCTGCCCGCGATGGGCGTGGCGGCGAAGCATTACCTGCCGCTGGCCGCGGCGCTGGCGGCGCGGGGCGTGGCCGTGGCACTGCACGAATGGCGCGGTATCGGCTCCAGCAGTCTGCGCGCCGGCCGCCGTTGCGACTGGGGTTACCGCGCACTGCTGGAGACCGACGTGTCCGTCGGCATGGCGGCCATGCGGGCACACTGGCCGCAGGCGCGCCCCTGGCTGGGCGGACACAGCCTGGGCGGGCAACTGGCCTGTCTTTACGCGGCCCTCCATCCGGACCAGGCCACCGGCATCGCCCTGGTCGCCAGTGGCTCGCCATACTGGCGGCGTTTCCGTCGTGGTGCGTTGATCGGCCTCGGCTACGTGCTGGCCCCGATGCTGGCCGGGTTGCTGGGGCATCTGCCTGGCCGTCGCATCGGCTTCGGCGGCAATGAGGCGCGTGGCGTCACCGCGGACTGGGCGCGCAGCGGCCGCCGCGGGCGCTACGCCGCGGCGGGCATGGCGGTGGATTTCGAACAGCGCCTGGCCGCGCTGGAACTGCCGCTGCTGGCGCTGCGCCTGCGCGACGACTGGCTGGGGCCCGCCGCTTCGCTGGACTGGCTGCTGGGCAAACTGCCGCGCGCATCGCGTCGCCACGAGCTGGTCACGCCGGATGAGCTTGGCGGACAGCCGGCCGATCATTTCGGTTGGATGAAGGCGCCGGACGCGATGGCCGCACGCATCGCCGGGTGGATTGCCGCGCACGACACAGCCTTCTCGGTTGCACGTTGCCCGGGCCCTTGATGCGGTGCCGGTGTGCCGGCACTGTAGATGTCTCCCTCCCCGGCCAGGCTAACGATGAAATTGTTCGAACCGTTCCCGCAGCGCAGCCTCAGCCTGCGCAACCGCATCGTGGTGTCGCCGATGTGCCAGTACTCGGCCATCGACGGCATGCCCGACCACTGGCACCTGGTGCACCTGGGCAGCCGCGCGGTGGGTGGCGCCGCCGCAGTGATCGCCGAGGCCACCGCAGTATCGGCACAAGGGCGCATCTCGCCGGGCGACACCGGCATCTGGAACGACGCCCAGGCCGCCGCCTGGCAGCCGATCACCGCCTTCATCGCGGCGCAGGGGGCGATCCCCGGCGTGCAGCTGGCGCATGCTGGCCGTAAGGCCAGCGCGCATCGGCCGTGGGATGGCGGCGGTGCGCTCACCGCGGCACAAGGTGCCTGGACCACGGTGGCGCCATCGGCGCTGCCGTTCGACGCCAGCTGGCACACGCCCGAGGCGCTGGATGCGGCCGGCATCCGCGGGCTGATCGCCGACTTCCGCGCGGCGACGGAGCGTGCGCTGGCCGCCGGTTTCCGCTTGATCGAGCTGCATGCCGCGCATGGTTATCTGCTGCACCAGTTCCTGTCGCCGCTCAGCAACCGGCGCGAGGACGAATACGGCGGCAGCTTCGAGAATCGCACGCGCCTGCTGCGCGAAGTGATCGCCGCCGTGCGCGAAGCATGGCCGGTGGAGCTGCCGCTGTGGTTGCGCATCTCCGCCACGGATTGGGCCGAGCACGGCTGGGACATCGAGCAGAGCGTGCGGCTGGCGCGCGAGGTCAAACCGCTGGGCGTGGACCTGATCGACGTTTCCAGCGGCGGCCTGCTGCCGCACGTGAAGATCCCGCTGGGACCGGGCTACCAAGTGCCGTTCGCCGCGCGCGTTCGCCGCGAGGCGGACATCGCCACCGGCGCGGTAGGCCTGATCACCGAGGCGCGTCAGGCCGCCGATATCGTGGCGAACGACGAGGCCGACGTGGTGCTGATCGCCCGCGAGAGTCTGCGCGACCCTTATTTCCCGCGCCGGGTGGCGCAGGAATTGGGTGCGCAGCTGCCCGCGCCGGCGCAATATCAGCGGGCATGGTGAGAGGGAGGAACCGATGGAAACGCAACCGACCCTGATCGACGGCCGCCTGCACGACCTTGGCGACGGCTTCACGGTGCGCCGGCTGCTGCCGGTACTCGAGGCCCGCCATGTGGGCCCGTTCGTGTTCTACGACCACATGGGCCCGGCGGATTTCGCGGCCGGCCGCGGCATGGACGTGCGGCCGCATCCGCACATCGGCCTGGCCACGGTGACCTGGTTGTTCGACGGCACGATCCGCCATCGCGACAGCCTGGGCAGTCTCGCCGACATCCAGCCCGGTGCGGTGAACTGGATGACCGCCGGCCGCGGCATCGTGCATTCCGAGCGCACGCCGCCCGAGGCGCGTGCCGCGGGCCAGCGCCTGCACGGCATCCAGGTGTGGGTGGCGCTGCCGCGCGACCACGCGGAGACGGCGCCGGCGTTCCATCACCACGAGGCCGATGCCCTGCCGCAGATCCGTCTGCCCGGCGTCGAACTGGTGCTGATCACCGGCACCGGCTGGGGCGAGGCCTCGCCGGTGAAGGTGTTTGCACCGATGTTCTTCGCCGAGGCGCGGCTGGCCGCCGGTGCCGAACTGGCCTTGCCGGCGGAGCATGCGGAACACGGCGTACACGTGATCGAGGGCGAACTGGAGTGGGGCGGTCTGACGCTGGAAGCGGGCCGGATGGCGGTGCAGGCAGGTGCGTCGGTACCGCCGCTACGGGCGCGCGGCGCCAGTCGCGCGATGCTGTTCGGCGGCGCGCCGCTGGATGGCGAGCGCCACCTGTGGTGGAACTTCGTGGCCAGCAGCCGCGAGCGCATCGAGCAGGCCAAGGCCGACTGGCACGAGGGGCGTTTTGCCAGGGTTCCCGGCGACGATCAGGAGTTCATTCCGCTGCCGCCAGGCTGAGAGGAGCACGCATGCCTGAATTCGCCAGTTTCCGCGCGTTCTATCCCTACTACCTCGGCGAGCACAGCCAGCGCCTGTGCCGGCGCTGGCATTTCATCGGCAGCTCGCTGGTGCTGCTGATCCTGCTGCTGGCGGTCGCCAGCGCCCATTGGGCGTGGTTGTGGCTGCTGCCGCTGGCCGGCTACGGCTGCGCGTGGATCGGCCACTTCGCCTACGAGAAAAACCGGCCGGCCACGTTCCGCCATCCGCTGTACAGCCTGATGGGCGACTGGGTGATGTACGCGCAGATGCTGCGCGGCAAGGTGACGTTCTAGCGGTACTTCTGGTGGCAGCTCTGGCAGGTCTCGCCGACCGGCTTGAGTGCCGCGGCCAACGCTTCGCAGGTGGCGGGGGCGGACACGGTGGCCTGCTGCAGGCGCGTCTGCAGCTGGTTCGCGTCGTCGACAAAGGCCTTGTCGGCGATGCCGAAGGTGGGCTGGATGTCGGTGGCGGTGGATTGCAGGCGCAGCAGGTGGTGCTGGATCGTGGCGGCGTCGCACTTCTGCGCCTTCAGCGCCTGCTTCAGTTCACCCATGTGGTAACCCATGGTGTGCATCACCGCCTTGGGCATGGGGTTGCGTGCGGCCAGCGCATTCATCACCCGGGATGTGCCGATCACACCGATGGCCAGGCCAAGCAGGATCAATAAGGCAGCACGCATTGCATGGATTCCTTGTGGAGACCGATTCCCGAGGATAACCCGGTTCGTCGGGGCGGGGCGATAGAATGGCCGCTTTGCGCCATGTGCGGCCTGGCCGCGGCACGGCGCCGAACCTTAAGGTCCTTCGATGAGCGAACCCTCCTTCCCGCACGAACGCTTTGCCGGCATCGAGCGCCTGTATGGCGCCGGCAGCGTGGCGAAGCTGGCGCAGCGCCACGTCTGTGTGGTAGGCGTCGGCGGCGTGGGTTCGTGGGCGGCCGAGGCGCTGGCGCGCAGCGGGGTGGGGCGGCTCACGCTGATCGACGCCGACGAGGTGTGCGTGTCCAACACCAACCGCCAGCTGCACGCGCTGGACGGCGAGTACGGCAGGTCCAAAGTGGGCGTGATGGCCGCGCGCCTGCATGCGATCAACCCGGCGCTGCGGCTGGAGGCGGTGGAGCGCTTCCTCACCACGTCGACGCTGGATGAGCTGCTCGACCGCGGCTACGACGTGGTGCTGGACGCTTGCGATGCATTCCGGGTGAAGCTGGAAATGATCGCCTGGTGCCGCCGGCGCAAGCTGCCCATTATCACCGTGGGTTCGGCTGGCGGGCGCACCGATCCGACGCAGATCCGCGTGCGCGACCTCTCGCGCACCGAGCACGACGCGATGTTCAGCCTGATCCGCAAGAAGCTCCGCAGCGATTTCAATTTCCCGCGCAGCCCGCAGCGCTACTTCGGCGTGCCGGCGGTGTATTCGCTGCAGAACGTGCAGTACCCGCAGCCGGACGGCAGCGTCTGCGGCACCCGGCCGCCCGGCGGCGATGCGTTGAACCTCGCCTGCGGCGGCGGTCTCGGCGCGGCGACCCACATCACCGGCGCGTTCGCGTTCGCGGCAGTGGGCAAGGTGATGGAGCGATTGCTGCAGGCGGGAGACTAGGCCGCTTCGGTCAGCTGCAGGCGGCGCCCCGGGCATCGACGCCTCCGGCAGTGCAGGTCTGGTTGCCGCCGGCTTGCTTGGCCCGGTACATGGCGTGGTCTGCGGCCTTGGCCAGCTGTTCGTCATTCTCGCCATCTGTGGGATAGATGGCCACGCCGATGCTCGCCGAGATACCGATCTGCAGGTCCAGCAGATGGAAGGTCGGGCCGAATGTCGCGCGGATGCGCTCGGCGATGTCCAGGCCGAGGCCCGGCGTCGCCAGCGTGTCGAGCAGCGCCACGAACTCGTCGCCGCCGATGCGCCCCGCGATGTCGTGTTCGCGCAGGCAGCTGCGGATGCGGTTGGCGACCTCGCAAAGCAGCAGGTCGCCGACGGGGTGGCCGTGGCGATCGTTGACCTGCTTGAATCCGTCCAGGTCGATGTAGAGCAGCGCCATGTGCGTTTTCCGCCGGCCGGCGTTTTCCAGCGCCATCTCCAGATGGCGGCGCAGCAGGTTGCGGTTGGGCAGATCGGTCAGCGGGTCGTGCAAGGCGAGGTGGTGCAGCTTCGCCTGGACCTGCTTGCGTTCGATCGCAGTGCTCACCTGGGTGGCGACGAATTGCAGCAGCTCACTGTCGGCATCGGTGTAGCCGGTGCGGCCGCGGTGCGCGACGACCAGCGCGCCGATCGTGTCGTCCTTCGATTGCAGCGGCACGCCTAGCCAGTGCGCGGCATCCGGCTCCATTGATGCATCAGGCGCGTCATGCACGACCCGGCCACCACGGATCACCTCGGCGATGCGCGTGTCGGCGACGAGGCTCGCCGCGTCCGGCGCGGGGCCGCGCCCGTAGGCCACATAGGGAAATTCCAGGCGGTTCCCGGCGCGGTCGTGCAGGACGGCGATGAAATTCGTCGCGGGCAGGATGCCGCCGATGATCCGGTGCACTTGTTCGAACAGTGCCGGCAGGTCTTGCGCGGCATGCGCCGCCTCGGCGACCGCGTGCAGCGCCAGCCGCATCGATTCGCCGCGCTTGAGCGCGGTGATGTCGCGGGCGACGGCGATCCTCACCCGGTCGGCTTCGGACCAGCGCGCTGACCACATGATGTGCACGACGGTGCCGTCCTTGCGCACGTAGCGGTTCTGGAAGTTGGATTCGGGCCTGCCGTCCATGATCGCCGCGGCGGTGCGCAACGTGACATCGCGATCATCCGGATGCACGAGGTCGATCATCCGCTTGCCGATCACTTCCGCGGGGGTGTAGCCGAAGATGCGCTCGAACGCGGCACTGACGAATACGTAGCGTCCCTCGGCGTCGACGACGCAGATGGCGTCCAGCAAGAGATCCAGGATCTTGCCCAACGGAGTGATTGCAGTTGTTTCCATCGAGTTCCGGTGAGTCGCCGTGTTCGTGCCGGTTCGGCATGCACGACTTGTGCCACGGCATGCCGGGCGATTCCGCCCTCACGGCCCTGCGCTCTGCCATCCACTCCCGGCCGGGCCGTATCGGCGGCAAGCGTCCTGCTGCTGCCGCCGGTCTGGCATCCTGCCCCACGTGGCAGGCGCCGTAGCGGGATGCGTTCTGGCTGGCGCATCCCGCAAATGCAGCGCTTACCAACCCATGTAGTGCCCGCCGTTGATGGCGAGGTTGGCGCCGGTGATCCAGGCGGCATCGTCGGTGGTGAAGAAGGCCACGGCGTGGGCGATTTCCTCCGGCTTGCCCAGCCGGCCGACCGGAATCTGCGCCACGATCTTCTCGCGAACCTCTTCGGGTACGGCCATCACCATGTCGGTGCCCACGTAGCCGGGCGAGACGGTGTTGACGGTGATGCCGAAGCGGGCGTTTTCCTGCGCCAGCGAGATCGTGAAACCGTGCATGCCGGCCTTGGCGGCGGCGTAGTTGGCCTGGCCGTACTGCCCCTTCTGGCCGTTGATCGAGCTGATCTGCACGATCCGGCCCCACTTGCGCGAGCGCATGCCCTCGATCACCGGGCGGGTGACGTTGAAGCAGGCGTTGAGGTTGGTGTTCACCACGTCCGTCCACTGCTGGTAGCTCATCTTGTGGAAGGTGGTGTCGCGGGTGATGCCGGCGTTGTTGACGAGGATGTCCACCGGCCCGCTGTTGGCCTCGACCGCCTGGATCATCGCCTCGCAGGAGGCGGGGTCGGAGACGTCGCCGGACACCATGCACACCTCGATGCCCTCGGCAGCCATCGCCTTGCGCCAGGCCTCGGCCTTGTCCGGATTGCGGTAGTTGGTGGCGACCCGATGCCCCTGTCCGGCCAGGTAGCGCACGATCGCGCTGCCGATACCGCCGGTACCACCCGTGACCAAAGCCGTGCGTTGCGTCATGTCCAGTCTCCTTGGGGTCGCTGCAGGGCACAACGTGCGACGGTCGGCGACCGGCGTTTGCCCATTGAGGGATTTATAACCGCTCAGCCGTTAAAGCAACCACCATGGCGCGGTAGGCGCGACGGATCGAAGCCGAGCGCGGCCGCGGCCAGCAGGGCCGGCGCATCGACGGCACCCGCCGGCACCGGCTGGCCAAGGAAGGCCAGGGCGCGCCGCAGCGCCGGCAGGGGATCGGCCGGATCGACGGGCCAGGCCTGCTCCGACTTGGAGAGTTTGCGCCCGGTCGCATCCAGCACCAGCGGCAAGTGCAGGTAGCGCGGTGTGGGCAGGTCCAGCAGGCGCTGCAGCCAGATCTGCCGCGGTGTGGAATCGAGCAGGTCGCAGCCGCGCACCACTTCGGTGACGCCTTGGCAGGCGTCGTCCACCACGCAGGCCAATTGGTAGGAGTACAGGCCTTCGACCCGGCGTATCACGAAATCGCCCGCGCTCTCGCGCAGGTTCTGCTGCTGTGGCCCCTGCAAGGTGTCGTCGAAGGCGATCTCGGTATCTGGCGCACGCAGCCGCCATGCCGGCTCGCGTTGCGGGTCGGGCGGCGCCACGCAGCAGCCGTCGCGATGCAAGCCGGCACCGGCGGCCAGGTCGCTGCGGCTGCACCAGCAGGGGAACACCGCGCCGGCCTCGCGCAGCCGCTCGAACGCGGCATCGTAGGCGGCAAGGCGTTGCGACTGGAACAGTACCGGTTCGTCAGCGACGAAGCCGAGCGCCGGCAAGGCGTCGAGGATGGCGGCGGCCGAGCCGGGCACCTCGCGCGGCGGATCGATGTCCTCCATGCGCAACAGCCAGCGCCCACCTGCATGACGGGCACGCAGCCAGCTGCCGAGCGCGGCGACCAGCGAGCCGAAATGCAGCTGGCCGGTAGGCGAGGGGGCGAAGCGTCCGCGATAGTCCATCCGGTGCAGTCTGCCTGCCGGGAGAGCGGCTGGCGAGTGGGCCGGATGCTTGAAAGCGGGCGTCTTTGCCCCCACCACCATCGCGTTCGTCCAACCTTTCACGTGACTGCCGCCAAAGAGACAGCCATGCGCCGTATCGCTTTATTTCTCGGTACCAATATCGCCGTCCTGTTCCTGCTGAGCATCGTCTGCCACCTGCTCGGGGTGGACCAGATGCAGGCCGCCCGGGGTTTCGGCGGCAGTACCGGCCTGCTGATCTATGCCGCGGTGTTCGGCATGGGCGGCGCCTTCATCTCGCTGGCCATGTCCAAGTGGATGGCCAAGATGACGACCGGGGCGCGGGTGATCGAGCAGCCGGCCAATGAGGCCGAGCGCTGGCTGGTGGAAACCGTGCGTCGCCACGCGCAGAACGCCGGCATCGGCATGCCCGAGGTGGCGATCTACGACGCGCCGGAGATGAACGCCTTCGCCACCGGCATGACCAGGAACAGCTCGCTGGTGGCGGTGAGCAGCGGTCTGCTGCAGCAGATGGACCGCGAACAGGTCGCCGCCGTGCTCGGCCACGAGATCGGCCACGTCGCCAATGGCGACATGGTGACCATGACGCTGATCCAGGGCGTGCTCAATACCTTGGTGATCCTCGCCGCGCGCATCGTGGGGCGGCTGGTGGACAGCTGGCTGTCCGGCGGCCGCGACGGCGACCGCGGCGGCAGCGGCATCGGCTACTTCGTCACCGTGATGGTGTTGCAGCTGGTGTTCGGCCTGTTCGCCTCGATGATCGTGATGGCGTTCTCGCGCTGGCGCGAATTCCGCGCCGACGCCGCCGGCGCGCACCTGGCCGGCCGCGGCGCAATGATCTCCGCGCTGCAGCGGCTCAAGGGCGACCACGGCGAGAACACCTTGCCGAAGACGCTGGCCGCGTTCGGCATCTCCGGGCCGCTGGCCGAGGGCTTCCAGCGCCTGTTCATGAGCCATCCGCCGCTGGACGAGCGCATCGCCGCGCTGCAGAACGCCTCGGCACACGCCTGATACGTTGAGACTCCTTTCCGCTGAGAGGATGAGAGGCCGGTTTGTGCGCAAGCTTGCGCTTCACCCGAACCCTCACCCGCCCTGCCGGGCACCCTCTCCCGCAGGGAGAGGGGATAATCCCTTCGTTACTTTGGAAATCCTGCCGCAATGACTACCGAAACCCGCAAGTTCGAAGCCGAAGTCGCCCAGGTGCTGCACCTGGTCACCCACTCGCTGTACTCGCACAAGGAAATCTTCCTGCGCGAGCTGATTTCCAACGCTTCCGATGCCTGCGACAAGCTGCGCTTCGAGGCGATCGGCAAACCCGGGCTCCTGGACGGTGACAGCGAGCTGCACATCGACGTGAGCTGGGACGAGACCGCGCGCACCATCACCGTGCGCGACAACGGCATTGGCATGACGCGCGACGAGGTGGTGGCGAACATCGGCACCATCGCCAGTTCGGGCACGCGGCGCTTCCTGGAAGCGATGAGCGGCGAACAGAAGGCCGATGCGCGCCTGATCGGCCAGTTCGGCGTGGGCTTCTACTCTTCCTTCGTGGTGGCCGACAAGGTCACCGTACTGACCCGTCGCGCCGATGCGCCGGTGGGCGAGGGTGTGAAGTGGGAAAGCGACGGCAAGGGCGAGTACGCGCTGGAGCAGGTCGAGCTGGCCGGGCGCGGCACGTCGGTGACCCTGCATCTGAAAGCCGACGAGGACGAATTCCTCAAGGCGTGGCAGCTGAAGTCGTTGATCCGCAAGTACTCCGACCACGTCGCCTTCCCGATCCGCATGCCAAAGGAAGAGGACGGCAAGCCCACCGCCGAATGGGAAACCGTCAACGACGCTTCCGCGCTGTGGACCAAGCCGAAGTCCGAGATTTCCGACGAGGATTACCAGAGCTTCTACAAGTCGCTGGGTCACGACTTCAACGATGCGCTGGCCTGGACGCACAACCGCGTCGAAGGCAGCCAGAGCTTCACCACGCTGCTCTACATCCCCGCGCAGCCGCCGTTCGACCTGATGATGGGTGGGCGCGACGAGCGCAAGGGTCTCAAGCTCTACATCAAGCGCGTCTTCATCATGGACGCGGCCGAGGAGCTGCTGCCGAACTACCTGCGCTTCGTGCGCGGCGTGGTCGATGCCGACGATCTGCCGCTCAATGTGAGCCGCGAGATCCTGCAGCACAACCGCCAGCTTGAGCGCATCAAAGCCGCCTGCGTGAAGCGCGTGCTGGACCTGATCGAGAAGCTGGCCAAGGACGAGCCGGAGAAGTTCGCCATCTTCTGCAAGGCCTTCGGCAACACGCTGAAGGAAGGCATCAGCGAGGATGCGACGAACCGCGAGCGCATCGCCAAGTTGCTGCGCTTCGCTTCAACCAAGGGCGAAGGTGCGCAGCAGACGGTGTCGCTGGACGACTACATCGGTCGCATGGCGGTGGGCCAGGACGCGATCTGGTTCATCACCGCCGACAGCTACGCCGCCGCCGCCGGCAGCCCGCAGCTGGAGGCGTTCCGCGCCAAGGGCATCGAAGTGCTCCTGATGTTCGATCGCATCGACGAGTGGATGGTCGGCTATCTCGGCGAATACGAAGGCAAGAAGCTGCGCAACGTGGCCAAGGGCGAACTGCCGCTGGACGAAGCCGAGAAGAAGCAGCAGGAAGAAACGGCGAAAGAGGCCGAACCGCTGCTCAAGAAGCTCAAGGAACTGCTTGGCGATCGCGTGGGCGACGTGAAGGTGTCGGCCCGCCTCACCGATTCACCCTCCTGCCTCGCGCTCAACGACTACGACATGGCGCCGCACCTCGCACGCCTGCTGCGCGAGGCTGGCCAGGACCTGCCCGAAAGCAAGCCCACGCTGGAGATCAACCCGCAGCACGCCCTGCTCAAGCGGGTCGAGAGCGAAGCCGACGAAGCGAAGGCGAAGGATCTGGCTACGCTGCTGCTGGAGCAGGCCGAGATCGCCGTCGGCGCGCAGTTGCCCGATCCGGCGGCTTTCGTGCAGCGGATGAACCGGGTGCTGCTGGGGACGTAAGCGCGCAACCCTGCGGGCGCATTCTCCGCCGCAACCCCGAAAAAAAGACCAGCCGCATGCGGCTGGTCTTTTTCATGCTGCATCGCCTTACCGGGTGCGCGACGGTGGAGGCGACGAAGGCGTGGAGACACTGCTGGCGGCGTTCTGCACGGCCGGCGTCGTCGCAGGCACAGGCTGGCTGAAGCTGCCCTTGTAGGCCGGCCGATAGCCGTCGCGGTAACGCTCCATGGGTACGTAGTTGCGCCTGTTGTTGAAGCGCATGTCCTGGCTGGCCAGCGCCAGCCGATCGCCGGTGAGGTGCACCCAGTACCAGTTGCCCGGCGGCACCGGCCGGGTCGAAACGTAGGTGAAATGAGCGGCGTAATCGCCCGTGCCGTTCGGTTCGGCCAGCAGCGCCACGTTCATCACGAACTGGCTGGATACCGGCTTGCCGTGCTTGTCGGTGGCGGGGGCGTGGATCATCTCGCCGAGGTTGGCATTCAGCAGGCGGGTCATCTTCGGCGAAAGCGAGTAGGCCGGCGAGACGTCGGTGACCTTGCCTTGGGCGTTCACTCGCAACAGCACCGGTTCGTACCTGTGGGGGAATTGGTTGAGCGACATGGAGTCGTCGGCAACGGCGCTCGTACCGCCCAGCAATCCAACAATCATGATGGAGGAAACCAGCAGCGATCGCATGTCCGTCTCCCTGTGACAGTGGGGCATTTCCCTGCTTACTCCGGGCGATTTGCCGCGTCAAGAGGCGGAGAAACCTCCGGTTTCACTGCAGTTTCGGTCAGCTCGCCGGGCTCTTCCGGCGCCGCGGTTTCTGCTCCGCCGCCGCCAACAATTGCTGCAGGTAGGCGATGCCTTCCTCCTCCGGAAAGAACGCCACCACGTCGGCGACGCTGAGCTGGTGGCGGGCGCGCAAGGCCAGGAATTCCTCGCGGGCGCGGGCAATGCGCGCGGCCTCGGCGGCTTTCTTGCCCAGCGGCTTGGGCTTCGGTTCGGGGCTGGCCTGTTTCGGCTCGGGTTTGCTCTGGTCGAGCGCGGCAAGCTCGGTCTGGAACTGGCGGAAGTCGTAGGGCTTGGAACTCATGGCTCGGATGCGGTTCGGAGGCGGGGCCATTCTCGCATGCCGGCAGTGCCGCGCAGCAGGCTTTCGGCTGCCGGCCGGATCGCGTCTAATGCGGCGCTGGTTCATGCGGAACGTCCGCGATGAGTGCGTTGTTGCTGCTGTTCGTCTGCCTGGTGCTGGGGGTGCTGGTGCGCCGCTGGGCGCGGCCTCCGGCCGGCATCGTGCACGGATTGAACTGGTGGGTGCTCAATGTCGCGCTGCCGGCGCTGGTATTGGAGCTGATTCCGCGGATGAAGTTCGATGCCGGGCTGTGGTTTCCGGTGGCGGCGATGTGGCTGGTGTTCTTCGGCGCCTGGCTGTTGTTCGCATGGCTGGGTCCGCGGCTGGGCTGGTCGCGTGGGCGTGTCGGCGCGCTGACCCTGGTGTGCGGGCTGGGGAATACCTCGTTCATGGGTTATCCGATGCTGCAGGCGCTGCACGGGCAGGCAGGCCTCACGCTGGCAGTGGTCGCCGACCAGCTCGGCTGCTTTCCGCTGCTGGCTTCGGCGGGCGTGGTGGTGGCCTGCCTGTACGCCGGGCGCGCGCCTGACCCGCGCCGGATCGTGTTTCGCATCGCCACGTTCCCTGCCTTCATCGCCCTGGTAGTGGGGGTGGTCGCCGGCGCGCTGGGTGGCTGGCCGCCCCTGCTGGATGGGGTGCTCCACCCGCTCGGCGCCACGCTGACGCCGCTGGCGCTGTTCTCGGTGGGCCTGCAGTTCCACCTGCAGACCGGGGAACGCCAGCTCGGCGCGGCGGCCTGGGGGCTGGGCTGGAAGCTGCTGCTGGCGCCGGCCCTGTGCTGGGTGCTGGGCGCGGCGACCGGCGTGGGTGGCCTGGTGCTGACCACCGGCGTGCTGCAGGCGGCGATGGCGCCGATGGTGTCGGCGGCCATTCTCGCCGACGAATACGAGCTGGATCCGGAACTGGCGAATACCGTGCTCGGCGCTGGCATCGTGCTGTCGCTGCTGACGGTGCCGCTGGGCAACTGGCTGCTCGGCGCGTGAGCGCTGGCGCCTGCGCGGACGATGCGGCGACAATCCCGGCGATGAATGACCCCCAGGGCAACGATTCCGCCGAAGTGCGCGCCGACGTGTGGCTGTGGGCCGCGCGCTTCTTCAAAACGCGCAGCCTGGCCAAGCAGGCGATCGATGGCGGCAAGATCGACGTCAACGGCGCCGGCTGCAAGCCGGCCAAGTTGCTCCATGCAGGCGACGTGCTGCGTATCGGTCGCGGCGAGGAGCGCCTGGAGGTCGAGGTGCTGGCGCTGTCTGAGCGGCGCGGGCCGGCCAGCGTGGCGCAAAGCCTGTATCGCGAGAGCGAGGCGAGCCGGCTGGCGCGGGAGGCGCAACGCGCGCAGCGCCGGCTGCTAGGCATGCAGGCGCCGCCGCAACGTCCGGACAAGCATGCACGCAGGGCGTTGCGCCGCCTGAAAGACGGCGGTTGAGCAGTGCATCTCAGATTGCGCCGTGGTTCTGTCGCAGCATGCGCAGCCATGGGGTATGCCGGTTTCGCGCTCCCCACCGATCAGAACGGCAAGGAGTCGCGCAATGAACAGCATGGGAATCTTCAAGCGACTGCTGGGCGGTGTGGCGGGCGAGCGGCCGGAACAGCGGCGGCAGGCCCCATCGGGCACGCGCATGCTGGTGGTGGACGATTCGCCGACGATCTGCGCCGTGCTCGGCCGCATGCTGGAGCAGGACGGCTATGCGGTGAAACGGGCGGCGGACGGCGAACGCGCGCTGGAGCTGGCGAAGGCCGAACTGCCCGAACTGATCTTCCTCGACATCGTTTTGCCGGGCATCAACGGCTTCGCGGTGTTGCGTGCGCTGCGCCATGATCCGCTCACCGCGCATATCCCGATCGTGATGATCAGCGGCAACCAGCAGGCCACCGAGCAGTTCTACGTACAGCGCTATGGTGCCGACGATTTCATGAAGAAGCCGTTTGGCCGTGCCGAAGTGATGGCCAGCATCGACGCACTGGTGCGTGCCGGTCGCATGCCGGCGCGCGACGTGGCGTTCGAGCGGATAACCGCACAAAGCTTGCCGCAGGATGCGCTGGGCGTGGTGGCCGGCCTGGCCACCTGACGAAACTTTCCGGGATCCCCGGTTTCCAGTTCGCGTGTCCCTTGGGGCTGCCTTGCCTCCGGGCAGTGCAGCATGCGAAGCCTGCATGTCAAAAGAAGGCCGCCGGTCGCCCGGCGGCCTTCTTGGTTTTTGCACCTTCGTGTCTCGCGCCGCCGACATCTGCGGCGCGAGACACGAAAAGCGACTTACCAGTCGAACTTGACGCTGAACTCGCCGTAGCGCGGAGCTTCGATGCCCACCGGCAATTTGTAGCTGGTGCTTGGCGCAGCCGTCGAGCCATAGCTGCTGTTGTAGGCCGTGATGGCCTGCTCGTTGAACACGTTGCGGACCTGTAGCTGCAGGGTCAGATGCTTGCCGGCCCATGCCGGGATGTAGCTCAACGACAGATTGAGCTGGTGGGTCCACGGCGTGCTACCTGCGTCGCCCGGACGCGACGGCTGGCCGCCGCACCAGTGCATGCCCGAACCATAGCCGATCGGGTTGGTCTGGCCGGGGCCGAAGAAACCCGCGCAGGTGAACGGCGCACCCGATTGGATGATGTAGGTGCCGCTGACCAGCCATTCCGGCGTGACCGCATAGGTACCGTAGGCCTTCAGCGTGTGCTTGTGCATGTTCGGAAGGTCGCCGTTGGCGTACTCCATCACCTCGGGGTAGTCCCAGGCCGTGGAGATCGAGCCGGACTCACCGCCACCGGACGCGGCCGAGGCGTTGGAGATCTGGCCGGACCACGACTCGGTCGGACCTTCGGTGGTGCCGTAGCTCCTGGCGAACACGTAGTCGATCTTGCCCATCCATTTGCCGTCCCACGGATGCTCCAGGGACTCTTCCAGGCTGTAGTACTTGCGGAACGCCGCCGGGAAGCCGACCAGACCGTCCGAGGGGTTGCCGACGGCCGTATGCGGGTTCCAGGTATAGGTGCCGTACTTCGTGCAGGTGGGGTTGAGCGCGCCGTTGTCGGCCACGCAGTAGCGCAGTGTGTTGCTGCGGCCCGGGTTGACCAGCACGTCCGTCTCCGTGGGATAGATGAGCGGATTCATGTCGGCATCGGCCGGCAGCTGGATGGCGCCGGTGTCGTCGACGATGTCGTTCATCTTCGAGTAGGTGGCCTGCGAGGCCCACACCAGCGACTGGCCGAAGACGCTGAATGCCTTCTGGAAGCCCAGCACATACTCGTCCTGGTACATCGGCTTCAGGTTGGTCGCGGCGATGACGCTCGGATCCTTCGGGACGCCGGTTTCGCCGTCGGGCGAGTACGCCGCACTGGTCGGGAGCTGGGTCAGGCCCTGCGGAAGGCCGTTCGCATTGATGGATGTGTAGGTGTAGAAGGTCTCGAGGTAGGCATTGTCGCCCGCCATACGCGTGCCCAGGCCCGAGGGCAGGGCGAGGTAGTAGCGGCCCGCGTTGCCGTACAGCTTGGCGCTGCTGTCGCCGAAGATGTCCCAGCTGAAGCCGAGGCGCGGCGCCCACTGCGGCTTGGTCATCCGGATGTAGGCCTGCATCGCCGGGTTGTAGTTGGCGAACTGGTCATTGCGCAGACCGAGGTTCAGCATCAGGTTCGGCGTCACCTGCCAGTTGTCTTCGACGTACTGCGCCTTCTGCATCACGGTGAACGAGGCCGTGCCGCCGTAGGTCAGCTTGCCCACGTAGTAGCCCTGCGGGTTGCCGGGGGATACCGCGGTGGGGACGCAGATGCCCTGGCCATTGCAGGCCAGGGTCGGCGAGGTGAGATTCGACTGCTGGCCATAGGACCAGTAGTAGCCCGGGCCGGCGGTGATGGAGCCGTCGTCGATATCGGTGCTGCGCTGGTTGTCGATGCCGAACTTCAGGTCGTGGCTGCCCAGCTTCCAGTCCAGGTCGACACGGAGGTTGTTCGATGTCGAGCGGTGGTCCGACGACGGCAAGGTGCCGGGATTGAGGTTGTAGTTGCCGAAGCCCGGAACCGTCGGGTTCTGGCCGCCGATGGCGCCCTGGCCGCCCATGCTCGGCAGTGACGGATCGTAACCGGGGTAAGCCAGCGCCTGGTCGAAGTAAGTGCTCTTCATCTTGCCGCCCAGCACGCTCAGCGTGATGTTGTCGGTGATGTAGGAGGTGTACTTCAGGATGCCGACGTTGAACTTGCTCGAGTACAGCGGATTGTTGACCTTTACGAAATTCCCCACGCTGTTGGTGATGTAGTTGTAGCTGTAGAGGTTGTTCGCGGTGTCCTCGACCTTGCTGGAGGCGTAGGTGGCTTCCAGCGTATTGTTGTCGTTGATGTTCCAGTCCAGCTTGCCGTAGAACTTTGGCGAGGACTGGCCGTGCGAACTCCAGGTCGTCTTCCCCGACGACGTGGCCAGGCCGGCGCTGGTGGCGTTGGTTTGCTGGGTTTCGGCGGTCAGGTAGAAGAACAACCTGTCCTTGATCAGCGGTCCCGATACGTAGGCATCGTAGATCCGGGACCAGGACTCGTTCTGCGAGCGCGGCTGACGGAGGTCGCCGTATTGCTGGCCCGTCTGGCGCGGCAGCGCGTTCGGGTTGGCGTAGTAGTAGTTGTCGTAGCTGCTCTTCGCCCAGTCCGGTGCCCAGGTGGCGTAGACGCCGGCATGGAAGTCGTTGCCGCCGCGCTGGCCGACCTGGCTGATCACGCCGCCGGTGGAACGGCCGTACTCGGCGCCGTAACCGGAGGTGATGGTCTGCTGCTCGGCGATCGCGAAATAGGGCAGGGCGATGCCGCCGGCGTTGCCCACAGGATCGGTGGTGTTGAAGCCGTTGATGTAGTAAGCGTTTTCCACCACGGAATCGCCGCCGAAGGAAATCAGCGGAGTGCCGGCTGGGCCGCTGCCCAGACCGGCATTGCCGCCGGCGGTGCCGGGCGCCAGCAAGGCGATGGATTCGGCGTTGCGAGCCAGCGGCAGCACCTTCAGGTCCTGCGCCGTGATCACCGAAGTCTGTCGGGTGGAGGACACGTCGATCGCGGGGATCGAGTTGGCGGTGACGGTGACGCTGGACAGGTTCTGCACCTTCTTGCCGGTCTCGGCCGCGGTAAACGGCACGGCAGAGCCGCCCGCCACGCTCACCTGCACCTGGTCGTGCGAGGCAAGCACGGTGCCCCCCTGCATCAGCGATACGCTGTAACTCCCCACCGGCAGGTTGCCGGCATTGAAGTGCCCCGTGCTGTCGACCGGCACTTCGCGGGTAAGCCCGGTCTGGTTGTTGACCACCTTGACTGTTTCACCCGCTGCCACCGGCGCCGTGCCGAAGACAGAGCCGGTCGTGGCCTGGCCATACGCCAGGCCGCTGATACCAAGGCCCACGGCCATGGCCGCAGCCAAAGTGTTGCGGCGACAGTGATTCTCACGCGTGACGCGCTTATTCATCCTTTTCCTCCCCATTTAGATGCCCGCTACGGGCAAGTGACATCGATCACGCCTGCCGCTTACGTAGCGGCATGGCATGGCTCCCCAGGCAAATCGAACCTATGAACATCGAAAGCAAAGATCAAATAACAAAAGTTATGAAATGCAAAATATATTGCGTTTATAGCGCTTTATCTTTCGATTTTGCCGAGCCGGATGACGCCAAAAACCTTGCTGGATCGGCGGCGTTGCACGTGATAAGCCACAAAATTCAGCCTTGCGCGCAGGCATGGGCGTTGCCCGCGCGGCGTTTACGCGGGCGAAAGCGCAGGGGTGGAAGGTTTCGGTTTGTTGAGGCGCGTGTGGCCGGCAGCGCGCGCAGGCCGCGCGGCTGGTCCGATCGTGATGATCCGTGGCGATCCCCGGCGGCCGGGTAGTTCCGCGCGCAGCGCTACGGCGCCGACGACGTCAGAGGGATGTCATTCGACTGCGCCGCAGCGCATGGCGGTATCGAGACATGGCTGCACGCAGAGCGGCCTGCCGCGCGTCTGGTCGGGTTGATTCCGCCGGTGGCGGGGAGCGCCGGTGCCATGCCCGGCGCGATGCCGGGCATGGCTGCCTGAAATACGCCTGCGATACCGTGCGAAGCCTGCTCAGGGTTTGAGCCCCAGCGCCTTGGCCACGCCTTCGCCGTAGGCCTTGTCGGCCTTGCGGCAATGTTCGATGTGACGGCGCTGGATGTCCTCCGGTACGCCCTGCATGGCGCGCGCGGTGTTCTCGAACAATGCCTTCTTCTGCTTTGCGCTCATCAGCCGGAACAAGGCGCCGGGTTGCGAGTAGTAGTCCTCGTCCACGCGGTGGTTCCAGTGGTCGGCGGCGCCCTCCAGCGAGAGCGGCGGTTCGCGGAAATCCGGCTGCTCATGCCATTCGCCGTAGCTGTTCGGCTCATAGGCCAGCGTGCTGCCCTGGTTGCCGTCCACGCGCATCGCGCCGTCGCGGTGGAAGCTGTGGTACGGGCAGCGCGGGCGGTTCACCGGTATCTGGTGATGGTTTACGCCGAGACGGTAGCGCTGCGCGTCGCCGTAGGAGAACAGCCGCGCCTGCAGCATCTTGTCCGGCGAGAAGCCGATGCCGGGTACTACCTGGGCCGGATTGAAGGCGCTCTGCTCGACGTCGGCGAAGAAGTTCTCCGGGTTCTTGTTCAGCTCCCACACGCCTACTTCGATCAGCGGATAGTCCTTGTGCGGCCACACCTTGGTGAGGTCGAACGGGTGGTACGGCACCTTGGCGGCATCCTTCTCCGGCATGATCTGCACGCACAGTTTCCATTTCGGGAAATCGCCGCGCTCGATCGCCTCGTACAGGTCGCGCTGGTGCGATTCGCGATCCTTGCCGATCAGCTTCTCGGCTTCCGCGTCGGTGAGGTTCTTGATGCCTTGCTGGCAGACGTGGTGGAACTTCACCCAGAAGCGTTCGTTCTTCGCATTGATGAAGCTGAAAGTGTGCGAGCCGAAGCCGTGCATGTGGCGGTAGCTGGCGGGGATGCCGCGCTCGCTCATCACGATGGTGACCTGGTGCAGTGCCTCGGGCAGCGAGGTCCAGAAATCCCAGTTGCTCTTCGCGCTGCGCAGGTTGGTGCGCGGGTCGCGCTTCACCGCATGGTTGAGGTCGGGGAATTTCAGCGGGTCGCGGAAGAAGAACACCGGCGTGTTGTTGCCGACCAGGTCCCAGTTGCCTTCCTCGGTATAGAACTTCAGCGCGAAGCCGCGGATGTCGCGCTCGGCGTCGGCCGCGCCGCGCTCGCCGGCCACGGTGGTGAAGCGGGCGAACAATTCGGTCTTCTTGCCGACCTTGGAGAAGATCTTCGCCCGGGTGTATTTGGTGATGTCCTTCGTCACGGTGAAGGTGCCGAAGGCGCCCGAGCCCTTGGCGTGCATGCGCCGCTCGGGGATCACCTCGCGGTCGAAATGGGCCAGCTTCTCCAGCAGCCACACATCCTGCAGCAGGGCCGGGCCGCGCGGACCGGCGGTGAGGATGTTCTGGTTGTCCGGTACCGGCGCTCCGGCGACGGTGGTGAGGCGGGGCTTGCGGTTCCTGGGCATGGCGGGCTCCGGATGGTGGTTGGCGTGCGCATCGAATCTACGCATCGGCGACGGCCGATGGAATTCGCTTGTTTCGATGCGGCCGATAGCGTGCGGCTATGGCCGGCGTCCGCATCGACAGCGGACGTACGTACATGCCACATCCGAGGTGGACGACAGATGATGCCGACGTGCGCCGCGACTCAATCGATCAGATCGTGCGCCGTGCTGCGCGCCGCCGCGCGGATTTCCTCGCGCAAGGCATCGTCCTCAACGGTGCGCGCCAGCACCATGCCGCCCACGCACAGCGCGGCGAGGGCGAGCCCGTGCCGGCGTGCGGCCTGAGCGCCGGCGGATGCGCCGGCGCTCTGCGCGAACATGCCGGCCATGCGCTCCAGCAGGCTGTGGTAGGCGCGCTTCACACCCGCGCCCGCGCGTGCCACGTCGGAGGGCAGGGCGATCATCGGGCAGTGGCCCTCGATGTCGTCCAGGTGTTCGCGGGAGAGATAGACGTCGACCATCTGGCGGGCGAAGGCGGTGCCGCAGCGTTCCGGATCGAAGTCCAGCTGCGGCCAGCGATCGATCGGGTTGAAGTCCTGGTAGATCGCCACTGCCTCCACAAACAGCTCTTCCTTGGTGCGGAAGTGGTTGTAGAAGCCGCCGCGGGTGAGCCCGGCGCTGGCCATGATCTCGTCGATCGACACTTCGGTGAAACCCTTGCGATTGAACAGTACGCGGGCGCACTCGACGATGCGCGCGCGGGTCTGCTGCTTGTGTTCGGTGGTATAGGGCATGGTGGTTTCCTCTGGTTCCGCACAGCGTAGCGCCGATGCTGAATATGTTCTTGAACATATGTTGATGCGGTGCAGACTGGGATCCTCCATCACCGAGGAGTTCCCCATGAAGCTGTACTACGCCGAGACCTTCAATCCCCGCAAAGCCTGCGCCGTGGCGAAATACCTCGAGTCGCCGGTCGACTTCGTGCGCGTCGACCTCGCCCACGGCGAGCATCGGCAGCCGCCGTACCTCGCGCTGAATCCGAACGGCAAGGTGCCGCTGCTGATCGACGGCGCGCTGCACCTCTGGGAAGCCGACGCGATCATGGTGCACCTGGCGACGCGGGCCGGTTCGGATCTGTGGCCGGCCGATCCGTCGCTGCAGGTCGAAGTGTTGCGCTGGTTGTCGTGGAACATGGCGCATTTCTCGCGGCACGGCAGCGCGCTGTACTTCGAGCGCCTGATCAAGCCCTGGCTGGGCATGGGCGAAGCCGATCCAGCTGCGGTGGCCGAAGCGGAGAAGTTCTTCCGGACTTTCGCGGCGGTCCTCGACGCGCACCTGGCCGGGCACGAATGGCTGGTGGGCGAGCGGCTCGGCGTGGCGGACTTCGCCGTCTCCACCCCGCTGGGCTGGGCAAAGGAAGCGAAGCTGCCGCTGGACGGCTTCGAGCACCTCGCACGCTGGCACCGGCAATTGCAGGCCCTGCCGGCGTGGCGCGAACCGTTTCCGGTCGCCTCCAGCGCCGGCGTCGCGGCCTGACCGCACTCATTCGGGAGTCGAGCCATGCGCAAACTGATTGCCTTCGAAATGGTGACATTGGATGGTTGCTACGCCACTACGGACGGTGACTTCGGCTGGACCCATCGCCGCGAGCGCGATGCAGAGTGGGATGCCTTCGTGGAAGGCAATGCCGGCAGCGGCGGCGAGCTGGTGTTCGGACGTACCACCTACCAGATGATGGCGGCCTGGTGGCCCTCGCCGGCGGCGGCGGAGAACGAACCGCGGGTGGCCGAGCGTATGAACGCGCTGCCGAAATACGTTTGCTCGCGCACGTTGCGCGAGGCAGCGTGGAACAACACAACGCTGCTGCAGGGCGAGGCGGCCGAGCGGCTGCAGGCCCTGAAACGCGAACCTGGCGCGGACCTGGTGATCCTCGGCAGCGGCGAGCTGGTGGCTGCCCTGGCGCCGACCGGGGTGATCGACGAGTACCAACTGGTGGTCATCCCGACCGTGCTGGGCCGGCGCGGCAAGTCGCTGTTCGGCAGCCTCGGGCGCGGCATGGAGCTGCGCCTCGTCGACTCGCGGCGTTTCGGCAACGGCAACATGTTGCTCTGCTACCAGCCGCAGCCAGCTACAGGCTGAGTCCCCGGCCCGAGCCCTCGGCTTGCGTCCGCCCGCGCCGGCACGGAAACTGCGCCGACGCGGGCGTCTTCGCCGGCCAGGGGGACAGGGGATGGCCGGATTCGGTCTGTTGAAGCGGCTGGTGGCCGGCGGTGAGCGCCGCCACAGCGAACCGCGCGTGCGCGCGCCTGTGGCCACCCGGGTGCTGGTGGTGGACGACTCGCCGACGATCCGCGCGGTGCTGGGCAAGATGCTCAGCCAGGACGGCTACGAAGTCATTGGGGCTGCCGATGGCGAAAGCGCGCTGGAGCTGGCGCGCGACAGACAGCCGCATCTGGTGTTCCTCGACATCGTGCTGCCCGGCATGTCCGGCTTCGAGGTGCTGCGCACCTTGCGCCGCGAAGCGGCCACGCAACTGATCCCGATCGTGATGATCAGTGGCAACGTGCAGGCTACCGAACAGTTTTACGTGCAGCGTTACGGCGCCGACGACTTCATGAAGAAGCCGTTCGGCCGCAGCGAGGTGTTCGAACGCGTCCGCCAGCTGGTGCTGGCCGGCCGCCTGCCAGCGCGCACGTCGGTCGGGCAGCCCTTGCCGCCGGCCGGAGTGAGCCAGGCCGAGTGGGATGCGATTCCCGACATCGCCATGCCGGACGAGGCCCATGTCTCGCCCGATGTGTTGGCGGAACCGGACGCGCCGCCATCGACTTGACAGTGGGTCCTTTGGCAGGTTCTTCGCGTGGCATCCGCGCGTCGGCGACGGCGGGCGCTTCACAGACACGGAAGAACGATTCCAGCCGGTTGCCGGCATCGCGCCGAGGTATTTCCGGTGATGGCGCGCGCCTAAATCATGGCTGAATTGATGCCGTGGCTACCATCATGGCGACGGTCAACTCGATGCATGGCCGCGCCGTTCTTTGCGTCGTGCCGGCCAGACGGACAACGATCCGGATCGACGCTTCGAGGGGTTCCGAAATTTCCAGCGCGGATGGCCGGTCTTCGACCGTCGGCCAGGATGCGCGGATGCGGCCTTCTGCCGTGCACGGATAGGTTTCTTGCAGCAATGATTCAACCTGCCAACCACCGAACGAGGGATTCACGCTCATGAATGCAAAGACGACGTTCCGCAACAGCTTGATGGCCCTGCTGGTGTCCGCCGCGTTCGCCTCGGGAGCCGCCATGGCCCAGGCCGCGCCACAGACCGATGTTCCGGGGCACCCGCGCGTCAACGAGGTCAACAATCGCCTGGAAAACCAGCAGGACCGCATCCAGGCGGGGGTGAAGGATGGCCAGCTCAATGCCAAACAGGCCACGCGCGACGAAACCCGCGACAACAACATCGCGGCGCGCGAGAGTGCCGACGAGGCGAAGCACAACGGCCATCTCACCAAGAAGGAACAGCGCAACCTCAACAAGTCCCTGAACAAGGATAGCCGTCAGATCCATCGTCAGCGCAAGCACTGATCCGGCGCGCAGACGGCCGGATGCACGGAAACCTCCTCGCATGCGCGAGGAGGTTTTTTTATTGCGGTACGGGCAGGCGGCCGGATGCGCCGCACGTGGTCAGCGCAGCGACTTCAGCCGGTACAGCGCTTCCAGCGCCTCGCGCGGACTCAGTGCGTCGGGATCGACCGCGTCCAGGGCATGCTCCACCGCCGACGGTGCGGGCGGTGCGAACAGCCCGAGCTGCGGCGAGGCATCGGCGGCGGGCGCCGGTGTGCCTGCATGTGCGTGCATGCCGTGTTCCAGTTCCGCCAGCGTGCGGCGCGCGTCGGCGATCACCGCTTTCGGCAGGCCGGCCAGCGCCGCTACCTGCAGGCCGAAGCTACGGTTGGCGGGGCCGTCCTTCACCGCATGCATGAACACCAGCTGCTCGCCGTATTCGACGGCGTCGAGGTGGACGTTGGCGATGCCGGGATAGTCGCCGGCCAGCTCAGTCAGTTCGAAGTAATGGGTGGCGAACAAGGTGAAGGCGCGGCTGGTGGCGGCCAGGTGCACTGCAGCGGCGCGCGCCAGCGCCAGTCCGTCGTAGGTGCTGGTGCCGCGGCCCACCTCGTCCATCAGCACCAGGCTGTGCGCGGTGGCGTTGTGCAGGATGTTGGCGGTTTCGCTCATCTCCACCATGAAAGTGGACTGGCCGCGCGACAGGTCGTCGCCCGCGCCGATACGGGTGAAGATGCGGTCGACCGGGCCAATCGCCGCATGCGACGCGGGTACGTAGCTGCCGATGTGGGCGAGCAGCACGATCAGCGCGTTCTGCCGCATGTAGGTGCTCTTGCCGCCCATGTTGGGGCCGGTGATGACCAGCATGCGACGGGCGTCGGCCAGCTTCAGGTCGTTCGGCTCGAACGGTTCCTCGCGCACTTTCTCCACCACCGGGTGGCGGCCGCGCTCGATGGCGATGCCGGGTTCGTCGGCGAGTTCCGGCGCGCTCCAGTCCAGCGTCTCGGCGCGTTCGGCGAGTGTGGCCAGCACGTCCAGTTCGGCGATGGCGGCCGCGGCCTGCTTCAGCGGTTCGAGTTTTCCGGTGAGCGTGTCGAGCAGCACCTCGTACAGCGCACGCTCGCGCATCAGCGAACGCTCCTTGGCACTGAGCACCTTGTCCTCGAACTGCTTCAGCTCCTCGGTGATGTAGCGCTCGGCGTTCTTGGTGGTCTGGCGGCGCGTGTAATGCGTGGGCGCCTTGTCCGACTGCGCCTTGCTGATCTCGATGTAGTAGCCGTGCACGCGGTTGTAGCCCACCTTCAGCGTGGGGATGCCGCTGGCCGCTTTCTCGCGTTCTTCCAGCTCCACCAGGTATTGGTCGGCGTGGGTGGAGAGTCGGCGCAGCTCGTCGAGTTCGGCGTCGTAGCCGTCGGCGATCACGCCGCCGTCGCGTTGCAGTACCGGTGGCTGCGGCACGATGGCCTTGGCGAGCAGGGCGGCGTTGTCGGCGTGGTCGCCGATGCGTTCGACCAGGGTGTGCAGCAGCGGGCTGTCCAGGTCCTCGATGCGCGTGCGCAGTTCCGGCGCTGCGAGGAGACCATCACGCAAAGTGGACAGGTCGCGCGGCCGCGCCGAGCGCAACGCCACACGCGCCAGGATGCGCTCCAGGTCGCCGATGCCGCGCAACTGTTCGCGCAGCGCTTCGTAGCGGCGGTTGTCGATCAGCGTGCCAATGGCCTGGTGGCGGGCGCGCAGCACGTCGCGCGAGCGCAGCGGGCGGTTGAGCCAGCGCCGCAGCAAACGCGCGCCCATCGGCGTCACGGTCTCGTCCAGCACGCCGAGCAAGGTGTGCTCGGTGCGGCCGCTGGGATGGGTATCCAGTTCGAGGTTGCGGCGGGTGGCGGCATCCAGCGCGATGGTCTCGCTGGCCGATTCCACCGCCATGCCGCTGAGGTGCGGTAGCGCGCTCTTCTGGGTTTCCTCGACGTAGCCGAGCAGGCAGCCGGCCGCGCCGATGGCGAGCGGCAGGCCATCCACGCCGAAGCCGCCGAGGTCGCGCGTGCCGAAGAAGCGGTTGAGTTCGCGCCGCGCGGCATCGGTTTCGAAATGCCACGGCGGACGCTTGCGCAAGCCGGGCAGGGTGGCGACCAGTTTCGGCCAGGCCACGCTTTCGTCGACCAGGGTTTCGGCGGGTTGCAGGCGCGCGAGTTCTCCGGCCAGCGCTTCCGCGTGCGGCACTTCGCTGAGCAGGAAGCGTCCGCTGGACAGGTCCACCCAGGCCAGGCCGTAGCCGTCCTTCGCACCGGCGGCGATCGCCAGCAGCAGGTTGTCGCGGCGTTCTTCCAGCAGCGCGGCGTCGGTCACCGTGCCCGGCGTGACCACGCGCACCACCTTGCGCTCGACGATGCCCTTGGCCAGGGCCGGGTCGCCGATCTGCTCGCAGATTGCCACCGATTCGCCGAGGCGCACCAGCTTGGCGAGGTAGTTCTCCACGGCGTGGTAAGGCACGCCTGCCATCGGGATCGGCGCGCCGGCCGACTGGCCGCGCTGGGTCAGCGTGATGTCGAGCAGCCGCGCCGCCTTGCGTGCGTCGTCGTAGAACAGCTCGTAGAAATCGCCCATGCGAAAGAACAGCAGCACATCGGGATGCGCCGCTTTCGCGGTGAGGTATTGGCGCATCAAGGGGGTGTGCAGGGAGAGATCGTCGTGGCTCATGCGTGGCTGCGCGTGGGTGGAACAAGGTGGCCGATCCGCGTTAACGTGCTGGCCTTGAAGATCGGGAGTCTCGCATGGAGTCGTCGTCCGTTCCTACCGATGCCGAACTGCAGGTGCTGGCGCAGGCGGTGGCGGAGGAGACGCTGCGCCAGCGCCGGATGCTGGTCACCGCCGAATCCTGCACCGGCGGCTGGATCGCCAAGACACTGACCGACTTGCCTGGCAGCTCGGCCTGGTTCGATGCCGGCGTGGTCACCTACAGCTACGAAGCGAAGCAGGCGCTGCTCGGCGTGGATCCGCGCACGCTGGAACATATCGGCGCGGTGAGCGAAGAGACCGCGCTGGAAATGGTGTCGGGCGCGCTGGCCCGCTTCGGCGCGGGCGTGGCGGTGGCGGTCACCGGCATCGCCGGCCCCAGCGGCGGCACGCCGGACAAGCCGGTGGGTACGGTGTGGATTGCGTGGAAGCGCCGCGGCGGCTACGCCCGTGCGCAGCTGTTCCATTTCGCCGGCGATCGCGAGGCGGTGCGCCGGCGGACCGTGGCCGCGGCCCTCGCCGGTCTGCGGAAAACCCTGACGGAGTGAGGCGCCTCGGGCCGGATGGCAGGCTTGACCGGTGTGGGATACTGCGTGATCGCAGCCCGTGAGACGCGACCCGGGCATGATGCTCCCCATTCACAGCCCAACCGGAACCAAGACGATGGATGACAACAAGCGCAAGGCGCTCGCCTCCGCCCTCGGCCAGATCGAAAAGCAGTTCGGCAAGGGCGCCGTGATGCGCATGGGCGATCGCACCAACGAGGCGATCGAGACCGTGTCCACCGGTTCGCTGGGCCTGGACATCGCGCTGGGCGTGGGCGGCCTGCCGCGCGGCCGCGTGATCGAGATCTACGGCCCGGAATCCTCGGGCAAGACCACGCTCACCCTGCAGGTGATCGCCAACTGCCAGAAGAACGGCGGTACTGCCGCCTTCGTCGACGCCGAGCACGCGCTCGATCCCAGCTACGCCGCCAAGCTCGGCGTGAACGTGGATGACCTGCTGGTTTCCCAGCCCGACACCGGCGAACAGGCGCTGGAAATCGCCGACATGCTGGTGCGCTCGGGCGCGGTGGACGTGGTAGTGGTGGACTCGGTCGCTGCGCTCACGCCCAAGGCGGAAATCGAAGGCGAGATGGGCGACTCCCACGTCGGCCTGCACGCCCGCCTGATGAGCCAGGCGCTGCGCAAGCTCACCGCCAACATCAAGAAGTCGAACTGCCTGGTGATCTTCATCAACCAGATCCGCATGAAGATCGGCGTGATGTTCGGCAGCCCGGAAACCACCACCGGCGGCAACGCGCTGAAGTTCTACGCCTCGGTGCGCCTGGACATCCGCCGCATCGGCGCGGTGAAGAAGGGTGAGGAAGTCATTGGTTCGGAAACCCGCGTCAAAGTGGTCAAGAACAAGGTGGCGCCGCCGTTCCGCCAGGCCGAATTCGAGATCCTCTACGGCGAAGGTTCCTCGCGCGAAGGCGAGATCATCGAGCTGGGCGTGGCGCAGAACCTGATCGACAAGTCCGGCGCCTGGTACAGCTACAAGGGCGACCGCATCGGCCAGGGCAAGGAAAACGTGCGCCAGTTCCTCCGCGACAATCCCGCCATCGCCAACGAGATCGACACCGAGCTGCGTGCGCGCCTGCTGGTGGGCGGCAGCGGCAAGGCCGCCGCGACTTCCGAGGAAGCGCTGGAAGAGGCGTGACAGCCCACCGCCCCATTCCCTCTCCTGCGTGCGGGGGAGGGAGGGGTAGGGTCTTCGCATGAAACGCCGCGATGGTGAGCCCGACAAACCCAGGCCCAGCGCCTACGACAAGGCGCTGGGCCTGTTGGCGCGCCGCGAACAATCCCGGCGCGAGCTGCGCCGCAAGCTCGACCAGGGCGGTTACGCCGGCGACGAATCCGACGCCGCGCTGAGCCGGCTGGCCGACCAGCACTACCAGGACGACGAACGCTTCGCCGGAGTGCTGCTGCGCAACCGCGCCAGCCAGGGCTACGGCCCCTTGCGCATCCGCATGGAACTGAAGACCCACGGCGTGTCCGACGCTGCCATCCGACGCCTGCTCGACGAGTCCGGGGTGGACTGGAACGCCAATGCCGCCGCCCAGCTGCGCCGCCACTACGGCGGCAAGCCCGCCACGGATCGCGCCGGGCAGGGCAAACGGGCACAATTCCTCCTGCGCCGCGGCTTTGCCGCCGCCACGGTAAGATACGCAACCCACGCCGAAGTGGACGACGCCGACGAGGAAAGCTGATCGCGGCATGGCCTCGGCGTGCTTTTTTCGCCGCCATTGCAGCCACGCATGAAAACTGCCGACATCCGTTCGACCTTCCTCGACTTCTTCCGCGCGAAGGGCCACACCATCGTGCCGTCCGCCTCGTTGGTGCCGGCCAGCGACCCGACGCTGCTGTTCACCAACTCGGGCATGGTGCCGTTCAAGAACGTGTTCCTGGGCAGCGAGAAGCTGCCCTACGTGCGTGCGGCGGACGTGCAGCGCTGCCTGCGCGCGGGCGGCAAGCACAACGACCTCGACCAGGTGGGCTACACCGCGCGCCACCACACCTTCTTCGAGATGCTGGGCAACTGGTCGTTCGGCGACTACTTCAAGCGCGAGGCGATCGCCTGGGCCTGGGAACTGCTCACCGGGGTGCTCAAGCTGCCGGCGGAGAAGCTGTGGGTCACCGTCTATCACACCGACGACGAGGCCTACGACATCTGGCACAAGGAAGTCGGCGTGCCGTCCGAACGCATCGTGCGCATTGGCGACAACAAGGGCGCGCCGTTCGCCTCCGACAACTTCTGGCAGATGGCCGATACCGGCCCCTGCGGTCCCTGCACCGAGATCTTCTACGACCACGGGGCAGACGTGGCCGGCGGTCCGCCCGGGTCGCCCGACGAGGACGGCGACCGCTACATCGAGATCTGGAACCTGGTGTTCATGCAGTTCGACCGCGCGCCCGACGGCACGTTGTCGCCGCTGCCCGCGCCCTGTGTCGATACCGGCATGGGCCTGGAACGCCTCGCCGCCGTGCTGCAGCACGTGCACTCCAACTACGAGATCGACCTGTTCCAGCACCTCATCAAGGTGGCCGCGGAACTCACCGCCACCCGCGACCTGGCCAACCAGTCGTTGCGCGTGATCGCCGACCACGTCCGTGCCTGCAGCTTCCTGATCGTCGACGGCGTGCTGCCGTCCAACGAGGGCCGCGGCTATGTGCTGCGCCGGATCATCCGCCGCGCGCTGCGCCATGGCTGGATGCTGGGCGTGCGCGGTGACTTCTTCTGGAAGATGGTGCAGCCGCTGGTCGAGGAGATGGGCGAGGCCTATCCCGAGCTGAAGGCCAAACAGGTTTTCGTGGAAGACGCGCTGCGCACCGAGGAACAGCGCTTCGGCGAAACGCTGGAGCACGGCATGCGCGTGTTCGACGAAGTGACCGGCAAGCTGTCCGGCAAGATCGTCGCCGGCGAGGATGCGTTCCGCCTCTACGATACCTATGGCTTCCCGGTCGACCTCACCGCCGACATCGCGCGCGAGCGCGGTCTCAGCGTGGACATGGCCGGCTTCGAGCAGGCGATGAACGAACAGCGCGAGCGCGCCCGCGCCGCGGGCAAGTTCGAGGCCAAGGGCCAGATGCCGGCGGAACTCGCCAGCCAGCTCGCGCCTACCGCCTTCCTCGGCTACGAGGCCTTGGCGGCGCAGGGCTGCAAGGTGCTGGGCATCGTGCGGGACGGTCGCCAGGTCGCGCAGCTGGCCGAGGGCGAGCAGGGCTTCGTGATTCTCGACCGCACGCCGTTCTACGCCGAGTCCGGCGGCCAGGTGGGTGACACCGGTACGTTGTCGAACAGCGCCGGCCGCTTCGAGGTGGCCGACACGCTGAAGATGGGCGGCGTGTTCTTCGGCCACGTGGGTACCTGGCGCGGCGCCGAGCCGCTCAAGACCGGCGGCATGGTGGATGCGCAGGTCGATGTCGCGCGCCGCCAGGCCATCGTGCTCAACCACTCCGCCACCCACCTGCTGCACGCCGCGTTGCGCAAGGTGCTGGGCACCCACGTCACCCAGAAGGGCTCGCTGGTGGCGCCGGACCGCCTGCGTTTCGACTTCGCCCACCACAAGCCGGTGAGCCGCGAGGAGCTGGCCGAGGTGGAGGCGCTGGTGAACGCCGAGGTGCGCCGCAACGCTGCCGCCGAAGTGCGCCACATGGCCTACGACGACGCCATCGCTTTCGGCGCGATGGCACTGTTCGGCGAAAAGTACGGCGATGAAGTGCGGGTGCTGAAGATGGGCGAGTTCTCCACTGAACTGTGCGGCGGCACCCACGTGGGCCGCACCGGCGACATTGGCTTGTTCAAGATCGTGGCCGAGTCCGGCGTCGCTTCCGGCGTCCGCCGCATCGAGGCGGTCACCGGCGCCGGGGCGCTCGCCTTCGTCGCCGACGAGGAGCGCCGTCTCGGCGAGCTGTCGCAGCTGCTCTCCAGCAGCGGCGACGACGCCATCGACAAGCTGCGCCAGCTGTTCGACAAGCAGAAGAAACTGGAACGCGAGCTGGAATCGCTGCGCGCCAAGGCGGCCGGCTCCGCCACGGCTGAACTCGCCGGCGGCGCGCACGACATCGACGGCATCAAGGTGGTGGCCGCCCGGCTGGAAGGGCTGGACGCCAAGGCGTTGCGCGACAGCGTGGACCAGCTCAAGCAGCAGCTGGGCGACTGCGTCATCCTGCTGGCCGGCGCGGCGGACGGCCGCGTGTCGCTGATCGCCGGCGTGCACGGCAAGGCGCTGGGCCGCATCAAGGCTGGCGATGTGGTTTCGCACGTGGCGCGGCAGATCGACGGCAAGGGTGGCGGCCGGCCTGACATGGCGCAGGGCGGCGGCATGGATACCCCCGCGCTGTCAACGATTCTGGCCGGCCTGCCGTTGTGGACCTCCGGCCAGCTGTCGGCCTAGTGTCGCGTCAACCTGTGCAGTGCCACAGGTCATGCCTGTGCATTGCGCCGATCTGGGATGCTCGCTAGTATCGTTCGAATGCCGATGGCCCCTGTCCCGACAAATTGATTGTCGCGGCAGGTAGCCGGATGGAGGGCCGGGAAGGCGGTAGGGCCTTTGACGGATCAGTCGTCGAACTGTGGTGATGGAGGCTCAGGGGTGAGGCGCCATCGCCGCAGGTCTGGAACCAGGATTTAATGGAGTAGTAACCATGTTGATTCTGACCCGTAGGGTCGGCGAGACCCTGATGATCGGCGACGAGGTGACCGTCACCGTCCTGGGCGTGAAAGGCAATCAGGTGCGCATCGGCATCAATGCGCCTAAGAACGTCGCCGTGCATCGCGAAGAGATCTACCAGCGCATCAAGGGCGAACACGAGCCGGGCAGCGGTTCCGCCTCCGGCGGCGCCGACGAACACTGATAGCGGCATCCAGGCTTTACCTCGAGCCGGTCGACGGTTATCCTTGCCGGCCAAGCTGCTGCATCACAAACCCGGAGAGATGCCCGAGTGGCCGAAGGGGCTCCCCTGCTAAGGGAGTATAGGGTCAAAAGCCTTATCGAGGGTTCGAATCCCTCTCTCTCCGCCAGATACGCAAAACGCCCCCTCGTGGGGCGTTTTGCGTATCTGGCGGAGAGATGAGGTGTGGACGAACCCTCTGGGTTCGACAAATTCGCCTGGAGCGAATTTGGACAGCCGCAGGCTGGCCCCGTAGCGCGCAGCGCGAAGGGGTGAGCCCCATGGATGGGGCGAACAATCCCTCGCGCCGGGTCAACGCGATGCTAATCCANGTGCATGCCCCCTCGTGGGGCGTTTTGCGTATCTGGCGGAGAGATGAGGTGTGGACGAACCCTCTGGGTTCGACAAATTCGCCTGGAGCGAATTTGGACAGCCGCAGGCTGGCCCCGTAGCGCGCAGCGCGAAGGAGTGAGCCCCATGGATGGGGCGAACAATCCCTCGCGCCGGGTCAACGCGATGCTAATCCAAGTGCACGCCCCCTCGTGGGGCGTTTTGCGTATCTGGCGGAGAGATGAGGTGTGGACGAACCCTCTGGCGACTCGGCACTTCCTGTGCCTCGCCCTCCGGGCCAGCGGCTACACCGCTGTTCGCTTCGGCCCCTGCTTCCGCGAGCGACACATTCGCCGGGAGCGAGTCGGTACAGCCACAGGCTGGCTGTCCCCTCTCCCTTGGTTGCTCAGCGTTCGCGCTCTTCAACCTTTGGGTCCAACCTCACCCAGTCAATGGCTTCGAGCACATAGGGGGCGAACAGGAAATCCCGGATCCGGGCGATCCGTTTTTCCGACCAGTTGATCAGGACAAAATGGGCAGGGCGTTCCATCGGGCCAGTGCTGTCGAAGACCAGCATGGCCGGTTGCCCTTCAATCGCACCCAGGGCGAACCGCCATTTCATCACTTCCGCATAGCGCGTGAAGTAGGGGACGATCTTGTCGCGTCCTTCCAATTGCAGCCGATTCACAAGATCGAGCTTCACGTCATCGGCGAGCATGGCGCGGATCGCATCGAAATCGCCGCTCTGGAACAGGCCCACATAGGCGATCATCTTCCGCCGGGCCGTATCGGACATCAGTGGCAGCCGGATGTCGTCGGGTGTTTGTGCGAGCCGGCGCAGCGTGACGCGCCCGCGCTGGAGAGCCGATTTGGCCGCTGCTGGGGAGCATTCGGCGATGCTTGCGATCTCCTCGACCGAATGCCCCAGGACGTCCTTGAGGATCACCGCGCAGCGTTGGAGCTCGGGCAACCGCAGGAAGGTGTGAAAGCTGATTGCGACGACATCCGCCTCGGGCATCGGTGCTGCCTCGATATCCTCGGTGAGCGGAACGATCGTGCTCCGGGACCGGGTGCGCAGGAAATCGAGGCTGGCGTTGTGGGCGATGCGAAACAACCAGCCTTCGAGATTGTCCACCCTGGCGCCCTGGGCCCGCGCCTGCAGGGCTTTGACAAGAGCATCTTGCAGGATATCCTCGCCATCGATCGCCGATCCGGCCATGCGCGCGCAGTAGCGATGGAGGCGTGGCCGCAGCGCTTTCAGGCGATCTTCGAATTCGTCCGTACTCATGCGTCGGAATCTGCGGCGCCGGCGCGCCTCGTCTGGCCAGGATTTGCGCCGATGCCGACGAGTATCTTCGACATGGCGTCCGGTTGCGACAGGAACGGCGAGTGGTTGCTTTCGAGCGTGTGGGTGGTCGTCTTGCCGCCGATCGCGGCGCCCATCGTCGCGATCATGTGATCCTGGCCGGTCAGCGGCATGGCGTGATCCTGCGTGCAGCGAATGTAATGGCGAGGCAGGGGAGCGACGCGATCCCACGTCGAACGGTTGTGCCAACCGCCGTAGACCAGGAAAAAACTGCCTTGCTTGCCGACATCGCTGGATTCTCCTGGCATGGTTTCAGAGCGGCGGGTTCAAACTTCCCGGTTGGCGAACAGGAACATCTGGACGCCCGAGTCATCCGGCGCGAAAAGCCGGCGGTCCGCTCCGGCCGCACGTCCCTCGGGGCTTGCGAACGCCTTTTTGATCGCAGCGAGGTCGTCGAAATGCAAGATCCCAATCCGATGGATATCGAGGGCGCCTACCGGGGTCGCGATGGGGCCATCGCTCACCTCATATTTCCTGAGGCCACAAATCTTCCAGGCGAGGGGCACGTGGACGTCGAAGTAATGCCGGTCGAATGCCTCGATGTCCTTGGGGGTAGGGTAGATCACCAACATCCGGGCCATTGCGGTTCTCCTCGTTAGCTCGCGTGGCGCAGGCTCTGGCAGGAACGCCATCAACGGGCTTCGCTCGCCACCGTCGAGCCCATGACCGAGTCCAAACTTGCCAGTTCGGTGATCTTCGGGAAGCAGGCCTTCATGCGTGGATCGTTGCGCATCGCCTCGACCGCGGCGGGGCTCTCCCACTCGGAGTAGATGACGACGCCGGTGCCATCCCTGGCCGCGATCAGCCGGGTCTTCCGCCAGCCATGGAGCGTACGCACCACGTTGTCGATGTTCTGCTTCAGGAGCGCGACCAGCGCATCCTGCTTTCCAGGCTCAACCTTCAGCAAGTTGATCAGGACAACGGACTCGTCAGACATGGCATGCCTCCTTCTGTTTGGGTCACACCAAGGACGATCCGGGTGGTGGAAACGGATCGCGGCACGGAAGTTTTTTTGGAAGGCCCGAGTCTGCCCGTCATCTCGTGGTCAGGCCCGACGCGGTCAGGGCATGCATGCGGCGCGGGTTCGGATATAGGAAAGCCGCGCCATTGCTGCCGCGGCTTTCCCGTACATCGCGGGCGCGCTTACCAGATCTTCACCCGCTGCTCCCCGTCGCGCACCATCGCATCGCTGCCCTTGCACTGGAACGCCTCGGCGAACGCGGGCATGTTGGATGGCGCACCGATCGCGCGGAATTTCGCGGGGGCGTGCGGGTCGGTGTTGAGCAGGGTGAGCTGGGCTTCGGGGCGGATGCTGCCGCGCCACACGCGGGCCCAGTTGAGGAAGAAACGCTGGTCCTGGGTGTAGCCGTCGATCTTCGATTTTGCCTCGGCGGGGTTCTTTGCCAGTGCCATCTGCAGCGCATCGTAGGCGGCGTTGAGGCCGCCGAGGTCGCCGATGTTCTCGCCCATGGTGAGGCGGCCGTTGACGTGCTTGCCGGGCAGCGCCTCGTAGCTGTCGAACTGGGCGGCCAGCTTGTCGGTGCGCGCTTCGAAAGCCTTGCGGTCGGCGTCGGTCCACCAGTTGGCGTTGTTGCCTTTGGCGTCGAACTTGCTGCCCTGGTCGTCGTAGCCGTGGCCCATCTCGTGGCCGATCACCGCGCCGATGCCGCCGTAGTTGAGCGCATCGTCGGCCTTGGCGTCGAAGAACGGCGGCTGCAGGATCGCGGCGGGGAACACGATCTCGTTCACCTGCGGGTTGTAGTAGGCGTTGACGGTCTGCGGTGTCATGCCCCATTCCTCGCGGTCCACCGGCTTGCCGATCTTGCCCACCATGTAGTCGTAGTTGAACTTGCGTGCGGCCTGCACGTTGGCGTAGTAGTCGCCCGGCTTGAGAGCGAGGCCGTTCCAGTCGCGCCACTTGTCGGGGTAGCCAATCTTGGGCGTGAAGCTGGCCCACTTCTCCAGCGCCTTCTGCTTGGTGGCGTCGCTCATCCACTCCAGCTTCTCGATGCGCGCCTTGTAGGCGGTGCGCAGGTTGTCGACCAGTTCCTGCGCGCGCTGCTTGGAAGCCGCCGGGAAGTGATCGGCCACGTACAGCTCGCCCAATGCCATGCCCATGCTGCCGTTGACGGTGCCGAGCACGCGCTTCCAGCGCGCCTGCATGGCTTGCTGGCCGTTCAATGTCTTCTCATTGAACGCGTAGTCTTCCTGCTGGAACGGCTTGGAGAGGTAGGGCGCGGCACCGTCGATGGCGTGGAAGCGCAGGTAGGCCTGCCACTCGATCACCGGCGTTTCTGCCAGCATGCGGTCGAACTCCGCGAAGAACTTCGGCTGCGACAGCGAGAAGCCCTGGCCCACGTCGGCGCCCTGCGCCTTGAAGAACGCCGCCCAGTCGAAGTGCGGCGTGACCTGGCCGGCCTCGGCGATGCTGACGTAGTGGTAGCGGTTCTCCGGCTTGCGCATCTCGGTGGGCACCAGCGAGGCGCCGGCGAGCCTGGTCTCGAAGGCCAGCACGGACTTCGCCTGCGCTTGCGCCGAGGCAGCAGGCGTGCCGGCCAGCTCGAACAGCTTGGCGATATGCGCCACGTAGGCGTCGCGGATCTTGGCGAAGTCGGGCTTGCTGTAATAGTCGGGCGTGGGCAGGCCAAGGCCGCCCTGGCCGGCGTAGGCGATCTCGCGGCTGGAGTCCTTGAAGTCACCGTTACCGTAGAAGCGGAACGCTACCGCGTGGCCTTGCGCGTAGCTGTCGCGGATGTAGGCGGCGATACCGGCGCTGTCCTTGAGGGCCGCGATGCGCGCCAGTTCGGGCTTGACCGGCCCGTAGCCGGCCTTGTCGATCGTCGCCTCGTCCATGCCCGAGGCGTACAGCCAGCCGATCTTCTGCTCGATCGAACCGGGCTTGGCCATGGCGGCATGTTTCGCCGCCTGCTCCACGATCGTGTGCTGGATGTTCAAGCTGTCCTCGCGCAGCGCGTCGAACGAGCCCCAGCGCGTGCGGTCGGCGGGAATCGGGTGCGCAGCCACCCACTTCGCGTTGACGAAGCCATTGAAGTCCTGGCAGGCGTTGATCTTGGTATCCAGCTCGCGCATGTCGAACGAGGTGGCGGGCGCGGCGAGCGCGCCGGTGGCGAGCGACAGGGCGATGGCCAGGGCCAGCGGCTTCGTGTAACGGTGGCTCATGCGGATGATCCTCGGAGCGTTGCGGGTCCGCGCCGCGGCGCGGGCTGAAAGAATTTGCGGAGTTGCAGGCTAGGCAAATCGGCGGGCGTTGCCACAGTGACGAAGGTCATGGATGCGCCGGCGCACGCGGCGATGATGTCCAGGTCGCCAGTGTCGGCGCCAGCCCTTAACATGCGCGCATGCCCGAATCCCCCCAGACCGATTTCCGCCCGGCCGTGATGGCCGACGTTCCCGCCATCGTCGCACTGGTCGAGTCCGCTTATCGCGGCGACTCCGGCCGCGCCGGCTGGACCACCGAATCCGACTTGCTGGATGGCCAGCGCACCGACGTCGCCGGCGTTGCCGCGCTGCTAGGCCAACCCTACAGCATGCTCTTGCTGGCCGAGCGCGACGGCGTGCTGCTGGCCAGCTGCCATATCGAGCGGCGCGGCGACTCGGGCTACTTCGGCATGTTCGCGGTCGCCCCTACCCGGCAGGGCGGCGGCCTGGGCAAGGCCGTGCTGGGCGAGGCCGAGCGCATCGCACGCGAGGAGTGGCATTGCCGCGCGATGCACATGACGGTGATCGTGCAGCGCGAGGAGCTGATTGCCTGGTACGAGCGCCGCGGCTATCGGCGCACTGGCGAATTCCAGCCGTTCCCGTACGGCGACGAGCGCTTCGGCATCCCGCGCCGCGACGATCTGCGTTTCGAGGTGCTGCGCAAGGACTTCGCCGGAGTGCCGGCATGAGTCTGGCGGGCGAGGGATGGGTGCAGGTTGGCACTCGCAGCGAATTGCTTCCGGGCGAATTCAAGGTGGTGTTCGACGGCGACACGCCGATCGCCGTGTACAACATCGACGGCGACCTCTACGCGATCGAGGACGTGTGCACCCACGACGGCGGCGATCTCGCCGGCGGCGAAGTGTTCGGCTTCGAGGTGGAGTGCCCGCGCCACGGCGCGCGCTTCGACCTGCGCAGCGGCGCGGTGACGCGTCCGCCCGCGGTGGAGCCGGTGACCCGTTTTCCAGTGCGCGAGGAAGACGGCGCGATCTGGACTCGCGACGACCGCTGAGCGGGGTGGGTCTCTTGCGATCTTTCTTGATCGCTGAAATCAAACGGGCGGCCATTCATGGCCGCCCGCTTCAAAAGTGGTAGACGAAGGCCAGTGACTCGGTGAGCTGGTTGCGCGAGCCGAACTGGCGCACCAGTGGGCTGGCGGCGGCCTGGCCGAGCAGATAGCCGTATTCCAGCGAGGCGGCCAGTCCGGTGTGCTTGCTGGTGGGCATGAACAAGTCGTATTCCAGGGTGGCGAGCTGGCTGCCGCCGTCGGGTTGCCATGCCGGCACGGCCAGCGCTTGCGCCGAGGCGGGCGTGATGCCGAAGAAGCGCCGCATCGCCGTGCCGTTCATCGATTGCCAGCGCAGTTGCAGCGACTGTTCCAGCAAGCCCAGCTTGGGCGGGTCCCATTCCGCGTAGAACTCGAGGTAGGCGCCTGCGCCGTTGATGTCGTGGCTGAGGCGCGCGCCGGCGTCGAGCCGTGGGGTGAAGTCCCACTCCAGGTAGCCGCCGCCGGTGGCGCGGGGCGCCAGCGAGGGCAGCTTGCCGGCCAGCTGGTGGAGGTCGTCGCGTTCGCGGCCCCACTGGAAGTCGCCGTAGAGGCCGCCGTGCAGGTGCGGGTCGCGGATCAGGTCCCACTGCAAGCCGTCCTCGGTGGACAAGCTGAAGCCGTACTGCGGCAATTCGATATCCACGAACGGGATCGGGTCGTCGCGGTGCGTACGCGCCCCGGTCCAGCCGGGCATGCGCTGCATGCCGGCGCCGATCGTCAGCACCGGCGGCGTGTCGGCGGTGTCGGCAGAGTCGGCCATGGCGCCGAACGGCAGGAACAGGCACAGCAGGGCGGGCAGCAGGCGCGAACGGGCGGCGGGCATCGGGCGGGAGCAACGGGAGTTCGGCGCAGCTTAACGGGTGTACGCGTACCGGTTCATAAACGGCCATGTGCCGGCTCGGGTCCGATTCGGCTTCCAGCGGCCGGTCGAGTGCCGTCGAAAGCCCCGATCCGCTTGTCGGGTCGGGATGCGCCGCACACCCCAGGCTGGCAAGCGCCCGATCGGCAGGCCGGGGAAAGGGCGCCGAAAGGCAGCTTGCCTAACGTGGCATCCATCATTGTTGCGAGCGTGCCTGCTGATGCCCGTTTCCGGCTGGACCATCCTGTGCGATTTCGACGGCACCATTTCCGTCGAGGACGTGATCGACTCGCTGCTCGACCGCTTTGGCCGCCCGGGTTGGGAAGTGCTGGAGCAGGACTGGCGCGCCGGTCGCATCGGTTCGCGTGAATGCATGGCCGGCCAGGTCGAGCTGCTGCAGATGACCCGCGCCGAGCTGGACGAGCACTTGCGTGAGCTGTGGATCGACCACGCCTTCCCGGGCTTCGTGGCGAAGGCGCGCGAGCTCAATGTGCCGATCCGCATCGTCAGCGACGGCCTCGACTACGCGATCCACCAGATCCTCGGCCGCTACGGCCTGGACGACCTGCCGCTGGCCGCGAACCATCTTGCGCCGGCCACGCCGCCCAAGCAGTGGCAGCTCACCTCGCCGTTCCAGGCCGCGGGTTGCCGCAGCGGTACCTGCAAGTGCGCCTGCGTGGCGCAGGCCCGCCAGGGCGGCGCCAAGACCTTGCTGATCGGCGACGGCGCCTCGGATTTCTGCGCGGCCGACCGCGTGGACTTCGTGTTTGCCAAGCACCGCCTGATCGAGCACTGCCGTGCCGCCGGCATCCCCTACATGCCGATCACCGGTTTCGAGGACGCGCTGGAATACCTGCCGCGCCTGCTCGACGGCACCTTGGCGCACCACGCGCGCTATCACGAAGCCGCAGCGGCCTGATCGGCCGCTTCGCTTCATCTGCAACACCCTCCGCCACCGTTCCCCCGGAACCCGACCCATGAACATCGACAAGAACGCCGTCGGTTTCATCGACGACGCGCAACTGCTCGCCGACGAGGCCAAGTACAGCTCCTTCGGCGACACCGTGCATTACGTGGACCCGCCGAAGATCTTCCGCCACGGCGAAGGCAGCTACATGTTCGACACGGCCGGCACGCCGTTCCTCGATCTGCAGATGTGGTACTCGGCGGTCAACTTCGGCTACGGCAACAAGCGCCTCAATGACGCGCTGAAGAAGCAGATCGACGTGCTGCCGCAGGTCGCCAGCCAGTATCTGCACCAGACCCGCATCGAGCTGGCCAAGACCATCGCGCTGGATGCGAAGAAGAAGTTCGGCCTCGACGGCCGCGTGCACTTCAACGTCGGCGGCGCGCAGGCGATCGAGGATTCGCTGAAGCTGGTGCGCAACGCCAGCAACGGCAAGAGCCTGATGTTCGCTTTCGAGGGCGGCTACCACGGCCGTACCCTGGGCGCCTCGTCGATCACCTCCAGCTACCGCTACCGCCGCCGCTTTGGCCACTTCGGCGAGCGCGCGATGTTCCTGCCGTTCCCGTATCCGTTCCGCCGCCCCAAGGGCATGACGGCGGAAGAGTATTCCGATAGCTGCGTGCGCCAGTTCGAGCGTCTGTTCGAGACCGAATACAACGGCGTGTGGGACCCCAAGACCGGCCAGTGCGAATACGCCGCGTTCTACGTCGAGCCGATCCAGGGCACCGGCGGCTACGTGCTTCCGCCGATGGGTTTCTTCAAGGGTTTGAAGAAGGTGCTGGACAAGTACGGCATCCTGATGGTGTCCGACGAAATCCAGATGGGCTTCTGGCGTACCGGCAAGCTGTGGTCGATCGAGAACTTCGGCGTGACGCCGGACATCGTGGTGTTCGGCAAGGCGCTGACCAACGGCCTGAACCCGCTGTCCGGCCTGTGGGCGCGCGAAGAGCTGATCAACCCCACGCTGTTCCCGCCGGGTTCCACCCACAGCACGTTCAACTCCAACCCGCTGGGCACCTCGCTGGGTCTGGAAGTGATCAAGATGGGTTACGAGCTGGACTACGAGACCACCGTGCCGAAGAAGGGCGCGCACTTCCTCGAAGGCCTGCGCGAGCTGCAGAAGAAGCACAAGGAAATCGGCGACGTCGACGGCCTCGGCCTCGCGCTGCGCGCCGAGATCTGCACCGAGGACGGCTTCACGCCGAACAAGACACTGCTCGACAAGATGGTCGACATCGGCCTCGCTGGCGACCTGGAGCACAACGGCAAGAAGATCGGCCTCGTGCTCGATGTGGGCGGCTGGTACAAGAACGTGATCACGTTCGCGCCGTCGCTGGACATCACGCATGAAGAGATTGATCTGGCGATGTCGCTGCTGGATCAGCTGCTGACGAAGGCCAAGAAGGGCTGACAACCCGTCGCGGTACAAACGAAAGGCCCGGCGGGAAACCGCCGGGCCTTTTGCTTTCCCCCTCCCTTTCCGGGGAGGATGCCGATTCGTGTCGATTTATCTGCCGGTCGTTCGTTGCATGGGTGGAAGCGTGCGCGGCCAAGGCGTACGACGTCCGGAACCGGGAAGGAAATGCAAGCCGTGGGGCGTGATGGCGATCATTCGCTTCGGCAGCACCTACCGGGATACTTCAACTTGATACGGAGCAGCTTGCCATGAACACCATTGTCCGAACTGCGTTGCGGCCGTTTGCCGCCGGTGCAGTTGCCATCCTGCTCGGCATGTATGGCGCGGCGTCCCGCGCGACCGACGCGGCTGCGCCATCGGCCATGCCCCCGGTGGCTGCACCACCCGCAGGCGCGTATCACATCGACAAGGCCCATGCGAGCCTCCAGCTTCGTGTAAGCCACATGGGATTCTCGACGTACACCACGCGATTCAGTCGCTTCGATGCGGCGCTGACGTTTGATCCGCGCAACATACCTGCGTCCAAACTGGTCGCTACGGTCGAAACCGCCTCGCTGGAAATGGATGCGGCCCCGAAGATGTGCATCGACATCGTGCAGGGGCCTCAGCTTCTCGACGCGGCGAAGTTTCCCAAAATCGTCTTCCGCTCGGAAAAAATCCAGATGACCGGTGCCAAGTCATTCGAGATCGAAGGCACCCTGGATCTGCACGGCGTCACTCGTCCATTGACGCTGACCGGCACTTACAACGGCGGCTATGCGGGAATGCCTGGCATGGATCCGCATGCGCGCATTGGATTTTCCGCGCACGGAGCCTTCAAGCGCTCGGATTTCGGCATGGGATTTGGCGTGCCTGCGCCGGGCACGACGATGGGAGTGGGCGACTTGATCGACGTGACCCTGGAGGCCGAATTCATCGGGCCGGCATTGGCGAATACCACCGGCAAGCCACGCTGACGTCCGTTGCGGATGCGGGAAGGCATCGGCAGGGATGGCGATGCCTTTCGGCCGTGCGGGAGGCTGGCCGAAAAGTCCGGCCACGACGCGTGGATTTTCCGTCCATGGATGGGAAGCGCCGCAAGGCGGTAGGCCCGGCTTGAGGCGCCCCGATCAGGGCGCCCGCTTCAACGCCAGCACGGCGTTGAGCCCGCCAAACGCGAACGAGTTGCTGAGCACCGCCCGCACCGGCATCTCGCGCGCCGTATTCGGCACGTAATCCAGGTCGCAGGCGGGATCGACCTTGTCCAGGTTCGCGGTAGGCGGCACCACGTTCTCGCGCAGCGCGCCGATCGCGGCCACCAGCTCCAGTGCGCCGGAGGCGCCCAGTGCGTGGCCATGCATGGACTTGGTCGAGGTTACCGCGAGGCGGTCGGCGTGTTCGCCGAAGGCAAGGCGGATGGCGCGGGTCTCGGTGACGTCGTTGGCCTGGGTGCCGGTGCCGTGGGCGTTGATGTAGTCCACGTCTTCCGGGTTCAGGCCGGCGTCTTCCAGTGCCTGGCGCATCGCGCTGGCGGCGCCGTCGGCGCTGGGCATCACGATGTCGCTGGCATCCGCGCTCATGCCGGTGCCGGCGAGTTCGGCGAGGATGGTGGCGCCGCGCGCCCGCGCGTGTTCCAGCGATTCCAGCACGAAGACAGCGGCGCCTTCGCCCAGCACCAGGCCGCGGCGGTTGGCGCTGAACGGGCGGCAGGTGTCGTCGGACAGTACGCGCATGGCTTCCCATGCACGCAGCGCGCCGTAGCTGAGGCAGGCCTCGGTGCCGCCGGTGACAGCCACGTCGGTCATGCCGAAGCGGATCATCTGCGCTGCCTGGATGATCGCGTGGTTGGCCGAGGCGCAGGCGCTGGCCACCGCGTAGGTAGGCCCGCGCAGGCCGTAGGCGATGCTGATCTGGCTGGCCGAGGCGTTGGTCATCAGCCGCACGATGGTAAGCGGGTGAGTGCGGCTGGCCTTCTCGGCGTACAGCCGGCGGCTCTGTTCGTCCTGGGTGGTTTCGCCGCCAACGCCGGTGCCCACCACCACGGCGGTGCGCAGGCCCAGGCCATCGCGGTTGAAATCGATGCCGGAGTGCGCGATCGCCTCGCGCGCCGCGTGCAGCGCGAACTCCGAGGTGCGGTCGAGCAGGGGCAGGGTGCGCTCGTCGATGCCGGTGGCCGGATCGAAGCTTTCCGGCACCTGGGCGGCGATCTTCACGCGCAGCACTTCGCCGTCCTTGTGGCGCAGCGGGCCGATCGCGCTGCGCCCTTCGCGCAGGCCTTGCCACAGTGCCCTGGCGCCCACGCCTTGCGGGCTGATCGCGCCCATGCCGGTGATGACGACCCGGCGTGTCTCGATGGTGGGCATTACTGGGCGCCTTCGCCGGCGGCGGCCTTCTCGTCCATCGCCGTCTGCACGGCGTCGACCAGGCTCTGCGCGGTGTCGCTGTCGAAATTGGCGCCCTGCTGCTCGGGGAAGTGGATGTCGAAATGCTCCTCGATATCGAAGATCAGCTCGATCGCTTCCAGCGAGGCGATGCCCAGATCCTTCAGCGTGGACTCGGGCTTGACGTTCGCCACGTCGACCTTGGCCTGCTTGGCGATGATCTCGAACACTTGCTGCTGGGTCGTTCCGGTCATGACGGGATCCTTGATGGCAGGCGACAATAGGCGGGTCCGCGCCGGACGTTCCGGCACGGGCAAGGCCCCTACAGTCTAGGCAAACTGGCTTACTCATGCCTTTCATTTCACAACTGGAACCTGACGCCTTGCTCAACGCGTTCATGGACGAGCCACCGATCGGCTTCGCCGTGGGCCGCTCGCCGCAAGGCATGCCGGGCTTCGTGGCGCCGTTCGACCTGCTGACCACGGCCGACGACGCGCTGCGCCGCCGCGTGGCCGGGCTGCCGCTTGCGCGGTACTGGCGCCGCCTGATCACCTGGCGCACCCGCTTTGCCGGCACCACCGTGTCCGAGTACGCGCCGCTGCCGGCCGACCTGCCGCCCGCCGCCCTGGCGCAGGGGCTTAAGGCGGCCTGGGGGCGCGAGTGCCGGCTGCTGATCGTGAAGGACATCGCGCAGGACTCGCCGCTGCTCAGCGACGCGGAGAACGCCCACGCGCGCGCCTTCGCCGCGGCGTGCGAGGCGGAAGGCTTCGTGCTGCTGGAGGGCCAGGCGCTGGCCTACGTGCCGATCGACTTCGGCTCGGACGACGATTACCTCGCGAGGCTCAGCTACAGCCGCCGGAAGAACATCCGCCGCAAGCTGCGTTCGCGGGCGAAGCTCGACATCGAGGTCGTGCATACCGGCGACGCGCGCTTCCTCGACGAGGCGACGCTGGCCACGTACTACGCGCTGTTCGACAACGTGTACGCACAGAGCGAGATCCACTTCGACCGCCTGAGCCTGGACTTCTTCCGCCGCGTGCTGCGGGATGCCTCGAGCGGTGGCGTGGTATTCGTCTACCGGCACGAAGGGAAGATGATCGGCTGGAATCTCTGCTACGAACACGGTGGCAAGCTGATCGACAAGTACATAGGCTTCGCCTACCCCGAGGCGCGCGACCACAACCTCTATTTCGTGAGCTGGATGCACAACCTCGGCTACGCGCGCGAGCGCGGACTGAGCCACTACGTGGCCGGCTGGACCGACCCCGAGGTGAAATCCTTCCTCGGCGCCAGCATGACCTTCACCCGCCACGCGGTGTACGCGCGCAACCCGCTGCTGCGCGCGCTGCTGCGCAAACTGGGCGGACATTTCGAGAGCGACCGCAGCTGGCAGGACGCAGCGGAGAAAGACGATGAGTGAATCCGTACAACGCCCCGTGGTGCTCGACATCGACAGCTCGGTGGGACCGCTGCCGGACGGCCTCGTGCTACCGCTGGCCGAATGGCAGGAAGCAATCCGCTTCGGTTGTTCGCTGGCCACCATGCGCCGCTTCCGCGCACTGCTCGACGAGCAACTGCCCGAGCGTCACGGCACCGTGTTCACCGGCTCGGGCGATTTCCACCATCTCAGTTGGCCGCTGATCGCGCGGCTCAAGCCCGCCACCTCCATACAAGTGGTGGTGCTGGACAACCATCCCGACAACATGCGCTTCCCGTTCGGCGTGCACTGCGGTTCGTGGGTGCGCCGCGTGGCCGCTTTGCCCTTCGTCGACCACGTGCACGTCCTTGGCATCACGTCACACGACATCGGCGCGGGCCACGCGTGGGAGAACTACCTGACGCCGCTGCTGCGCGGCAAGCTCACCTACTGGAGCATGGGCGTGGATACCGACTGGTCGCGCCGGCTCGGCATCGCGCGCGCGTTCCGCGGCTTCGACACGCCGGATGCGCTGGTCGATGGCTTCGTCGAGCAGCAGCGCACACAAACCCTGCCGACCTACCTCACCATCGACAAGGACGCGTTCGCGCCCGAGGTGGCGCGTACCAACTGGGACCAGGGGCGGCTGCAGCTGGCCCACGCGCTGGCCCTGATCGGCAGCCTGCGCCAAGGCCTGGCGGGCAGCGACATCAACGGCGAAGTCTCGCACTACCGCTACAAGGCCTGGTGGAAGCGCAAGCTCTCCGCGATGGACGAGCAGCCCGAGATCGACACCGCCCAGCTCGCCAGCTGGCAGGCGCAGCAGCATGCGCTCAACCTTGAGTTGCTCGAAGCCATCGGGGCACGCTCCGGCTGATGCCGCAGCTTGCGTCGGCAGCACCGGCGACGGCTTCCGGATCAGTCTTCGCCGGGGTTCGGCGCAGGCGTGGGGATTTCGCGTTTGCGGTCGGCTTCTGCCGCCACCGCGCTTGCAGGCCAGATACCCAGGCTGCGGCCGAAATACGCTTGCTTGTACAGCGGCGCCGGCATGTCCTGGTAATCGTTGTCGTCGCTGATGACCCAGCCGTCCGGGTGTGCGTGCACCCATGCCGCCACGGCGGCTGGATCGCGCGTGTCGGGAATGGCCGCCGTGAGCCGCCCGGCGAAAGTGAGCAAGCCGTACTGGGAGCCGGCAAACAGCATCGGGATGCCGTCCCGCTGCGCTGCAGCGACATGTTGCGCCATCGCGCGCACGTCGTAGCGTGGACCGATGCTGAGCACGAAAGCCAACTTGCACAGCATCACGGCAGCCAGCGTGCCAAGCGCGACCGCACTGGCTGAAGGCGGTTGCGCGCGCGGCACCAGGTACGAGACGCCCAGCAACACGATGAGCACGCCGCAGGCCACGGCGCCCATGGCCGAGTCGGGCGCCTCCCGCCAGCCCAGGCCAAGTGCGACGGCAAGACCGACGGTAATGAAGGTCGGGGCCGTCCGCCAGGCGACGATCCGCCAACGGCCCGAGCCGATACGCTCGCCCGCGAACAGGGCCAGCGGCGGGATCAAAGGCAGCAGGTAGTGAGGCTGCTTGCCGCTGATCAGGCTGAAGACCACGAAGCCGGGAATGACGGCGGTGGCTGCGAAGCGGCCAATGGCCTTGGCCGTGCTCCGCGAAGCGGACGCGATCGGTGCATGGCGCGCAAGGCACAGCGTCCATGGCAAGGTCATCGCGGGAAGTATGGGCAGATACCACCACCATGGACGCGCGTGCGCGAAGCTGTGTACCACGCGCCCCATCGTCTGACGCAGGAAGATGGCGTCGGCATAAGCGGGGCCGCCGGCCTGGGCCGCGGGAATCGCCCAGGCCAGCGCTAGCAGCACGGAAGCCAGCAGTACGATGAACAGGCGCAGATAGAACACCGCTGGCCGGGTCTGAAAGCCCGGCATCCAGTACGACGCGAACAGGGCCGGCAGGCCGCCCACCAACAGGGCGACGGGGCCTTTGGCGAGTATGCCGGCGCCCAGTGCCAGGCCCATCAGCAATACCCCGGCCGGCCAGCGTCGCCCGGCGAGAATCGTGGTGGCCAGCCATGCTGTCAGCGTGCAGAAGGTGAGCAGCAGATCGAACATGATGACGTCGGCGTAGATCGCCAGCGCCATGCAACCCAGCCAGAGCCATTGCGCATTCTCCGTCGCCGCGTCGTCGGCACCCAGTCGGCGACCCAGCGAGCCAAGCAGGGGCAGGGTCGACAGCCCGAGCAATAGCTCCAGCAGCCGGACTGCCCAGGCATGCACGCCGGTCACCGACCAGGCCAGGTTGATGAGCCAGAACAGCAGCGGCGCCTTGTCCGAATACGCTGCGCCATCCAGCCAGGGCACCAGCCACTGGCCGCTCGAGTGCATGTGCCATGCGACCGCCAGGTAGCGGGTTTCGTCGATGGGCACCGGGGGCAGGAAAAACACCGGTGACAGCAGCAGGATCAAGGCGGCGACGCGGCGCAGTGGTCGGCCCACGCTCGATTGCTTCAGGATGCCGATGCGATGCAGCGCCGTCATGCCGGGCTCGATGAGTTGCGCGGAAACGGTCCGCATGGTGACGCGTCGGATGCGTCATGCCAATGACGAACATGTGTAGAGCGGCCGCAACCCGGCGCCGCGGAATGGGCGCATGCGCTCAGCTGTTTTCGAGCACGCCGCAGATCGCCGCCATGTCCGCGTCGGTGAGCCATAGGCTGTTGCCGATGCTGAGGCTGCGCGCGGCGAAGTCGCGGGCGTTCGGCACATCGCTCGCGGGCACGATGTCGCTCAGGTAGGCATAGTCGGGCAGGGCGTGGATGAACAGGCGGCTGACGCCATGACCGGCTTGCCACAACGCGTTCAGCGCGGCATCGCGGCGGCCCTGATCGGGCAGCAGCAGGAAGAAGAACGGCCAGCTGCCTTGGCTACCGGGAGGATCTTCCAGCACGGTGACGCCAGGGATCGCGCGCAGGCGCGGCAGATGGCGTTGTGCGCGTGCCGCGCATTGTTCGATGAAGGCAGGCAGGCGCCGGGCGGCATGTGCTCCCACAGCCTGGCGCCAGCGGCCCACGGCGTGCAGGGGCAGCGGCAGGCCGAAATCGTCGCCCACCGCGGCCACCGGATCGCCGTGCCGCAGCGCGCGGCGCAACGGATTGCCATAGGCGAGCGCCAGGCCGCGCGGGCGGTACAAGGCCGCGTAACCCAGCAGTTCCACGCTGCGGCGCAGTTCCCAACCCAGGCTGGGCGGCGCGATGCGTGCGGCAGTGCGCGCCAGTCGTTCGCGCAGCTCGGGGTCGCGCGCGGCGAGCAGGCCGCCTTCGTAAATGGAGAGGCCCTTGCCCGCGGCGAGGCTGAAGAAGCCGATGTCCCCGGCGAGGCCCACGCTGCTGCCGTCGCGCCGCGCACCCAGCGCCTGGGCGGCATCTTCGATCACGTGGGCGCCCACGTTGTTGGCCACGGCGAGCGCGTCGTCCACGTCGGCGACGCGGCCGGCAAGATGGGTGGGCAGGATCGCCAGAGTGCGCTCGTCGCAAGCCGCGCGCAGCGCGTGCGGGTCCATGTCGTAATGGCCCGGGCGCAGGTCGCACAACACCGGCTCCAGCCCGGCCTGATGCACGGCCAGTGGCACCAGCGGGCAAGTGTAGGCAGGCATCACTACGCGACGGCGTTGCGGCTTCAGTTCGCGCAGCGCGGCCAGCGCGACCAGCAGTGCCGCGGTGCCGGAGCAGGTAAGTTCGAGCGGTGGCGTGCCCAGTTGCGCAGCGATGTCGACGGCCAGCGTGGCCGGGCCGGGGCGGAGGTCCGCCAGCTTCAGCGGCAGGCCGGCGGTGGGTGGCAGTTCGTGGCGGCGACGGGGCAGCATGCGCTGGGCCGGGTCTCAGGCCGGAGCCGGACCTTCGTCCGCTTCCGGCACATGTTCGCGGCTTTCGGCCAGCCCCAGGCAGACGATACCGGCGACGATGGCGACGGCGCCCAGCACACGCGGCAGGGTGAGGTGCTCGTCGAACAGCCATACCGACAGCAGCATCACCGACACCACTTCCAGGTGCGAGGCGGCGAAGGCGGGGCCGATCGGTGCGTGTTTGAGCAGGCTCATCCAGGTGAAGAACGCACCGACGTAGCCCACGATCGCACCGTAGATCCACGGCGCGCCGAACACGCGCAGCAGCCAGGCGATGTCCGCGGTGACCGGCAGCGCATGGGTGCCGGCGTACTTGAAGCTGATCTGCGCCAGGGTGTCGAAACCCATCAGCAGCGCGAAGCCGATGAGGTAGAACCAGCCGCGCTTCATCCGGCCACTCCCACGACGGCCACGCCCAGCGTCACCAGCAGGATGCCGGTCACGCGCAGGCGGGTGAGTTTCTCGCCGAACAGGAAGCGCCCGGCCACCATGATCGCCACGATGTTGATCGAGCCCAGCAGCACGCCTTCGGACAGCGGCACCAGCGAGAGGAAGGCGATCCACACCAGGAACTCGATCACGTAACTGCCGATACCCAGCCACAGCCATGGGCGCGAAGCCATGTGCTTCCAGCGGGCGAGGCCGTCGCCGGCATCCTTGTCGCCGGCGGCGGCCTTGAATGCGAGCTGGCCGCCGGTGTCGAGCACCACGTTGAGCACCCACAGCAGCGCCACCAATGACGAGATAGAACCCGTCGGCACGATCAGGCTGCCGCGCGCTGGGGAATGTCGGCCGCGGCGATGCGGTCGAAGAATGCAGCGGAGCGTTCGATCAGGGTGCGGCGTTCCTTGTCGATGGTGATCATGTGGTAGCTGTCGTCCAGCAGCAGCATCTCGACCGGGGCGCTGACTTCGCGCATCACCAGTTCGGCGTTCTTAATGCTGGCCACGTCGTCCTCGCTGGCGTGTGCCACCAGGCAGGGCGCGGTGACTTGCGAAAGCTGGCGACGCACCGCGGCGGACAGGCCGTACATCTCGGCCAGCGAATACCAGGGGTTGCCGGGCAGGCCGGCGGCGGCGCTGTCGCCGCCCAGCATCGCAGCGCTGACCTGGGCGCGCAGGCGCTCGTCGCGGATGCCGTAGGGCGGCTGCTCCATGAAGCTGCGGTGGCGGCCGATGCCGAGCTTCTTCAGCAACGGCAGCATGAAGGACATGCGCGCCATGCGCGGGATGCTCCAGCCGTCGTAGCGGAAGGTGGCGCCGTACACGCCCACGCCGGCGATCTGGTCGGGGCGATCGGCGGCGAGCTTGAGCGAAAGCAGGGCGCCCATCGACAAGCCGCCCACGAACAGGTGGTCGACCTTCTCGCGCAGCGCATCGGCGGCCTGCTCCACGCTGGCATACCAGTCGCGCCAGCCGGTGGCGAGCAGGTCCTCGGCATTGCCGCAATGGCCGGCCAGTTGCATGCCGTGCACGGTATAGCCGGCGCGGTTCAGGCCCTTGCCGAGCAGTTTCATCTCCATCGGCGTGCCGGTGAGGCCGTGGATCAGCAGCACGCCGCTGCGGCCACCTTCGAAGAAGAAATCGGTTTGCTGGATCACGCGCGACACCCAAGACGATGCGAGCCGCATCGGCGGCTTTTCAGGCGTGCAGCTTCGCAGCGGGCGGTTTCCCCAGTCTTTCGGCTATGTGCAGGCGGGGACGCTTGCCCACATTTTGCGGGATTCAGAGCGATTCCGGGTGCCTGAAACCGCCCGTTAGCTCGCGGCAGAGGGCGACGGCGTAGTGCGAATCAGTGCTTTCCGTCGGGCAGGAACCGCACGATCACCCGCTGGCCGATGCGCAGCTGCTGTTCGGGTTGGTCGAAGGCCAGCACGCACTCCACCGTACGCGCGTTGGCGCGGACCTGCGGATCGTTTTCCAGCGTGGCCGGGCCGTAGACCTGGCCCACGCGCAGCACGTGGGCGTTCCAGTGGCCGTTCTCGGCGTCGTCATTGGCGACCACCTCGGCGCGCATGCCGGCTTGCACCGCCGTTACAAAGCTTTCGTTGAGTTCGGCGCGCACGATGCGCGGCTTGTTGGGCAGCAGGGTGAACAAGGGGCCGGCGCCGGGCGATACGCTGGCGCCAGGCTGCGCGGCCACGTGCACCACCAGCGCGTCGAACGGCGCGCGCAAGCTGTGCTGCGCCAGCTCGTACTTTGCTTCAGCCAGTTTCTGGGCGGCCATGTCCACCGAGGCCTGGTCGGCATCGTGTTCGGCGTCGAGCTGGTTGCTGGCTTCGCGCGCGTCGTCGGCGCTCTGGCCGTCGCCGGCGCCGGCGGCGGCGGCAGAGGCGAGCCGCTGGGCGCGCAATTTGGCGGCGGCCTGCTTGATGTCGAGCAGCTTGAGCTGGGCTTGCGCCTGTTCCAGTTGCGCCTGGGCAGAGTCCGTTGCCAACTGGGCCGGGCGGGTGTCGAGCGCAGCCAGCAACTGGCCCTGCTTCACCGTCTCGCCTTCATGCACGGCGACGCTGGCCAGCACGCCTTCACGCGGCATCGTCAATGCGAGCATGCCGCCCTCGATATCGACGCGTCCGCGGGCCACTGCAGCGTAGTTGCTCGCAGCAACCTTGGGAGCAGCCGGCTCCGCGGGTTTCGAACAGGCGGCGAGCAGCAGCGTGGCGGCCAGCGCGAATCCGGCGGGCCGCAGCAGCGCCGCAAGGCGCGCGGACGAAGGCGGACGGGATGCGGTCGGCTTCATGGCGGGTTTTCCTTGGAGGCGACGGCGTCGGGGCGCCGGTCGCTGAGAATGCGGCCGTCTTCCATCGCCAGCACGCGGTCGGCGTGGGCGACCAGGCGCGGGTCGTGGCTCACGCACAGCACGGTGGTGCCGTGGGTGGTGGCGATAGTGTGCAAGATGTCGATGATGGTCTGGCCGTTGGCGGCGTCCAGCGCGCTGGTGGGCTCGTCGGCGAACAGCAGCTCCGGCTCCTTGGCCAGGGCGCGGGCGATCGCCACGCGCTGCTTCTCGCCGCCGGAGAGTTCCGACGGGCGCAGCTTGATGCGGTGGGCCAGGCCCACTTCGTCCAGCGAGCGGCGGGCACGCTCGCGTGCCTCCCGCTTCGACAAGCCCATATGGTTGAGCGGCAATTCCACCTGCTCCAGCGCAGTGAGCGCGGGGAACAGGTTGAAGCCCTGGAACACGAAGCCGGTGTGCTGCAGGCGGAAATGCTCCAGCGCGCGCAGGTCGAGCTGACCCAACTCGCTGCCCAGCGCATGCACGCGGCCGCTGTCCACCTTCTGCAGGCCGCTGAGGATCGCCAGCAAGGTGCTCTTGCCGCAGCCGGAGGGGCCGGAGATCAGGGTGAGTTCGCCGGGATCGATGCTCAGCGACAGATGGTCCAGCACCTGGGTGTGCTGGCGGCCGGAGTCGAAGGCCTTGCACACGGCTTCGGCCCGCAGGACTGGAGCGCTTGGCGAAGTGGCGGCGGCGATGGCGTGAGGCATCCGGTTCACCTCAGCAAGGTCGCAGGGTCGATGCGGCGCATGCTGCGCATCGCCGCCATGCCCGAGACCGCGGCCTGGCCCATGACCAGGGCAATGCAGGCGATCGCGGCCAGCGGCCCCAGCACCACCGGCACATCCTGGCTACGCGCCAGCAACAGCAGCAACACGCCGAGCACGGTGGCGCCGAGCAGGCCCAGCGCACCCACCCAGAACGCTTGCTCCAGCACTACTTTGCGCAGCGCGCCGACACCCACGCCCAGCGCGTTGAGCGTGGCGTATTCGCGCACCGAGCCTTGCACTGCGCCGACCAGGGTCTGGCTGGTGATGACCGCACCGACCAGGAACACGATGCCGGCGAGGAACAGCACGCCGGCGCCGGCGCCGGTGTCGAACAGCCAATAGAGCACCGAGATGCGGGCGAAGTTGGCGGCACTCCACGTGGTGTAGGGGCCGAAGGCGCTGCCGCCGCGCAGGCGCGCCGCGACGGTGTCGGCCTGCGTCGGATCGCGCAGCTTGGCGACCAGGTAAGTGGGGCCGTTGTCGGCGTTGTCGGTGTCGAGCTGGCGCGCGGTTTCCAGCGAGGCGATCACGTTGATGCCGCCCAGTCCACGCAGGCCGCTGCTCACGCCGACCACGCGCACGCGCTGGCCATTGATGGTGGCGGTGTGGCCCGGCGCAACGCCGAGCTTGTCGAGGTCGGCGCGATCCACGATCACCGCATCCGGTTCGGCCAGCCGCGCGCGCAGTTCGGGCGGCAGCACCTTGGAAAACATCAGGCCGTCGGCGGTGGGGTCGATGCCGGAAACGAACACCGATACGCCGCCGGTATCGCCCGTGCCGCGCCAGTCGCCGTCGATCCATTCGTAAGGCTCGACGCGCGTCACCGCCGGGTCCATCAGGATCCGCGATTCCACGTTGGCGTCGATGGAACGGCCCGAGCCCACGCTCTGGGTGCCGGGGAACCCGACCCACACGTCAGCGGACGAACCGGTGATATAGACGCTGGTGGCGCCGAAGATACCCAGCACCAGGGCCAGCTGCAGCAGCTGCAGCAGGCCGGCGAAGCCCACCGCGAGCATGGCGGGCAGGAAGCGCCGCCATTCGTAGATCAGGGTCTTGCGCGCCAGGGCCACCATCAGCGCGTCGCCTCGGTGGACTTGCCTGACTTCGCATCGGGTGTCTCGTCCGCCGGCAGCGGCGCACCGCCGAGGGCCTTGAACAACGCCACGTAGGCCAGGCTGCGGGCGGCGCGCGCCTCGGCCAGTTCGATCGCTGCCTGGTTGGCGGCAAGCTGGCCGTCGGTCAACACCAGCGGGCTTTCCAGCTTCAGCTTCACACGGGTCTGCAGCGTGTCGTCGACGCGTTGCAGTGCCTGCCAGGCTTCCAAGGTGTGCTGTTCGCGTTGCTGCTGTTGTTGCAGCGCGCCCAGCGCGGTCTCCACTTCGGCCACGCCCTGCAGCACAGCCTGGCGGTAGGCCAGCACGCTGGCTTTCAGCTCGTGCGATTTGGCGTGTTCGTTGGCCTCGCGCAGGCCCCAGTCGAACAGCGGCATGCTGAACATCGGACCCACCGTGACCAGGCCGTTGGAAACGGCATGGGCGCGGTTGTTGTTGAGGTCGGTGGCCCAGACCATCGAGGCATCCAGGCCGATGTTGGGGAAACGGTCGGCATGCGCCACGCCCAGTTCGCCGGCAGCGCGCAGCACATCGGCTTCGGCGCGGGCGATCTCGGGGCGCGTGCGTAGCAGGTTGGCCGGTGTGCCGGGCAACTCCCATGCGCCGAGTTGCGGTTGCGGGCCGGTTTGCAGCCAGGCCGGGTCGGGGTGGTTCTGGCCTGCCAGTACGGCCAGCCGCTGTGCGGCTTCATTGACGGCCTGACGTGGCGCGGCCAGCGCGGCCTGCGCCTGCGCGGCGGCGGCGGCGGCCTGATCCACCGCGCCGGCCGGCGCCAGTTGCAGGCGCTGGCGGATCTTCAGCAGTTCGAGTTGGTGGCTGCGCAGCTCGCCGATCTGTTGCAGCAGGGCTTCCTGTTGCTGGGCGGTGCGCAGCTCGATCCAGTTGCGCACGACTTCGGCCACCAGCGTCACGCGGGCCGCGTGCAGATCGGCCATGCTGGCATTCAGTTGGCCCTGCGCTTCGCGCTGGGCGCCCTTGGCGCGGCCGAACAGGCCGAATTCCCAACTGGCGTCGAAGCCGGCGACGAGATACGAGGCGCTGGCGTCGGGGTCGATCGTCTGGTCGGTGCTGGCCTTGAGGTAGGGCAGGTAAGGTGCGCCGGAATGCTGTTGCAGCACGCGCACGGCGCGTACCCGTTCGACCGCCTGCGCCACATCGAGGTTGTGCGCCAGCGCCTGGTCGACCAGCGCGTTCAGAGCCGGATCGTTGAAGGCACGCCACCAACCGCGCAGATCGGTGGGCTCGGCCGCTTGCGACGCCGCGGCATGCTGCCATTGCGCCGGGATCGGCGGTTCCAGCTTCGGCACCGCCACCGAGCAGCCGGCAAGGGCGATGGCTGCGCCGAGCAGGGTCGGGCGCCAGCGGCGCAGCGGCGCGACGCCTGCCTCAGCCATGCCGGTCACCACGTGTGGCGGAGCCGGTACGGGGGCCGGCGTTGTCGATGGGGGTCAGGGCCACGGTCAGGTCGGGATAGTGGAGGTGGAGGCGCGGATAACGACCGTGCGCATCTGCCTAGGATACAGGCCGGGTGCGGGGGCTGTCAGCGCGCCGGCGGCGTTTCGTGGGAGGCGGCCGCGCCGCCGCGGGGCCGCGGCGTCGGGAAGCGCACCTCTACGCACAGGCCGTGCTCCTCGCCCAGCTGGTAGATCACCTCGGCGTGGTGGCGTTCGGCAATGCGCTGCACGATCGCCAGTCCCAGACCACTGCCTTCCTCACTGGTTCCCGGCGCGCGGAAAAAACGCTCGCTTAGCCGCGGCAGCAGTTCGGGCGGCACGCCCGGGCCGTTGTCTTCGACCACCAGGTTGGCACCGCCGTCGGGCCGCGCCTGCAGGCTCACGGTGACGGTGCTCCCGCGGCCGGCGTAGCGGATGCTGTTGTCGATGAGGTTGTCCAGCAGATCGTGCAGGCTGGCAGCGTGGCCGGCGATGCTTAGCGCTTGCTCAGGGCCCTGGTAGCCGAGGTCGATGCCGGCGGCCAGCGCCTCGTGCACGCGCTGCATCACCGCCTCAGGGATTAGCCGGGTCAGTTCCAGCGGCACGTGTTCGATCGTGTCGGTCGATGGCGCCTGCGCGCGGGTCAGCGCCAGCAGCTGGGCGGTGGTACGCGCGGCGCGCTGGTTGAGCCGGCGGATGTGGGTGAGCGCGTCGTGCACGTTGGCCGGATCGGGATCGGCCAGCGCACGCTCCACGTGCAGGCCGAGTCCGGTCAGCGGCGTGCGCAGCTGGTGTGCGGCATCGGCGATGAAGCGGTCGTGCAGCGCGAGCATGCCGCGCAGGCGGGCGAACAGCGCGTCGATGGTGCGGGTCAGCGGCAGGATTTCCTGTGGCACGTCGGGTCCGCCGATCGGGGTCAGCTCGTGGTTGCGGCGCGCCAGCCGGCGGGTCAGCGGATCAAGCACGCGCAGGCCGTGGTTGACCCCGAACCACACCAGCGAGAGCACGCAGACGATCAGCAGCGCCTGGGTCAGGATGGCCAGCAGCAGGATGCTGCGCGCCTGCGCGTGACGGTCGTGCAAGGTCTCGGCCACGGTGATGATCAGGGGGTCGTCGGGGCGGCTGTCCGACGCCGTGCTCAGCGTGACCGCACGCAGCGGGCGGTTGTCCATGCGGGTGTCGAACAGCTGCGGCGACGCGCCCACGGCCGGCGTCCGCGCCGGCAGCGGCAGGTGGCCGTTGCCGGCCAGCAGGCCGTGCTTCCGGCTGATCACGCTGAAATAGCTGTCGCCATTGGGGTCGTACTGCAGCAGGAAGCGCGCCTGCGGAGTCAGCTCGCCGCCCAGTTGCTCGTTGCCCATCATCTTGGCCAGGGTCAACGCGTCATTGCCGAGGTCGCGGTCGTGCACGTGGTTGGAATAGCTCAGCGCCACGCCGTAGGTGAGCAAGATGTCCAGCACCAGCAGGATCGCCACCGGGATCAACAGGAAGCCCAGCAGGCGGCGGCGCAGACTGGGGCGGCGGGCGGGGGCGTGGCTCATGCGTGGTTGCCGTCGGCGGTGGCCTCTTCGAGCAGATAGCCCAGGCCGCGGATCGTGCGCACGCCGGTGCCACTGCCCTCGAGCTTGCGGCGCAGCCGGTGGATCGCGATGTCCAGGCCGTTGTCAGTGAGCTCCTCGTCCCAGCTGCACAGCGCCTCGATCAGCTGCGCGCGGCTGGTGACGCGGTCGGCGCGCAGCGCCAGCGCCTCCAGCAGGCCGAACTCGCGCGCGGTGAGCTCCAGCGGCTCGTCGTCCAGCCAGGCGCGATGGCCGGGCAGGTCCAGCCGCAGCCGGCCGAGCCGGAGCTCAGGCACACCCTGGCTGCTGCTCCGGCGCAGCAAGGCGCGCACCCGTGCCTCGAATTCGGACAGCGCGAATGGCTTCACCAGGTAGTCGTCAGCGCCCAGGTCGAGCACGCGGATGCGCTCGTCCAGCCCGTCGCGTGCGGTTACCACCAACACCGGCACGCCGGTGCCGCGGGAGCGCAGCCGGCGCAGCACTTCGCTGCCGTCCAGTTGCGGCAGGCCAAGATCCAGCACCAGCAGGTCGTAGTCGTGGTCGCGCAGCGCGGCATCCGCCAGCTGGCCGCTGGCTACGTGGTCGACGGCGTGGTTGCTGTGGCGCAGCGACGCGCAGATGCCTTCGGCGATGGAGGGGTCGTCTTCGGCGAGGAGGATGCGCATGCGGTTCGAGGTTCTCCGTAGGGATGGTGCACAGCTTGCCACGCGGCGCCAGTCCGGCAGCTTAGCGGGGATGCATGGGCTCATGCATGACCTCTGGCCTATGACGGCGGGCCGGGTCAGGCGCAGTCTGGAGGGATCACTCGTGGGGAGCGTGCGAATGGGGTCGATCAGGGGCAGGAGCGGGCTGTGGCTCGCTGCATTGACGGTGGGTTGGTGCGGAGCTTTTGCGAGCTTCGCGCAGGAGGCGCCGGCCACGGCGGGCAGCGCGGCGGCACCGGCGCCGGCGGTCGCCAGCACGGCGCCGGTTTCGATGGAGCCCATTCCGTTCGCGCCGGCGCACCGGACCACCATTACCACAGCCAGCGCGCCCGAGGCCTGGGGCGGCGAACGCAGCGGCCACGAATCCACGTTGTCCGATCGCGTGGTGAGCTACGCCATAGACGCCAGTCTCGATGTGGCGAAGCACCAGGTGGCGGGCAAGGAGCGCATGACCTGGCGCAACCGCAGCGATCGCCCGGTCAACCACGTCTACTTCCACCTCTATCTCAACGCATTCGAGAGCGATGGCAGCACCTGGTTCACCGAGCGCCAGGTGCTCACCGCGCATGGCCGCTCGCGCGGCAATGCGGTGCTGGAAAAGGGGCAATGGGGCTGGATCCACCTACAGAACGTGGCGCAGGATGGCGCGGCGCTGAAATGGAGCTTCGTGCACCCCGACGGCGGCCCGGCCACAGACCATACGGTAGTACGCATCGATCTGGCCCAGCCGGTGCCGGCGGGTGGCACGCTGGCGCTGGACGTCGACTTCCTCAGTCAGTTGCCGCGGGTCGTGGAGCGCACCGGCTGGTGGGGCGACTTCAACCTGGTCGGCCAGTGGTTCCCCAAGATCGGCGTGCTGGAACTGGCCGGCGAACGCGGTGCCGCCGCGCCGCGCTGGAACGTGCACGAGTTCCACTTCAACAGCGAGTTCTATGCCGACTTCGGCAGCTACGACGTGCACCTGGACGTACCCAGCGATTACACCGTGGGCGCGGTGGGCCAGCTGCAGGGCGAGCCGAAGACGGCAAACGGCCGCACCACTTACCACTATGCGCAGGGCGACGTGCATGACTTCGCCTGGGTGGCCGCCAAGGGCTACAAGACGATGGACGGCAGCTACACCGGCGCGGGCAGCCCGCCGGTGGCCGTGCGCGTGATCTATCCGCCCGAATACGCGGCCAGCGCTGCGCCCACGCTGAAATCCACCATCGATTCGCTGGGCTATTTCTCGCAGACCATCGCGCCGTACCCGTACCGCACGGTCACCGCGGTGATCCCGCCGTACAACGCGGACGAAGCGGGCGGCATGGAGTATCCAACCTTCTTCACCTCGGAGGGCTACAAGGAGGTCACGCCGGGCACCCTCAGCCAGTACGGCAGCGACTTCGTGAACATCCACGAATTCGGCCACGGCTACTTCTACGGCATCCTCGCCTCCAACGAGTTCGAGGAGCCCATGCTCGACGAGGGCATGAACGAGTATTGGGATGACCGCATGATGCGCGCGCGCAACGAGGATCTCACCCTCGCCACGCCCTTCATGAAGTGGCTGGGCATCGCGCCGGCGATGAGCGGCTTCCAGATGGAGCGCATGGGCGCGCAGCTGGATCGCCCCGAGGATCCACTGGCGCAGAACAGCTGGGACCGGCTCTCCAGCTCCAGCTACGGTACGGTGTACACCCGCACCGCCACCGCGATGCACGATCTGGAGCAGCGCGTCGGCGAGGCGGCAATGGAAAAGGGGATCCGGCTTTACTACCAGCGCTGGAGCTTCCGCCATCCCTCGGTGGCCGACCTGCGCCAGGCGCTGGCCGACGGTTCGGGCGATGCGAAAACGGTCAATGCGATCTTCGATCAGGTCGTCTATGGCATCGCGCACATCGACGACCGCGTGGCCGACATCGACACCACCGAAGTCCTGCCGCAGGCCGGCGTGAGCTGGAAGGACGGCAAGTCGGTGGAGGTCGACCAGAAGGCGCTGGACCAGCAGATCGCCAAACAGCGTGAGGACTGGAAGAAAGCGCACGCTGACGCCAAGCCAGGCAGCGGTGGGCCGTTCCCTTGGCATAGCACGGTGACCGTGCTGCGCGACGGCGCGCGGGTGCCAGAGACGCTGCGCGTCACGTTTGCCGATGGCAGCCACGAAGATCTGCGCTGGGACGACGACCGCCGCTGGGCGCGCTTCGAGTTCACCAGGCCGGGCAAGGTGGTCTCCGCCGAGCTGGACCCCGCGGGACAGGTCTATCTCGACGCCAACAAGCTCAACGACAGTTTCGCGACCAAGTCGAACGGCGCTGCTTCGCGCCGCTGGACGGCCGACGTGGCCGCGGTCCTGCAGACCCTCTACTCGATGCTGGTGACGCTGTGATGATGGCCAGGACGACTGCTCCACGCGCCGGTTTCGGTGCGTTGTTTTCCGCGATGAGTGCTGCCCTGCAGTGGCGCCTGCTGCTGCTGTGGCTGCTGCTGATGCTGCTGCCGGCCAGCGTGGTGGCCTTGCCGCTGTGGCGCACGCTTGGCGGCCTGCTCGACCACTCGGTGCATGCCGGGGCCTGGGCGCAACAGTTCGACCCGGTGATGTTCGGCGACGCGATGTTCGCGATGGCCGGCCATACCGCCTGGCTGGGCGGTGCGGCCCTGTTTGCACTGATGCTGACCCTGCTCATGTCGCCCTTCCTCGACGGCATGGCGGTGGGCAGCGGGCGTGCCGCGCGCAGCCTGGGCTTCGGTGCGCTGCTGCAGAGCGGCTGGATCGAGTACGGGCGGATGTTCCGGGTGATGCTGTGGTCGCTGCTGCCGTATGCGGTAGTGGTCGCGGTGGCGGGTGCGGGCATGCACATGGCCGAACAGCACGCCGACCAGGCGGTGCTGGAGGCACAGGCCGATGCCTGGGCGCACGGTACGCGCTGGGTGCTGCTGGCGGTGTTCGTGCTGGCGCAGGCCATCGTGGAATCCACCCGCGCGGCCTTCATCGCCGACACCAGTTTGCGTTCGGCCACCCGCGCCTTCGGCCGTGGCTTCATGCAGCTGCTGCGCCGGCCGCTGAAGACCTTGCTGTTCTACCTGGTGGTGAGTGTGCTGGGCCTGGCGGTCGCGGCGGCGCTGGGCATGGCGCGCATCCACACCACGGCGGTCGATGGCGGCTTCTGGCTGGCCTTGCTGCTCAGCCAGCTGATCGTGGTGGTGGTGGCGTGGATGCGCGTGGCGCGGTTGTTTGCGCTGGCGCGGTTGGCGCGTACGCGCTGACGCAGTCCGTTTTCCCCTCTCCCGCTTGCGGGAGGGGGGTAGAGGAGAGGGGTTTTTGCCCCGGCGAAAAGGCGTTGCCATGCATGGCAACGCCCGCTGCGCGGCCTGATCGGCCACGCCTCACCGCCGCATAGGGCCGCCCCAAGGGCAGCGCGCTCCTGCGCACAGAAGCAACGGCCGGAGCAAAGCCAGGGATTTCCCGCCAACGGGTGAGGCCGGATCAACCGCAGGCGGCGCGGCGCGTCTCACGGTGCGGCGGATAGTAGGCGAACACGTGGGTGTCGCTGCCGTAGAAGTCCATGTCGTCGATGTGCTCGCCGCCTAGGCGTTCGGCCACGCGGTCGGAGGCCTCGTTGCCCACGCGCACCAGGCTGATCACGCGCAGTGCGCGCAAGTGGTTCCAGGCGAAGTCGAGCACGGCCGTACCCGCTTCGGTGGCATAGCCGTGGTGGCGGTGTTCGGGTTTGAGCATCCAGCCCAGTTCCAGGTCGGGCCAACCCTCGGGGCAGAACAGGCCTGCGCGGCCTACGAATTCGCCGCTTTGTTTCAGCTCGAGCGCCCACATGCCGTAGCCGCGCAGCTGCCAGTGCCCCAGCAGCATCGCCAGCGAACGCCAGGCATTGGTGCGGTCCAGCGGCTGGCCGTCACCGATGTAGCGGGTGCTGTCCGGGTCGGCCAGCATCGCGGCGTAGTCGTCGAAATGGCGCTCGGTGAGCGCGGTCAGGCGCAGGCGCGCCGTCTCGATTACAGGGATGTCGATCATGCCAATTCAGCAAGCAACTCACATGCCACCGAGCAAGGCCGCCAGTGCGCGGGTGCTCGAAGCGAGGCTTTCGGTCCAGGACAATCCGGTGATTGTCTCACCTGTGAGCGCATCCGCAAAATCCTCGGCTTCGCCGGGCGGCAAAAGGTGCCGGTAGTCCACCGTGATCTCGGTGCCGGCGGGCAGGTCGGCCAGCGCGAACACGAAACCCAGGTGCCACAGGCCGTTGGGCTGGAAGCTGTGGTTGATGTAGCACTCGTCGGGCCAGTCCGGCGACACGGTGTAGCGGTCCTCGAACCAGCGCGCGCTGGCGTACTTGAGCTTCGCCAGTTCCGGCGCGGCGAACTCGTCGTGGCGGAAGGTGCGGTCGATCGCGTCGGGCGCGCTGACGATGCGTCCCGCGGTCACGGCTTCGTCGAGAAACAAGCCCTTGCCGGCACCGGGAATGCGCGAGGCGTCGATGTGATAGCGCGGCAGGATCATGGCGAGGGTCGGCGGAAAGGTGCGCCAGTGTAGTGCCTGCCGCGCGGCGCGGGCCGGCCGCAGGTGGCATGCTTGCTAGAATGGCGTTTTTCCCCGCTTTGGAGCCCCCCATGGATACCGCCCGCCTTTCACGTTATGTCAGCGGCCTGTGGGACGAGGAGATCGTGCCGAAGCTGGTGGAGTACATCCGCATCCCCAACAAGTCGCCGATGTTCGACAAGGACTGGAAGGCGCACGGCCACATGGACGCGGCGGTGAAGCTGATGAGCGACTGGGCGGCGTCCAAGCTCGCCGCGCTGCCCGGCGCCACGCTGGAAGTGGTGCAGCTGGAAGGGCGTACGCCGCTGATCTACGTCGAGGTACCGGCCACCGGCCAGAGCGACGACACCGTGGTGCTGTACGGCCATCTCGACAAGCAGCCGGAGATGACCGGCTGGGCCGAGGGCCTGGGGCCGTGGACGCCGGTGCTGAAGGGCGACAAGCTTTACGGCCGAGGCGGCGCCGACGACGGCTATGCGATCTTCGGCTCGCTGGCGGCGCTGCTGGCGCTGCGCGAGCAGGGCGTGCCGCACGCGCGCTGCGTGATCCTGATCGAGGCGTGCGAGGAATCGGGCAGCTACGACTTGCCGTACTACGTGGACCATCTCGCCGCACGCATCGGCAACCCTTCGCTGGTGGTGTGCCTGGACTCGGGCTGCGGCAACTATGACCAATTGTGGCTAACCACGTCGCTGCGCGGCATGACCGGCGGCAACCTCACTGTGCAGGTGTTGGAAGAGGGCGTGCACTCGGGCGATGCCTCTGGCGTGGTGCCGTCCAGCTTCCGCGTGCTGCGCGACATCCTGTCGCGGCTGGAGGATCCGGAAACCGGCACGATCAAGCCGAAGGAGCTCTACGTCGAGATTCCCGCCCAGCGCGTGGAACAGGCGAAGCACGCGGCCACCGTGCTGGGCAGCGACATCTACACCAAGTTCCCCTGGGCCGCGGGCATGCAGCCGGTGACCAGGGACCTGCCCGAGCTGGTGCTCAACCGTACCTGGCGACCGCAGCTCGCGGTGACCGGCGTCGGCGGCATCCCGCCGCTGGACAGCGCCGGCAACGTGCTGCGCCCGTTCACCGCGGTGAAGCTCAGCTTGCGCGTGCCGCCCACGCTGGACGCGAAGCAGGCTGGCCAGTTCCTCAAGCAGTTGCTGGAAAAGGACCCGCCCTACGGCGCCACGGTCACCTTCGACCTGGAGAAGGACGGTAGCGGCTGGAACGCACCCGCGCTGTCGCCGTGGCTGGAGCAGGCGGTCACCGAGGCCTCGCAACATCAGTTCGGCGCGCCGGCTACCTACATGGGCGAGGGCGGCTCGATCCCGTTCATGGGCATGCTGGGCGAGAAATTCCCCAAGGCCCAGTTCCTCATCACCGGCGTGCTGGGCCCGCACTCCAACGCCCACGGTCCCAACGAGTTCCTGCACATCCCCACCGGCAAGAAGGTCTCGGCCGTGGTAGCCGAGGTGGTGGCGAAGCATTACGCGCAGGGCGCCAAGGGTTGAAGCGTTTTCTCCCTCTCCCCCAGGGGAGAGGGGGCGAACGCAAAGAATCATCACCCATGGATCACTCTCACCTTGCCGCCAACTGGGCCGACGTCCGCCGCCGCGTGGACGAGGCTTGCCGCGCCGCCGGGCGCGACCCGGCCGAAGTCTCCATCCTGCCGGTCAGCAAGACCTTCGGCGCCGAGGTGGTGCGCGAGGCGGTGGCGATGGGGTTGCACCGCTTCGGCGAGAACAAGGTGCAGGAGATCCGCGACAAGTCCGGCCCGCTGGCCGACTGCGGCATCGCCTGGGTGGTGATTGGCCATCTGCAGACCAACAAGGCCAAGGACGTGGCGCGGCTGGCCAGCGAGGTGCAATCGCTGGACCGCCCCGAGCTGGCCGAGGCGCTGCATCGCCGCCTGCAGGCCGAGGCTCGTGCCATCGACGTGCTGGTACAGGTGAAAACCTCCAGTGAGGAGAGCAAGTATGGCCTGCCGCCCGCCGAGCTTCCCGGTTTCCTCGACAGCCTGGCGCGCTACGACAGCTTGCGTGTGCGTGGCCTGATGACGCTGGCCACCCACAGCGAAGACCCGGCGGAAATACGGGCCTGTTTCCGCCAGCTGCGCGAGCTGCGGGATGCGGCGCAGGCGCGCGGGCACGAACTGCCGCGGCTTTCCATGGGCATGAGCGGCGATTTCCCGCTGGCGATCGCCGAGGGCGCCACCGAGGTACGCATCGGCACCGCGATCTTCGGGCGACGCCCCGCGCCGGGCAGCGCCTGAAACAAGCCGGAAATCAAAAGCTGGAACAGCCGGTTTCGGGCCGATGGAAGCAAGTTTCGGAAAAATCTGCTGTTTTTCAGAACGTGATGGGTGTATCGGCGTTTGCGAACGATAGGGTTCAGTTAACCCCAATCCAACAACCCCCCCGGACCTTCTTGGTAAGTTCATCCCTTCGTCACGCCTCCTGCACGACAGGCGGCATCTCCGAAGTTAAGGTCGTAGGGGTGATTGCCTCATGCCAATCCAGCGATTGACCGGTGTCGCCGCGCTCGTTTCGATGCTGCTGCTGGCCACGCCCTCGCATGCCGCAACCCAGCAGGCCCAGAAGAAGCACGTCCAGCACCGTCACGCCAAGGCACACCGCTCCTCGTCGCACCACGCCAAGTCCAGCCATTCGCACTCCCAGGCCGTCGCCAGCACCTCCGCCGACAGCCAGTACTCGCTGGTCACCGGCGGCATCCTTACCTCGCCGCTGTCGCTGAACCCCTTGCCGACCCTCAGCCCGATGCCGACGCTGGCCTCGTCCGGCGTGGTGGGTTTCGGCGCCAACACGCCTCCGGCCTTTGGCGTGAAGAACAGCTTGCTGGCGCCGGTCGTTGCCGCTCCCGCCGTGGCCGAGGCCACCAAGCCGGGTGCCGACCAGGTCGACAGCGACGTCGACACGGTCACCGACCTGCGCAAGGCGCTGGTTTCGCTGGCGATGAACCTGCGCGACGTGCGTTACGTGCGTGGCGGCCACAGCCCCTCCACCGGTTTCGATTGCAGCGGCTTCGTGCGCTACGTGTTCGCCCATGCGATCGGCGTGCAGCTGCCCGCCAATTCCGCCTCGCAGTTCCTGGACGGCCTGAAGGTGAAGCGGGCGGACATGAAGGCGGGCGACCTGGTGTTCTTCCACACCGGCGGCCGTCGCCATCGCATTACCCACGTGGGCATCTACATTTCCAATGGCCAGTTCATCCACGCCCCCACCTATGGCAAGGCGGTGCAGGTCTCCAGCCTCGACGAGGCCTACTGGGCGAAGCGCTTCGTGGGCGCCAAGCGTCCCGAGGGCATGCTGGCCCTGGCCGGGAGCGGCGGCAACGGCTGATCCGAGCCTTGTCACTCGCATAGAGAAGCCGCCCAGTGAGGCGGCTTTGTTTTTTGCGATCGTCCCTGATCGCGGAAGTCAAACGGGCGGCCATCCATGGCCGCACTCTTCAATGTGTCTTTCCGTCTATGTTCGTGGGGCATCGCAGCCGTTACGCTAATGCTTTGCCCTTGTGACACTGGCATCGACGGAACCCTGCATGCCTAACCTCCCGCCGGTCACCCGCTACCTGCTGATCGCCAACGTACTGGTGTTCGCGCTGCAGCAACTGTTGCCGGATGCAGACTCGCTGGCCCTCGTCAGCCATTTCGCATTGTGGCCGCTGGGGCCTTCGCCGTACTCGAATGTCGCGGGGTTCGAACCCTGGCAGCTGGTCACCTACGCGTTCATGCACGGCGGGTTCGAACACATCCTGTTCAACATGTTCGGTCTGTACATGTTCGGCGGGGTGATCGAGCGCACCTTCGGCGCGCGCAACTACGCGATCTACTACTTCGTCTGCGCGATCGTCGCGGCGGTGGCGCAGCTGCTGGTGGTGAAGTATTTCACCCACGGCTTCTATCCCACCATCGGCGCCTCGGGCGCGCTGTTCGGCCTGCTGCTGGCCTTCGGCATGCTGTACCCGCAGGAGAAGATGTTCCTGATCTTCCTGCCGATCCCGATGCCGGCGTGGCTGTTCGTGATCGGCTACGCGGCGGTGGAGCTGGTGCTGGGCGTTACCGGCACCCAGGCCGGCGTGGCGCATTTCGCGCACCTCGGGGGCATGGTCGGCGGCTATGTCATGATCCAATACTGGCGCGGCCGCCTGCCGCTGAAACCGAAGCGCCGATTGCTGCGCTGATCACACAGGGAAACCCATGAGCCAAGACCTGCAGCGCCGCCTCACGCCGCGCCACATCACCTTCATGGCGCTGGGCATGTGCATCGGCGCCGGGTTGTTCCTTGGCTCGGGCAGCACGATCAAGCTGGCCGGCCCGTCGGTGCTGTTCGCCTACCTGATCTGCGGTGCGATGATCTTCATCATCATGCGTGCGCTGGGCGAGATGGCCGCGCACGAGCCGATCGCCGGCTCCTTCAGCGCGTATGCGCACAAGTACCTCGGGCCGTTCGCCGGCTACCTCACCGGCTGGAACTACTGGATCCTGATGATGGGTGTGGGCATCGTCGAGAGCACGGCGGTGGGCATCTACATGAAGACCTGGTTCCCCGATTCGCCGCAGTGGATCTGGGCCTTCGCCAGCGTGGCGATGATCGGCGGCCTGAACCTGCTGGCGGTGAAGGTCTACGGCGAGCTGGAGTTCTGGTTCTCGCTGATCAAGGTGCTCACCGTGGTGGCGATGATCGTGGGCGGCTTCGCGATGATCTGGCTGGGCTGGGGCAACCATGGCACGCCGGTGGGTCTGTCCAACCTGTGGACGCACGGCGGCTGGTTCCCACACGGTGTCACCGGCATGGTGCTGGCGCTGCCGGTGCTGGTGTTCTCTTTCGGCGGTATCGAGACCATCGGCATGGCGGCGGCGGAAGCCGCGCAGCCGGAGCGCACCATTCCGCGCGCGGTGAACTCGGTGATCTGGCGCATCCTGATCTTCTACGTCGGCTCGCTGTTCGTGATCATGGCGATCTACCCGTGGAGCGAGCTGGACGCGAACAGCAGTCCGTTTGTCACCACCTTCGCGCGGCTGGGTATTCCGCAGGCGGCGGGGCTGATCAATTTCGTGGTGATCACCGCGGCGTTGTCCAGCTTCAATTCCACCACCTTCAGCGGCAGCCGCATGCTGCACAGCCTCGCCGGCAAAGGCCAGGCGCCGGCGGCGATGGGCCGCACCAACACGCATGGCGTGCCGGTGCGCGGCGTGCTGGTGACCATGGCCTTCCTGCTGTTCGGCGTGCTGATGAATTACCTGGTGCCGGGGCGCATCTTCGGCATGATGATGTCCATCCTCGCGTTCAACACGGTGTGGACCTGGGGCATGGTGCTGGTGGCGCACTGGAGCTTCCGCCGTCGCCAAGTGCAGCCGCTGGGTTTCCGCCTGCGCGTGTGGCCGCTGTCCAGCGTGCTGTGCCTGGCCTTCCTCGCCTTCGTGTGGGTGATGCTGGGTTACAGCCCCGACACCCGCGTGGCGCTGTACGTGGGCGTGGCATGGATCGCGCTGCTCACCGTGGCCTATTACGCATTCGGCATCGAGCGGCGCATGCGGCAGGCGGCCACCTCGGGCGTGGCCTGATTCCGGCATAGCGACCCGGCGTTCGTTTCCTGAAGCGCGCAGCATAGGCTGCGCGCTTTTTTGTGCGCACCGTTCTTTGACATAGCTCCATGGCGGCGTGATGGCATATACTCCCCTGGGGTATACGAGAGGGGGCGTCCATGCCGTACTCGACGCAGGAAAAGAAACAAGCGCTGGTGCGCGTGCGCCGCATCGGCGGCCAGTTGGACGCGCTGGCGCAGGCGCTGGAGCAGGAGGCCGACTGCGGCGCCGTGCTGCAGCAGATCGCGGCGATCCGCGGCGCGGTGAACGGGTTGATGGGCGAGGTGCTGGAAAGCCATCTGCGCGCCAGTTTTATGCCGCCCACCGCAAAGCCCATCAGCCCGGCAGACGCGGCGGCGCTGGAACAGACCATCGCCTTGCTGCGCACTTATCTCAAATAGCCGGCCTCGCGCCGGCCGAACCATCGATTCACTACAGGAGCACCACCATGAAATCCCGCGCCGCCGTCGCCTTCGCCCCCGGCAAGCCGCTGGAGATCGTCGAGATCGACGTGGCCCCGCCGAAGAAGGGCGAGGTGTTGGTGAAGATCAGCCATACCGGCGTCTGCCACACCGATGCGTTCACGCTGTCCGGCGATGATCCGGAAGGCCTGTTCCCCTGCGTGCTCGGTCACGAGGGCGCGGGCGTGGTGGTCGAAGTGGGCGAGGGCGTCACCTCGGTGAAGCCGGGCGACCACGTGATCCCGCTGTACACCGCCGAGTGCGGCGAGTGCCTGTTCTGCAAGAGCGGCAAGACCAACCTGTGCGTGGCCGTGCGCGCCACCCAGGGCAAGGGCGTGATGCCGGATGGCACCACGCGCTTCTCTTACAACGGCGAGCCGATCTACCACTACATGGGTTGCTCCACCTTCAGCGAATACACCGTCGTCGCCGAAGTGTCGCTGGCGAAGATCAATCCGCAGGCGGACCACGAGCAGGTCTGCCTGCTGGGCTGCGGCGTCACTACCGGCATCGGCGCGGTGCACAACACCGCCAAGGTGCAGCAAGGCGACAGCGTGGCGGTGTTCGGCCTCGGTGGGATCGGCCTGGCGGTGGTGCAGGGTGCCCGCCAGGCGAAGGCGGGCCGCATCATCGCGGTCGACACCAATCCGGCCAAGTTCGAGCTGGCGCGGGCTATGGGTGCCACCGACTGCGTCAATCCGAAGGATCACGACAAGCCGGTCCAGCAGGTGATCGTGGAGATGACCGGCTGGGGCGTGGACCACAGCTTCGAGTGCATCGGCAACGTCAACGTGATGCGCGCGGCGCTGGAATGCGCGCACCGTGGTTGGGGCCAGAGTGTCATCATCGGCGTGGCCGGCGCGGGCCAGGAAATTTCCACCCGGCCGTTCCAACTGGTCACCGGCCGCAAGTGGATGGGTACCGCGTTCGGCGGCGTGAAGGGTCGCAGTCAGTTGCCTGGGATGGTCGAGGACGCGATGAAGGGCGAGATCGAGCTGGCGCCGTTCGTCACTCATACCATGGGGCTGGAACAGATCAATGAAGCCTTCGCGCTGATGCACGAAGGCAAGTCGATCCGTTCGGTGATCCACTACTGAGGCGCGCGATGGAACGCATCGAACACCGCGCCTGCTTCGGCGGCTGGCAGGATGTGTACCGGCACGACTCGGCCGTGCTGGGATGCACGATGAATTTCGCCGTCTACTTGCCGTCGCAGGCGGAAAAGGCGCGGTTGCCAGTGCTGTACTGGCTGTCCGGTCTTACCTGCACCGAACAGAACTTCATCACCAAGGCCGGCGTGCAGCGCTACGCGGCCGAACACGGCGTGATCGTGGTGGCGCCGGACACCAGCCCGCGTGGCGAAGGCGTGGCGGACGATCCGGCCTACGACCTGGGCCAGGGCGCGGGCTTCTATCTCAATGCGACGCAGCAGCCGTGGGCGGCGCATTACCGCATGCACGACTATGTGGCGGAGGAGTTGCCCGCGCTGATCGAAGCTGGCTTTCCTGCCAACGGCGTGCGCGGCATCAGCGGCCATTCGATGGGCGGCCACGGCGCGCTGACGATCGCGTTGCGCCAGCCCGGGCGCTACCGCAGCGTGTCGGCATTCGCGCCAATCGTCGCGCCGGCACAGGTGCCGTGGGGCGAAAAGGCGTTCGCTGCCTACCTCGGGCCGGATCGCGCGGACTGGGCACGCTACGATGCCACCGAACTGCTAAAGACGGCCACCGAGCGGCTGCCGCTGCTGGTGGACCAGGGCCAGGCCGATGAATTCCTCGCCGTGCAGCTCAAGCCGGAGCTGCTGCGCGAAGCGTGCGCGAAGGCGGACCATCCGCTCACCCTGCGCCTGCATCCGGGCTACGACCACAGCTACTACTTTGTGGCGAGCTTCATCGGCGAGCACATGGCCTGGCACGTGCGGGCGATGAAGGGCTGAGGCGCTTAAACCCCTCTCCCGCTGGCGGGAGAGGGGAGTGTCGCGGAGGCTCAGCGCAGCGCGAGGAAGTCGGCACTCACCACGAAACGTACGGCGTCCAGGCGCAGCCGCGATTGCGGCAGCGCGGCGAGCAGGGCGGCGCGTTCGGCGGCGAGGGTGGCGATTTCTGCGGTACTGATCGACGGGTTCACCGCGCGCAGTGCCTGCAGGCGCGACAGCTCGGCGTCCAGCGCGGCGCCGGCCTCGGCCATGGCGGTGTCGATCATCGCCTGCGCGCGGGTGCGGGCCGCGAGTTCCGCCTTTTCCAGCATCGGCGGCACCAGTTTGGCGAGGAATTTGCGATAGCGCGGCACTTCGATGTTGCGGTCGGCAGCCTTGCGCAAGGCCGCCTCGCTGGGCTCGAAGTCGGCGCGTTCGGCGAGCCGGGTGTCGATGGTGACGGTGATCGGCAACGCGGGCAGGAAGCGCTCCGCGTCGAGCCGGCGATCGGCCACGCATTCCAGCACGAACACGGTCTGCAACAGTGCGCTGCGCGGCGGCAGTGCGTCGTCCACCATGAATGCGGCATTGCCTTGTTCGCCGGAGAGCGCAAGGTCCAGCGCGCCGGCGATCATCGGGTGGTCGAGCCGCAGCAGCGGCAGCTCTTCGCGCGCCAGCGCCACCGCACGGCTGAAGGTGGCCGACTGCGGCCCCTCGGCGAAGCCGGGCAGGGCATCGGTAGAGAGATATTGCGGATCGAGCAGCAGCACCTTGCCGCCCAGTTCCTCGGCGTGGACGCCGTAGGTTTCCAACACGCGCTGCACGAAGGCGTCGCGGGCCGGGTCCTCGTCCTCGCGGCGGAACGCCTGGCTCAATTCCTCGGCATGCGGGTCGCGGCTAGCGGCTAGTTCCAGCAAGTGGTCGCGACCCTCGCGGATCAGCTCGGCCATCTGCTCGTGGGCGGCGCGTGTCTCGGCCAGCAGCACGTCCAGTTCCTGGTCGCGGCCGTCGCCGCCGCGTGCGTGCTGGTCGGCCAGTTGCGCCAGCGTGCCGCCGTAGCGGCGCAGCAGCTCGCGGCCGTCGGCCGGGCTCTGCCGGAACGCGTCCACGCCCTCGTCGTACCAGCGCGCCAGCACGTGCTGCGCGCTGTCGGCCATGGCCAGGATGTGGATGCTGATGTCGTGGGTCTGGCCGATGCGGTCGAGGCGGCCGATGCGCTGTTCAAGCAGGTCGGGATCCAGCGGCAGGTCCCACAGCACCAGCCGGTGCGCGAACTGGAAGTTGCGGCCTTCCGAGCCGATCTCCGAGCACAGCAGCAGGCGCGCGCCGTCGGGCTGGGCGAAGTAGGCGGCGTTGCGGTCGCGCTGCACGATGCCAAGGCCCTCGTGGAAGCGCGCGATGCCGGCGCCGCTGCGGGTGCGCAATGCCTCTTCCAGCGCTAGCACCTTGGCCTGGCTGCGGCAGATCAGCAGGAATTTGTCCTGCGGATGTGCGTCGAGCAGGGCCACCAGCGCGTCGAGGCGCGGATCGTTCGCGTAGTCGTGTTCCAGCACCGGTGGCGGCTGCTGGATGTCGGCGTGAAATTCGGCCAGCAAGGCCTGACGCGCGGCCTCGTCGAGGCCGGCGGCATCCAGCACGTGCCACTGCGGTACGCGCTGGGGGAAGCCACCGATGCCGGCGCGGCGGTTGCGGAACATCGCGCGGCCAGTGCCGTGGCGGTCGATCAGCGCGGCAAGAATCTCGCGCGCATGCTCGGGCTTGGTCGTGTTGGCGAGTCGCGCCTCCAGCGCCGCATCGCCGGTGAAGGCGCTGCGCAGCGTGGCGAGCTGGGCCTCGTCCAGTGCCTCGCCATCCAACAGCTTGTCGGCGATGCGCGACAGCGGCTGGAAGCGTTCGGCCTCGGCGAGGTAGGCATCCAGGTCGTGGTAGCGCTGCGGATCGAGCAGGCGCAGGCGGGCGAAATGGCCGCTGCGGCCCAACTGCTCGGGCGTGGCGGTGAGCAGGATCACGCCGGGCGTCTTCGCGGCCAGCCGTTCCACCAGGGTGTAGCGCGGGCTGGCGGCTTCGGGCGTCCAGGCGAGGTGGTGCGCCTCGTCCACCACCAGCAGGTCCCAGGGGGCGTCCAGCAGTTGCTGCGCACGCTTCGGGTTCGCTTCGAGGAAGGCGAAGTCCGCGATGACCAGCTGTTCGTCCTCGAACGGATTGCCGGCATCCTTGCCTTCCTCCGACAGCGTCAGCGCCTCGCAGCGCTCCTCGTCGTAGATCGCGAAGCTGAGGTTGAAGCGGCGCAGCAGCTCGACGAACCACTGGTAGACCAGGGTGTCGGGCAACAGCAACAACACACGCGAGGCACGGCCGGTGGCGAGCTGACGCGCCATGATCATGCCGGCCTCGATGGTCTTGCCCAGGCCCACCTCGTCGGCCAGCAGTACGCGCGGCGGCCGGCGCGCCGAGGCGATGCCGGCCACACGCAACTGGTGCGGTACCAGCCCGACGCGGGCGGCGCCCAGGCCCCAGGCCGGCGAGCGGCGCGCCTCGGCACGGCGGCGCAGGCCTTCCACACGCAGCTCGAACTGCGCCACCGGGTCGGTGCGGCCGCCGATCAGGCGGTCGTCGGCCTGGCTCACGCTCTGTTCGTCGTCGAGCTGGCCCTCGTGCAGTTCGCGGCCCTCGCCGCGGTAGATCAGCAGGTCCTCCTTGATCTCCACCCGTTCCACCAGGAAGGCGATGCCCTTGCCGGCCACGCGTTGCCCGGCGCGGAATTCCGCGCGCACCAGCGGTGCGGAATCGGCGGCATAAGGCCGCAGCACACCGGCCTTGGCGAACAACACCTGCACGCCGCGTCCTTCGACGCGGAGCACGGTGCCGAGGCCGAGCTCGGGCTCGGCGGTGGAGATCCAGCGTTGACCAGGTACGAACATTGCACAGCCGCTTGGGTTCAAGGGCCGCCAATTATCCGCGTTGTGGGCGTCAATGCACAGCGAAGCCGGGCCGGGCAGGCCGCCCGGGCAACCCGGCCGCAGGTCACGAGGTCGTCGTGACGGCGGTCACTTGCCGGCGGCAGGCGTTTGCCGCTCGTCGGGCAAATGCGCCCGCCGATCGGCTGGCGTCTGGCGGGGTTGCCCGCGGCGAGTAGATTGCGGAGCCGCATATAAGGGGGAAATCCATGCGCGTCCTGTCGCATCCGCGAGCCGTTCCGCCCGCTGGCACGTCGTGCCGGGCGGCAGGTTTCACCCTTGTCGAACTGATGATCACGATTGCCGTGGCGGCGATCCTGCTGATGATCGCCGTGCCGAGCTTCAACAACATCATCAACTCCAACCGGCTCACCACGGCGGCCAACACCATGGTGAATGCACTCAATACCGCACGGATGGAGGCGATCAAGCGCAACGGCTCGGTGCAGTTCTGCAGCAATTCGGCCAGTACCAATACGAGTGGCAGCGGCGACACGCTGGGCTCGAATTGCGGCACGAGCGCTGGCGCGGTTTACGCCGGCACTTCGACCACCCCGGTATTGGCGGCGCCTCCTGGCCTTGGGACCACGTCGGTACAGATACATGGGACCGTCGCCGCGATCCGCTTCAACGGGGAAGGCCTGGGCTACGCCCCAGGTTCGACCACTCCGTTCGACTCCGGCACGCTGGGGGCCGTCGTGGACCTGTGTTCAAAGGCGCTAAGCAGCAACAACCATATCCAGGTCAGCATGGCTACCGGCACCATCATCACCAGCGGTACTCCATTCACGGGAACCTGCCCATGAAACGGCGTGAACCATTCCTCCGCTTCGAGCGGTGCACGGGGCCGCGTCCGGCGTCGGCCAGCCAGGCTGGCGTGGGCCTGATCGAGGTGCTGGTAGCCGTGCTGGTGCTGTCCATCGGCTTCGTCGGCATGGCCGCGTTGCAGGCGCGTTCGCTGTCCACCAACAACAGCGCGATGGCGCGCAGCATGGCCACCGTGGCTAGCTACTCCATCCTCGATGCGATGCGTTCCGATCTCGCCAATGCGGTGCTCGGCAACTACAACGGTACCGTCAAGGCGAACGCATGTTCGACGATCTCGGCCCCCAATACGTTGGCCACCGCCCAGCTTACCCAGTGGTGCTCTGTTGACCTTGCGCCGTTGGGCGCCAACGCAAGCACCATGGGCATCATCAACTGTACTGCCGCTGCCGGCACCGCGACTGCCTATTGCACTGTCACCGTCCAGTTCGATGACAGCCGCGCCGGCCTGTCAGGTAGCACCTCACAGCAAGTCGTCACGCAGGCCATGCTATGAGCAACCAGTCTATGACCCGCGGCCAGCAGCGGCGCAATGCACGGCGCACGCATGGCTTCACCCTTATCGAGCTGATGGTGGCCATGCTGCTCGGTCTCATCGTGATCGGTGGCGTCAGCAGCGTGTTCCTCGCCGGGCAGCAGACCTATCGCACCAACGAAGCACTGGGCGACGTGGAGGACGGCTCGCGCACAGCGTTCGAATTGCTCAGTCGTGACATACGCAATGCCGGCCTCACTGGTTGCGATGACACCAGCGGGCGCATCGCCAACGTGATTAATCCCAATTCAAGCGGCAACACCTATTGGTATGCGAACTGGAACTATGCGCTGCAAGGTTTCGACGATGCCAGCACGGATCCTGCGCTGACCGGCATCACGGGTGACGGTACGCCGGTGAAGGGAACCAGTTCGATCGAATTGCTCAGCACCGCCAGCAGCGACGTGGTAGTGACGTGGAATACAAGCAATGGCAGCGGCTCCCCCGGCAACTTCGCGATCAATGCACCAAGTTCCTTGCTGGCCACTGGCCAGATCATCATGGTGTGCGACTTCAACCAGGCCACGATCCTGCAGATCACTAGTTATTCCGGCAATCAACGAGTGATCCACAACTCGGGCAGCGGCACTCCCGGCAATTGCACGAAGGGCATGGGCTTGCCTGTCGTTTGCTCGGCTAACGGCAACAATCACGACTACGCCAACAATGGGCGTGTGGCCATACTTACAGCGGTGGATTGGTATATCGGCACCAGCTCGAAGGCGAGCAGTGGCAAGTCACTGTACCGTTTGACCGTCAGCTACAGCAGCGGCAGTCCAACATTCACGCCGGTGGAAATGGTGCGCAACGTCACCGGCATGACGATCAACTACCTGCAGTCCTCGGGCACGCCTTCGGTCGGGGTCATGCCGGGTGCACTCCCCGGTACCGGGTTCGTCACTGCCACCAACGTCACCAATTGGGCGAATGTCTACGCCGCGCAGGCCACGCTTACCGTGCAGAGCAGCTTCACGCGCGCCAGCGTCAATGCCACGCCGCTCTCGCGTCCGTTCACTTCCACCACCGCCGTACGCAACCGGACGCCATGATATGAACGCGCCCACTCTTTCCAGCCTTCGCCGCATCCGCAGCCTGCATGCCGGTGCACGTACGCAACGCGGCATCGCCCTGGTGGTGGCGCTGATCCTGCTGGTGCTGATCACCCTAGTGGGTCTGGCCGCGGTGCACGGCACCATCCTGCAGCAGAAGATGGCGTCCAACCAATACGACCGCGAGCAGGCGTTCCAGAGTGCCGAGGCGGCGATACGCGCCGCAGCGGCCCAGGTGGCCACCACGCCGGGGATCAGCTGGCACAACTGCCAGGCTGGCGGCATTACCTGTCTGCCCAATCCGTTCAGCGATCCGACGTTGCCGACCAGCGCCATCTATACCGTGACCACGGGTACCGCAACGGGCAGCTATACCGCTACTGCGACCGCCGCTGGGCAGCCGCAGTACGTGGTGGAAAACATGGGTAACTGGGTGAACCAGCAGAGCAATACCGGTTTTGGCAATACGGCCAATTCCCGCAACTACGGCGTACAGGGTGGCTCCAGTACATCGGTGTACTACCGCATCACCGCGCGCAGTGGCGATCCCGCCAAGGTGGGTGATCGCGCGGTGGTCACCCTCCAGGCCGTGATCAAGCAGGGCTGATCGGCAGCGACGCATGACTCGCGGCATGCATGGCGCACAAATGCCAGGCACCGCAAACATCCAGAGTGGAAACGCCATGAAAACGCATCCGTTGCCGTTCATTTCCCGCATCGGCGCCTTCGGCAGGCTGCTGGTTGCCGCCTTTGGCGTCTGGCTGGTGGGAGCCGTCTATGCGCCGCCCGTCATGGCTGCGACTACGCAGGTGTCCGTGAGCCAGTCGCCGTTGAGCCTGCAGCCGACGATTCCGCCCAACGTGGTGCTGATGCTGGACGATTCCGGTTCGATGAATTGGGACGTGATGCCGGACTACTCGTATCTCGGCGCGACTCCAGGCTCGCCCACCGCGAGCGAGCTGACCAGCTCCGACGTCAACGGCCTCTACTACAACCCGAATGTCACTTACTCGCCACCATACAAGGCCAATGGCCAGTTGTACCCTGCGGCGACTTTTACCGCGGCATGGGTCGATGGTTTCCATACTGGCAACGGTATGGTGAATCTGACGAACTATGATGGTTCGAGCGACTCCAGCAGCAACAGCACTTGCTACGCAGCGAATGCATTCTGCCCGCCGAGCAATATCGGTTATACGGCGTCGTTTAATGTAACCACGACGGGTACCCCTTACGCGCCGACGATTTGCCCGACCGGGTATTCGATTCAGTCCAATGGGCAGTGCGTGGAGCAGCCCGCTACGCCCACCTGCGGGTATAACTATACGTTCCAGACCACGGGCAAGAATGCGGGTCTGTGTGTCAAAAACACGAATAGCAATAAGACCCAGAGCCCTACCTGTCAGTATGGATACACCTACAGCTCGACAACCATGCAGTGCATGCCGACTCCGGTCCTTTCCCAGGCGGCACTCTGCAACAGCAGCACGGACACCTACAACGCAAACACCAATCTTTGCACGCCGGTGCAGTCGCAGGCCACGTATTCGTTCTTCACCTATACGGTGAAAAACTCGGATGGCAGCTTCACGAGCCATTATGTGGGCCTGGCCGGCACCTGCGCATTGGCGGTGCCGGGCGGGATGGTTGCGAGCAACTGCGACGATAGTGCCGCGACCCAGCAAAACGTCGCCAATTGGTATTCCTACTACCACACCCGCATCCTGATGGCCAAGAGTGGCCTGATGGTGGCGTTCAACCAGATTGATCCGAGCTTCCGTTTCGGCTTTGGTTCGATCGACGGAGGAAATTACTCGGCGTCCATGGGCGTTAATGGTACCGACCCATTCACGACAAGCCTCGGTGGGGGGTACAACTACTCCACGGGCATCGCCCAGGTAGCACCGTTCGATACGAATTGTGTCAGCAGTCCCTCGACGTGCACGCCAGGCCAGTCGGGCACCCAGCGCGCGGATTTCTGGAGTTGGGTGGCTGGCGAGACGGCAGGCGGCGGCACGCCATTGCGCCAGGCCCTGGATTACGTTGGCCAGTATTACCAGACATCGCAGCCCTGGAAGACGATGTCCACCGACCCTGGTTACGGGACTACGAATCAACCGTCGAATATCGCCTGCCGGCAGTCCTACGCCATATTGACCACGGATGGTTTCTGGAACGACAGTTTTTCGTCTTCGAACTCGAGTCCGCCCGAGAATGGCGCCAGCAACGCACCATGGCCGGCCGTGAATGGTCCGAATGGTCTGGTCTGGCCGACCAGCACGAGCGGTAGCTCGCCGGGAGTACCTTACTCCGGAGGCGGAGTATCGTCGCAAGCCTCCTTGGCCGATGTGGCGTTGTACTATTGGGAAAACGACTTGATGTCGTCCGGCATGGGGGCATCCAATATCCCCAACGAAGTGCCGACCAATGCAGAGGATCCTGCGTTCTGGCAGCACATGACCACCTTCACCATGGGCCTTGGCTTTAAGCCGTCGGGGATCACGGGGAAGGCATCGAACGGCGATACGCCACCCACCATCAGCGATATCTTCAGCGCGGCCAACGGCAAGCTCACTCTCAGCAACTTCAGTTGGCCTACGCCTGCGTCAAACTCGATCAACAACCTCGCTGACCTCGCCCACGCGGGGGTGAACGGTCATGGCGGGTTCTATTCGGCGACCAGTCCGTCGACATTTATCAATGGCCTGACTGATGCTTTGAATCGCGCCTCCGAGCGCGTGGGCACGGGCGCCAGCCTGGCGGCCAATTCCACTCAGCTGACCAATGGTACCGTGGCCTATCAGGCCACCTACTACACCGCCGTGTGGGCGGGCGACCTGAATGCACTGGCGATCAATTCCAGCACCGGTGCCATTGCCACCACACCCACCTGGTCGGCGTCGACTAAGCTTCCCGCGGCCGCAAATCGCACGATAGTCACTTACAACCCGAGCGGAGCTTCAGGTTCCCAGTTTGTGGCGTTCCAGAACAACAGCAGCACTGGTGCGCCGCCGTCGCTGTCCACCACGGAATTGAACGCGCTCGGCAGTACGGCGACTGCGCAGGCGGCGGTGGTGAATTACCTGCGCGGCGACAGCTCGCAGGAGCAGAGCAATGGCGGCAACTATCGCACCCGCAAGACCCCGTTGGGCGACATCGTGGACTCGCAACCGGTGTATTCCGGGGCGCCGAATACCAACGAATTCGGGGGGCAGACATTCACCGGGATTACCAACACCGCGACGAGCGGAGACAATTCCTTCCAGGGTTTTGCCGGAGGTACCACGGATACCAGCGGCAATTTCACCGCCAGCGCGGCATCGCAGCGCGAGGCGCTGGTGTTCGTGGCTGGCAATGACGGCATGTTGCATGCTTTCGACGCAAGTTCTGGTGCTGAGACCTACGCCTACCTGCCAGGTGCTGTGATCGTCGGAGATAGCAATAACTACGGTGCCAACGCCACCATTGACGGTACTGCCCTGGCGACGCTGGCCAACACCAGCTATGGCACGACCACGGGTAGCACGCCGCACCAGTTCTACAACGATGGCGAACTTACCATTGCGGATGTCTTCGACGGCTCAAAATGGCGCACCGTGCTGGTGGGTACTACCGGCCGTGGGCCTGCGGAGGCCGTGTATGCGCTGGACGTTACCAACCCTTCCAGTATCACGCCGCTGTGGGAGCGCTCAGCCAACGATGGGAAAACCAATAGCAATTACATCGGCCAGATGGTGGGCAAACCGGTGATTGCCAAGGTGCAGGATGGCACCACGTCCGACTGGCAGGTGCTGATCGGCAATGGCTACAACAGCGCTAGTGGTCAGGCGGCGCTGCTGGAATTCGATGTCATCACGGGCACGCTTTCGGTGCATACGACCACCAATCGCTCGGGTTACACCACCGCCGGTAACGGTCTGGCTGCGCCGGTGGCCTGGATGGACAGCCCTGCTGCCGGCGTCAGCGACGTGGCTTATGCCGGCGATCTGCAAGGGCAGGTGTGGCGGTTCCCGTTGTCTACCTCCAAGACCACTGGTCAGGGGACCACCTATACGACTGATCCGGCAACCTTGGGCGGTACCGCTTCGGATGGTTTTGTCGTCTTCACTACCCAGCTGACCAGCAACGGTACGACCAATGTCCCGCAACCGATCATGGGCGGCATGCTGGCGGGCAGCGACCCTGCGACCAGCAACGTCTGGCTGTTCTTCGGTACCGGCCAGTATCTGAACAGCAATGACTTGGCCAACATGCAGGTGCAGAGCTGGTATGGCGTGGTCGCACAACCCAGCGGCGCATTTGCCACGAGTGCGTTGACGTACAGCAATCTGGTGCAGCGTGCGATCACTTCGGAGACGGATGGCAACACCAATGCTGTTCCGCCGACCTTGGGTGTGCGCACGATAACGACGAACGTCGACAGCAATGGTGGCGCCATACCCAGCGGCGATTCCGGCTGGTACATCAACTTGCAGGCACCGACCGGTGCGAGTGGGGCGCTGGTCAACCAGGGTGAGCGCATGGTTACCTCCAACCAGTTCCAGGGTAACCTGCTGCTGGCTACCACGCGCATTCCGATCGTTACCGACATCTGCAACCCCTCGGGCAGTGGCTGGGTGATGGCGGTGAACCCGTTCACGGGCACCAATCCGACCACGGGCTTCTACCAGGCCAATGGCAGCACCACGGTCACCATCACGGTGGGCGGCAGACTCGAGACGGTGCCGGTGGCGGGCGTGGGCTTCAGTTCGCTGCCGAACAATCCGATCTTCGTGGGCGGCGACATGTTGATGAGCTTCGACAACGGCACTACATCCAACGTGCAGACCACGGGTTCCACCGGTGGCGTGTCCCGCGTTTCCTGGCAGGAATTGGTGAACCCATGAACAAGATCGTCATGAATAAGGCAGACCGGACCGCCACGTGGAGGCAGGTGGGCTTCACCCTGCTGGAGTTGATGATCGTGGTGGCGATCGTCGCGATACTAGCGGCGATCGCGATCCCCTCGTATACGAACTATGTGGTCAAGACCAATCGGGCTGCGGCCGAAGGCTGTCTGTCCGAGTATTCGAACTACATGGAGCGGTTCTACACCACCAATCTGAGCTACTCCTATAACCAATCGACTGCAACGGCGTTCACTTCGCTGTCGTCGGTCAGCCTCGATTGCACCGCCACATCGCAGACAGGGAATAACTACACCTATAAGTTCCCGGCCGCCCCCAGCTCGACCAGCTATACCGTGCAAGCCGTGCCGATCAATGCGCAGTTGACGCGGGACACCCAGTGCGGGACGTTGAGTCTGGATCAGGCGGGCAACCGCAACATCAGCGGCACTGGTACCGTGGTCCAGTGCTGGGGCGGCTGATCGTGGTCGCTGGGCCGGGGGGCCGATTTCATTCGTAGCGCGGCGTGCGGTGTCGTGATGCAAGAAAGTGGTGACGGTTGTTGGATCCTGCACTCCGCAGGTACGGATTGCGAAACCCCGCGCTGGTCTGGCGTGCTCAGCTCTCCGCCCATTGCCGCAGCAGGTTGTGGTAGATGCCGGTGAGTTGCAGCACGGCGTCGCCGTCGGCGCCGGTGGCTCTGAGGCGCTGGATCGAGGCGTCCAGGTCGAACAGCAGGCGGCGGCGACCGTCGTCGCGTACCAGGCTCTGCACCCAGAAGAACGCGGCCACACGCGCGCCGCGCGTCACCGGCTGCACGCGGTGTACGCTGCTGGAGGGGTAGATGATGGCGTCGCCGGCGGGCAGCTTCACTTCGTGCTCGCCGTAGGTGTCGCTGACGATCAGCTCGCCGCCGTCGTAGTCGTCCGGATCGCTGAGGAACAGCGTGCAGGAGATGTCGCTGCGCAGCTGCTCGCCATTCGGCAAGGCCATCACCGAACCGTCGACATGCATGCCGTATTCGCCGCCGCCTTCGTAGCGGTTGAAGCGCGGCGGCAGCGTGCGCAGCGGCAAGGTGGCGGCGTGGTAGAGCGGGTGCTTCGCCAGTGCGGCAAGCACGACGCGGCCCAGCTCTTCGCGCAGCGGCGAGGCGTCTGGCAATTGCCGGTTGCGTTTCACCTGGGCGCCTTGCGCACCCACGGTTTCGCGGCCGTCGGTCCAGTTGGCCGCATCGAGTGCGCGGCGCAGCTGCGCGACCTGGGCGGAGTCGAGGATGTCGGGGATGTGCAGCAGCATGGCGAGGTTCCTTGACGCGGAAAGCCTTCCCCTGGGCGGGGAAGGTTCCGAGTTTGCCTCAGGCCGCTTCCGGCGGCGTGGTCGGGGTCAGAAGCGGAAGTTCGCCGTCAGCATGCCAGAGCGCGATGTGCCCGGGATGTAGCGGTAACCGCTCTTGTTGATGGACGCGGCGTAGTGCTTGTCGAACAGGTTGTAGAGGTTGAGCTGCAGGTCGAAGTGCTTGTTGACCGGATAGCTCGCCATGGCGTCGAACACCCAGTAAGCCTCGACGTATTTCGGCGTGCCGATCGCACCGTCGGCGCCGCGCTGCATCTCGCCCGAGTAGCGTGCGCCGCCGCCGATGACGAGGCCGAACGGCAGGTGGTAAGTGGTCCAGCTGGTGAACGCGTTCTTCGGCGTGTAGGCCAGCACGTTCGTGCCGTCGGCGGCAGGCGCCGAGCCGTTGGTGGCGCCGCTGAGGGCACCGTTGCTGGTGCTGGTGTGCATGGTGGTGAAGCCGGCGTTGACCGCCCAGTTCTTGGTGATCTGGCCGATGGCGGTGAGCTCCACGCCTTGCACGCGCTTGTTGCCGATCTGGTACCACAGCAGCGTGGTGGGATCCTGCTCCAGGTCGTTGCTGACCGTGGTGCGGTAGAGCGCGGCGGTAAGCAGCAGGCGTTCGTCGAACAGGTTCCACTTCGTGCCCAGCTCGGCGGTGCGCGACTTCTCCGGGTTGAGCGCAGGGTTGTCCACGCTGTTTGCGGATGCGCTGAACGACAAGCTGTTGCCGCCCGGAGGCTGCGCGGCGGTGGCGAGGTTGGCGTAGATGCTGCCGTTCGCCGCCGGCTTGTAGATCACGGCGAGCTGCCAGCTCGGCAGGTTGTCGGACTTGCTGGCATCGACGCCGGGCACGATGGTGCCGGTGGCCAGGTTCCCGCAGGCCGGGCCGCTCCTGCCTCCGCAGGCAACGGCGCTGCTGAAGTCGGTGGTGTAATGGTCGAGGCGTGCGCCGGCATTGACCTGCCACTGCTCGTTGAACTTCAGCGTGTCGAACACGTAAGCGCCCACCGTGTTGGTCTTGCCGCGCGTCCAGCCGCCGTTGGGGCCGTAGGTCAACGGAGTGGAGACATTCGGGTTCGGGTCGTACAGGTTGGCGGCGGACCAGGTGCTGCCGTTCAACGCGGCGAGCGTGGTCGTGCCCAGCGTCTCCCGGCTCAATTCGATACCGGTGCTCAAGTTGTGCGTGATCGTGCCGGTTTCGAAGTTGGCGGTGAGGTTGAGCTGGTTGGCGACGATACGGTTGGTCTGATCCTTGAAGTTCGGGTTGCTGCGCGCCACCGTCCAGGTCGAAGGATCGCCGGGGTTCGGCGTCTGCAGATTGGCGGCGGTGCCCATGAACGAGGTCAGCAGGTAATCCTCGTGGGTGCGCCCCCAGCGCAAGGTGTCGTGCAGCAACACGTCTTCCGAGAAGTCGTGCTGCAGGATGGCGGTGAACATGTCCTCGACGACGTGGTCGTGGTCCTGGTCGGTGCCGTAGAAGTTGCTCGGGTCGACCTTCGACGCATTGCCGATGAAGGGGCGCGTGGGGTCGGGTGAGGTGTAGCCGGGCAGGCCGATGGTGGGAATGCCGCCGTCGGGTACGTTGTCCTGCTTCACGTGCAGGTAGTCGAGGTAGACGCGCGTGGGCGTGCCCAGCCCGAAGGCCAGCGAGGGCGCCACGCCCCAGCGGTCGTTCTTCACTTCGTCGCGGCCGGGCACGCCGCTGTTCTGGCCGAGCACGTTGAGCCGGAAGGCGGCGTTGGTGCCGACCTGCTGGTTCCAGTCCGCGGTGGCGCGCTTCTGGTCGGCGCTGCCGTAGGACAGCGAGCCCGATACTGCGTTGCCGAGTTGTGGCTGCTTGGTCACCAGGTTGACCGCGCCGGAGGGCGCCGTGCGGCCGTACTCCGTGCTGTCCGGGCCCTTGGTCACTTCGATCTGTTCGATATCAAACACGTCGCGCGAGATCGTGCCGAGATCGCGCACACCGTCCACGAAGATGCTGCCGGAGGTATCGAAGCCGCGCATGAAGATGGCATCGCCAGTGCTGGTGGAGCCGTTTTCGCCCGCGAAGAACGTGCCCACCCCGGGGGTGTTGCGCAGCGCTTCGGTCAGCGTGGTGGCGCCTTGTTCGTGGATCAGCTCCTGGCTGATGACGACGATGGTCTGCGGCGTGTCCACCAGCGGTTGGGTGAACTTGGACGAGGACAGCTGATCGACCTTGTACGGCACCGCCTTGCCTTCCACGGTGACGCCCGGCAAGCGCTTGGCCGTGGCGACCTGGGCGTCGGTGGCGGGCGGCGGGGCATCGGTGGTGGCGGCCATCGCCGGCAGCGCGAGCGCGAGACTGGTCGCCAGCGTGGCGGTGAGTGCGGGGGCGGGTGAGCGGCGCGTCACCGGATGCTTGCGGCTTTTGACGAAGTCCATCAGGAAAAACTCCACAGGTATGCCGGAAAAGAGGGCGAGCGACGCTTCCTGCCTGACAAGGCGCACACGCAGCGTGCGTCGCATATGGCGGCGCAAGATAAAGCAAACGAGAATGATTCGCAATATTGAAATGTCTGCGGAGAGATGGCACGCCGACCAAGGTCGGCTCGGCAGCCACGGCAAGGCGGGTTAACCTGACCGGCGCACCGACGGATTCCGTCGCGAGGAGAACTGAGGCATGCGTATTCTGGTTGTCGGCGCCGGCGCCACCGGTGGCTATTTCGGCGGACGCCTGCTGCAGGCGGGCGCGGACGTGCGCTTCCTGGTGCGCGAGCAGCGCGCGGCCCTGCTGGCGCGCAACGGCCTGCGTATCCGTAGTGCGCTGGGCGATGCCGACATCGCAGCGCCGCCAACCGTCACCGCGGCCACGTTGCGCGAGCCGTTCGATCTCGTGCTGCTGAGCTGCAAGGCCTGGGACCTGCCGCAGGTGATCGAGGACATTGCGTCCGCCGTGGGCGAAAGCGGTGCGGTGTTGCCGATCCTCAACGGCATGCGCCAACTCGACCTGCTCGATGCGCGCTTCGGTGCTGCGCGGGTGCTGGGCGGGCAATGCGTAATTGCCGCCACGCTGGATGCCGACGGTACCGTGCACCATCTCAACCGCTCGCACAGCCTCAGCTTCGGCGAGCGCGACGGCAGCGATTCGGAACGCGTGCGAGGCATCGCGCAGGCGATGGCCGGCGCGAACTTCGAGCCGCGCGCCAGCGGCACCATCGTGCAGGACATGTGGGACAAGTGGGTGTTCCTCGCCAGCCTCGCCGGCATCACCTGCCTGATGCGTGCGCCGGTGGGTGACATCATGGCGGCGGCCGGCGGCCGCGCGGCGACACTGGCCTTGCTCGACGACTGCCGCCGAGTCGCCACTGCCTGCGGCCACGAGCCGCGGCCGGCGGCGCTGCAGCGCGCGCACGACGTGCTCACCGAAACCGGCTCCACGCTCAGTGCTTCGATGATGCGGGACCTCGAGCACGGTGGGCGCATCGAGGCCGATCACGTGATCGGCGACTTGCTGGCGCGCGGGGAGGCGCATGGTGTGGAAACGCCCATGCTGCGCCTGGCGCATGCGCACCTGAAGGCTTACGAGGCACGTTGCGCACACACGTGACGTTGCCTTGATTCCGTAGGCTGCAGCGTCTCTCGCCGGCGCGACCGCTCGCCGCGATTGCGGCCTTGCAAATGCTGCTTATCGGGCCACGGCGCACTTTGCGGGCGCGGCACCGGCACAAAAAAACGCCGCGCTTGCGCGCGGCGTCGAGGAGGCTGCGGGTCGCGGCGGGACCGGCCGCGACCCGCAGGGACTTACCAGATCTTCACCTGCTTGTCGCCCGAACGCACCATCGCATCGCCCGGCTTGCACTGGAAGGCGGTGGCGAAGGCGGTCATGTCCGACGGCGAGGCGATGGCGCGGACCGCGATCGGCGAGTGCGGATCGACGTTGAGGTACAGCTCGGCCTGCTTGTCGCGCACGCTGCCGCGCCACACGCGCGCCCAGCTGAGGAAGAAGCGCTGGTCCTGGTTGTAGCCGTCGATCTTCTGGTCGGCTTCGGACGCGTTCTTCTTCAGCGCGGCCTGCAGCGCCGAGTAGGCGATGTTGAGGCCGCCCAGGTCGGCGATGTTCTCGCCCAGGGTCAGCTTGCCATTGACGTGCAGGTCGGGCTTGCCCGCGATCGGGGCGTAGCCGTCGTACTGGTCGACCAGTGCCTTGGAGCGCTCGTCGAACTGCTTCTTGTCCTGCGGCGTCCACCAGTTGGCGCGGTTGCCGTCGCCGTCGAACTGGCTGCCCTGGTCGTCGAAGCCGTGGCTGGACTCGTGGCCGATCACTGCGCCGATGCCGCCGTAGTTGATCGCGTCGTCGCCCTTCGCATAGAAGAACGGCGGCTGCAGGATCGCGGCCGGGAAGTTGATGGTGTTGGTGCTCGGGTCGTAGTAGGCATTGACCATCTGCGGGGTCATATCCCACAGCTTGCGGTCGGTGGGCTTGCCGATCTTGGACAGGTCGTACTGGTAGTTGTACTTCTGCGCGGCCTGCAGGTTGCCGTACCAGTTGTCCGCGCTGATGTTCAGGCCCGACCAGTCGCGCCACTCGCCCTCGTCGGGGTAGCCGATCTTGGGCAGGAACTTGTTCCACTTGTCGACGGCCTTGGCCTTGGTCGCGTCGCTCATCCAGTCCAGATGCTCGATGCGGTCCTTCAGCGCGTCACGCACGTTGGTGACCAGCTCTTCGGCACGCTGCTTGGTCTCCGGCGTGAACACCTTGGCCACGTACAGCTGGCCCAGGCCCATGCCCATCGAGCCGTTGACGCCGCCCAACACCTGCTTCCAGCGCGCCTTCTGCTCGGGCTGGCCGGACAGGGTCTTGCCGTAGAAGTCGAACTTGTTGTCGCGGAACGTCTTGGACAGCGAGCTGGACGCGTCGTCGATGGCGTGGAAGCGCAAGTAGGCCTGCCACTCGGATGCCGGCGCGCTGGTCAGCAGCTTGTCGAACTCGGCGAAGAACTTCGGCTGCGACAGCGAGAAGCCCTTGTCGATGGTCACGCCCTGGGCCTTGAAGAACTGCTCCCAGCTGAAGTGCGGGGTGACCTTGTCGGCATCCTTGACGCTGACGAAGTGGTACTGGTTGTCGAGGTCGCGCATCTCGGTGGGGGCCAGCGAGGCGCCGGCCAGCGCGGTCTCGAACTTCATCACCGCGTCAGCCTGCTTCTTGGCGTCGGCCTCGGACACGCCGGCCAGCTGCAGCGTCTTGGCGATGTAGGCCACGTAGGCGGTGCGCAGGTCCTTGTACTCGGGCTTGGAGTAGTAGTCCTTGGTGGGCAGGCCCAGGCCGCCCTGCTGCGCGAAGCCGATCTGCTTGGTGGCGTCCTTGAAGTCCGCGCCGGCACCGAAGCCGAACACCTGGCCTTCGCCGTCGGCGGCGCTCTGGTTGAGGTAGTTCACGATGTCGGCGGTGTTCTTCAGGCCGTCGATGGCGGCGAGCTTCGGCTTGATCGGGTCGAAGCCGGCCTTTTCGATGGCTGCGTCGTCCATGCCGGACTTGTACAGCCAGCCGATCTTCTGCTCGACCGAGCCGGCCTTGGCGCTGTCGGCGTTCTTGGCGGCGTCTTCGACGATCTGGTGCTGGGTGTCCAGGCTCTGCTCGGCCAGCGCATTGAACGCGCCCCAGCTGGTGTGATCGGAGGGGATCGGATTGGCCGCGACCCACTTCGCGTTGACGAAGCCGTTGAAGTCCGTGCAGGCCTCGTTGCTGGCGCCCAGCTCGCTGACGTCGAACACGCTGACCGGGGCGGCGGCAGCCGCGGTGGTGGCGGCCGGGGCCGGGGCGGTGGCCGGTGCGGCCGGCGCGGCGGCCTGCTCGCTCTTGCCGCAGCCGGTCAGCGCCAGCGCGACAGCGGCGGCCAGCGCCAGGGGCTTCAGATACTGCTGGGTCATGGACTTCCCTCTCTTGGGTGTGTGGTTCCGCCGTGGCGGCGTTTTGCGCATGCAGGCCAGGCGCGGGCGGCTCCCCGTTCCGGCCATGACCGCCCACGCTAGGCCGATCGTCATGGTCGGCACAGTGTCAAAGGTCAGGGGTGGCTTCGGCAACCGGTCCAGGGCCGGTACCGCCGGGGTCCGGGACCTGGCTGGCGGAACGCGCCCGGTGGCCTGGCGGCGGCAGTCCACCGCGCGACGCGCGGTTACTGCGGCTGATCGGGTAGGCGGCGCGGGGCGGGCAGGCTTTCCGGCGACACCGCGCCACCGGAGATGATGAAGGCCATCGCCTGGTCCATGGTCCAGTCGGTCGGCGTCAGCTCGTCCATCGGCACCAGTTCGAGGTAGCCGCCGGTAGGGTTGGGCGTGGTCGGGATGTACACCGCCGCCATCTCGCGCCCGGTGCCTTCCTCGATCAGCGTGCGGGTGACGAAGCCCACGGCCTTCATGCCCGGCCGCGGGAAATCCACCAGCACCACGCGCTGGGTGCCGCCGGGCTTGTTCTGCAGCACCGCCATCAGCTTCTTGGTGCCGCCATAGATCGTCTGCACCAGCGGGATGCGCTGCAGCAGGCCGTCGAAGGTGTTGATGAGGCGGCGCCCGATCACGCGGTTCGCCAGCCAGCCCACCACGTACAGGCCGCCCAGGGTCAGCAGCAAGGCGAGCACGAAGACCAGCCCGCTCTTGTTGAGAGTGTCCGCGGCGTGCGGTGCGACCAGCTTCAGCGCTTCCGTCAGCGCCGCTACCAGCGGCGCGCCGATGCCGGCCAGCAGGCCCAGCACGAACTTGAACACCAATACCGTCACCCACAACGGCAGGAAGGTCAGCAGGCCGGTGATCAGATAGCGTTTGAGTCGCAGGGGAGGCATGGCGGCGCGGCTGGGGGAGGGTGGCCCATTGTAGGGAATGACGCGTCGGTGTGACTTTTTCCGCGGCCGTGCGAATCATGCTTGCAACGACGGGGATGCGTGGACGGACATGGGCGGCAAGGCGGACCAACAACGTTTCGAGGCGCTGTGGCGCGAGCACCGCGGCATCGTGCTCAAGGTGGCCAGCGTCTACGCGCGCAGCGCCGAGGAGCGGTTGGACCTGGCGCAGGAGATCGGCGCGCAGTTGTGGCGTTCCTTCGCCAGCTTCGACGAGCGGCGCGCGAAGTTCAGCACCTGGCTGTACCGCATCGCGCTGAACGTGGCGATTTCGCACCTGCGTCGCGAGAGCGGCGGGGACGGGCGCTTCGAGCCGCTGGACGAGGGGCATCTCGAAACCATCGCAGGCGAGCCCGCGGCGGAACCGGACGAACGCATCGGCGCGCTGCACACCTTCATCGGCGAGCTCGATGCGCTCAACCGAGCGCTGATCCTGCTGTACCTCGAAGACAGAAGCTACGCCGAGATCGCCGAGGTGCTCGGCATCAGCGCCACCAACGTGGCCACCAAGATCAACCGCGTCAAACAGAAGCTGCGCGGCCAGATGACCGCTGCGACCACTATCGGAGCATGACCATGGAACTCGACGAGATGAAACTTGCCTGGCAGGCACTGGGACAGCAGCTGGAGCGGCAGAACGCGCTCGGCCTCGAATTGTTGCGGCAAGGCCGGGCCAGCCGACTGCGCGGGCACCTGCGCCCGCTGGTGTGGGGGCTGTCGCTGCAGGTCGCGCTTGGCATCGCGATCATGCTGTGGGGCATCAGTTTCTGGTCCACGCACACGGCCATCTGGCAGGCGATGGCCTGCGGCATCGCCATGCAGGCTTTCGGCACGCTGGCCTTCATCTTTCCTATCCGTCTGCTGGCCATGCAGCAGGGCATCGACTATGCCGCCCCGGTGGTGGAAATCCAGCGTCGCCTCGCGCAGATGCGCGCGTGGCGAGTGAAGGTGGAGGCGCCGGTGTTCGCGCTGCTGGGGAGCGTGATCTGGATACCCGCGCTACTGATGTGGGGGCAGTACGAAGGGGATCGCTTCGGCCTGGATCTGTGGCAGCACATGCAACCCGGAGTGATGGTGTGGCTGCTGTTGAGCGTCGGTGTCTCGGTCGGGGTGGTGTTCCTCGCCCGCTTCGTGGTGCGCAGGCTCGGTCATGGCCGCTGGCTGGAAAACAGTCTGGCGGGCGGCTCCATCGTCAAGGCCGAGGCGGCGCTCGCGGAGATCGCGCGTTTCGAGCGGGAGTGAGGCGGGGGCTGGCGGCGAACCGCATGTCGGGCTTCAGCCCGACATGCACGGGGCATCGGGCGGGGGAGTCCCGACCCACGGAAGCCGCGGCCCTCAGCGCGCCCGCGGCTTCAAGCGCACGTAGAGCTGCTTGCGCACGCGAGCGATCACTTCGCCGGAGGCGGTGGTGATGTCGTTCTCGAACCAGTGCAGCACCTTCTCGCCGCCGGCCGCGGCGCCGCGCAGTTCGTCGACGATGGCGTCGTCGAGTTTGAAGTGGGCGTAGACGTCCTCGCGGCCGGGCGCCACGAAGTCGATCGCGCCGGCCTTGTCCCAGACGTAGTAGTCGGACCCGAGCCGGCGCATCGCCAGCAGCATCCAGAACGGATCGACCATCGCGAACAGGTTGCCGCCGAACTGGCTGCCCACGTAGTTGCGGTTGCGGCGGCGCAGGCGCAGCACCACCTTCGCTTCCGCGTAGTCCTCGCTCAGCGACTGCAGGCGGATGGCATTGATCAGGAACGGCGGCCACAAGTTCAGCAGCCGCCGGAAGGTGGATGCCTTCATCAGAACAGAAGGGAGGCCATGCGACGACGGTAGCGGCCGACCAGTTCAGCGTCGTCCAGCGTGTTGAAAGCGGCGAGCAGGCGCTTCTTCGCGGTGCCGTCGTTCCAGTCGCGGGCGTGTTGCAGGATGGCAAGGAACTGTTCGAGGCCGGCGGCCGGGTCGCCGCCCAGCAACAGGCGCACGCCGAGCAGATCGCGCGCTTGCCAGTCGGCGGCGTCGGTCGCCACGCGCTGCTCCAGCTCGGCTTGCGCGGGTGCGTCCTTCAGCACGCGCGCCAGTTCCAGCTGCTGGCGCAGGCGCACCGCGCGCGCATCGGTGGCGAGATTGGCGGGCAGGGCGTCGAGCTCGGCGGCGGCGGCGTCGCTATGGCCGGCCAGGGCCAGCGCCACCGCGAGGTCGAGTTTCAGTTCGGCGCGCTCGGGCTCGGCGGCGATAGCCTGCTGCAGGCGGTTGATCGCCGCTTCCGGCGTCTCGGCGGGCGCTTCGGCTGCTTCGGACTCACTTTCCAGCGGTTGCACGTGGCGTTCGAGGAATTCGCGCAGCTGGCCCAGCGGCAAGGCGCCGGCGAAGCCGTCGGCGATCTGGCCGTCCTTCACCAGCATCACGGTGGGCACGCTGCGGATGCCGAACATCGCGGCCAGCTGCTGGTTCTTGTCCACGTCCACCTTGCCGAGGCGGAACGCGCCCTTGTACTCGGCGGCGAGCTGTTCCAGCAGCGGGCCCAGCGTCTTGCAGGGGCCGCACCAGGTGGCCCAGAAGTCGACCAGCACCGGGGTGTCCAGCGAGGCACTGATGACCTCGGCCTCGAAATTCTGTTCGGTGACGTCGAAGACGTGGTCGAGGGTGGCGTCGGTCACGGCGGGTTCCAGCAAAGGGGAAACTCCCCACATCGGGGTGCCGGCGAGCATATCAAGGGAATCGACGAGGCTTCAGCCGCAAGCCGGCCGGATTTGCGAGAATTGCCGCATGGACGCGTCAACCCCGCACTGCATCGACACGACTGCTCCGGCGCTGCTGATCTGCGAGCACTGCGACACCGTGCATCGCCGTCACCCCCTGGCGAGGGGCGAGGTGGCCGAGTGCGCCCGCTGCGGCGCGGTGCTGGAGCGCTGCCGCGGCATGCCCGCGAAGACCATGCTGGCGCTGGTGCTGACCGCGCTGGTGGTGTTCGTGCAGGCCACGCTGTGGCCGATCGTGACGCTGGGCCTGAACGGCCAGTACGTGGACGCCACGCTGTGGGACATGATCCACATGATGTGGGTCGACCACTCGCAAGTGGTGGCGGTGCTGGCGGCAGGCACGCTGTTCGTGTTTCCGCTGGGCAAGATCCTGATCCTCGGCTGGCTGCTGATGTATGCGCGCAACGGCCGCCGTGCGCCAGGCTTCCGCCAGCTGATGGTGGCGCTGCATCACCTGGGGCCGTGGACGATGAGCGAGGTGTTCGTGCTCGGTGCGCTGGTGTCCATCGTCAAGGCGCACCTGTATTTCGACGTGCTCCCCGACCCGGGCATCTACGCCTATGGCGCGCTGATGCTATTGATCACCGTGTTCGCCGGTATCGACCTCACCCGGCTGTGGGACGAGACCCGCGACGAGCACGCGGAGGAGTTGCCATGAGCGCCTTGCCCCGCGCCGCCGAGCTCGGCCTGATCGGCTGCCACGTCTGCGGCCAGGTCTGCCATGCCGCGGGCGTCGAGGACGACGGCGGCACGCTGGCCTGTCCGCGCTGCGGCTCGACGCTGCACCGGCGCAAGCAGGCGGTCTATACGCGCACCTGGGCGCTGCTGATCGCCGCGTTCCTGATGTACATCCCTGCCAACCTGTTGCCGATCATGCGCACGGCGAGCCTGGGCGACATCGACGACAACACCATCCTGAGCGGCGTGGTAGAGCTGTGGGTGAAGGGATCGCCGGGGCTGGCGGTGATCGTGTTCTGCGCCAGCATCATGGTGCCGATGCTGAAATTCCTCGCGCTCGGCACCTTGCTGATCAGCTGCCACCGCGGCAGCAGCTGGGCACGGCGGCAGCGCGCGCAGCTGTACCGGCTGGTGGAGTTGATCGGCTATTGGTCGATGCTCGATGTGTTCGTGGTGGCGCTGCTCACCGCGCTGGTACGCTTCGGCTACTTCAGCCTGGTGGAGCCGCTGCCCGGCGTAGTGTTCTTTGGCCTGACCGTGGTGCTGACCATGTTCGCCTCGATGTGTTTCGATCCCCGGCTGATCTGGGACGGCAAGGAAGATTCCGATGACTGACGAGCAATCCGGCGCACCGCCATCGCCAGGCGGCGACGCCTTGCCGCGCCCGGTACTGCGCAAGCGGCGCACGAACGCCTCGCTGATCTGGCTGGTGCCGATCCTGGCGGCGATCGTGGGCGTGTCGCTGGTGGTGAACAGCTGGCTGCAGGCCGGGCCCGACATCACGATCAGCTTCCAGAGCGCGCAAGGCCTCGCCGATGGCAAGACGCCGGTGAAATACAAGGATGTGGTGATCGGCAAGGTGGACAAGATCCGCCTCAGCGGCGACCGCAGCCACGTATTGGTGAAGGTGGCGCTGGACAAGAGCGCGAAGGCTTTCGCCACCAAGGACACGCGTTACTGGGTGGTGCGCCCGCGCATCGGCCTGGGCGGCGTCTCCGGCGTGGATACGCTGTTCTCAGGCGCCTACATCGGTGCAGACACCGGCGATTCCAGCGAGCCGGAGGACGAGTTCAAAGGCTTGGAGAATCCGCCCGCGGTGACCAACGGCGAACCGGGCAAGAGCTACACCTTGCATGCCGACGACCTCGGTTCGCTCGACATCGGCTCGCCGGTGTACTTCCGCCGCATCCAGGTGGGCCGGGTGGTGTCCTACCAGCTGGACAAAGACGGCAAAGGCGTGTCGCTCGCGGTGTTCATCGACAGCCCGAACGACCGCTTCGTGGATACCTCCACCCGCTTCTGGAACGCCAGCGGCGTGGACGTGTCGCTGGGCGCGGACGGGCTCAAGCTCAATACCCAGTCGCTGGCCACCGTGCTGGCCGGCGGCGTGGCCTTCCAGGATCCGGGCGGTCCGCACGATGCCACGCCGGCGTCCGACGGCGCCAACTTCAGCCTGTTTGGCGACGAGACCGCCGCGATGGCGCCGCCCGACGGCGAGCCGCGCTACATCCGCATGCGTTTCGACCAGCCGCTGCGCGGGCTGGCGGTGGGCGCGCCGGTGGAGTTCCTCGGGATGAACTTCGGCAAGGTGGTGTCGATCCGCATGGATTATGACGAGAAGGCCCAGCGCTTCCCGTTCATCGTCGGCGCCGTGATCTACCCCGAGCGGCTGGGGCAAGCGAATGCCAAGCTGGTGGCGCTGGCGAAGGCCCACGGCGACAACGCCGATCTCTCGCACATGGTGGGCAAGCTGGTCGAGCACGGCCTGCGCGCGCAGGCGCGCACCGGCAACCTGCTCACCGGCCAGCTCTACATCTCGATGGACTTCCTGCCGCATGCGACGCAGGCGCACTACGATCCCGATGCGCGGCCGCTGGAGATTCCCACCGCGCCGGGCAGCTTCGACAAGCTGCAGGAGCAGATGGCCGACATCGTGGACAAGCTGGACAAGGTCCCGTTCGACCAGATCGGCAACCACCTCAACGACTCGCTGGCCAGCCTCGACGCCACGTTGAAGCAGGTGAACGGCCAGACCCTGCCTGCGATCAACGACACCATGCACGACGCACGCAAGACGCTGGGCACGGCCAACGATACGCTGTCGGCCGATTCGCCGCTGCAGCAGAACCTGGGCAACACGATGCAGGAACTGCAACGCACGATGCGCTCGCTGCGCGTGCTCACCGACTATCTCGGCGTGCATCCGGAATCGCTGCTGCGCGGTCGCCCGGCCGACCCGAAGCCGGCGGGGCCGAAGCCCGCCGCCCCCGCCAACAGGAGCCAGCCATGAGCCGCTCGTGGATACTCGCCGGCGCCGTCGCGCTGGGCCTCGCCGGCTGCGCCTCCGCCCCCATGCACTACTACACGCTGGCGACGCAGGCCGGCCCCGCGGCGCGCATCGCGCCGGCCCTGTATCCGTTCGAACTGCTGCCGGTCAGCGTGCCGGCCCAGGTCGACGTGCCGCAGCTGGTGGTGCGCACCGGGGGGCAGGGCATGCAGCCGCTGGACGGCGAGCGCTGGATCGCGCCGCTGGGTGACGAGATCCGCGGCGCGTTGTCCGCCGACCTGAGTCGTGCGCTGGGCGTGCCGGACATGAACGGCCTGCCCGGCAACGGCCAGCCGCGCCTGCGCATCGTGCTGGACGTCCGTCGCTTCGAGTCGATGCCCGGTGGCCACGCGCTGATCGAGGCTGCGTGGAGCCTGCGCCTCACCGGGGGTTCGGGCGGCCAGGACGCGTTTTCCTGCACCAGCCAGGTCAGCGAGCCGGCAGGCGCGGGCTATGACGCGCTGGTGGCTGCCCACCAGCAGGCGCTGGCCGAGCTGGCGAACCGCATCGCGGGCACGGCGCGGGTTTACGAGGCCGGCAACCGGCCGGCGTGCCCCGACGGCTGAGGCCGGCAGCCGGCAGGGAACGGCGGGTGTTCTGCTAATCTGATCCGTTCTCCCGGCAGCCCGCCACCCCGCGCCACGCTGCCCGCAAAGACCACGGCTACGGAACCATGCAAGACACCCACGACACCAGCAAGACCGAGCAGGACTATCAGCCGCAGACGGTGGAAGCCGCCGCCCAGCAGTACTGGGGCGCGCAGCACGCCTACGAGGTGAAGGAAGACCCGGCGCGGCCGAAGTTCTACTGCCTCTCGATGCTGCCGTATCCGTCGGGCGCGCTGCACATGGGCCACGTGCGCAACTACACCATCGGCGACGTGATCAGCCGCTACCAGCGCATGCAGGGCAAGAACGTGCTGCAGCCGATGGGCTGGGACGCGTTCGGCCTGCCCGCCGAAAACGCCGCGATCAAGAACAAGACCGCGCCGGCCAAGTGGACCTACGCCAACATCGAGCACATGCGCAGCCAGCTCAAGTCGCTGGGCTACGCGATCGACTGGACCCGCGAGTTCGCCACCTGCCGCCCCGAGTACTACCGCTGGGAACAGTTGATGTTCACCCGGCTGATGAAGAAGGGCCTGGCCTACCGCAAGAACAGCGTGGTGAACTGGGACCCGGTGGACCAGACCGTGCTCGCCAACGAACAGGTGGTGGATGGCCGCGGCTGGCGTTCGGGCGCGGTGGTGGAAAAGCGCGAGATCCCGCAGTGGTTCCTGCGCATCACCGACTACGCGCAGGATCTGCTCGACGGCCTGGACACGCTGCCCGGCTGGCCCGACGCGGTGAAGACCATGCAGCGCAACTGGATCGGCCGCAGCGAAGGCCTGGAGATCCACTTCGCGGTGGAAGGCGAGGCCGCGCCGCTGACTGTGTTCACCACGCGTCCCGACACCTTGATGGGCGTCACCTTTGTCTCCATCGCAGGCGAGCATCCACTGGCGCTGAAGGCCGCGCAGCACAACCCGCAGCTGGCTGCCTTCCTCGACGAACTGAAGCACGGCGGCGTTTCCGAAGCTGAGCTGGAAACCCAGGAAAAGCGCGGCATGGCCACTGGCCTGTTCGCCATCCATCCGGTCAGCGGCGACAAGGTGCCGGTGTGGGTGGCCAACTTCGTGCTGATGGGCTACGGCACCGGTGCGGTGATGGCGGTGCCCGGCCACGATGCGCGCGATTTCGAGTTCGCGCACAAGTACGGCTTGCCGATCCGGCAGGTGATCGCGGCCGGCGACGAAACCTACGATGCCGCCCAGTGGCAGGAGTGGTACGGCGACAAGACCCGTGCCGACATGCGCGTGATCAACTCCGGCGCGCTGGACGGCAGGAACTACCGCGAGGCTTTCGACTACCTCGCCGCGAAGCTCGAAGCCGAAGACAAGGGCTTGCGCCGGGTGAACTGGCGCCTGCGCGACTGGGGCGTCAGCCGCCAGCGCTACTGGGGCTGCCCGATCCCCGTCATCTATTGCCCGAAGTGCGATGCGGTGCCGGTGCCGGAAGACCAACTGCCGGTGGTGCTGCCCGAGGACGTGGCCTTCAGCGGCGTGCAGTCGCCGATCAAGGCCGATCCCGAGTGGCGCAAGTGCACCTGCCCGCAGTGCGGCGGCCCGGCCGAGCGCGAGACCGACACCTTCGACACCTTCATGGAGTCGAGCTGGTACTACGCGCGCTACACCTCGCCGGGTGCCGATGCGCAGGTGGATGGGCGCGCCAACTACTGGCTGCCGGTCGACCAGTACATCGGCGGCATCGAACACGCCATCCTGCACCTGCTGTACTTCCGCTTCTATCACAAGCTGATGCGCGACGCGGGCCTGGTGCAGTCGAACGAACCGGCCACCAACCTGCTGTGCCAGGGCATGGTGATCGCCGAGACGTTCTACCGCGACAACGCCGACGGTTCGAAGGATTGGATCAATCCTGCCGACGTGGAGATCCAGCGCGACGACAAGGCGCGCGTGGTCGGCGCGCTGCTCAAGGCCGACGGTCAGCCGGTGAAGATCGGCGGCACCGAGAAGATGTCCAAGTCCAAGAACAACGGCGTGGACCCGCAGGCCATGGTGGGCAAGTACGGCGCCGACACGGTGCGCTTGTTCTCGATGTTCGCCGCGCCGCCGGAACAGTCGCTGGAGTGGAACGAGGCCGGCGTGGAAGGCATGGCGCGCTTCCTGCGCCGCTTCTGGCGCGAGGTCACCACGCATGCCGCGCAGCCGAACCACCCGGTGGCCGATCCCGCTCAACTGGACGCCGGCCAGAAGGCGTTGCGCCGCCAGTTGCACGAAACCATCCAGAAGGTGAGCGACGACTTCGGCCGCCGCCATTCCTTCAACACCGCCATCGCCGCGCTGATGGAGCTGCTCAACGCGGTGAACAAGTTCGCCGACATGAGCGAGCAGGGTCGCGCGGTGCGCCACGAGGCGCTGGAAACCATGGTGCTGCTGCTGAACCCGGTGGTGCCGCACGTCAGCCACCACCTGTGGCAGGTGCTGGGCCATGCCGAGGCCGTGCTGGAGGACCAGCCCTGGCCGGCCGTGGACGAAAGCGCGCTGGTGCGCGACAGTCTGACCCTCGCGGTGCAGGTCAACGGCAAGCTGCGCGGCACCATCGAGGTGCCCGCCAACGCCGGCAAGGAAGAGGCGGAGGCGCTGGCGCTGGCGCAGCCGCACGTGGCCGCCTTCCTCAAGGACCTCGCCGTGCGCAAAGTGATCGTGGTGCCGGGCAAGATCGTCAACATCGTCGCAGGATGAAAGCCATGAACCGCATGCTCCGTGTCGCGCTGCCGCTCGCCGCCGCCCTCGTCCTGAGTGCCTGCGGCTTCCACCTGCGCCGCAACGCTGCGCTGCCGCCTGCGATGAGCCACGTGCATCTCACCGTCTCCGGCGGCGGCGACCTGGAGCGCAAGCTGACCCGCGCGCTGGAAAGCGCCAATGTCGACGTCGAGGACCAGGCCGGTGCCGGCGTCGCCGAGCTGCGCGTCCCAGTGGCCGCGTTCGGCACCGAATCGCTGACCCAGGGCGGCTATGCGCGCATCACCGAATACGCGGTGCGCTACCAGGTCGAGTTCGACGTGAACGGCGCCGACGGCAAGAACCTGGTACCACACCAGCGCATCGACATGCAGCGCGAATACAGCTACGACTCCACCGATACCGTGGGCAACGCCGCGCAGGTGCAGCAGATCCAGGGCAGCCTGGTCGACGACATGGTGCAGGCGATCATGTTCCGCCTCGAGGCCGCTGCCCGGCACCCGCAGGCCGCACCGGCGCCGGCATCCTCTACCGGCCAGCCCTGATGCCGCTGGCTCCCGCGCAATGGCAGAAGGCGCTGGCCGCTGACAGCCTGGCGCCGGTCTATCTGCTCGCGGGCGAGGAATTGCTGGTGCTGGAAGCCGCCGACGCGCTGCGCGCGCAGGCGAAGCGGCTCGGCTACGCCGAGCGCGAGGTGCTTGAGGTCGGCCAGCATTTCGACTGGGACGATCTTGCCCGTGCCGCCGCCGGCATGTCGCTGTTCGCCACGCGCCGCCTGCTTGACCTGCGCCTGCCCACGGGCCGGCCCGGCGTCGACGGCGCCAAGGCGATCGGCGAGTTCTGTGCCGATCCGCCGCCCGACGTCACCTTGCTGATCACCGCGATGGAGTGGAGCAGCAAGCACGACGGCGCCTGGAGCAAGAAGCTCGACGCTGCCGGCACCATGGTGGTATTCAACGCGCCCCGGCCCAACGAATGGGCAGCCTGGATTGGCGCGCGGCTCGCATCGCGCGGTCTCGCCGCTACGCCCGATGCTGCGGCCCTGCTGGCCGAACGCGTGGAAGGCAACCTGCTCGCTGCCGCGCAGGAAGTGGACAAGCTCGTCGTGCTGCGCGCAGGCGACAGCAGCCGCATCGACGCCGATGCGATGGAAAGCCTGGTTGCCGACAGTGCGCGCTACGACGTGTTCAAGCTCACCGACGCCGCGCTGGCGGGCGAAGGCGCCCGTGCGCTGCGCATCCTTGCTGGATTGCGTGCCGAGGGCGATGAGTTGATCGCCATGATGGGCTGGCTGGTGAACCAGCTGCAGCTGGCCCTGCGCCTCGCCAACGCACCCGATCTCGCCGCCCAGGCGCGTGCCGAACGCCTCTGGCCGGCGCGCGAGCAGCTGTTCCGCAAGGCATTGCGTCGCGCGCCGCGCGAACATTGGCTGGCCTGCCTGACACGCGCTTCGCGCATCGACCGGATCGCCAAGGGGCGGGAGCAGGGCGAGGCCTGGCGCGAGGCCGAACGTCTGATCGCGGCGATGGCGGAGCCGCGGGTGGCGCGGGCGCTCGCATGATCGCCGTGCCGCCTGCTTTGTTCCCTCTCCCCGCTGGGGTGAGTGATGGGTGCTCGCGACAATCCTTCATGATCGCACTTCGGCTCGCACCAGTTGCAGCGGAGGTCGCGCGATGAGCGCTCGCCCGCTTGCGATTTTCGGCGGCACCTTCGATCCCGTGCACATCGGCCATCTCACCGTCGCGTGGGAGGCCGCCGAGCTGCTGGATGCGGAGGTAAGGTTGATGCCGGCCAACGTGCCGCCGCACCGGGCGGCACCATTGGCTTCCGCCGCGGAGCGGGTGGCGATGCTGCGCGCGGCGCTGGCCGGCCAGCCGCGGCTGGTGCTGGATGCGCGCGAGCTGGAGCGCGACGGACCTTCGTACACCATCGATACGTTGATCGAGCTGCGTGCGGAGCAAAATGACCGCCCACTGGTGCTGTTGCTTGGCGCCGATGCGTTTGCGGGATTGCCGACGTGGCACTGTTGGCGCGAATTGTTCGACGTCGCACATATCGGCGTGCTGAGCCGGCCGGGTGTTCCGGCGGTGCTTTCCGACGAGTTGCTGCATGAGGTGGTGCCGCGCCGTAGCGATGATGTCGATGCTCTACGCGGTCAGCCGGCCGGCATGGTGATCGAGCTGACGGTCACACCGCTGGAAATCTCCGCGACGCGCATCCGTGAGTTGCTTGCCGCTGGGCGCGATCCCCGTTACCTGCTGCCGACAGGTCTGTTCGACACCCCCGCATTGCTGGCGCCTTATCGCGACTAGTCGTCCGTAGTTCGCTCATTGTTTTTGCATGCCGTGTGCATGCCACGTCGTGTGCATGCAAGTAGTCGTGCAATCGCCGTGGATCTTGGTCAGGAGCGGCAAGCGCGACGTAGCCATCAGGGCGAATCAGGTAGAGCCCATCGCGTTTGAAGCCGGCGCGTTTCATGTCGGCGTTCCACCCGAATACATGGATCGAAAGCTGGTGCTCGGCACATGCCGCACTCAGGTCCACATGTAATGCACCGTAGACATGCACCTGCCACGCCAACGATTCGAGCGGGCCGAAATTGTCGTGCTGCACATTGTCCCGTGCCGCTGGGACGCGGACCCATGGCAAGCGATCGCCGCCATGCACGGCACCGGCTTTGCCTGCACTCAGCCTGCTGTGCCGATACTCGATGCCGATTTGCGACATCGTGCGGAACAGAAATCGCCGCATTGGCGACCACCGGAACAACAGGGGTGCAATCACTGGAATCAGTTGCGTGCGGACAAGCCGTGCGAGCCGGCCTTCGCTGGTGGCCAGGGTAAAGCCACGATCCGTCGTGGCAACCAGTCGACGGGCAAACCTGATTCGTTCAACCTCGTAGGTATCGAGTAGGCTCTCGGTGGCGTGCTGGTTCAACACGGCGGCAAGTTTCCATGCCAGGTTTACCGCATCGCCGATGCCGGTATTCATGCCCTGGCCGCCGGCCGGGCTGTGGATATGCGCGGCGTCGCCCAGCAGAAACACACGCCCCTGCCGGAAGGACGGTGCCACCCGGTGATGCACGTGGTAGGTCGAGAACCAGTTCACCTTCACGACGTCGAGTCCGAGATGTGCGATCGCGCGTGGACTGATGTCGTCGAACGTCAGTTCGCCGTTTTCATCGGCGGGTTCGCGCACGGTGCCGACCAGGCGTACGCAGCCCTGTTCCTTGAGCGGGAAGACCGCGAGAAAGTCGGCGTCGTCGAGATCGATATGCAGCTCATGGTCGGTGGTCGGGCCCTTGGCTTGTATGTCAGCGACGTAAAACCGCTGTGTGTAAGTTCCCCCGGGAAAGGTGAACCCCAACCCGTTCCTGACCGTCGAGCGCGCGCCGTCGCAACCGGCAAGATAGGCCGCATGGCAGGTTGCCTCCGTGCCATCGGGCAGCCTGAGCGTGGCGCGCACGCCGTCATGCGACTGGTCAAATGCGAGCAGCTCGGTCTGACGCTCCACCGTCACTCCCAGTGCCTCCAGCCGTTCGATCAGCAGTCGCTCGTGGGCGTCCTGCGGAAAGACCAGCCCGAACGGAAACGGGCTAAGGCCCTTGCCGATCTGCCCGAAAGGCACCCGTGCGGCCTTGCTGCTTCTGACCCACAGATTGACGCCGGCAATCTGGACGCCACGGCTGACAACCGCATCGGCCAGGCCGACCTGCCGGTAAAACTCCAGCGTGCGCGATTGCACCGCCAAGGCGCGCGAGGTGCTTCCTGCTTCGGCGGTCTTGTCGATGATCCGTACGGCAATGCCGAGCCGGGTCAGCCACAGCGCCAGCACGAGGCCGGTAGGACCGGCGCCGGTGATCAGCACGTGGGTGTCATGGGCATCGGATCGTGCAGCTTGCATGGTGCAGGCCTGGTCGATGATCGCGAGATATCGAGCATGCCATAGCGAACCGCAGCGAGCGACCAGCACCGGGCACGCGTCTATCCGTCCAGCCGACGGTGTGCGTCAGCTCATGCCGTCCTCGGGATAAACCGCAACGCCACCGAATTCATGCAATAACGCAACCCCGTCGGCGGCGGCCCGTCATTGAACACGTGGCCGAGGTGGCTGTCGCAGCCAGCGCAGCTGATGGCGACGCGTTCCATGCCAAGGCTGTCGTCGCGGGTTTCGATCACGTTTTGTTTCGCGATCGGTCGCCAGAAGCTGGGCCAGCCGGTGCCGGAGTCGAATTCCGTGGCGGCGTTGTAGAGCGCGGTGGCGCAGGCAACGCAGCGGAAGATGCCGCGTTGCGCCGGGCGTTCGTGCGAGCCGCTGAAGGCGCGCTCGGTGCCGTCGCGGCGCATCACCTCGAAAGCGAGCGGCGACAGCCGCGCCCGCCATTGCGCGTCGGTAAGCACCAGCCGGGGCACGTGGCAGGGACCGAGGTCGCGGCCATCGTCGGCAAAGCACTCCAGCACCACGTCGCCGGGCGGCGTGTGCACCAGTGCGGGCACGCCGCCTTCCGCGCCGGCGGCCAGCAGGCGGGGCAGGGCGTAGCTGCCGCCCACCGCCAGCAGGGCACCGCCACAGAGCGTGGCGCGCAGGAAACGGCGGCGATCCATCGCGAGGGATTCATCGATGCGGGACATGACAGACCTCCATCACAGATACGCATGAGCCGATTGCAGTTGCGTGCGGCAATGGCATGTGCCGCACGCGATCAAGCACGTCGTGCCTGACCGCGGAGGCGAGTCCGGAGATGCGCCGGACTCGTCGCCCGGCTCGCCGACAGGAAGCGGGCGAGCCGGGCATCCGAAAAAAATCAGCCGAACGTGAACGCGTAGGCGCGCACGCCGGGGTCGAGGAAGGTGATGGTGAAAGTGTGCTCGCCATTGCCGTGAGCCTGGCGCACGAGCTGGTACAGGCGCTGCGCGGTGACAGTACCGTTGCCCGCAGCGTCGGTGTCCATGCCGTGGTCGGCGCCGGGGGCCTGGTCATCCAGCGTGATGCGGAAGCGCACTGGCTTGCCGTCCTTGCCGGGGCCAAGCACGAGGTGCAGGTCGCGGCCACGGAAGCGATAGGAGATGGAGCCGCCCGCGGTGTCCAGCGCGGCATCCTGCGTCTGCACGATCCAGCGGCCGGCGAGCGCCCATTGGTTGGCGGTGAGCTGCGCAGGCGCACGGTAGGTGAAGGTTTCGTCGTGCGCGACTTGTCCGCTGGCGAAGCCTTCGGCGCGTGCGTAGCCCACATAGGTTTCGGGAGAGCGGTCGTCGTCGCTGGAGATGGCTGCTTGCGCACCTTTCGCGCCGGGTTGCACGTAGCCGCCGGGCAGCTGGGTGTTGCCGGCTTCGGTCAGCAGCTGGCGGATGGCGTCCTCGCCTTCGGCATAGCCGCCTTCGCCGAAGTAGTGATGGCGGATCTGGCCTTGCGCGTCGATGAAGTAATCGGCGGGCCAGTATTCGTTGTTGAAGCCCTGCCAGACCGCGTAATCCGAATCCAGCGCCACCGGATAAGTCACACCCAGGCGCTTCACCGCGGCGGCCACGTTGGCCGGATCCTTCTCGAAGGCGAACTCGGGCGAGTGCACGCCGATCACCACCAGGCCGTGATCCTTGTACTTGTCGTACCAGGCTTCGACGTAGGGCAGCGAGCGCAGGCAGTTGATGCAGGAGTAGGTCCAGAAATCCACCAGCACCACCTTGCCGCGCAGCGACGCGGGCGTGAGCGGCGCACTGTTCAACCAGCCGGTGGCGCCGGACAGCGAGGGCAGCGTGCCTTCCACCGGCAATGCCTCGCCAGGCTTGGGCGCGGGTGCCGCGGCGGCGGGCATCGGCCGCACGGCGTCGATCAAGTGCTGCTCGATGCGGTTGGTACCGGCCAGCGAGACGCGGGTGAGCAGGCCGGTGTCCGCCCCCATGGCGATCGCGGCCACGCCGGCCAGCACCAGCACGCCCAGCGCGCGGCGTACCCATTGACCCGCGCCCAGCGAGCGTTTCATCAGCGCGAACACCTTGCCGCCGATCGCCAGCGCCAGCGCCAGCGAGGTCGCCGCGCCCAGCGCGTAGGTGAGCAGCAGCAAGGTGGTGGTGACGCTGGCACCCTTGAGCGCGGCGCCGGTCAGCAGCAGGCCAAGGATCGGTCCCGCGCACGGCGCCCACAGCAGGCCGGTGGCTATCCCCAGGCCCACCGCGCCCCAGATCGATTCGCCGTCACCCTCGCTGCGTTGGGTGAGCTTGTTGCCCAGGGCCACGAACGGCCGCGTCAGCCATTCGGCGACGTGCGCGGAAAGCAGGGTAAGGCCGAGGAAGGCCAGCACCACCAGCGCCACGGCGCGGCCGTACTGGTTCGCGTGCACCGCCCAGCCGCCGCCCACCGCCGCCAGCGTAGCGACCAGCGCGAAGGTGAGCGCCATGCCGGCCAGCATCGGCAGGCCGCTCTTCAGAAACGGGCGGTCGGCGCGGGCGAACACGAAGGGCAGCACCGGCAGGATGCAGGGACTGAGGATGGTGAGCACGCCGCCGAGGTAGGCAAGGATCAGCAGGAGCATGGTGGATCGTCCGATGTGGAGGTCTGTCGGTGATTCGTCGCTGCAGCGCGTCCGGTTACATGCATCGCGATGAGGTAACCGGCGCGCCGGACCCGGCGAATCACCGAAAGAACCCATGGCACGGAACGACACCCTTGACCGCCGACGGCAGCTTGGTACTAGATGGCGGTCTCCTCCCGACACTGGATCGCCGCGCCACCGTGTCCGCCGAACCCGCCAGCGCCAGCGAACAGGCCGATCGGCAGCGTGCCGTGTGGATGGCCGCCGCGCAGGCGGGCGATCGCCGCGCGTACGAGCGCGTGCTGGCCGATTCGGTGGCGCTGATCCGCGCGGTGGCGCGACGCCAGGGCGTGGCGACGGATGCGCTGGACGACGTAGTGCAGGAGACCTTGCTTACCGTGCATCGTGTGCGCCACACCTACGACCCGGCGCGCTCCTACGACGCCTGGCTGAGCGCGATCGCCGGCCGCCGCGCGATCGACGCGCTGCGCAGCCACGGCCGGCGCGGGCGCCGCGAGCTGCACGACGAGTTCGCATTGGACAACCAGCCTGACCGCGACGACGCCAGCATGGATGCCGAGCGCCGACAACAGGCGCGGCAACTGCGCGAAGCCATCGCCCAGCTGCCGCCCGGCCAGCGCGAGGCGGTGGAGCAGCTGGGCCTGCGCGAGCAGTCGCTGGCCGAGGCTGCCGCGCAGACCGGTCGCAACACCGGCGCCCTGAAAGTGAACCTGCACCGCGCCCTGAAGGCCTTGCGCAACCGCCTGCACGGAGATTCCTGAGCACCATGTCCGAACCACGCCACCAAGCCCTGATCGACGCGCTCGGTGCCGAGCTGATGCCGGTACGGCGTCTGCTGCCGCCGTGGCTGCGCACGCTGGGCTGGCTGGCGCTGGTGACGGCGTTCGCGCTGCTGCTGTTCGCGCATTACGGCGAAGCGCCCATGCTGCGCCGCTGGGCCGGTGCGCCCGACCTGGCCTGGGCCGCGCTGGGTGCGGTGCTGACCGCGGTCACGGCAGCCTGGGCTGCGTTCGCGCTGGCGGTGCCGGGACGTTCGCGGGCCTGGGCCTGGCTGCCGCTGCCGCCGGCGCTGTTGTGGATCGGCGCCAGCGGCCTGGGTTGCCTGCGTACCTGGCTGGCGCCGGATACCAGCATCGCCACCTTGCACCAGTCCGCCGACTGCCTGGTTTTCATCATCGCCTTCTCGATTCCCCTGTCGGCGCTGCTGGTGGGGCTGCTGCGCCGCGCCTGCCCGTTGCGCCCGCTGCTCACCGCGCTGCTGGTGGGCCTGGCCAGCGCGGCTGCCTCGGCCAGCCTGCTGGAGATCTGCCACGCCTTCGACGCCGCCGCCACCGACCTGCTCACCCATGCGCTGGCGGTAACGATCGTGGTGGCGGTGAACGCAGCGATGGGCGGTCGGCTGTTGTCGAAACATTGAGGTAACCGGCGCCCGGTGAGCAACGAAGCAGCGAATGGAGGCGGTGCGCCCGTCTCCATCCCTTTTCTCATTCAAGGATTCAGCCCATGAACGCACGCACGCTCGCCGCCCTCGCGCTTTCCGCCGCCGTCAGCGCCTTCGCCTTCGCGCCTGCCTTCGCCCAGGACGCCATGCCCGCCAGCTCCGGTTCGGCGATGTCGCACGATGCCATGCAATCCAAGGACGCGATGAAGGGTTCCATGCACAAGGATGCGATGAAGATGAAGAAGGACACGATGAAGTCCAAGGCCATGAAGCACGGCGACATGATGAAGAAGGACGACGCAATGAAGATGAAGCAGGATGCCGCCACCGCGACGAGCAGCGGCGGCTGAGGTATCCGCGGCATGGCGGATGCGACATATCCGCCATGCCGGGTTCATGCCGCATGGACGTGGCGGGCCGATAATGTCGCGATCCCCTGCAACGGATGATGCGCATGTCCTCGTTTGTACAGCGGCTGGGCATCGAATGCCCCCTTGTCCAGGCGCCGATGGCCGGCGCCACCACGCCGGAACTGGTCGCCGCGGTGTCAAACGCCGGCGGCCTCGGTTCGTTGGGTGCGGGCTATACCGAGCCGCAGGCCATCCTCGACCAGGCGGCAAGGATTCGCGCGCTGACTGACCGGCCGTTCGCGTTGAACCTGTTCGTGCTGCCCGACGAAGTCGCACCCGATCCGGCTGCCGTGACGCGGGCGCGGGCGCGTCTCGATGCGCTGATGGAGCGCGAAGGTTTGAGCGTCCGCACCAGCCTGCCGGCGCGCTGGGCGCCGCGCTTCTCCGAGCAATTCGCCGCGTTGTGCGAAGCGCGTCCCGCCGTGGCCAGCTTCGCGTTCGACTTGCTCGCGCCCACGCAGATGCAGGAACTCAAGCGCCGCGGCATCTATGTGATCGGCACCGCCACCACAGCGGCGGAGGCGCGCGCCTGGGCCGAGCGCGGCGCCGATGCGGTGTGCGTGCAAGGCGCCGAGGCGGGCGGCCATCGCGGCGGCTTCCTGCACGCGGGCGAGACGCCGCTGATCGGCCTGTTCGCGCTGATCCCGCTGGCGGCAAGCGCGGTCGCCGCCAGTGGCAGGGACATCCCCGTGATTGCCTCGGGCGGCATCATGGACGGTGCCGGCATGCTGGCTGCCGAGGTGCTGGGCGCCGCGGCCAGCCAGCTCGGCACGGCCTTCCTCGCCTGTCCGGAATCCTCGGCGGCCGAGGCGTGGAAGCACGACCTGGCCGCAGCGGAGGATCATCGCGTGGCCACCATTCGCAGCTTCTCCGGCCGCGCCGCGCGCGGTCTTCGCAACCGCTACGTGGAGGCCATGGAGGGTGCGGTGGACGAGCTTCCGGCCTATCCCGTACTCAACGCGCTCACCGCGCCGTTGCGGCGTGCGGCGGCGGCGGCCGGCCGCGCCGACCTGCTCTCCGAATGGTGTGGCCAGGCCGCCGCGCGGGTGCGCCCGCAACCCGCCGCCGAGCTGGTGGCGCGGCTGATGCACGAATACCGGCTGGCACGGCGGGCGTTGGCGCCGCATTGACGTTGGCGCGGGCAGCGGGCGTTATACTGCCGCCGCGCCGCACCGGCGCGTGATTCCGCACTGAGGCTCTCCTATCTTGAGCACTAGCCGCAAGACCAAGGCCGACTCCACGGCCGAACTGCGCAAGACCGTCGTCGCCGCGCTGGAAGAACTGAAGGCCAAGGATGTCCGCGAGATCGATGTCCGCGGCAAGACCTCCATCGCCGATCTGCTGGTGATCGCCTCCGGCACCTCCGCGCGCCACGTCAAATCCATCGCCGACGAAGTGGTGAAGTTCGCCAAGAAGGCGGGCGTGATGCCGCTGGGCGTGGAAGGCGAACAGGAAGCCGAATGGGTGCTGGTGGACCTGGGCGACGTGATCGTCCACGTGATGCTGCCGCGCATCCGCGAGTTCTACGGCCTGGAGCGGCTGTGGACGGTGGGCGATCGCGAGCAGGATGTCGACGCCGCGAGCGCGGGGTGAGCACTTGCCTTTCTCCCTTTCCCCTCCGGGGAGAGGGCCGGGGTGAGGGGGCGGTCTCGCGGCGAGTGGGCAACGCAGCGGAAAGCTGCTTCGATGTAAGCCTTCGCAAGTCCCGGCCCCTCACCTCAATCCTCTCCCCGAAGGGGAGAGGAGGCGGACGCGGGGCATGGTGTTCTCCCCCTCCCCTCCGGGGAGAGGGCCGGGGTGAGGGGACGGTCCCGCGGCGAGCTGGCGACGCAGCGGGAAGCTGCTCTGATGTGAGCCTTGGCAAGTCCCGGTCCCTTACCTCAATCCTCTCCCCGAAGGGGAGAGGAGGCGAACGTGGGGCATGGTGTTCTCCCTCTCCCCTTCGGGGAGAGGGCCGGGGTGAGGGGACGGTTTCGCGGCAAGCTGGCAACGCAGCGGAAAGCTGCTCCGATGTGAGCCTTGGCGCGCCCCGGCCCCTCACCTCAATCCTCTCCCCGAAGGGGAGAGGAGGCGAACGTTGGCGCTGTGCGCCGGCTTTTATTCTTGGACAGCGATCATGCGCGCGCGCCTGATCGCTGTCGGGGAGCGCATGCCGGGCTGGGTGGCGGAGGGCTTCGCCGAATACCGCAAGCGCCTCTCGCACGAGCTGCCGCTGGAACTGGTCGAGCTGAAGCCCGGCGCGCGCGGCAAGGGTCGCGACGATGCCAAGGCAATGCAGGATGAAGGCGCTGCGATTCTCGCCGCGTTGCCGCGCGACAGCCATGTCGTGGCGCTGGACGGACGCGGCAAACCCTGGTCCAGCGAGGAGCTGGCCGAACAGCTTGCGGCGTGGCGCATGTCCGGGCGCGAGCTGGCTTTCCTGATCGGCGGTCCAGATGGTCACGCACCGGCCGTGCTGGCGCGCGCCGACCAGCGTTGGTCGCTGGGCCCGCTCACCTTGCCGCACATGTTGGTGCGGCTGGTGCTGGCCGAACAGCTCTACCGTGCCACGACCATCGTGGCAGGGCATCCCTACCACCGCGCCTGAGGCGTCGATGAGCCTGTCGCTGCTCGGCTGGCTGTTTGCACTGGGCGTGGTCGCCCACAACGCCGAGGAGGCGTGGTTGCTGCCGGGCTGGTCGAAACGCCCCGCCCGCTGGCGCGTGAACCCGCGGATGTTCCACTTGGGTGCGCTGGTGTTGTCGCTGCTTGCCATGCTGGCGGCGTGGCTGGCCGAGGTGGGGGGCAGGCACAGCTTCGGTGCGTATCTGCTGGCGGGCTATGCGTTGGCGATGGTGCTGAATGTCCTGGCGCCGCATCTGGTCGCCTGCCTCGTCGCGCGCAGTTACGCGCCGGGCACGGCCACGGCCTTGCTGCTCAATCTGCCGCTCGGCGGCTGGTTGATCCATCGGTCGCTGGTGGATCGCACGATCGAGCCGGCGGTGTTTGCCTGGAGCGGGCCACTCGTGGTGCTGGGCCTGCTGGCCTTCATTCCCGTGCTGTTCGTGCTGGGTGGTATGCGGAGATCGTAAACAGGCTCTAAGCTTGCGGGACGACTCCTCCCCAGGGTTTGCCCATGTCGCTTGAGATACGTCGCGCCACGTTCCATGACCTCGATATGCTGGTGCCGCTGTTCGACGGCTACCGCCAGTTCTACGGCAAGCCGTCCGATCCGGCGGGTGCGCGCGAATTCCTCACCGCCCGCCTGCGCCTCAACGAGTCGATGATTCTGCTGGCGCACGACGGACACGGCGCGGCGCTGGGGTTCACCCAGCTCTATCCGCTGTTTTCCTCGGTGCGCATGGTGCGGACCTGGTTGCTCAACGACATGTTCGTGGCCGCTTCCGCGCGGCGGCAAGGCGTCGCGAAGGCCTTGCTGGAAGCCGCCGCCACGCAGGCCAGAAACCTCGGCGCGGCCAGCCTGTCGCTGTCTACCGCGCACGACAACCTGGCCGCGCAGGCGCTGTACGAGTCGATGGGCTGGCAGCGCGACACGGAGTTCCGCGAGTACGCCCTGACGCTATAAGAGCCTGTTCAATGTCTCCGCGTAGCTCGCGTTGCCCTCGGGCCGGGTCTGTTTGCCCCCATGCCTGTGTCATCACTCAGTCGTGGACGGACGTCCACTCCTTCGTTCTTCCTTGGCCTGCGCGCAAACAGCTCCCGGCGCGGGCCACGCGGAGACATTGAACAGGCTCTAAGGAACGATCCATGCTTTATCTCGCCTCGCAGTCGCCGCGCCGCCGCGAGCTGCTGAACCAGCTCGGCGTGGCGTTCCGGGCGATCGACGTGGACGTGCCCGAACGGCGCGCCGCGCAGGAATCGCCGCGCGAATACGTGAGCCGGGTCGCCCGCGACAAGGCGCAGGCGGGGCTTGCCGCGCTGGCCGGCGTGGCCGGTACCTGTGTGCTGGGGGCGGATACCGAGGTGGTGCTGGACGACGAGGTGTTCGGCAAGCCGCGCGATGCGTTCGATGCGGCGGCGATGCTGCGCCGCCTGTCCGGCCGCACGCATGCGGTGATCTCGGTGGTGTGGCTGGTCGATGCACAGGCCGAGCGCAGCGCGTGCTGCGTGTCGCGGGTGCGTTTCGCGGAACTCGACGAAGCCGACATCGCCGCTTATGTCGCCACCGGCGAATCCTTCGGCAAGGCCGGCGCCTATGCCATCCAGGGCCGCGGCGCGGTCCTGGTCGAGCATCTGGAAGGCAGTTATTCCGGCGTGATGGGCCTGCCGCTGTTCGAGACGGCGCGACTCCTGCGCGAGGCCGGGGTCATCGGCTGACTCAGCCCGGGCGGTAGAGCGAGACGAACAGCGCCAGCATCGCCAGCAGGTTGTTGCAGGCGTGGGCGATCACCGCCGGCCACAACGAGCCCGAGCGTAGCCGCAGCCAGGCCAGCACCACGCCCAGCAGCGCGAGGTTGGGCAGCGCGTACCACAGCCAGCGCAGGTCGGGCAGGTGCACCAGCGCGAACAGCGCGGCGCTGGCCAGCACCGCCCAGGCGGTGCGCAGCCGGCGCAGCAGGGCGGACAGCAGCACGCCGCGGAACAGCAGTTCCTCCACCAGCGGGCCGATGCTGGTCACCGTCAGCGTGAGCGCGACGCGGAGGCCGGTGCTGGCGCCGCCACTCAGTTGCTTGACGTCCTGCGGCACGGCGTGGCCGTGGGCCAGCAGTTCGGTGAGCTTGCTGCCGACCAGCGGCACCAGCAACCCCAGTGCCACCGCGGCGATGCAGTACGCCGCCGTGGGCGCGGTAAAGCCGAAGCCGGGCGGCGCGGCTTGCTGCCACAGCTGCGGCCAGCGCGCCCGCGCCACCCACAGCGTGGTCAGCGCGGCGCCGAGCAAGGTGGCGATCACCACGACACTGCTGACGTCTGGCCGCGCCATCAGCGCCGTCAGGTCGACCGGCGCGGCGCCGTGCAGGAGGCGGTAGCCGAAGCCCAGCAGCAGCGCCGCCACGAAGCCCGCCACCACCTGCAGCGCGAAGTACAGCAGGATCAGGCCCAGGGCCCCGCCGATGCCGGGCAGCCGGGGCAGGGCGGAAGCGGTGGCGGGTGGCTGGCTGTGGCGCGGTGCATCCATCGGACGAAAACCCATGCGCCTGACGGACGACGTCGCCGGAACGCACGGCGCCGCATCCCGATACCGCATCTTGGCGGTTTCGCGCGAGCGGGCGCAATCCTCCATCCGGCAGGGGCGGCACGGGTGGGGCGGAGCGCCCGCGGGCGCGAACGGCGCCAGGTGCTACGCTCTGGCCCGGATCGATGCCGCGGCCACGCGGCGCCGACCCGCTTGGGGGCTTTCGCTGCAGAGGAGGGGCTGTGAGCGAGGATTTCGTGCGCGGCGCGACCGAGCGCCTGCGTCCGGTCACCGAGTTTCCCGAGGTGCTCTTCGAGCGCCTGCTCGCCGACGGCAACGTGTGGCCGGGCTGCACCGTGCTGGATCTGCATTGTGGCGGCAGCAATGTCGCGCGTGGCCTGGCCCTGCGCGGCTGCGAGCTCACCGGCATCGACCATTCTGCGCCCCTGCTGGCCCAGGCCGCCGAGCTCGACCGGCATGCCGGCGTGGTGGTGAAGCAATGGCGGGCGCGGGTGGAGAACGCGGATTTTCCGGCGGCTTCGTTCGACGCGATCACTGCCGGACAATGCTGGCAGGCGTGCGAGCGGCCGCGCACGCTCGCGCTGGCGCGCGGCTGGCTGCGCCACGGCGGGCGGCTGCTGATCGCGCAATACGAATGGCTGCCGCTGACCGGCAACGTGGTGCAGGACAGCGAGCGGCTGATCCTGGGCTGCAATCCCGGCTGGACGGCGCACAGCAGCAGCGGGTTGCATCCGCTGTGGCTGAAGGAGGTGGCCGAGGCCGGTTTCGTCGACCTGCGCACCTGGTCGCAGGACCTGGAAGTGCCCTGCAGCCACGCAAGCTGGCGCAAGCGCGTGCGGGCCAGCCCGGCGGTGGCGATGCTGAGCGACGAGGCGCGGGTGCAGCAGCTGGACGTCGAGCTGATGACGATGCTGGCCAGCCGCCATGCGAACGAGCCGATGGCGGTGCCTTACCGCTTGTGGGTGGTGAGCGCGGCGACGCCCGGGGAGCTGGCCTGAGCCTGCCATGGCCGGCGCGGTGGCGTGATGTCCAGCTTGTATAGTGGTCGGCCTTTCCATGGAGGACGACGGCGCTCCGGCGCTCCCTCATGTTCGCATTCGACTGGCTGACCGATCCCTCCGCCTGGGCCGGCCTCCTCACCCTGGTGGTGCTGGAGATCGTGCTGGGCATCGACAACCTGGTCTTCGTCGCGATCCTCGCCGACAAGCTGCCGGCGCAGCAGCGCGACCGTGCCCGCCTGCTGGGCCTCGGCCTCGCGCTGGTGATGCGCCTGCTGCTGCTGGCGGCCATGTCCTGGCTGGTGCGGCTGACTGCACCGATCCTCACCTTGGGCGGCCTCTCACTGTCGTGGCGGGACATCATCCTGCTGCTGGGCGGCGCCTTCCTGCTGTTCAAGGCCACGCTGGAGCTACACGAGCGTCTGGAGGCCGGCGACGAGCACGGCGCGGGCGAGCGTGCCCGCGCGCGCTTCTGGCTGGTGGTGGCGCAGATCGTGGCGCTGGACCTGGTGTTCTCGCTGGATTCGGTGATCACCGCGGTGGGCATGGTCGACCATCTCGCGGTGATGATGATCGCGGTGGTGATCGCGATGGTGCTGATGATCGGCGCGAGCAAGCCGCTCACCGCCTTCATCAACGCGCGTCCCACGGTGGTGATCCTGTGCTTGTCGTTCCTGCTGATGATCGGCTTCAGCCTGGTCGCGGAAGGCTTCGGTTTCCATATCCCGAAGGGCTATCTGTACGCCGCGATCGGCTTCTCGATCATGATCGAGGCGTTCAACCAGACCATGCGCCGCAACCGGCAGCGCAGCCTGTTCAGCAGTCCGCGCAACCTGCGCGACCGCACCGCGCAAGCGGTGCTGCGCCTGCTTGGCGCCGGCGGCGAGGACGAGGAGGATGTCTCCAGGGCCGCCGCGGTGGCCACCGAGAGCGGCGTCGCGGTATTCGGCAAGGACGAGCTGGCGATGGTGCAGGGCGTGCTCGACCTGGCGCACCGGCCGGTGCGTTCGATCATGACCCCGCGCCCGGAGATCAGCTGGATCGATCCGCGCGAGGATGCCGAAAAGCTGCGCGCCGAAGTCACCGCTTCCAGCCACCATTGGCTGCCGGTGGCCGGCGACGATCTCGACCAGCTGGTCGGCGTGGCGACCTCGCGCGATCTGCTGGCCAGTCTGCTGGAACACGGCCGCATCGACGCGGACGAAGTGGTGCGAAAGCCGATGACTGTGCTGGAGTCGCTGAGCGTGTTGCGGCTGATCGACGAATTCCGCCGATCGCCGCTGCAAGTGGCGTTGGTGGTGGACGAGTACGGCAGCGTGCTTGGCCTGGTCACCCCGGCCGACGTGCTGGAAGTGATTGCCGGCGAATTTCCCGATGCGGACGACGGCGACCCCGCGGCTATCCGTGAGAGCGACGGTACCTGGCTGCTGGACGCCAGCCTGGACCTGCGCCGGGTGGAGCATCTGCTTGGTCATCGCCTGGGCGGCGACGACGGCTTCGCCAGCCTTGCCGGCTATGCGCTGCAGCAACTGGGCCGCTTGCCGGTGGCCGGCGAGTGCTTTGCCAGCGAGGGCTTGCGGTTCGAGGTGGTGGCGATGGATGGGGCGCGCATCGAGAGGCTGCGGGTCGGGCCGGCCTGAGAGTTTGTTTACGATCTCCCTGTGCAAGGGAAGTCGTGTCATCGCAAGCGTGAGGAGCGGTTCCGGTCGCCTGCCGGCGAATGCGGGCCCAACGCCTCGACGCCATGACTTGTGTCCCATTGATCGGCCCTCGCACAGGTTCTTACGATGCGCCGAACGGTCGCCCCTCGTCCTGTCCCGGCCCATCAATGGATGCCCATGAGATCGATACGTAGCGTCATTGCAGTCGCTTGTTTCGCGCTGGCTCCGGCCTTGCATGCGGCCTCCGCGCCAGCGATTCAGCTGGAGCCTTTCATGGGCCGCGCCTTGATCGTTCACGCGACGATCGGCGGGCACCCGGGCGTGTTCATGTTCGATAGCGGCGGCGGCGTGAGCAACATCACTCCCGCCTTTGCCGCGCAGATCGGCTGCAAGCCATGGGGCCAGATTTCAGGCTTCCAGATGAGCGGCCAGCGCCTGGACATGCAGCGTTGCGACAACGTCAGCGTCCAGATCGGCGCGCATCGGGCCCGTCGCGAGACCATCGGCGTGTTCGACATGGACAAGTACTTGCCGACGGGTTCCACCGAACGGGTGGATGGCACGCTGGGTCTCGATATCTTCGACGGGAACGTGGTGCGCTTCTCTTATGCCGATCGCACTCTGACCGTGCTGGACAAAGCGGCTGCGGACGCGCTGTCGAAGCGTGGCGGCGCCATGCCTATCCACGTGGTGCGGGACGCCGAAGGCCTGGCGCTGACGGTCAACCTTCCCGTGCACACGGAAAGTGGCACGGCCTGGTTCGAAATGGATTCGGGAAACACCAGCCCTTTCGTGCTGGTTGGAAAGCATCTCGCCGGCAGCTTCAACCTGCAGGATGATCCCAAGAGCAAGCAGGCCTTGAAGGCCGCACTCGTCGGCGGCCAAGCTATCGAAGGCACTGCCAAGGTGCTCGATCTCACGCTCGACGGCAATCTGGGGACGACGTTCCTGTCGCGCTACGACGTTACCCTCGATCTGGCCCATCAGCGCGCATGGGTTGTTCCGGGCCAGGGAGCCAGTCTGGCGACGGCCCCCAAGCCAGTTTCCGAATAGGCGTCGCCAACAAACGTGTCAGAGCCTGTTCCATGTCTCCGCGGGCCACGCGGAGACATGGAACAGGCTCTCAGATCTCGAACGCATCCAGATCCGCCGGCGCCTTGTCTGGCGCCGGCGAAGCACACTGCGTCAGGCCGCCAGCAAGGCGCGGACCACGCCCGTCAGCGCCATCAGCAGCACGGCGACCAAGCCGAGCGCACTCAAGACGAAGCCGCCTTCGCGCTTGCTGGCTTCCTTGAGATAGGCCAGCGCGTACCACACGCGGCCAAGCAACCAGACCAGGCCGGCGAGGCCCGCCCAACCGCCCAGGCCGTAATGCGCGGCCAGCCAAAGCAGGGGCAGGAACATCACGCAGGCTTCCAGCGTGTTCATCTGCACCCGGAACGCGCGCTCGAAGTCCGGGTGGCCGCTGGTGGCCGGCGCCTTGATGCCATAGCGCGCGCGGGCGCTGCCGACGGCGTACGCGGTACCGCCCATCAGCAGCACGGCAAGCAGGGTGACCAGGGCGGGCAGTTGCTGGAGCATGGCGAATCTCGCGCGGAAGGGGACGTCACTGTAGCGGTTTGGCACGGTGGCGGGCGAGGCGCTATCGTCGCCACGGGCACCGGCACGGGAGCGCGAACATGGACTGGCAGAAGGGCGAAAACAGCGACAACGTCGAGGAAGGCAGCGGCGGTGGCGGTGGCGGCGGTTTCCAGCCGGGCGGGGTCCACCTCGGCATCGGCGGCATCCTGATCCTCGTGGTGCTCAGCCTGATCTTCAAGCGCGACCTCATCACGCCCTTCCTGGGCGGCGACGGCGGCGTTGCGCAGCAGACCAGCGGGCAGGCGCGACCCGCACAGGCGGTGAATTGCCAGAATCCGGCCAACGAACAGATCTCCTTCGCCTGCCACATCATGGGCTCGACCGAGAAGACCTGGAGCGACTATTTCGCTTCGGCCGGCCAAACCTACGTCGATCCCAAGCTGCACCTGTTCCAGGGCCAGGTGGGAACCGCGTGCGGTGCCGCTTCCACCGCGGTGGGGCCGTTCTATTGTCCGGGTGACCAGAAGGTCTACCTCGATCTGGGCTTCTTCCAGGAGCTGCAGGATCGATTCCACGCCTCCGGCGATTTCGCGCGAGCCTACGTGATCGCGCACGAAGTCGGCCATCACGTGCAGAAACTGCTGGGTGTCTTCGACAAGGTGCAGCAGATGCAGCAGCAGGGCGCTCCGATGGACGGGGCCGACGGTCTGTCCGTGCGGCAGGAGCTGCAGGCCGACTGTTTCGCCGGCGTGTGGGCCAACCGCACGCAGCAGCGCCTCGACTGGCTGAAGCCCGGCGACGTGGAGTCCGCGCTCAACGCGGCCAGCGCGGTGGGCGACGATACGCTGCAGAAGGAAACCCAGGGCCGGGTGATGCCCGACACCTTCACCCACGGCACCTCGGCGCAGCGCGTGAAGTGGTTCAAGGCCGGCATGGCCAGCGGCGACATCCAGAGCTGCAACACCTTCGCGGGCGAGCCCTGAGCTTGTAGCGCCGTTCGTCCCTGGTGCAGGTTTTGCGGCCTGTGCCCGGGGCGAACGATGGCGTGCCCGGGCGCCTCTTTCGCGCGTTGGCGGCGAGCCCTAAAATCCCTGCGCTGCGCGCCTCGGGGTGCGCCTTCGCCGGCCTGCATGAGCCATCCCTGCCTGAGTTGCGGCGCCTGCTGCGCCTATTTCCGCATCGCCTTCCACTGGTCCGAGACCGATCCGGCGCTGGGCGGCACCGTGCCCGCCGAACTCACCGAGAAGCTCGATCCGCACCGCGTGGTGATGCGCGGCACGCAGTCGAAGACGCCGCGCTGTGTGGCCCTGGTCGGCGAGATCGGCAAGGCTGCGCACTGCGGCATCCACCCGATCAAACCCTCGGTGTGCCGCGAAGTGGAACCGTCCTGGGAATTCGGCCGGCACAGTCCGCAGTGCGACAAGGGGCGCATCGCCCATGGCCTGCGTCCGCTGACGCCGGAAGACTGGGCCGGCGTCGACGGAGCAGGGCAGGCTTAGTCCGGCCAGGTCCCGCCCATTACGGCGCGTGGCCCGTCTGCAGGTGCTGCACGATGGCCAGCGACTTCTTGACGTGATCCTCGGGGTGCAGGTGGTCGGCCTCGGAGGACAGCGTGGCGATGATCCGGCCGTCGCGCCCGATCACGAAGGTCGTGCGCGGGATGAAACCATGGTCGATGGCCACGCCACGCACGTCGGTCATGCCGGCTTCCGCCGGATGCAGCTGCAGGCCGTAGGAAGCGGCGATCTTGCCGTCGGCATCGGAGGCGACCGGGAACTTGCCGGCGCAGTAATTCGGATCCGAGGAGAAGCTGTCGAGCCGCTGGATACTGTCGGCCGAGACGCCGATGATGGTCGCGCCGGCGGCATCGAATCCGGCCTTCTGCGTGGCGAAGGTATGCGCCTCGATGTCGCAGCCGCCGGTGTAGGCCGCCGGGTAGAAATACACCACGACAGGCCCTTTCTTGAGGGCATCCTTCAGCGAAAAGCTGAAATCCTTGCCGGCCAGGCTGGCCTTGGCAGTGAAGTCCGGCGCCTTCGCGCCCTGGCCCAGCGCGGCAAGCGCCGGCATGGCCAGCAACGCCGCCGCCGCGAACATGCCCGCGGTCATCAAACCTGTCAGTCGATGTTTCATTTACGTCACCCTTCTCGTGGTTGTGGGGATCCGTCAGTGCGCGTCGCTGCCGCCGCTGCCCTGGCGCAGTGCCTGCGCGAAGCTGCGCAGTGCGGCGGGGTCGACGTCGGAGACCGCGGCATAGTGCATGCCATCGTCAGTCCATCGCAGCACAGTGTAGCCATGCTGCTGCGATTCGCGCTGGACGGCGCTGGCCGTGGCGGTGGCGGCCGGCCATTCGTACACGCTGATCAGGTGCAGGTGCCGGCGGTACACCAGGGCGGCGACGCTGCGGCCGCCCAGCGCGTCGAGGCGGCCGCCCACCAGCGGAAAGCCGGCGCCGGCCAGGTCCACCACCCGCGGCGAGTAGTCGAGCTTGCCGTCGAACCAGGGCTTTACCGTGTGCTGGTCGGTGGACACCACGTCCATCAGGTGCTGCGGTTGCAGCGCACGCAGATGGCTGCTGACCGCCTCGTCGACCAGCGCGTCGCCGGCCGTGCTGCGCTGCTGCAAGCCGTAGTACAGCGGCGTGGCCAGCAGCAGCGCCCCGGCGAAACCCGCCGCCAGCGCCCAGGCGACCGGCGCACGGCGTGGGCGGATCGGCGGCGCGGCGGCCGTGTCGTGCCGCGGCGTCCAGCGTTCGCGCAGCGCTGCCGGCGCGCGCTGGTACAGCTCGGACTGCCTGAGCGCCCGGCGCAAGCGCTCGTGTTCGCGAAAGCGGCTGGCGCAGGCGGTGCAGCCGTGCAGGTGGCTGGCGATCGACGCGCTCTGGGCGGCGTCGAGTTCGTCGTCCAGGTAGGCGTGCAGCAGTAGTCGGGCGTCAGCGCAGATCATGGCGGCGCGCCTCCCCGGTTCGACCGGACAATTCAAGTTTCAGGCGCTCGCGGGCGCGAGCGAGGCGGGACATCACCGTACCGATCTTCTGGCCGGTGATGGCGGCGATTTCCTTGTAGGAGCACTCCTCCAGCTCGCGCAGCACGATCGCCTCGCGCCAGGGCGGCGGCAGCCGTTCCAGCGCCTGCCGCAGCGAGCCGACGTCGACCGCGAGCAGGGTCAGCGCCTCCGGCGAGGCCTGCTCGTCGGGCAGCGGATGGGCTTCCTCGTCCAGCGGTTCGAGCAGGTGTTCGGGCAGCGTCTTCGCGCGCAGCGTGAAGTAGGTGTTGCGCACGATGGCGAGCAGCCACACGCGCGCGTCGCCGCCGCGGAAACTGTCGAAGTAGCGCAGCGCCCGCAGCATCGCCTCCTGCACTACGTCCTGCGCGTCGGCGTCGTCGCGGGCCAGCCAGCGCGCAAGGTTCCAGGCCGCGTCCAGCCACGGCAACACCACGGCTTCGAAGCGTGCGCCGACGGCAGGCTGCGGGGCTGGGGATGCGGCTGGCGCTTGGGTGGGCATGTAAGAGCCTGTTCAATATCTCTGCGTAGCTCGCGTTGCCTTGCCGTGGCCGTCAGGTGGTAGTGCGTGGCGCAGCGCCTGCCTGGCTGGCAGGTCAAGCCGCGCGCTGCCGCGTGGCGGCCACGGCAAGGCAACCCAGCACCTATAAATTCCGGGGCCGGGTCTGTTTGCCCCCATCCCTGCGTCATCACTCAGTCGCGGACGGACGTCCACTCCTTCGTTCTTCCTTGGCCTGTGCGCAAACAGCTCTCGGCGCGGGCCACGCAGAGATATTGAACAGGCTCTAGGGATTACCGCGTTGCCAGCGACTTTATTCCCGACGCGAAATAACCGGAATAGGCCATGGGCTGGCCCGGTAATGCAAGGTGAAGGGCGCTTCCCGCACCCACCGTGGAGTACCACCATGACACAGCAGCGCGACGACGAGCCCCTGGACCGCCGTGGGTTCCTCAAGTGCATGGCCTGGGCCGGGGCCGGCACCTTGCTGATGATGAAGGGCGGCGTGCTGCATGCGCGCACGCTGGGCGCCGACGCGGGCGCCGAAGCGAAGGACGCCAGCTTCAGCTTCGTCCAGGTCAGCGATTCGCACATCGGCTTCCACCTGGCGCCGAACCCGGACCCGGCATCGACACTGCGCGCCGCGCTGGCCCAGGTTGACGCGCTGCCGGTGCGCCCGGACTTCCTGCTGCATACCGGCGACCTCACCCACCTGTCGCGGCCGGACCAGTTCGATACCTTGGCCGGGTTGATGCAGGAGTCGCGCGCCGGCAAGGGCAAGGTGTTCTATGTGCCGGGCGAGCACGACGTGATCGGCGACAACGGCGCGGAGTTTTTCCATCGCTTCGGCGAGCGGCAGCAGGCGGGCGGGTGGTACAGCTTCGACCACCATGGCGTGCACTTCGTGGGCCTGGTCAACGTGCTCGGCCTCAAAGCCGGCGGGCTGGGTTTCCTGGGCGCCGAGCAGCTCGCGTGGCTGAAGAAGGACCTGGCGCCGCTCTCCGCCGAGACGCCGGTGCTGGTGTTCGCGCACATGCCGATGTGGTCGCTGTATCCGGCCTGGGGCTGGGGCACCGACGACAGCATGGAGGCGATGGGTTATCTGCGCCGTTTCGGTTCGGTCAGCGTGCTCAATGGCCACATCCACCAGATCCAGCAGAAGGTGGAGGGCAACATCACCTTCTACACCGCACGCTCGACCGCCTACCCGCAGCCGGCACCCGGCGCAGGGCCGGCGCCGGGGCCGCTGAAGACGGTGGCGCCCGGCGCGTTGCACAGCTACCTCGGCATCCGCAGCGTGCGGCATGTGCAAGGCAAGGACGCGCTGGCCGTTACCGAGGAGGTGATGGCATGAACCGCCTTGCTTGCGTGATGTGCCTGCTGCTGGCCCCGGGTGTCTGGGCGGTGGCTGGCGCCGCCACGGCCGGCCATGCGGCCGCGGCACAGCCGAACCGGATCGAGATCCGCAACTTCATGTTCATGCCGAAGACGCTCACCGTGCCGGCGGGCGCCACGGTGACGTGGGTCAACCGCGATGAGGAGCCGCACATCGTGGTCAGCGCGAACGGGCAGTTCGCGCCATCGAAGGCGCTGGACAGCAACGACAGCTACACGACTACCTTCGGCAAGCCGGGCACTTATGTGTACTACTGCACGGTGCATCCGTTCATGACCGGCACCGTCATCGTGAAATGACGCCTGGCCGCGTGGCGATCAGCGCGATGCGGCGATGAAGCTGTTCGGTGCGTACAACGTCCAGTCGTCCGTGTTGCCGTTCACGGCGACACGGGCGACGAACGCCACGCAGCTGTGGTCCGGGCAGGGATCGTCGGCGTCCGTGCTGGCCGTAGCCGGCGCCTGCAGCGCGTAGTCATGGCTGAGGTTGATCTCGCGGCAGAACTCCGGCGGTCCGCCGACGATACGCATCACCACGGGATGGGCGTAATAGCTGCTGCGGCCGGAGACCTGCAGCTTGAATTCCTCGCGGGTGCAGCCCCACGCGCCGGTCTTGAAGCTCACGGCGGTGGCCGTCGCCGGCGGTGCGAGCCGGGCCTCTTCGGCCAGCGTGGGCATGCTGGCATTGCGGCCGTAGTGCCAGAGCAGAAAACCGCCGACCACGATCATGCATCCGAGCATGCCGCCCAGCCTGGTTCCCGACATCGTGTTCTCTCCCTAAGGCGGCAGCGGGCCGCGGCGCGCAACTTGGCACGCCCGTCGCAAACGGTCAATCGGGGCGCGGGCCGTCGAAACGGTAGATGTCCATCGCCAGGAAGCCGAGGTCGATGCCGGCATCGATGCGCTGAGCGTGTGCGCCGTCGCCGGCCGCACCCAGCGCCACGTAGAGCGGCAGCAGGTGCTCGTCGGTGGGGTGGGCGCGCTGGGCGAACGGCGCCTGGCGGCGGTAGTCGAGCATGGCATCGACATCGCCCGCCGACAGTTTCTGCTCGATCCAGCCGATGAACGGGCGCACGTAGGGCGCCTCGCGCTCGCTGCTGTAGCCGGCGCGGAAGTCGTGCAGGTTGTGGGTGATGCTGCCCGAGCCGATCACCAGCACGCCTTCCTCGCGCAGCGGCGCCAGCGCGCGGCCCACCGCATACTGGTGGGCGGGGCCGAGCTCCGGCTGGATCGACAGCGGCACCACCGGGATGTCGGCCGCGGGGTAGAGCAGGTGCAGCGGCACCCAGACGCCGTGGTCCAGCCCGCGTTGCGGGTCGAGCCGCGGGGCAAGGCCGGCCTGGTCCAGCAATTCCGTCACCCGTGCGGCGAGCGCGGGTGCACCCGGCGCGGGGTAGCGCAGCTGATACAGCTCGGGCGGAAAGCCGTGGAAGTCGTGGATGGTTTCCGGCTGCGCGGCGCCGCCGACCAGCGGTGCGCGCGCCAGCCAGTGCGCGCTGGCGATCACGATGGCCTTGGGGCGCGGCAAGGCTCGCGCCAGTTCCGCCAGCCGCGCGCCGGTCGCGCCGGGCTGCAGCGCGGTCATCGGCGAGCCGTGGGAGACGTACAGGCTGGGCAGGGCGGACATGGCGGATCGCCTCTCAGGGGGATCTGCCCAAGATAGTGGTGCCTGCGGGATTTGCATCAATGGCGTGACGAACGCAGCGTTGCCTTGCGGAAACGCCGATGTGCGGTCGTGTGCAGATCGGGCTTCAGCGCGATATCACCGCAACGCAAGTCGGGCTGGAGCCCGACCTGCGCCCGATCTGCGGAAGCATCGCCTTATTTCGTCCGCGGCGGCTTGCCACCGTGCGCATGCGGCTTGCGCGGACCGGGCTTGGCGCCACCGGGCTTGAAGCCACCCGGTTTGCGGAAGCCGCCCGGACGACGGGCGGGGTGCGTGTCGTGTCCGCCACCGGTGCCGTCGTCCTTGCCGTCCCAGGCGTGGATCTGCAGCTGCTGGCGCGCCACCCAGACCTTCTTCAGGTGCTCGAAGATTTCCTTCGGCATGCCTTCGGGCAGGTCGATCAGGCTGTGGTCGCCGCGGATGCTGAGGCGGCCGATGTACTGGCTGTCCAGCCCCGCCTCGTTGGCGATGGCGCCGATGATATTGCCAGGCTTCACGCCGTGATCGTGGCCTACCTCGATGCGGTAGGTGATCTTGCCGGCTTCGGTGTTGTGCGGGCGCGATACATGGCCGGCGGTACGCGAGTGCTCGCGTTCGGGACGCTCGTGCCGGTTGCCGCGCTCGGACTTGTCGTGATGCTCGCCGTGCTCGCGCTTGCTGCGGGGCTCGGCCTGTTCGCGCGGCGCGTATTCGCGTTTCGGCGGCGGCGTGAGCAGCAGCGGGCGGTCGCCCTGGGCGATGCGTGCCAGTGCGGCGGCGATCTCGACGGCGGGGATGTCGTGCTCTTGTTCGTACTGCTCGATGAGCTGGCGGAACAGGTCGAGTTCGCCCATCGCCAGCGTGTCGCTGATGCGCTGCTTGAACTTGGCGATGCGCTGGTCGTTCACGGCCTCGACCGTGGGCAGCTTCATTTCTTCGATCTTCTGCCGCGTGGCGCGCTCGATCGCGTGCAGCATGCCCTTCTCGCGCGGTGTGACGAACAGGATCGCCTCGCCGCTGCGGCCCGCGCGGCCGGTGCGGCCGATGCGGTGCACGTAGCTTTCGGTGTCGTAGGGGATGTCGTAGTTCAGCACGTGGCTGATGCGCTCCACGTCCAGGCCGCGCGCGGCCACGTCGGTGGCGACCAGGATGTCGAGCTTGCCGTCCTTCAATTGCTGGATCACCCGCTCGCGCTGCGGCTGGGCGATGTCGCCGTTGATCGCGGCGGCGGCGAGGCCGCGCGCCTGCAGCTTCTCGGCCAGTTCCTCGGTGGCCTGCTTGGTGCGCGCGAACACGATCATCGCGTCGAACGGCTCGGCCTCGAGGATGCGCGTCATCGCGTCCAGCTTGTGCAGGCCGCTGACGAACCAGTAGCGCTGGCGGATGTTGGCCGCGGTGGTGGTGGCCGCCTTGATGGCGATCTCCACCGGCTCCTTCAGGTGGCGCTGCGCGATCTTGCGGATCGGCACCGGCATGGTGGCGGAGAACAGTGCCACCTGACGGGTCGGCGGCGTCGCCTCGAGCACCTTCTCCACGTCGTCGACGAAGCCCATGCGCAGCATTTCGTCGGCTTCGTCGAGCACCAGGTACTTCAGCTCGGAGAGGTCGAGCGTGCCCTTGTCCAGGTGGTCGATCACGCGGCCCGGGGTGCCCACCACGACGTGCACGCCGCGACGCAGCGCATGCAGCTGCGGGCCGTAGCTCTGCCCGCCGTAGATCGGCAGCACTTGCAGGCCGGGCAGGTGCGCGGCGTAGCGCTGAAACGCCTCGGCCACCTGGATGGCCAATTCGCGCGTGGGCGCCAGCACCAGGGCCTGCGGCTTGCCGGGCTTGAGGTCGATGCGCGACAGGATCGGCAGCGCGAACGCGGCGGTCTTGCCGGTGCCGGTCTGCGCCTGGCCCAGCACGTCGCGGCCTTCCAGCAGCGGTGGGATGGTGGCGGCCTGGATCGGCGAGGGCGATTCGTAGCCCACGTCGGCCAGCGCTTTCTGCACCTCGGGCGAAAGCGCGAGCGCGCCGAAGCCGGCGGTTGCCGGGGCGGAATCGGGAGACGGGGCGGACATGGGGAACCTCGGGGTGGCATGCGCGGCGGCATGCGGGAGAATGGGCGGCATTGTAACAGCCTGGGATTTATGCCGTTCGCCCTGAGCGTAGGCCCGAAGGGCCGACGCGGGGAGCGGCCAAGGATGGCCGCGCTCTGAGGAGCGAGGAAGTCGAAGGGCATCGCGTGGCGCTTCGACTCCGCTTGCTGGCGCAAGCTACGCTCAGCGCGAACGGAACTTTAGATTGGGAGACGAGCATGCCGAGCCGTTTGACAGACCGCATTGCGCTGGTGACCGGGGCCTCCTCCGGCATCGGCGAGGCCACCGCGCTGGAACTGGCCCGGCAAGGCGCCAGGGTGGCCATAGCGGCACGCCGCCGCGACCGGCTGGAGGCATTGGCCAAGGAACTGGCAGCGCTCGGCGCCGAGCCGCTGGTGCTGGTGGCCGACCTGGCCGACGAGGCCGATGCGCAGCGCATCGTGCGCGAAACCGAGCAGCATTTCGGCCGTCTGGACATCCTCGTCAACAACGCCGGCGTGATGTACCTGGAGCCGATCGCCGAGGCCGATCTCGGCCGCTGGCGGCAGATGCTGGAGCTCAACGTGCTGGGCCTGATCGCCGCCACGCAGGCGGCGCTGGCCGGGATGCGCGCCCGGCGCGACGGCCACATCGTCAACGTCTCCTCCACCGCCGGCCGCATCGCCAATCCGAATGCGGGCGGCTACGCGGCCACCAAGTTCGGCGTGGTGGCGTTCTCCGAATCGCTGCGCCGCGAGGTGTACAAGGACAATATCCGCGTCAGCGTGATCGAGCCGGGCGCGGTGGCGACCGAGTTGCGCGAACACATCGGGCACACCGCGACCAAGGACGCGCTCAACGCCTGGGCCGACAGCATGCGCCAGCTGCAGAGCCAGGACATTGCCGAAGTGATCGCCTTCTGCGTGAGCCGGCCGTCGCACGTCAACATCAACGAAGTGCTGGTGCGGCCCACCGACCAGGAACGCTGACGCCGTGAGTCTCTCGCCGCGCCTGCAAACTGCGCGCACCCGCATCCGCCTCGCCGTGGAAGCGGATGCGCCGGCACTGCTGCGCTATCGCGTGGCGAATCGTGCGCATCTGGCGCCATGGGAACCGTTGCGCGAGGAGGCGTTCTACACGCTGGAGCATTGCGTGCAGTCCATTGCCGACGGCCGCGAGCATGTGCGGCTGGATCGCGGCTATCCCTTGTTGGTGTTCGACTGCGACGAGGTCGAAATCCTCGCCACGTTCACCCTTGCGAACGTGGTGCGCGGCGCCTTCCAGGCCTGCCATCTCGGCTACGGCGCGGCGGCGTGCACACAAGGGCAGGGGATCATGCACGAAGCCTTGCAGGCCGGCCTGGACTGGGCCTTCGGCGAACTGGACCTGCACCGCGTGATGGCGAACCACCTGCCACGCAACGAGCGCAGCGCGCGCCTGCTGGCGCGGCTGGGCTTCGAGCGCGAGGGCTATGCGAAACGCTACCTGCAGATCGCCGGCGTGTGGGAGGACCACGTGCTCACCGCCCGGATTCGTCCGGGCGGTTGAGCCGGCGCCGTCACGCCTTGGCGGCGGGACGCGGCCGGTGGCGGCGCTTGCGGTTGCCCGCGGCGTGCTCGCCGTTGCCCTGCTTCTGCGCATGGCCGTGCGGGCGATGCGCCTGCGAGCTGCCTTGCGAGCGTTGCGACTGTCCGCCCTGCGAGCGTTGCGGCGCGCGCGGCTGGCGCTGGCCCTGTTTCGGGCGCGGCGCGCCGGCATCCAGCCGCAGCGGCGTGGAAGGCTCGAAGCCGGCCACGTTGTCGATGGCGATCTCGTCCTTGAGCAGCTTGCGGATGTCGCGCAGCAGGCCGGATTCGTCGTGGCTCACCAGCGACACCGCCATGCCTTCGCTGCCGGCGCGGCCAGTGCGGCCGATACGGTGCACGTAATCCTCAGCCACCATCGGCAAGTCGTAGTTGATGACCATCGGCAGCTGGTCGATATCGATGCCACGCGCGGCGATGTCGGTGGCGACCAGCACGGTGATGCGGCCGCTCTTGAAGTCGCCGAGCGCCTTGGTGCGCGCGTTCTGGCTCTTGTTGCCGTGGATCGCCGCGGCGCGCAGGCCGGCGTGCTCCAGGTACTTCACCAGCTTGTCGGCGCCGTGCTTGGTGCGGCTGAAGACCAGGGTCTGGCGGCGGCTGTCCTGCGCCAGCACGTGCAGCAGCAGCTCGCGCTTGCGCTCGGCGTCCACCGGGTGCACGTGATGGCTCACCGTCGCGGCCACGGTATTCGGCGGCGTCACCGAGACTTCGCGCGGCTCGCGCATGAACTGCAGCGCCAGCGCCTTGATCTCCGGCGCGAAGGTGGCCGAGAACAACAAGGTCTGGCGCTGCTTCGGCAGTGCGCCGAGGATGCGCTTGAGCGCCGGCAGGAAGCCCATGTCGAGCATGCGGTCGGCCTCGTCCAGCACCAGCGTTTCGACGCCGGAGAGATCCACGGTGCGCTGCTGCATGTGATCGATCAGGCGGCCCGGGGTGGCGATCACGATGTCCACACCGCGGCGCAGTGCATTGATCTGCGGACCCATGCCGACGCCGCCGAAGATGGTGGTGGCGCTGATGCGCAGGTGTTTGCCGTAGGCCTGCGCGTTGTCGAGGATCTGCGCGGCCAGCTCGCGGGTGGGCGTGAGCACCAGCGCGCGCGGGCGGCGCGTCATGGTCGGGCCGGCGTTGGAAAGCTTGTGCAGCAGCGGCAGCGCGAACGCGGCGGTCTTGCCGGTGCCGGTCTGCGCGGCGGCAAGCAGGTCGTGGCCAGCCAGTACCAGCGGGATGGAACCGGCCTGGACCGGGGTGGGTTCGGCGTAGCCCTGTTCGGCGAGCGCACGCAGCAACGCGGGCGCGAGGCCCAGCGATTCGAAAGACATGAAACGACTCCTGTGCAACCCGGAGCGTTCATGCGGAACCGTGTTGCGATCTTGGGGGGAATGGGGCGGCATGAGCCGCAACGGCTGGGAAGCCGTGGGCGGATTGTAGCCGATATGCGCGCCGGCATGCAGATTTGGCGGCGAGGCGCCCCGTGCAGGGCGGGCGGCGACACCGTGCTAGCCTGCGCCATTGCCTTGCGGAGTGCCATGCCATGTCGCTGCTGTCGTCCCTGCGCGAACTGAATCATGAGCAGCGGCACACGGTGATGGCGAGCTTCCTGGGCTGGACGCTGGACGCGTTCGACTACTTCCTGTTGACCCTGGTGATCGTGGCGATCGCCAAGGAGTTCGACGTCGGCAACACCGAGGTCACCTTTGCGTTGACGCTGACCCTGGCGGCGCGGCCGCTGGGGGCGCTGATCTTCGGCCGGCTGGCGGACCGCTACGGGCGGCGGCCGATACTGATGCTGGACGTGATCCTGTTCTCGCTGTTCGAGCTGGCGACCGCGTTCTCCACCTCGCTGGCGATGCTGCTGGTGCTGCGCTTCCTGTTCGGCGTGGCGATGGGCGGCGAATGGGGCATCGGCGCCTCGCTGGCGATGGAGTCGATTCCGCCGAAGTCGCGCGGCCTGGTCTCGGGCCTGCTGCAGAGTGGTTATCCCTGCGGCTTCTTCCTTGCCGCGCTGGTGAACTGGCTGCTGGTGGATCACATCGGCTGGCGCGGCCTGTTTGTGGTGGGCACGCTACCGGCGCTGCTGGTGCTGTACATCCGACGCAAGGTGCCCGAATCGCCGGTGTGGCAGGCCGGGCAGCACGCGCGGGGCAGGGTCGGGGTGCGCGAGGCGATGCACGGGCATTGGAAGCTGTTCGCCTACATGATCGTGCTGATGTGCGCGTTCAACGCCTTCAGCCACGGCTCGCAGGACATGTACCACACCTTCGAGGAAGTGAACCTGCACCTGCCCACCGGTTCGGGTACGGCCTTTCTGCTGGTGGCGCTGCTCAACCTCGGCGCGCTGGCGGGCGGTCTGTACTTCGGCGCGTGGTCGGAAAAAGCCGGCCGCCGTCGCGCGATGATCGTGGCGGCGCTGCTGGCGATCCCGGTGATCCCGCTGTGGACGCACGGCGGCTCGCTGCTGCTGCTCGGCATCGGGGCTTTCCTGATCCAGGTGATGGTGCAGGGCGCGTGGGGCGTGGTGCCCACCCACCTCAACGAACTGTCGCCCGACGCGGTGCGCGGCACCTTACCGGGCTTCGCCTATCAGTTGGGCAACTTGCTCGCCGCCGGCACCGCCACGGCGCAGACGTGGATAGCGCAGCGGCATGGCGGCGACTTCGCCTTTGCTATGGCGCTGTGGATCGCGGTGGTGGCGGTGGTGCTGGCCGTGCTGGTGTGGTTGGGGCCGGAGGCGCGTGGGGTGGGGTTCGGCAAGGCGGAGTCGTGACAGAAGGCGTCCTGATAGAATCGGCGCTTTGCACCCATTCGAGAGACAGGCAATGAAGGCTGGCAAGGACAAAGTCGTCGCGCTGCACTACACGCTCAGCGTGGATGGCGAGAAGGTCGAGAGTTCGCACGATCGCGGCGAGCCGCTGTGGATCCTGCTCGGCCACGGCCAGCTGATCCCGGGGCTGGAGAAGGCGCTGGAAGACCACGCCGCCGGCGACAACCTGCAGGTCTCGATCGCTCCGGCCGACGGCTATGGCGAGCGTCAGGAAGGCCAGATCCAGCGCGTGCCGAAGAAGTACTTCCAGGACGCCAAGTACCTCAAGCCCGGCATGGCCACCGTGCTGGCGCTGAAGGAAGGCGGCCAGCGCGCGGTCACCGTGCACAAGGTCGGCATGAGCACGATCGACGTGGACCTCAACCACCCGATGGCCGGCAAGACCTTGGACTTCGACGTGAGCATCCAGGAAGTGCGTGACGGCACCGAGGAAGAGATCAAGCACGGCCACGCTCACCCACCGGGCAGTGCCCCGCACTGACCGGCGGGTCAACGATCAAAGCAAAACGGCGCCCATGGCGCCGTTTTTCGTTCGCCCCCTCTCCCTCCGGGAGAGGGTTGGGGAGAGGGTACGGACTCGCGCGAACCCGCTTTGGCTCGCCCCCCTGCAGGAAACCTCTCTCCCCCAAACCCTCTCCCGCAAGCGGGAGCGTGAAGTTCATGCCCGGCGCCTTCCCGCATGCCCCTGGCGGGCAAAGGAAGGATCAATCCAGCACCCGCCTCCCATAGGCGAAGTGATCGCGCCAGTACGGTCCGTCGATGTCGTCCAGCCGCACGGTGCCGCCGCTGTTCGGCGCATGCACGAAGCGGCCCTTGCCCACGTACACGCCGACGTGGCTGATGCGCCCGCCGATACCGAAAAACACCAGGTCGCCGCTGACCAGCTGGGTCATGCGTTTGACCTTGCGTACGTCCATGTCGGCCATTTCGCCGGAGGTGCGCGGCAACTGCAGGCCGGTGGCGTTGCGGTAGATGTAGTCGACCAGGCCGCTGCAATCGAAGCCGCCAGCCGGGGTGTTGCCGCCCCAGTGGTAGGGGGTGCCGACCAGCGCCATCGCGCGGAACAGCACATCGTTGGCGGCGGCGATGCCCCCCTCGGGGCCGCGGGCGGGTTCGTTGGCGAGTGCGGACGGCGTGGCGGCCGAAGGGCGACGCGGCGCGCCAGCACAGGCGGCGAGCAAGGCGATGGCGAGGGTCAGCAGCGCCAGCCGGGCGAAGTGCGTCGGCGACATGGCGAACCGGACGGCGGGCTGCGGAATCACGGAACAACCTCGGCGTGGGACGTGCCGAGGTTATCAATTCAATAATTCATATGCAAATCAAAAGACTTTCTGCAGCTTTGAATTTGATTTCTCAACATCGTCGGCCGGGCTCGGCGGCGGATGGAGATCGAACGCGACGGGTACGCGCACATAGCCGTCGACAGGCTTGCCGTCCTTCGTTTCCGGGTTGAAGCGCCACTGCCTTGCGGCATCCGTGGCCGCCGCGATGAGGTCGGCGGAGGTCGTGGTGCTGTGTTCGGGCTCGTAGGCGATGCTGCCGACGGAGCCGTCGGCGAGTACCTGGACTTTCAACATCACCGTGCCCTGTTCTCCCGCCTTGATCGCTGCGGCGGGATATTTCGGATATAGGCGCGAGTTGTAGCTAAGGTCCTGGCCAGCTGTCTGATGCGGCGGGTTGCCCGTCGCCGCCTGCGCCACGAACACGCTGCCTGCCATCAGTACGGCAAGCGCGGCATAGCCTGCGCGGCGGCGCAGGGCGCCGGGACGGTGACGCTGGATCATGCTGAGTCGCTCCTTGAGCTGTGGCTCGGCGAACCAGGGGATCAGCGCCGGCGCCGCGGACAGGTCGACGCTATGCAGCAAGGCCTGCGCATAGCCGGCTTCGTCGCGCGGCGTGTGGCGCAGCACGCGTTCGTCGCAGGCCAGTTCCTGGTCGAGCCGGAAGCGCGGCCGCGCCAGCCAGGCCAGCGGATGGAACCACAGCAGCGCGAGCATCAGTTCGGCGGCGAGGCTCCAAAGCGCGTCGCCGCGGCGCAGATGGGTCAGTTCGTGGCGCAGCACCAGTCGCTGCCCAGTGGCGTCGAAACGGTCGAGGAAATCCGCCGGCAGCAGCAACAGGCTGCGTGGCGCCCACAACACCGCCGGGCCGCTGGCGTGCAGGCGCAACCGGTGTAGATCGAAACCATCCAGCAGCTGCGGCAGGCTGGCCGCCATGGACGCCGGCAGCGCCCGGGCCTGTCGGCGCAGGCGCACGTAATGCACGCCAAGCCGTAGCAGCATCGCGGCCGTGCCGGCCAGCCAGAGCCAGCGCAGCCACGGCATGGACACGGTGGCATCGGCGGCTGGCATGCCGACAGCTATGGCGCCGGGCAGCACCCGGATGGACGGCAGCACGGACCAGCCGGCGGGCAGCTCCGGCAGGCAGGGCAATACCAGCGCCAGGGCGGGCAGCAGCCAGAGGCTGAAGGCGGGGCCGGCGCCGAAGGCCTGGCGGGCGGGTCGGCGCGCCAGCAGCACCAGGGCCAGCGCTGCGCTGATGTACCACAGGCTGCGAAGCAGCGCGGCATCCATTTCAGCGCGCCTTCTTCTCGATGCTTTCGAGCAGTTTGCGCAGTTCGGTCACGTCCTTCGCGCTGAGTTTTTCGTGTTCGCTGAAGTGCGCGAGCAAGGGACCGAGCCGGCCGCCGAACACGCGGTCGAGCAGGCTGCGGCTTTCCTGCGACTGCCATTGCTCGCGGGTGATCGTGGGGGAATACAGGTAGCGGCGGCCGTCCTTTTCCGCGCTCGCCGCGCCCTTGCCGAGCAGGCGGCTGAGCAGGGTGCGGATGGTCTTTTCGTGCCAGTCGCTTTCCCGCTGCAGGGCCGCGACGATCTCCTCGGAACTCTGCGGCGACTTGCGCCACAGCACTTCCATCACCCGGCTTTCGGCTTCGCTGATATTTGTCGATGGAGCTGCCATGCTTGCGCCGCCAAAGGATTACGAACGTAGTTCATATTGAGACTACGCCCGTAATTTTTTCGATGCAAGCGGCTAGCGCTGGGCCACGGTGATGGTGTATTCCGACACGGTGGTGCCATCGATGTTCTTGGCACGCAGCCGATAGCTGCCGGGGCGCAGATAGAGCAGGGTAGCTTCCTTGGTGCCCATGAAGGCATAGCGGTCGGCAGGGATGGCGTCATCCGGTTCGTCGGCGTAGTACGCGTCGACCACGCAGGGGAGAGAGTTCCTGCACAGCGCCCCATCCACCGGATAAGCGCGACGCTTTCCGCCCAGGGATAGCCAGTCCGCCCGTTGCATCGCGTTGCTGTCGTCCACGTGCGGCAGGCCACCCACCATGGAGTCGTTCCTGAAGCCGTACTTGTACACGCCGAATGCCTGGATGCTGAGGCTGGGAGGCACGATCACGTTGACATCGTAGGCCGCCGGGCGGTCGCTCCAGGGCAGCCCCGTGCGGCGGTTGAGCAGCACCTCGGCGCCACTGGACGGAAACTCGTGCGCGAGCTGGTGATAGGCATCGCCAGGGTCGACACCAGTCTCCAGGAAATCGGTCTGGTCGATCGACAGCGGCGTTATCCCGGTCAGCGCCGCCAGTTGCATCGCCATGGGTCGCAAGTCGCCGAGGCGCCCCGCGACCTTGTCGATATGGGCGTAGCCGGCATGCACGAACAGGCGCGCGTGCGGGTCTTTGGCAAACACCTTCTCGTACAAGGCCTGGGCTTGTCCGGTTTCGCGTGCCTGCCCGGTGAGCGTGTTGTCGTAGGGCACGATGATGAAACCCAGCCGGACCGCCTGCCGCACGATGTCGCCGTATACCGGGTCGCGCAGGTATTCCGTGCCGCTCTTCGCCGTCGGGTAGCCGCGCTTGGCCAGGCCGGGGTCGCTGTCGGTCAGCGCCTCGGCAGCGAAATAATTGAAGCCCATGGCCTTCAGCCGGGGCAGCAGTTCCAGCGTGAGCACGCGGGTATGGGTGTCGTGATGCGCCTCGTTGACCATCACGATGCGGCGATCTGCGGCGAGCGAGGTGATGACGTCGACGGCGTTGGCGGACTTCCAGTCCGTCTGCGTCGGAAGGGTCAGATTGGAGGGCAGCTGGTTCCTGAGCGGGAAGCTGAAGACGGCCTGGTCGTAAAGGCCCAGCTCGTCCAGCGAGAAGGAAACGAACTGCATCGCCAGGACCCGGTCGTCTGCCGAGAGCTTCGGTATTTCGCGGGCCAGGTACTGGTAGCGGGCGAGCGTGTTGGGCTCGTGCTCGATCGTTTGGAGCAGTTTCAGCTCCGCGGGGTTGAAGGATTGCGCGGCGGCGCTGGCGCTGACCAGCAGCGCGGCAAGGAAGACTGCACGGGAGGCGAGGATGATGGACACACCTGGGCCAAGTGAACAGACTGGGCGCATCATGCCCGTGGCCTATGGGCGGTGCAAGACGGGGGGCGCCGACGGCCGGCTACAATCGGCGGATGGATACTTTTCGTGGAGACGTGCTGGTACTCGGCGGTGGGGTCATCGGCCTGGCCAGTGCGTTGTATCTGTTGCGCCAAGGGGCTTCGGTGCGGCTGCTGGAGCAAGGCGTGCCCGGTTGCGGCGCCTCGCACGGCAACTGCGGCACCATCACCCCCAGTCATGCCGCGCCGCTGGCGATGCCGGGCACGCTGGGCGTGGCCTTGCGTTCGGTGCTGCGCGCCGACGCACCGCTCTACCTCAATCCGCGCCTAGACGGCCCGCGCCTGCGCTGGCTGCTCGGCTTCGCCCGGCACTGCAATTGGCCGGACTTCCATCGCGCCACGGTGGCGCGCTCGGCGATCCTGCAGCGCTCGCGCCGGCTGCTGGGCGAACTGGTGCGCGACGAGGCGCTGGACTGCGAGTTCGCCGAGGAAGGCGAGCTGTACGTGTACCGCGACGCAAGGGCCATGGCGGCCGACGAGCGGCACCACGCGGCCGTGCTGGATCGCCTTGGCATCGAGGTGCAGCGCCTGCGCGGCGACGCGGTGGAGGCGATGGAGCCGGCGTTGAAGCCCGGCGTGGTCGGCGGCCTGTTCCATCCCGGCGATGCGCGCCTGCGACCGGATCGCTATGTGGACGAGCTGGCGCGGCGGGTGCGCGAACTGGGTGGGGTGATCGAGAGCGGTGCGCGCATCGAGGGCTTCGCCACCGATGGCAAGCGCATCACCCAAGTGCAAACCTCGCGCGGCGCGTTTGCGGGCGAACGCGTGCTGCTGGCGCTGGGTGCCTGGTCGCCGCTGCTGTCCCGTTCGCTGGATCTGCGCCTGCCGATGCAGCCAGGCAAGGGCTATTCGATCACCTACACGCGGCCGGCGCGGGCGCCGCGCCACGCGCTGGTGCTGCGCGAGGCCCAGGTCTGCGTCACCACCTGGGCCAGCGGCTACCGGCTGGGCAGCACGATGGAATTTTCCGGTTACGCCGAGGGCCTCAACCGCGCGCGCCTCGATGCGCTGCGCCGCGGTGCTGCCGCCGGCCTGCACGAGCCGGAAGGCCCGGTGCAACTGGAGGAATGGTGGGGTTGGCGGCCGATGAGCGTGGACGAGGTGCCGATCATCGGCCCCAGCACGCGCTGGGCCAACCTGCATCTGGCCACCGCGCACGGCATGCTGGGGGTGAGCATGTCGGCCGCCACCGGCGAGCTGGTCGCCGCGCAGCTGGCTGGCGCCACGCCGGCGCTGGACCCGCAGCCTTACGCGCCGGCCAGGTTCGGTCTCTGACGACACGCTGCGCGGTTCGCAGCCAGGTCATCGGGTGTTGCGTGCGTGGCCCCGGTCCGGGGACGATCCCGGTCGAGCGGAACATCTGGCGTCATTCGCGCGTTTTGCAAGGTGATGACGACGGCGCGCAAAGTTTGTTATACGCGCCGTCACCTAGCTGAAGCTCGGATATCCACATTCGACGCATTCTGCAAAACCTGGACCAAATTCAGTCCCAGTAGCCCTGCGATGCTGCTATTGTGCAGCCGTCGCGCCACCCGTGGCGCCGGGTTCCGGCCGGGTTCGCGATACAACAATATCGTCGAGGTTCACCGTCATGATGCGTAAACTTGCGATCGCTTCTCTGCTCGTCGCCGGCGTTGCCCTGTCCAGCTCCGTGCTGGCCCAGGAAGCTGCTCCGCAGGCCGCCCCGGCCGCCCCGGCTGCTCAGGCCGCTCCTGCTGCCATGCAGGCTGCCCCGGCTGCTGAGCACAAGGCTGCCAGCCACCACAAGTCGAGCAAGCACCACAAGAGCCACAAGAAGGCTGCGAAGAAGTCCGATATGCCCGCGACGGCCGCCAGCGGCGGTTGATCGTCGGATCGACGAAGTCACGAAAAACCCGCCGGTTCGCCGGCGGGTTTTTTTTGTGCGGTCTGAAATGATCGCCAGCACTTTTGAAAAGTGTGGCTGGGGGCACGCTCGTTCGGCCCTCGCAATCAGCGCGATCGTGGAGATTTGTTGAAAGTGCGACCAGGGAAGGCCGCCCGTTCGACCATCACGATCAGGGACGATCGCAGAGATCTTTTTTGAAAGGGCGGCCTGGGATGGTCGCCCGTTTGACCTTCGCGATCAGGGACGATCGCAGTGGCCGAGTGCTGCTACGCACTTCAGCTCGATCGCGATCGGCGTGGGCAGGGCGGTAATGCCCAGCGTGGTGCGACAGGCGTCCACACCGGCGAAGTGCTCCGCGTAGAGGCGGTTGTAGGCGGCGAAGTCGCGCGCCATGTCGGTGAGGAACACGGTGACGTCGACCAGGTCCTCCCAGCGCGCGCCGCTGGCTTCCAGCACCGCGCGCACGTTGGCGAACACCTGCCGGCACTGCGCCTCGATGTCGTAGGCCACCAGCTTGCCGTCGGCATCGTGGACATTGCCGGGGATCGCGTTCGTCCCCGGCTGGCGCGGGCCGACGCCGGAGAGAAACAGCAGGTTGCCCACGCGCCGCGCATGCGGATAGGCGCCCACCGGCGCCGGCGCCGCGTCGGTGCGCACGACGTCGCTCACGCTGCGCTCCAGCGCTCGGCGAGCGAGGCCAGTACGCCTTCGTAGGCGGCAGGCAACTGATCATGGCTGCGCACGTCTAGGCCCAGGTCGTGGATATGACCGTCCTTCAGGCCATAGATCCAGGCATGCACGGCCAGCTCCTGGCCGCGTTCCCAGGCATCCCGGACGATGGTGCTGTGGCACACGTTGACCGCTTGCTCGATCGCATTGAGTTCGCACAGGCGCGAGTGGCGCACCGCGAATGCCATGGCCGGGTCGAGCTTGTCGTCGTGCTTGAGCGCGACGTCGCCGATATGGCGCAGCCAGTTGTCGATCAAGCCCATCCGCGACTGCTGCAGCACTGCGCCGATGCCGCCGCAACCGTAATGGCCGACCACCAGGATGTGCTTCACCTTCAGCACGTCCACTGCGAACTGGATGCAGCTGAGCGCGTTGAGGTCGGTGTGCACCACGACGTTGGCCACGTTGCGGTGCACGAAGATCTCGCCCGGCGGAAGGTCGACGATCTGGGTGGACGGCACGCGCGAGTCGGCGCAGCCGATCCACAGGTATTTCGGCGCCTGCTGGTGCACCAGCTTCTCGAAGTAGTCCGGCTCTTGCGCAGTGACTGTGGCGGCCCAGCGCCTATTGTTGGCCAGCAGGTCTTTCAACGAGTTCATCGGCGTTTCCATATCGGAGTATTCAGTAGCGGATGCAGACATTCTTCGGCTCGGTGAAGAAGCGCAAGGCCTCGGTGCCGCCTTCGCGGCCCAGGCCCGAGTGCTTCATGCCGCCGAACGGCGTGCGCAGGTCGCGCAGCATCCAGCAGTTGATCCACACGATGCCGAATTCCAGCTGCGCGGCAAACCGGTGCGCGCGTGCGAGGTCGCGCGTCCACAGCGAGGCAGCGAGGCCGTAGCCGGTGCCGTTGGCGATCGCCAGCGCTTCGGCCTCGTCGTCGAACGGGATCAGCGTCACCACCGGGCCGAAGATTTCCTGCTGGTTGGTGGCGGCCTCGTTCGGCAGCCCCTCGATCACCGTGGGCGCCACGAACCAGCCGTTCGTGCAGCGACCGGGCACGGCGACCGCTTCGCCGCCGCACAGTACCTGGCCGCCCTCGGCGCGCGCCTGGGCGAGGCAGGCCAGCACCTTGTCGTAATGGGGTTTCGACACCAGCGCACCGAGGTCGCTGGCGGCATCATCCGGATCGCCCACGCGCAGAGCGCGCACGCGCTCCAGGTAGCGCGCGCGGAAGCTTTCGTAGATGGAGCGTTGCACCAGCAGGCGCGAGCCGCACAGGCAGATCTCGCCCTGGTTGGCGAAGCCCGAGCGCACCATGGTGTCGAGGTTGGCGTCGGAAAGATCCGCATCGTCGAACACGATGGCCGGGTTCTTGCCGCCCATCTCCAGCGACACTTTTTTGAACTGCGCGGCAGCGGCCGCGGCGATGTGCGCGCCGGTGGCGGTGCTGCCGGTAAAGGAGACCGCCTTGACACGCGGATGTTCGACCAGCGCCTGGCCCACCGTGGGGCCGCGGCCGTGCACGATGTTCAGCACGCCCGGCGGCAGGCCGGCCTCGATGGCCAGCTCGCCGAGCAGGGCGGCGGTGCAGGGCGTGATCTCGGAGGGCTTGGCCACTACCGCGTTGCCGGCCGCCAGCGCGGGGGCGATCTTCCAGGTGAACAGATACAGCGGCAGGTTCCACGGGCTGATGCAGCCCACTACGCCCAGCGGCTGGCGCAACGTGTAGTTGATCGCGCCCTGGTCCGGCTGGCCGGGTGCCATGGCGTGCGACTCGCTGCCCCACGCCGTGACGGCGGCGGCGAAGTAGCGCAGGTTGCTCACTGCGCGCGGGATGTCCACGCGGCGCGCCAGCGCTACCGGCTTGCCGCTGTCGCGCGATTCCAGCGCGGCGAACTCGTCCAGTCGCGCTTCGATGCGATCCGCCAATGCGTGCAGCAGCTGGGCGCGCTGTTCGACCGGCATGGCGGCCCAGCCCGGCGCAGCGCGCTGGGCGGCCTCGACTGCCTCGGCGACGTCAGCGGCATCCGCATCGGGGCAATGCGCGAAGATTTCGCCGGAGGCGGGTTCGAACACATCGAGCCAATGATCGGTCTGGGGCGGCACGAGGCGGCCGTCGATCAGGTTGGCGAGTCGCGTGATAGGCATCCGCGCAAGCTTACGCCGCGCGGCACGCGATTGCACCGGACGCCTGCGTACGCGTGGTGGACAGGCGCTTAGAGCCTGTTCCATGTCTCCGCGTAGCTCGCGTTGCTCTCGCATGGCGGCCATGCGAGAGCAACCCTTCCTCGCTCCTCAAGGCCGAGTCCATCCATGGACTCTCCCCGCGTGTCCTCGCTCTTCCTTGGCCTGCGCGCAAACAGCTCCCGGCGCGGGCCACGCGGAGACCTGGAACAGGCTCTTACAGCGAACGCATGCGTCCGCCGTCCACCGGCAGGCTGACGCCGGTGATGTAACTGGCGGCAGGGGATGCGAGGAAAGCCACCGCGGCGGCGATTTCCGCCGGTTCGGCGAAGCGGCGCATCGGCACCTCGGCCTCCATCGCTTGCTGCACTTCGAGCAGCGCCTTGCCGCTCTTTTGCGCGCGTGCGGCGACGATCTGCTCGATGCGCGGCGTGCGGGTGGAGCCGGGCAGCACGTTGTTGACGGTGATGCCGTACGGCGCCAGTTCGCCGGCCAGGGTCTTGGCCCAGCTGGCCACCGCGCCGCGGGTGGTGTTGGAAACGCCGATGCCGGGAATCGGCTCGCGCACCGAGGTAGAGATCACGTTGACGATGCGGCCCCAGCCGGCCGCGCGCATGCCCGGCACCACGGCTTGTGCCAGCGTGTGGCAGGCCAGCAGGTGCTGGCGCCAGGCGGCGAGGAAGTCCTCGGGATTCGCGTCGAGCACGCTGCCGGGCGGCGGTCCGCCGCTATTGTTGACGAGAATGTGCACCGGCGCGGCGGCGGCGAGCGACGCGGCTTGCGCACGCAGGGCGGCGGTATCGCCCACGTCGGCGACGATGAAATCGTGGCGTTGCGCCGCATGCGTGCGCGGCAGCTCGCGCACCAGGGTTTCCAGCGCCTCGGCGCGGCGCGCCAACGCGGTGACGCTGGCGCCCAGCGCGGCCAGCTCGATCGCGCTGGCGCGGCCGATGCCTTGCGAGGCGCCGCAGACCAGGGCGTGACGGCCGTCGAGTTGCAGTTGCATGGGCGTGGCTCCGTGGTCGAGTGTGCCGGTCAGCCCCAGCGCAGGCGCATCGCCAGCGCGGCCAACCAGCACAGCCAGCCCAGCCACTGGCTGTAGCGCCAGATGCCGCGCCAGCGGTCGATGTCGCGATCCTGCAGCGCCGGCAGCGCGGGCGAGCGCAGCACGTATTGCATGCGCATCCACACATGCAGCGGGCCGGTTTTGCCCTTGGCGGATTCGATCACCACCTGCCAGTGTTGCGGATAGCGCAGGCGCATCAGCGCGGCCACCCGGAACGGCGCCACGTAGGAGAGCACGAACAAGGCGACGCCGGCGAACAGCAAGCCCAGATAGATGGCCAGCACGCTCAGCTCCCCTTGGCCTTGACGGCGCTGCCGGTGTCGGTGCTGCCGGTGTTGCTGGTCCACGGCAGCGGCAGGGCGCTGCGCAAGGTGTTCAGCACGCCGTCGCCTTTTTGCGGCTTCTTGCAGATCGCGTTGTCCACCGCCTTGGCATAGGTGGAGTCGATCATGCCGACCCAGATCGTGCCGTCCGGCCCATGCGGCACGCTGAAAGTGCCGCTGGAGTTCATGTCCAGCGTGGCCTTGGTGCTGCTGGAGAAGGTGGCGGGCGACTGTTCCCAGTAGGTCTTGCCGGTCTGCTGCGCGGCCGAGCTGTAGACCAGCAGGTAGCGCGCCTGCTTGCTGGTGACGGTAAAGCTGCCGAACGCGCCCGAGGCCGCGTCGCTCCAGCCCATGTGTTCGCACAGCGAGATGTCGTCGGAGCCGATCGGCTGGAAGCCGCTGTCCAGCATCACCACGGTGGGGGCGAACAGGTAGCTGGACTTCAGCCAGCGGCCGTTCAATTCCGACTTGAACGCCACCCGGTAGGGCAGCTTGGCGCCTTCGGGCAGGCGGAAGGCGAGGAAGTAGCTGTGCGTACCGTTGATGTTGGCCACGCTGCTGCCGCTGCCCAGGGTGTACGGCTGCGGCTGCCACGGCAGCAGGTTCTGGTAGGAGAAGTCGGCGAAGCTGGTGCAGCACGGCGTGGCGTCGAGCAGATGCTGCTGCGCCTGCTTGAGCGAATCGTCGGTGTTTTCCGGTGCGCGCAGGTTCGGCGGCACCAGGACCTTCACGCTGTGGCAGCCGGCCAGCAAGGTGCCGGCGGCCAGGGCGAGGAACAGAATGGGGAACCGGCGCTTCGTTCGCATGGGGTACTCAGAATTCGGCTGTCCCCGCCGCACGCGGATAGGGGATGGCATCGCGGATGTTGGAGAGGCCGCAGACGTAGACCAGCAAGCGCTCGAAACCGAGGCCGAAGCCGGCGTGGGGTACCGTGCCATAACGGCGCAGGTCACGGTACCAGCCATAAGTGACGGGATCGAGGCCGAACTTGGCCATGCGGCGGTCGAGGTAATCCAGGCGCTCCTCGCGCTGGCTGCCGCCGATGATCTCGCCGATGCCCGGCGCCAGCACGTCCATCGCCGCCACGGTCTTCTCATCGTCGTTGAGGCGCATGTAGAAGGCCTTGATCGCCTCGGGGTAGTTCATTACGACAACCGGGCGGCCGATATGTTTCTCGGCCAGGTAACGTTCGTGCTCGGTCTGCAGGTCGATGCCCCAGGCCACCGGGTATTCGAACTTCTGCCCGGAGTTCTTGAGGATCTCCACCGCCTCGGTGTAGTCGATGCGTTCGAACGGCTGGCTGATGAAGCCCTCCAGCCGGCTGATCGCGTCAGGCTGCACGCGTTCGGCGAAGAAGGCCATGTCGTCCGCGCGCTCTTCCAGCACCGCCTTGAAGATCGCCTTGAGGAAGCCCTCGGCGCAGTCGGCGTCGGCGGTGAGGTCGGCGAAGGCGATCTCCGGCTCCACCATCCAGAACTCGGCGAGGTGGCGCGGGGTGTTGGAGTTCTCGGCGCGGAAGGTCGGGCCGAAGGTGTAGACCTTGCTCATCGCCAGGCAGTAGGCCTCGACGTTGAGCTGGCCGGACACGGTGAGGAAGGCTTCGCGGCCGAAGAAGTCCTTGCGGAAATCGATCTTGCCCTTGTCGTCGCGTGGCAGGTTGGCCAGGTCCAGCGTGGACAGGCGGAACATGTCGCCCGCGCCCTCGGCGTCCGAGGTGGTGATGATCGGGGTGTTGATCCAGAAGAAGCCCTGCTCGGTGAGATAGCGGTGGATCGCCGTCATCATGGTGTGGCGCACGCGGGTCACCGCGCCGAACAGGTTGGTGCGCGGGCGCAGGTGGGCCACCTCGCGCAGGAACTCCATCGAATGCTGCTTCGGCTGGATCGGGTAGGTTTCCGGATCGTCCACGAAGCCGGTGACCTCGATGCGGTCGGCCTGGATCTCGAACGCCTGGCCCTTGCCCTGCGAGGGCACCAGGGTGCCGCTGACGATCACGCCGGCGCCGGCGGTGAGGTGCTTCACCTCACTGTCGTAATTGGCCAGCGTGGCCGGCGCCACCGCCTGGATCGGGTCGAAGCAGGAGCCGTCGCTGACGGCCACGAAGGACAGGCCGGCCTTGGAGTCGCGGCGGGTGCGCACCCAGCCGCGCACGGTCACGGAGCTGCCGGCGTCGAGCTTGCCGGAAAGTGCTTGCTTCACACTGCATGCCGTGGGGCGGACCGCCGTCATGGATTGAAACTCCTGTGGATGCACCGCATCTATCGGGTACATGGATCGTTGGAACGCGCGTCCTGCGGAGCGCGTGGACAAACCGGCATGATAATGTAGGCCTTGCCCGCGTCGCGACCTTTACGGCGTGCGCGATCTCCGTTTTCGCACAAAATCTCCGTCTGTCATGACCATCACGATCACACCCGCCGCCAGCGAACGCATGCGCCAGTTCCTCGCGCAGACACCCGGCGCCGCCGGCGTGCGCTTCGGCGTGAAGCGCACCGGCTGCTCCGGCTTCGGCTACGTGGTGGACCTGGCCGTCGCCACGGGCGAGGGCGACCGCGTGCTGGAGGTCGACGGCGTGCCGCTGGTGGTGGACGACAAGAGCCTGCCGCTGGTGGATGGCACGGTGATCGACTTCCGTCGCCAGGGGCTCAACGCCAGCTTCGTGTTCCACAACCCCAACGCCACCGGCGAGTGCGGCTGCGGCGAGAGCTTCACGGTAGGCTGAGCGGGGTAGGCGCCTGGGCGCGCGTCCGTGGGCGCGAAGGTCAACGGGCTGCCATTCATGGCTGCACGTTTGGATGCCTTGCGATCGTCCTTGACCGCGAAAGTCCGACGGGCGGCCGTCCATGGCTGCACTCTTCAAATTCAGTCGCTTGCGTGGCGTCCCCGGTTCCCCGTACAATTCCGCTTCTGTCCGCCCTGAAAGGGGCGTGGCGGACACTTGCCTCACCGCATCCAGCGGGAGGCTGCGAGGCCATTCCGGCCGCATCCACAAGGAGTCGAATCACGATGTCCCAGCGACATTATGAAGTCGTGTTTCTGGTCCACCCTGACCAGAGCGAACAGGTCCCGGCGATGATCGAGCGCTACAAGTCGCTGATCGAGGCCGATGGCGGCAAGATCCACCGCCTGGAAGACTGGGGCCGCCGCCAGCTGGCCTATCCGATCGTCAACCTGGCCAAGGCGCATTACGTGCTCCTGAACATCGAAGTCGGCCAGAACGCGCTGAACGAGCTGGAGTCGGGCTTCCGCTTCAACGACGCCGTGCTGCGCCACCTGGTCATCAAGCGTGACGCCGCCGACATCGAGCCGTCCTTCATCCTGAAGAGCAAGGAAAAGGATGACGCCCGTTCGTCGCGCCGCCGCGATGACGACAGCGATGGCGACGGCGACAGCCGTGGCAACGACCGCGACAGCGACGACTGAGAGGAGCCCAGACCATGTCCAAGTTTTTCCGCCGCCGCAAATTCTGCCGTTTCACCGCGGAGAAGGTGAAGGAGATCGACTACAAGGATCTCAACACCTTGCGCCAGTACATCACCGAGAACGGCAAGATCGTGCCGAGCCGCATCACCGGCACCAAGGCGCGCTACCAGCGCCAGCTGGCGACCGCGATCAAGCGCGCGCGCTTCCTCTCGCTGCTGCCGTACACCGACAACCACGACGTCTGATGCTCCGGCGCCCCGCTCCTTCCGGGGCAGGGCGCCGAACGCAGGACCTTCGGACAACCGTCCACGGCTGCGCCGGCCATCCCGGCGCTAACGAAAAGGAATACCCATGGAACTCATTCTTCTGCAGAAAGTGCGCAACCTCGGCGATCTCGGCGACAAGGTCAGCGTGAAGCCGGGCTACGGCCGCAACTTCCTGATCCCGCAGGGCAAGGCCGTGCGCGTGAACGCCGCCAACCTGGCCGCGTTCGAGCAGCGCCGCGCCGAGTACGAAACCCGCGCCAAGAACGCGCTGACCGAGGCCGAGGCCCGCAAGGCCAAGCTGGCCGACGTGTCGGTGACGATCGAGGCGCACGCCAGCCCCGAGGGCAAGCTGTACGGCTCGGTGGGTCCGCGCGACATCGCCGAGGCGCTGCAGGCTGTCGGCCACGACATCCACAAGGGCGAGGTCATCCTGGGCGAAGGTCCGCTGCGCAACACCGGCGAGTTCGAGGTGGCCATCCACCTGCACGCCGACGTGCAGACCAGCGTCAAGGTGATCGTGGTCGGCGAGAAGTAATTCCGCCACCGCCACAGGCACGACGGACGGGCGCCCTCGGGCGCCCGTCTGCTTTGGAGGATCCAGGGCCGCGTTATCCCCAGCGATCCCCAGCTTATCCACAGACTTGTTGTCTCGACGCCTGAGACGGCGCCGCGCATCATGCTGGTCTTGCCACCGGCGGGCGCAGGTGGCGTCCGCCGCTTCGTTTTCCAGAGGTATCCCGATGTCCTTCGTGCCCGATCGCAAGCCTTCGTCGCCGGCCGTCGAGGCGCTGCGCGTGCCGCCGCATTCGATCGATGCCGAGCAGGCGGTGCTGGGCGGCCTGATGCTGGCGCCCGATGCACTGGACAAGGTAGCCGACCGCCTCGGCGAGGAGGACTTCTACCGCCGCGACCACCGCCTGATCTGGCGTGCGATCACCGAGCTGGCGAACAAGGGCATGCCTTGCGACGCGGTGACCCTGGGCGACTGGTTCGAAGGGAACGGCCTGGCCGAGATGGTGGGCGGCGCCAGTTACCTGATCGAGCTGGCCAACAGCACGCCCAGCGCGGCGAACATCGCGGCCTACGCGGAGATCGTGCGTGAGAAGTCGGTGCTGCGCCTGCTGATCGACGCCGGCACCGCGATCACCGAGGACGGCTACCGCCCGGAAGGCAAGAGCGTGCAGGAGGTGCTGGAGAGCGCCGAACAGTCGGTGTTCAAGATCGCCGAGTCCGGTGCGCGCGGCAAGAAGGATTCCGTCTCGATGCGCGAGGCGGTGAAGGATGCCTTCCGCCTGCTCACCGAGCGCTACGAAAACAAGGGCCAGCTCACCGGCATCACCACCGGCTTCACCGACCTCGACAACCTCACCTCGGGCCTGCAGCCCTCCGACCTCATCATCGTGGCCGCGCGTCCCTCGATGGGCAAGACCGCGTTTTCGCTCAACATCGCCGAGACGGCCGCGCTGCGCGCGAAGAAGGCCGTGGTGGTGTTCTCGATGGAAATGTCCGCCTCGCAGCTGGCGTTCCGACTGATCTCCTCGGTGGGCCGCATCCACCAGCAGCACCTGCGCAACGGCGACCTGGCCGAGGAGGATTGGCCGCGCGTCTCCAACGCCATCGCGATCCTGTCCGAGGCGAAGATCTTCATCGACGACACGCCCGGCCTGTCGCCAGTGGAAATGCGTTCGCGTTCGCGCCGGCTGCACCGCGAGCACGGCGGTCTGGGGTTGATCGTGATCGACTACCTGCAGCTGATGCAGGTGCCCGGAAACAAGGAGAACCGCGCCACCGAGATTTCAGAAATCTCGCGTTCACTGAAGGGACTCGCCAAGGAACTCAACGTGCCCGTGATCGCCCTCTCGCAGTTGAACCGCTCGCTGGAGCAGCGTGCCGACAAGCGCCCGATGATGTCGGACCTGCGCGAATCCGGCGCTATCGAGCAGGACGCGGACGTGATCATGTTCATCTACCGCGACGAGTACTACAACAAGGAATCGCCGGACAAAGGCCTGGCCGAGATCATCATCGGCAAGCAACGAAACGGCCCCACTGACACCGTCAAGCTGACCTTCCTCGGCCACTACACCAAGTTCGAGAACTACGCCGCCGATTCCTTCGTGGGCGGCTTCGAGTGATCGCGCGCCACGCATGAGCCGGACCACCGTCGCCACCATCCATCTGGGCGCGCTGCGCCACAATCTCGCCCGCATCAAGGCCATGGCCGCGCCGGCGAAGGTGATGGCGGTGGTCAAGGCCGATGCCTACGGCCACGGCCTGGAGCGCGTGGCGCGCGCACTGGACGCCGAGGCCGAATGCTTCGCGGTGGCCGCGCTGGGCGACGGCCTGCGCCTGCGCGCGGCCGGCCACCGCCAGCGCATCGTGGTGCTGTCCGGCCCCGACCAGCCCGGCGACATCGCCGAAATGCAACGGCTGGGACTGGACGCGGCAATCCATCACGAGGCGCAGCTGACCTGGCTGGCCGAGGCCAGCGCGCGGCGCGGACGCTTGCGTGCGTGGCTGAAGGTGGACAGCGGCATGCACCGGCTCGGCTTCGCACCCGAACGTGTGCCGGAAGTGCATGCGCGGCTAGTGGCGATGCCTGGCGTCGACCCCGGGATCGGCCTGCTCACGCACTTCGCCGAATCGGAAGTGTTCGACGGCGAGGTCACGCGTGCGCAGATCGCGCGCTTCAACGAAGTGATCCGGGGATTGGATGGCCCGCGCTCGCTCTCCAACTCGGCCGCGGTGCTGGGCTGGCCTGAGGCGCGCGCCGATTGGGTGCGCACCGGCGGCCTGCTGTACGGCCTGTCGGTGGTGGACGGCAAGAGCGGCGCGGATTTCGGTTTTCGTCCGGCGATGACGCTGTCCACGCGGCTGATCGCGATCAACCGCATCGGCAAGGGTGAGCGCATCGGCTACAACGGCACGTGGATCTGTCCGGAGGACATGCCGGTGGGCGTGGCTGCCATCGGCTACGGCGATGGCTACCCGCGCAGCGCGGCCAGCGGTACGCCGGTGCTGGTGGGTGACGCGCGCGTCCCGCTGATCGGCCGCGTCTCGATGGACCTCGTCACGCTCGACCTGCGCACGGCGCCGCAGGCAAAGGTGGGCGACCGCGTCACCTTGTGGGGCGAGGGTCTGCCGGCAGAAGCCGTCGCGCCTCACGCCTGCACCATCAGCTACGACCTCACCTGCGGCATGACGCGGCGCGTGCTGTTCGTCGAGGACGAAGGCTGACGACACGGCGCGACGGTTGCGTCTCGCTCCCTGCGATGGCTGGCGGCTAAGCTTGCCCGCATCGCCTTTGCGCTCGTCCATGAGCGCGAAGATCAAAAAGCAGCCATCCTTGGCCGCACTATTCACAAGGAGCGGAACTCTCGATGGCCAAGGCCAAGACCGCCTACGTCTGCACCGACTGCGGTGCCGAACACCCGAAGTGGCAGGGCTCGTGCGTGGAGTGCGGGGCGTGGAACACGCTTTCCGAGATCGTGCTGCAGCCGGCGGTGAAGTCGGTTGGCGCGGCGCGCGGCGGTTATGCGGGCAAGGCGGCGGGCGCCAGCAAGGTCATGCCGCTGACGGAGGTCGCGCTGACCGCCGAGGCGCGCACGCTCACCGGCATCGGCGAGCTGGACCGCGTGCTGGGCGGCGGCCTGGTCGAGGGCTCGGTGGTGCTGGTCGGCGGCGACCCGGGTATCGGTAAGTCCACCTTGCTGCTGCAGATGCTGGGCACGCTGGGTGCGCAGCTGCCCAGCGTCTATGTCACCGGCGAGGAATCGCTGGCGCAGGTGGCCGCACGCGCGCAGCGCCTTGGCCTGCCGCTGGCGCCCCTGCAGGCGTTGGCTGAGACCTGCATCGAGCGCATCCTCGAACAGGCGGCGGCGGAGAAGCCGCGCGTGCTGGTGATCGATTCGATCCAGACGATCTGGACCGAGCTGCTCACCGCGGCGCCGGGTTCGGTGTCGCAGGTGCGCGAATCGGCGGCGCGGCTCACGCGCTTCGCCAAGGAAACCGGCACCAGCGTGTTTCTGGTCGGCCACGTCACCAAGGAAGGCGGCATCGCCGGTCCCCGCGTGCTGGAGCACATGGTGGACGCGGTACTGTATTTCGAGGGCGAATCTGGCAGCCGCTTCCGCGTGCTGCGCGCCTTCAAGAACCGCTTCGGTGCGGTCAACGAGCTGGGTGTGTTCGCGATGGGCGACAAGGGCCTGCGCGAAGTACCCAATCCTTCCGCGATCTTCCTTTCCGCGCACGCGGGGCCAACCCCGGGCAGCGCGGTGATGGTGACCCGCGAGGGCACCCGGCCGCTGCTGGTCGAGGTGCAGGCGCTGGTGGACCAGTCCAGCCTGGGCAATCCGCGCCGCGTGGCGCTGGGCCTGGAGCAGAACCGCCTGGCGATGCTGCTGGCCGTGCTGCACCGGCACGGCGGCGTGGCCGCCTACGACCAGGACGTGTTCATCAACGTGGTGGGCGGCATCCGCGTGCAGGAAACGGCGGCGGACCTGCCCGCGTTGCTGGCGGTGCTGTCCTCGCTGCGCGACCGGTCGCTGCCGGAGAAGACCATCGCCTTCGGCGAGGTGGGCTTGTCTGGCGAGATCCGCCCGGTGCCGAACGGCGAGGAGCGCCTGAAGGAGGCCGCGCACCACGGCTTCCGCCGCGCCATCGTGCCGAAGTCGAACGCGCCGAAGTCCGGCCGCGTGGGCGAACTGGAGGTGGTGGGGGTGGAGCGGCTGGCGCAGGCGATCGACGCCTGCCGATGAACGTTTTGCTCCCCTCTCCCGCCTGCGGGAGAGGGGCAGGGGGAGAGGGGCGGGCCTGCGTCGAGGCTGAGGCGATCTGGTTTGCCCTCTCCCCCGACCCCTCCCCCGCAAAGCGGGGGAGGGGAGACGAGCGCAAAAAAGCCGGCCAAGGCCGGCTTTTTCGTCACACGCGATGCGAGCGGCTTACGCCAGTTCGTGGATCTTCGCGTTCAGGCGGCTCTTGTGACGAGCGGCCTTGTTCTTATGGATCAGGCCACGCGAGGCGTAGCGGTCCATCACCGGCTGGGCGGCGGCGAAGGCTTCGACAGCGGCTGCCTTGTCCTTGGCCTCGATGGCCTTGACGACCTTCTTCAGCGCGGTGCGCACCATGGAACGGGCGCTGATATTGCGCAGGCGGCGCTGCTCGGACTGGCGCGCACGCTTCTTCGCGGACTTGATGTTGGCCAAGGTAAAACTCCCGAATCGCGGGTTGCAGGTTGGAGAAAGAGGCGAATTATGCGGTCGATTCGCCCATGCGTCAAGCATTTAGATGACAGCAGGCGAGGCATTGCCCGCGTTCGGTCATGATCCGGCGGTGATCTTGCCCGCGCCGGCTGGCAGACTGTGCGCCCATTCGCCCGCTCGATCCAGGATTCCCTACCGGATGAAGTCTCCCAGCATGTTCCGCGGGCTGCTCTCGTTCAGCAGCATGACGATGGTATCGCGCGTGCTCGGCTTGATCCGGGACATGTCGCTGAACGTGGTGTTCGGTGCCAACGCCGTCACCGACGCGTTCTGGGTCGCATTCCGTATCCCCAACTTCATGCGCCGGCTGTTCGCCGAGGGCTCGTTCTCCACCGCCTTCGTGCCGGTGTTCACCGAGGTGAAGGAGAAGGGCACGCACGAAGACCTGCGGCAGCTGATGGCGCGCGTCTCCGGCACGCTGGGGGCGGTGGTGCTGCTGGTGACCGCGCTGGGGCTGATTTTCGCGCCGCAGGTGGCGACGATGTTCGAGCCGGGCGCGCTGGATCAGCCGCACAAGTTCGACCTCACCATCGACTTGTTGCGATTGACGTTTCCGTTCCTGTTCTTCGTCTCGCTGACTGCGCTGGCGGCGGGCGTGCTCAACAGCTTCCATCGTTTTGCGTTGCCGGCGCTGGCGCCGGTGATCCTCAACATCTGCATGATCGTGGGCGCGCTGTGGCTGTCGAAGCGGCTGGCGGTGCCGATCATGGCGATGGGCTGGGCGGTGCTGGCGGCCGGCGTGCTGCAGTTGCTGTTCCTGTTGCCGTCGCTGCGCAAGCTGGACCTGCTGGTGTGGCCGCGCTGGGGCTGGAGCCATCCCGAGGTCAAACGCATCCTTAAGCTGATGGTGCCCACCTTGTTCGGCTCTTCGGTGGCGCAGATCAACCTGCTGTTGGACACGGTGATCGCCTCGTTGCTGGTCACCGGTTCGCAGAGCTGGCTGTCGCTGTCCACCCGTTTCCTCGAGTTGCCGCTGGGCGTGTTCGGCGTGGCGCTGGGCGCGGTGGTGTTGCCTTCGCTGTCGCGCCATCACGTGAACACGGACCGCGAGGGGTTCTCGCGGGCGCTGGATTGGGGCCTGCGGCTCACCTTGCTGATCTCGGTGCCGGCGATGTGCGCGCTGCTGCTGCTGTCCGAACCGATCGTGGCGACGCTGTTCCAGCATGGCCGCTTCAATGCGTTCGACACGCGCATGTCCACGCTATCGATCCTGGCCTTGAGCTGCGGCCTGCCGGCTTTCGCGCTGGTGAAGGTGCTGCTGCCCGCGTTCTATTCGCGCCAGGACACCCGGACCCCGGTACGCGCCGGCGTGGCGGCGCTGGTGGTGAACATGCTGGGCAACTTCCTGTTCATCGCGCTGCTGTTCGAGCTGTGGGCGCCGGCCGCCGTGCGCCAGGACAGTTGGCTGGCAGGCATCGCGCAGGTGCCGGGCCTGCATCTGGCGCTGGGCATTGCCAGCTCGCTGTCCAGCTACCTCAACTTCGTGCTGCTGTGGTACTGGCTGAAGCGCGCCGGCGTGTACCGGCGCCAGCCGGGCTGGCTGCGCCACTGGACGCGGCTGACGCTGGCGTGTGCCGCGATGGTGCTGGTGCTGGCGGCGGGCCGCTGGCTCTGGCCGGACTGGGACCACGTAGCCACCTTCACCCGGGTCTGGCGCCTTGCCGTGCTGGTGGCCGCGGGCGGCGCGGCGTACGTGGCGACATTGTTCGCAACGGGTTTGCGGATGCGGGATCTGCGGGCGGTGTGATGGCACTTTTTGCAAAAGCCTGGATGCCATCCGCGGCGTGACTGGGGGCGGCCCGATATACTGCCGCGATGACGAAACTTTCCCGCGATATCGCAGGCCCTTGCCTGGCGCCCCAGGGCAGCGTGGTGGCCGTCGGTGCGTTCGACGGCTTGCATCGGGGTCACCAGGCCTTGTTTGCGCAAGTGCAGCGCCGTGCGCGGTCGCTGGGTTGTGCAGCGGCGGTGGTGACGTTCGAGCCGCTGCCGCGGACCTATTTCTCATCCGAGCCGCTGCCCCGCCTTTCCAGCGTGCGTGAAAAGCTGCTGGGGTTTGCGGCAGCGGGTTTCGAGCAGGTGCACATGTTGCGCTTCAACGCCGAACTGGCCGCGATGTCGGCCGGGGACTTCGTGCAGCGCGTATTGGTCGAGCGCCTGGCTGCCAAAGAAGTCTGGGTGGGCGCGGATTTCCGCTTCGGCCACCAGCGAAGCGGCGATGTGGCCTTGTTGCGCCAGCTGGGCGAGAAGGCCGGATTCGCCGGCTGCGTGATGCCGTCGATCCTGCTGGAAGGCGCGCGCGTCTCCGCCAGCCGCGTGCGCCAATTGCTGGGCGCCGGCGAGTTCGCCGGTGCCGCCGCGTTGCTCGGCCGTCCGTTCGTGATCGAAGGCAAGGTCGAGTACGGCAACCAGCTGGGCCGCACGCTGGGTTTCCCCACCGCCAACATCCACCTGCGCGAGCGGGTCAGCCCGGTGGGCGGCATCTTCGCGGTGCGCGTGGGCCTGGGCGAGAGCGAATGCAGCTGGCCGGGCGTGGCCAGCCTGGGCGTGCGCCCCACGGTGAACCAGGTCAGCGAGCCGCTGCTGGAGGCCCACCTGTTCGATTTCGAGGGCGACCTCTACGGCCGACGCATGGCGGTGGAGTTCGTCGCCAAACTGCGCGACGAGCAGAAATTCGACGATCTGGATGCACTCAAGGCGCAGATGGATCATGATGCGCGCTCGGCCCGGGAAATCCTGGGTATGAATCCGGTACTGGCCCGCGCATGAGCACCCGCGACAAGTCCAATCCGAGCTACACCGCCGGCAGCCGCGTGAACGCGGCCGCGGCGGTCGTCATTATTATTTGAAGGCATCCGCCCGCAGCGCGTGCGCCTGCCGCCGCGCGCGGTGGGCGGTACAACAGCGCTCCGGGCCGGGCGGCATCGGGGCGGGACTGAAGAGGCACCCGAAGCGATGACCCAGGATTACAAGAGCACCATCAACCTGCCGCAGACGGATTTCCCGATGCGCGGCGACCTGCCCAAGCGCGAGCCGGGCTGGCTGGCCGAGTGGGAGCAGGTCGGGCGCTATGCGCAGATCCAGGCCAGGACCGCCGGCCGCGACAAGGCCTTCGTGCTGCACGACGGCCCGCCTTACGCGAACGGCGCGATCCACATCGGCCACGCGGTCAACAAGATCCTCAAGGACATGGTGGTGCGCTCTAAGCTGCTGGCCGGGCATCGCGCACCCTACGTGCCGGGCTGGGACTGCCACGGCCTGCCGATCGAGATCGCGGTGGAGAAGCAGCACGGCAAGCCGGGCGAGAAGCTCGACGCGCGCGCATTCCGCCAGAAGTGCCGCGAATACGCCGCCGAACAGATCGACACCCAGCGCGCCGGCTTCAAGCGCCTGGGGGTGCTGGGCGACTGGGAAAACCCGTACCGCACGATGGACTTCAAGTACGAGGCCGACATGGTGCGTGCCTTGTCGCGCATCGTCGCCAACGGCCACGTGGTGCGCGGCGCCAAGCCGGTGTACTGGTGCTTCGACTGCGGTTCGGCGCTGGCCGAGGCGGAAATCGAATACGGCGACAAGGTCTCGCCGGCAGTGGACGTGGCCTATGACGCGGTCGATCCCACAGCGCTGGCCGCGGCGTTCGGCGTGGATGCGGGCGACGCCATCGTCGCCGTGCCGATCTGGACCACCACGCCCTGGACGCTGCCGGAAAGCCAGGCGGTGTCGTTGGGTGCGGAACTCGAATACGCCCTGGTCGAAGGCCCCGCGCGCGGCGGCAGGCGCGTGCTGCTGGTGATCGCCGCTGCGCTGGTCGACAAGGCGCTGGCCCGCTATTCCCCTCTCCCTCCGGGAGAGGGTGCCCGAAGGGCGGGAGAGGGTACGGGCGGAGCGCAGCATTCCGGCTCCGCCGAACCCTCACCCCCAACCCCTCTCCCGAAGGGAGAGGGGAGGGTGTTGGGCCACGCCGTTGGCGCCACGCTCAATGGCGTGAAGCTGCACCGCCCGTTCTACGACCGCGTCGTGCCGGTCATCCTCGGCGAGCACGTCAGCGCCGAGGACGGTACCGGCGCGGTGCACACCTCGCCCGACCACGGCGTCGAGGACTTCGTGGTCGGCCGTGAGAACGGCATCGGCCTGCTCAACTACATCGGCGCGCGCGGCACCTACCGCGACGACACGCCCAAGGCCGGCGAACTCGACCTGGCCGGCATGCACGTGTGGAAGGCCAACGACGCCATCGTCGAGCTGCTGCGCACGCGCGGCGTGCTGCTGGCGCACGCGAAGATCGAACACAGCTACCCGAACTGCTGGCGCCACAAGACGCCGGTGATCTTCCGCGCTACGCCGCAGTGGTTCATCGGCATGGAGCAGGCTGGCCTGCGTGCCACCGCGATGAAGTCGATCAAGGACGTGCGCTGGGTGCCGGGCTGGGGCGAGGAGCGCATCGCCGGCATGGTGGCCGGTCGCCCGGACTGGTGCATCAGCCGCCAACGCACCTGGGGCGTGCCGATCGCGCTGTTCGTGCACAAGGCGACGCAGGAGCCGCATCCCGATTCCGTGGCGCTGATGGAACAAGTGGCCAAGCGCATGGAGCAGGGCGGCATCGACGCGTGGTACGACCTCGATCCGGCCGAGCTGCTGGGCGACCAGGCGAAGGACTACGACAAGGTCACCGACGTGCTCGACGTGTGGTTCGACTCCGGCGTCACCCACTTCGGCGTGATCGGCCAGCGTCCCGAGCTGCAGCAGGGCAGTGCGTCGCAGTACAAGGTGATGTACCTCGAAGGCTCCGACCAGCACCGCGGCTGGTTCCAGTCCTCGCTGCTCACCTCGGCGGCGATCCACGGCCGCGCGCCCTACGACGACGTGCTCACCCACGGCTTCACCGTGGACGCCTCGGGCCGCAAGATGTCCAAGTCGCTGGGCAACGTGGTGGCGCCGCAGAAGGTGATGGACACACTGGGCGCCGACGTGCTGCGCCTGTGGGTGGCCTCGGCCGACTACCGCAACGAGATGAGCGTCTCCGACGAGATCCTCAAGCGCGTGTCGGATGGCTACCGCCGCCTGCGCAACACCGCGCGCTTCCTGCTCGGCAACCTCGACGGCTTCGATCCGGCGAAGCACCTGGTAAAGGTGGAAGACAGCCTGCCGCTCGACCAATGGGCGGTGCAGCAGGCCTACGACGTGCAGCAGGCGGTGGTCGCCGCCTATGAGCGCTACGACTTCCCCGAGGTGGTGGCGCGCGTGCAGAACTTCTGCACCAACGAGATGGGCGCGCTCTATCTCGATATCACCAAAGACCGCCTGTACACCATGCCCACCGACAGCCACGGCCGGCGCAGCGCGCAGAGCGCGATGTACCGCATCGCCGAGGCGCTGGTGCGCTGGCTGGCGCCTATACTCGGTTTCACCACCGAGGAGATCTGGCAGGCGCTGCCCGGTCAGCGCAGCGAGAGCGTGCTGTTCGAGACCTGGTACGACGGTCTGGCCGCCACCCAGGCTTCGCCCGAGCAGCGGCGCTGGTGGGCCGACCTGTTGGCGATCCGCGACAGCGCCGCGCGCGTGCTCGAAGGCATGCGCAAGGCCGAGCAGATCGGCGCCGCACTGGAGGCGAAGCTGGCGATCCATGCCGACGAGGCGACGGTGGCGCGCTACACACCGGCGCTGAACGAGCTGCGCTTCTTCTTCATCACCTCCGACGTGCGCCTGGATAAGGCCGGTGGCCAGCCGGACGACGCCGTGCTCACCGAGCTGGAAGGGGCCGACGTATGGGTCTCGGCCACCGTCAGCGGGGCCGCCAAGTGCGTGCGCTGCTGGCACCGCCGCGACGACGTGGGCCACCACGCCGACCACCCGGAACTCTGCGGGCGTTGCGTCAGCAACGTGGAAGGACCGGGCGAGACGCGGCGCTGGTTCTGACCTGAAAATATCCCGTTCGCCCTGAGCGTAGGCCCGCAGGGCCGAAGTGGAAGGGGCGTGGTGCGTGGCCCTTCGACTTCGCTGCGCTACGCTCAGGGTGAACGGCAATGAACGGATGACCCTGGCTGAATCCATGACCACCAAACCCAACGCGCTCCCCTGGCTGCTGCTTTCCGCCGTCGTCATCGTCCTCGACCAGCTCAGCAAGTGGTGGGCGCTGGCCGCGCTGCAGCCGGCGGGCCTGCCGCACCCGGTCATTCCGGGCTTCATGAACTGGACGCTGGCTTACAATCCCGGCGCCGCCTTCAGCTTCCTCGCCTGGGGCAACGGCTGGCAGCGCTGGTTCTTCGTGGCGCTGGCGCTGATCATCAGCGCGGTGCTGGTGGCGTGGCTCTCGCGCACCTTGCGGCGCGACTGGCGCACTGCGCTGCCGCTGTCGCTGGTCATCGGCGGCGCGCTTGGCAACCTGATCGACCGTTTGCACGCGGCCCAGGTCACTGACTTCGTCGACGTGTATTTCGGCAATTGGCACTACCCGGTGTTCAATCTTGCCGATTGCGGCATCACCGTGGGGGCCGTGCTGCTGGTGGCGTTCGGCCTGTTCGGCGGCAAGGGGCAGGGCGGCGTGCGATAATCCGCGCTTGCCTGTCGCCGGTTCGTCCATGGATATCCTGCTCGCCAATCCCCGTGGTTTCTGCGCCGGCGTCGACCGCGCCATCGCCATCGTCGAACGGGCGCTGGAGTCGTATGGCGCGCCGATCTACGTGCGCCACGAGGTGGTGCACAACCGCTACGTGGTGGACAAGCTGCGCCACGACGGCGCGGTGTTCGTGGAGGAGCTGCACGAGGTGCCCGACGGCGCCACGGTGATCTTCAGCGCCCACGGCGTCTCCAAGGCCGTGCGCGAAGAGGCCGAGCAGCGCGACCTCAAGGTCTTCGACGCCACTTGCCCGCTGGTCACCAAGGTGCATATGGAAGTCGCGCGGCTGGGGCGCATCGGCCGCAGCGTGGTGCTGATCGGCCATGCCGGCCACCCCGAGGTGGAAGGCACGATGGGCCAATGGAATGCCACCAACAGCGGCGAGATCCTGCTGGTGGAGTCGGTGGATGACGTGGCGGAGCTGGTACCGCGCTTCCCGCATCTGCTGTCCTACGTCACCCAGACCACGCTGTCGGTGGACGACACCAAGGCGATCATCGCCGCGCTGCGCGCGAAATTCTCCGACATCGAGGGGCCGCGCAAGGACGACATCTGCTATGCCACGCAGAACCGCCAGGACGCCGTGCGCCGGCTGGCCGACGCGGTGGACCTGATGCTGGTGGTCGGCTCGGTCAACAGCTCCAATTCCAACCGCCTGCGCGAGCTGGCCGAGAAGCAGGGCGTGCGCGCCTACTTGATCGACGGCGCCGAGCACATCGATCGCGCGTGGCTGGAAGGCGTGGCCCGCATCGGCCTCACCGCCGGCGCCTCCGCACCCGAGAAACTGGTGCGCGACGTGATCGCCCGCCTGCAATCCTGGGGCGCTGGGGCGGTGCACGAACTGGACGGCGAGGCGGAAACCATCACCTTCGCCCTGCCGAAGGAGCTGCGTGTGCTGGAAAGCGGCCCGGCGGCGGACTGATCCGGCTTGCGCCCCATCCGGCCGCCCCGTAAACTTCGCGGCTCGCCATCGCCGGAATAGCTCAGTTGGTAGAGCGGCGCATTCGTAATGCGTAGGTCGCAGGTTCGACTCCTGTTTCCGGCACCATATTTCGAATAAAAACAGCGGCATGCGCATATCAGCGTCTGCCGCTGTTTTTATTTGCATCCCACGAGGGCCACGGTTTGTGTGGCCAATCTGTGGCGACGGCGGCCCCGCGTTGTACCCGCTTGCAAAGGTGTATGCGACAAAGCGATGCAGTCGCCAGGCAAGAGGCAAGTGCTACATTGCCAGCCCTGTTCTCCGCTTCTTCCGGTCGATTGCGTGTTGCGACGTAAGGCCAAGCGACAACCCATGGCCTGGCTGGCCTGGCTGGCCATGGCGCTGCTGCTCGTGGCGCCGCTGGTATCGCGTGTCCTGCCGGCATCGACACCGGTGACGCACGCCATGATGGGCGGAGTTTGTCCGCATGGCATGGCGTATGCCGGCCATGCGTCCAGGCAACCCGGTGAGAAGAGTCCGACGGATTGCTGTGGCTACTGCGTGCTGCTCGGACAGCAGTCGCTGCTGGCTGCGCACGCCATCCTTTACCTGTTGCCTGCAGCACCGCGCGAAGCCGTTGCAGCGGCCTATCAGGTGCCATCGCTTGAACCGCCGGCCCGCCTCTGGGCCCGACCACGCGGCCCTCCATACCAGGCTTGAGCTTCTCTGGCATGCGTCTGCGCCGATCCGGCGTCGGGCCGATGCTTTTCATCTCCACCCGTGTCGTCGCGCACCGACCATCGCATGCCATCGCATGCGCCCCGGATGCCGGCGCACGCAAGCCCATTTCCAGCGCGCGAACCGTACGACGTTCGCCGCGCGTTTCAAGGCCGGATCTTCATGCGCCACACATCATCATCGTCTCGCACGCCATCGCTGCGTCGCTCGCCGCGGCATACTGCAGCGCCTGGTGCGGCATTCTTGCTTGCCGCAGCCTGCATGCCCCAGCTTGCCCACGCCTGTGCCACGTGCGGATGCACGTTGAGCACGGATGCCGCCACGGGCTATTCGACCGCCAGCGGCTGGCGGATCAACGTCGACTACACCTATATCGATCAGAGCCAGCTTCGTCATGGCGGCAGCAAGGCGTCGCCCGAACAAGTGGTCGATCAGCCCTCCGATCCGTCGCTGGGCGGCGGGGAGATCGAAAAGGGGACCACCAATCGCTATATCAACATCGGCGCGACGTATCGCTTCAATGCCGACTGGGGCGTGTCGCTCGTCGTGCCGTATGTCATCCGCGACCACGACACCTACGGCACACAACTGGCGCCGTACACACCCGGCGAGAGCGCGCCTGACCAGATCAGCGGCGCCCATGTGGCCGGCATCGGCGACGTCAAGGTGATCGGCAGCTACCAGGGCTTCCTGCCCACGCACAATTTCGGCATCCAGTTCGGCGTCAAGCTGCCCACCGGGAACTATGGCGGCCAGACCGGCGATGGCGCGTTCGTCGGTCAGCCCGTGACATTCCATTCGGGCCCGGGCCTCGGCCAGTCGCTGGACAGCAGCCTGCAGGCGGGTACGGGCAGCACCGACCTCATCGTCGGCGCCTATTACTTCCAGCCCGTGAGCCAGAATTTCGACATGTTCGTGAATGGGCAGTTCCAGGCGGCAGTAAGCGAGAAGATGGATAGACCGGGCGCCAACTTCCGGCCGGGCAATCTGGCTTCCGCCAGCTTCGGCCTGCGCTACGAAGCCCATGCGGACTGGGTGCCGCAGCTGCAGGTCAACGTGTTCCATCGCAGCGCCGACCAGGGCGCCTTCGCCGATACGCCCGATACGGCCGGCACGGTGGTCTATCTCAGCCCCGGCATCAGCGCCAGCTTGACCCGGAACCTGCAGTTCTATGCTTTCGTGCAGCTGCCCGTGTACAGCCATCTACAGGGATACCAATTGTTCCCGCGCTGGACGGGCACGGTTGGCCTGAGCATGCAACTGTAAGCAACGTTGGTTTGGACGTGCCTGCCAAGGCAGGCATGTCCATGTCAGGACGATCCCCATGGCCTTGTTCTCCATGACCCCTCTTCGCTGCGTCGCCGTCGCCTGCCTGTTGTGCGTACTCGGCATGTCGCCCGTGTCCGCGAACGACCTCCGCGTAGGCCAGCCCGCCCCCGACATCACGCTGGACACGCTGGACGGGCAGCACATCGCCCTGCACGACCTCCGCGGAAAGACGGTAATCCTCACGTTCTGGGCAACCTGGTGCGTTCCATGCCGCGAAGAGTTGCCGCTGTTGTCGCGCTACGCCCGGGCGCACATGAGCGACGGCCTGGTCGTACTCGGATTCAGCCTCGACACACCCGATACGCTGGCACAGGTACGCCAGGTCGCATCAGGCCTGCACTTCGCGGTGGGCCTGCTTGGCGATGCGCACGTCCAGGGCTACGGGCGCATCTGGCACCTGCCCGTGAGCTTCGTCGTGGATCGCCACGGCGTGCTTGTGTACGACGGCTGGAACGACAAGCAGCCGGCGTTGACGCGCGAACGGCTGGAACAGGTAGTTGCACCGCTGCTCGGGCCATCGCCTCGTTGAGGCGTGGGCCGGCCTGGACCGTGGACCCGCGGTGGTGGAAGCGCCGTGAGAGTGCGGACCCGGCAGCGTGTCGTGGCTTGCTGTGGGGGCGCTGGACTGGATATGTGACAGCGGCCAGGTTTTGCGGGGCCGGCTCGCCGCTTGTCGGCAAGTTCTTGCCGTTCGTCACCGCAAATACTTGACGAAATAACTTGCGTCACTAACCTGCGATCTACGGTCCAGGGGAGTGATCATGCAAGTCCAGTCGCAGCCATCGGGCATTCTGCCGGGCGGGTCGCGCGGATGGCGTGCCATCCGCGGGCAGGCGTGGGGGCCGTGCGCCCGGCGCGGCTTCACCCTGGTCGAGCTGATGATCACCGTGGCCGTGGCGGCCGTGCTGCTGATGATCGCGGTGCCCAGTTTCAAGAACATCACGCTTTCGAACCGGCTCAATACCGCCGCCAACGACCTGGTCAACGCGATCAACGTCGCGCGCATGGAGGCGGTCAAGCGCAACGCCAACACCCAGTTCTGCAGCAATTCGGCCAGCGCCAACACCAACGACGGGCTCGGCGGCGCCTGCGGCACGGAAGCCGGTGCGGTCCGGGCCATGCGCGGAAACGCAGTCGATGAGAACCCGGTTCTCGCCGGTGTAGCCAGCCTAGGCCCGCCCATCCAGATCAACGGCAATCTGACTGCACTGCGTTTCAGCGCGCAGGGACAGGCGCGCAAGGCCGGCGATGCCACTTCTTTCGGCGATGTGGTGGCGGACATCTGCACCAGCCAGATGAGCCGCGACAACCATCGCGTGATCACCATGCGGGCGGGCTCGATCCTCGCCACCACGACCTCCAGTGGAGACTGCCCTTCGTCATGAACGACTCGATCGCGTCCGCGCGACAGGCGCGCTGCCATGTGCATTTCCGGAGCCACCAGACTGGTGTCGGTTTGATCGAGGTATTGGTGGCCGTGCTGGTGCTTTCGATTGCCTTCCTGGGCGTGGCGGCGCTGCAGGCAAGATCGCTCGCCACCACCAATAGCGCGATGGCGCGCAGCCTGGCCACCATCGCCAGCTATTCGATCCTCGACGCGATGCGCCTGGACATCGCCGCAGCCAGGGCGGGCAGCTACAACCGCAGCGCCGATTCGGCGGTCGTGGCCAACGCCTGCCCGGATGCCTCCGGGTCCTTGATCAACGACCAGCTCAACCAGTGGTGTGCCCAGCTCGGCCAGGGCCTTGGCATGGCGGCCACCACCACCGGGCAGATCGCCTGCTCGGATGCGGGTGTCACCGCCGACTGCACCGTCACCATCACCTTCGACGACAGCCGCGCCGGCACCGGGGGCAGCAATGTCCAGACCGTCGCCACTAGGGCCATGCTATGAAGCGCCGTCCGCTTGCCGGCTTCACCTTGATCGAGCTGATGGTGGCGATGGTGCTGGGCCTGGTCGTGATCGCCGGCGTCACCAGCGTGTTCCTCGCCAACCAGCAGGCGCACCGCACCAACCAGGCGCTGGGCGACGTGCAGGACAACACGCGCATCGCCTTCGAGATGATGGCGCGGGACATCCGCGACGCCGGGCTTACCGGCTGCAGCAACGACGGCCGCGTCGCGAACGTGCTCAACAACGGCCCGGTCGCCGGCGGCAGCGCCTGGTGGGCGGACTGGAACCATGCACTGGTGGGTTACGGCGGCAGCCAGACCGATCCGGCGGTGACCACCGGAACCGCGGCGGGAAACCGGGTGGGCGGCACGGACTCGCTGCAGCTGCTGGGCGGCGATGGCCTGGGCGCGAGCATGCAGGTGAACGCCGAACCGGCCGCCACCTTCACCCTCAACGAAACCGGTTCCAATCTGAAGGTCGACCTGAAAGTCGGCGACGTGATGGTTGTATGCGATCCCGACCACGCCGCGCTGGTGCAGCTCACCAGCCTGAGCGGCGGCACCCTCGGCCATGCCGGCGCCACCGGCTCGCCGGGCAACTGCACCACCGACCTGAACTACCCCACCGTGTGCAGCAGCACCGCCAGCTACGTGTTTGCGACGAACGCGCAGATCACCCGCCTGCGTGCGGCCGACTGGTATGTGGGCAACAACCCGGACGGCGGCAGATCGCTGTACCGCTCCAGTCTGGTCAACAACGCCGGGATACCCACCCCTACCTCTGAGGAACTGGTGAGCGGCGTCACCAACATGAGCATCACCTACCACCAGGCGGGCAGCACCGGTTTCGTGGCCGCCAGCAGCGTAGGCAACTGGACGCAGGTCGATGCCGTACAGGTACGCCTGTGGCTTGAAAGCGCCGACCAGCATGCCGGCACCGATGCCAAGCCACTGCAGCGCGATTTCACCGCCACCACCACCGTACGCAACCGGGTGAATTGACATGTCCAGCGCCATGACCGTCCGTTCGTATCACCGGTTCGCCCGCCGCGCCATGCCAAGGCGCGTGGGGCAGCGCGGCGTGGCGCTGGTGGTGGCGCTGCTGCTGCTAGTGGTGATCACCTTGGTCGGTCTTGCCGCGGTGCGCGGCACGATCATGCAGCAGAAGATGGCGGCCAACCTGTTCGACCGGCAGATCGCCTTTCAGAGTGCCGAGGCGGCGATGCGCGCCGCCATGGCCCGCATCGCCGGCAACCCCGGCGAGATTGCCCGCAACTGCCAGGCCGGCGGCGTGTTTTGCCAGAGCAATCCGTTCGAGGATCCGAACCTGGATCAAAGCAAGATCATTCCTGTCGTGACCGGCACCGGCACCGGCCAGTTCGATGCCGGCGCGCTGGCGGCCAGCCAGCCGCAATACGTCATCGAGAACATGGGCAATTGGTACAACCCCAGCACCAGCACGGGCTTCGGCCAGAGCGCCAACGCACACAACTACGGCGCCCAGGGCACCTCCACCACCGCCGTGTATTACCGCATCACCGCCCGCAGCGGCGATCCCTCCCTGGTGGAGGGACGCGCCATCGTGGTGCTGCAAGCCATGGTCAAGCAGGGCTGACTTCCGGCGTTCCCAACGAGTCCCTTGGGGCGCATGGTCATGCCATGACGCTCCATCCAGCAGAGCGAGCCGTCATGAACATCGTGTCCCGTTTGCGCAGCAAAGCCGCCGGCTTCCTGGCCAGGCTGCTCGTCACCAGCGTGCTGGTGTGCGCCGCAGGTATCGGCCCCGCGATGGCGGCCAGCGTCAGCGTCGACCAGTCGCCGCTGATCATCCAGCGCTCGCTGCCGCCCAACCTCGTGCTGATGCTGGACGATTCGGGTTCGATGGATTGGGACTACATGCCCGACTGGAGCTATCTGAGCAGTACGTCAAACGATGCCGTGCGCAACGCCAACGTCAACGGCACCTATTACAACCGCAACGTGAGCTATGCGCCGCCGGTCAAGGCCGATGGCACGTTCTATCCGAATTCGCCGGGACTGACGACGGCCTACAAGGACGGTTTTCTCGATACCAGCGCCACGGACGTGACCCGCTACGCGAGTCCGTACCAGTCCCGGTTTCCGTACTACACGATGTTCCCGATTGTCACCAACTATGCGGCGACATCGACGACCACCTATTCGTGTCCAAGCGGCTATACCGCGTACGGCGTCAATCAGTGCCAGAAAACCAACACGCCCAACAAGGGCTCGATCATCGATGCCACGGCCTCGATAACCTACAGCTGCAACAGTGGCGACACCAAGAGCGGCAGCCAGTGCACGAATACGACGAATAAATACTATTTCACCTATACGACCGGTACGGCCAATACCCAGAACTACGTTGGCGTAACGGGAAGCTGCGCCAGCCTCACGTCTGCCCAGCAGGCGGTTTGCGACGACAGCACCGCGGCCCAGCAGAACGTGGCCAACTGGTTCTCGTACTACCGCACGCGCATCCTGATGGCCAAGAGCGGCCTGATGAGTTCGTTTTCGACCATCGATCCCTCCTTCCGGATCGGCTTCGGCTCGATCAACGACAACAACGACAGCAACCTGCCGGCGTCCACCTGGGCGAATGGAACGAACGGCAACGTCATCGCGCAGGTCAGCCCTTTCGGCGATGGCTCTTCAGGTACGCAGAAGGCCAACTTCTGGAAATGGGTCAGCAGCAGCAAGGCCAACTCGAGCACGCCGCTGCGCGTCGCCCTCGATGCCGTCGGCACCTATTACCAGACCGCGCAGCCGTGGAAGGGAATGAGTTCCGATCCCGACTACACCACCGCGGCCGCCAACACGCAGCTTGCCTGTCGCCAGTCCTACACCATCCTGACCACGGATGGCTTCTGGAACGAAAGCTTTTCCGGCGCGGGCGACGTGGACGGCAGTGCCGGCAGCACGATCAACGGCTCCAACGATCAGCACTACACCTACACGCCGGCACTTCCCTATACCGATTCGGCAGTAAGCACCTACACCACCACCTCCACGCCGTCCTGCCCGAGCAGATACAGCCTCACCAAAGTCGGCAACGTCTACCAGTGCACGCGCTCGGGCTACACCAACCAGGCCCCGACCTGTCCGGCCGGCAGCACCCTCAGCGCCGACCAGCACACCTGCCAGAAGACCGTGACCGCGCCTAATCCGAGCTACTCGGATACCTTGGCCGACGTGGCCATGAAGTACTGGTCCACCGACCTGCGGCCGGACATGGCCAACGAGGTGCCGACCAACGACGCGGATCGCGCCTTCTGGCAGCACATGACCACGTTCACCCTGGGCCTGGGCTTCGACGCGACGGACGGCACCGGCACCAAACTGGACACGGACCGCATGGCCAGCATCTTTGCCTGGGGCCAGGGCGACGCGACCAAGGCGATCAGCGGATTCAGCTGGCCGAAACCCGCCGGCGATTCGATCAACAACATCGCCGACCTGGCGCACGCCGCGGTCAACGGCCACGGTGGTTTCTATTCGGCCAAGAGCCCCGGGGATTTCGCCAATGGCCTCAAGGAGGCGCTGAAGCGCGCCGCCGAGCGCGTGGGTACCGGCGCCAGCCTGGCGGCCAATTCCACCCAGCTGCAGACCGGTACGGTGGCCTACCAAGCCAACTATTGGACGGCCAAATGGAAGGGTGACCTGAAGTCGCTGGCGGTGGACTCCGCTACCGGCACGATTGCCGCCAGTCCCACCTGGACGGTGTCGGGCAAGCTGCCCGCGGCAGCCAACCGCACCATCAAGACCTTCAATCCCGGCGCCGCGGCGGGCAGCCAGTACGCGGATTTCGCCTGGGGCTCGTTGTCGACGGACCAGCAGAACGCGCTGGTGGCCGTGCCGCTGCCGGCGGGAACCGTGTTCAGCGGTGCCGGCCTGGTCAACTACCTGCGCGGCGACAGCTCGCAGGAGCTCGTCAACGGCGGCGTGTTCCGCAACCGCGACACGCCGGTGGGCGACATCGTCAATTCGCAGCCGGTCTACGTGGGCGCGCCCAACGCGAACCAGTTCTATACCGAAAGCTTCAGCGGCTCGACGGTGTTCGCGAAATACGCGAGCGGCCAGAGCAAGCGCGCCGGCACGGTCTACGTGGCCGCCAACGACGGCATGCTGCACGGTGTCGATGCCACCTCCGGTGTCGAGAAGTTCGCCTATCTCCCCGGTGCGACGATCACCGCCGGGGTGAGCGCACTGGCCAGTCCGGACTACGGCGGCACGGTGGCGCACGGTTTCTTCAACGATGGCGAGCTGACCGTGGCCGACGTCTACACCGGCAGCCCGGCGAGCTGGAAGACGGTGTTGGTGGGCAGCACCGGGCGCGGCGTGGCCAAGGCCGTGTACGCGCTGGATGTCACCGACCCGGACAACGTGAAATTCCTGTGGGAGCGTTCGGCGGGCGACGGGTTGGCGAACAGCAACTTCATCGGCCAGATGACCGGCAAGCCGGTGATCGCGCAGACCGCGAATGGCAGCTGGTCAGTGCTGATGGGCAACGGCTACAACAGTGCGGCCGGCAAGTCGGCGCTGCTGCAATTCGAGATCGTGGACGGCACCTTGCATGCGCACGTCACCACCGACACCAGCGGCCTGGCGGCGCCGGCGGTATGGATGGATCCCTCCGGCAACGGCATCAGCACCGCGGCCTACGCCGGCGACGCGAACGGCGATGTATGGTCGTTCAAGCTCAACACCAGCGCAGGCACCAGCGCTACCGCCACGCCTGACAGCGCCGGGGTGAAGATCTTCGTCGCCAAGGACGCCAGCAACAACCTGCAGCCGATTACCGCGGGCATGCTGGTCGGCAAGGACCCGGGCACCGGTAACACCTGGGTGTTCTTCGGCACGGGCCGCTACTTGAACGCCGCGGACCTCACCGATACCAGCGTGCAGAGCTGGTACGGCCTGATCGTGCAATCGGGCACCAGCGGGCTGGCGGTGACGTCGGCCATGACCCGCACTGCCAACCTGGTGAAACGCGCCATCACCGCCGAAGCCGGCAACGCGCGCGCCGTCACCACGCTGGACGAGGCCATCGCGGCGAATACGGCTATGAGCGGCAAGTCGGGCTGGTACGTCGACCTGAGGTCGCCGGTCGCCGGCGCCGAAGGCGAGCGCATGGTCACGCCCAATCAATTCCAGGGCAACCTGCTGCTGGGCACCACACGCATTCCCAAGGCCAGCGACCCCTGCAACCCGTCGGGCCGCGGCTGGATCATGGCGCTCGATCCGTTCTCCGGCACCAATCCATCGCGGGCGTTCTTCGACCTCAACGGCGACGGCAAGGTGGACGACAACGACTTTATCGACGGCAAGCCGGCCGCGGGCATCGGTTTCAGTTCGCTGCCGAACAATCCGATCTTCGTCGGCAGCGCCATGCTGACCAGTTTCGACAACGGCAGTACGTCCAGCACCCAGACCGCGAGCTCGACCAACGAACCGAAGCGCGTGTCCTGGCGCGAGATGATTGTCCATTGAGGAACGAACGATGAAGAGGTTTCCACGCACGCGGGCGCGGGGCGCCGGCCATGGGAAGGTCCCTGCATGCAGCGCCGGTTTCACCCTGCTGGAGCTGATGATCGTGGTGGCGATCATCGCGATCCTGGCAGCGGTGGCCGTGCCCTCGTACACGAAGCACATCGTGAAGACCAAGCGGGTGGCAGCGCAGGCCTGCCTGTCGGAGCACGCCAACTACATGGAGCGCTACTACACGACCAACCTGCGCTACAACGAGGACACCAGCACTCCCGCGGTGCCCAATCCGCTCTCCGGTGCGACGCCGGCGATGACGCTGGATTGCGCCCTGCGCACCAGCGCCGATTACCAGTACCGGTTGACGGCGGTGGCGCTGAAGCCTTCTACCTACAGCCTGACGGCGACGCCGATCGGCGCGCAGGCGGCACGCGACACCACCTGCGGCACGCTCTCGCTCGATCAGGCCGGCACGCGCGCGCCGGCCACCGCCGGTTGCTGGTAAGCCTGCTCAATCACCTTGCAGCCGCGCGGCCAGCCCCGAGTGCCGCCGGGTGCGCTGGGCGATCGTCTGTTCGACGATCGCCGCGTCGCCGACCAGGCTGAACCAGCGGCGTGCGCGGGTGATGCCGGTGTAGAGCAGCTCGCGCGTCAGCACGGCGTTCGGTTCTGGCGGCAGCAGCAAGGCGGTGTGCTCGAACTCCGAGCCCTGCGACTTGTGCACGGTGAGCGCGTAGGCGGTTTCCACGTCGCTCAATCGCGAAGGCGCGACGAAACGCAGCCGCGTGCCACTGCCATGCTCCATGGCAGTGGCGAGGAAGGCCACCGCCAGTCGTGTGCCGCCGCTGCCGTCGTCGGTGGGCAGGCGCAGGCACAGGCCGATGTCGCCGTTCATCAGGCCCAGGCCGTAGTCGTTGCGGGTCAGCAGCACCGGGCGGCCTTCGTACCAGCCGTGCTCACTGTCGATGTATCCGCGCGCGTGCAGCGCCGCGGCGAGCCGGCGGTTCAGGCCTTCCACGCCATGCGGGCCGCGGCGCAGCGCACACAGCAGCTGGAAGCGGTTGAACGCCTCCAGTGTGCCGCGCGCCCAATCCGCATGCGCTGCCTCGCCGGCGTCGGCGGCGGGGCGATGGGTGCGCAGCCATGCGAGGTAATGGCGCAGGCCGCGCGGGCCATCGTCATCATGCGGCGCGACACTGCCCTCGATCGCCAGCGCGGCCAACGCATCGGCGTCGGCCGAAGGCAGCCAGGCGAGATCGCGCGACGGCGCGTGCAGCAGTGCGAGTGTGCCGGGGGTGTCGCCCGCGTTCACCGCGCGCGCCAGTCGGCCGATGCCGCTGGCCGCGCCAAAGCGGTGGCTGACGCGCAGCATCGCGATGCGCTGGTCCAGCGCCTGCGCATCGCCTTGCACGAAGTGGCCGATGTCGTCGCCAGTGACGGCTTCGAGCCACCGGGCGGTGGCGGCGTCGTAGTGGCCGGCTTCGGCGCGGCGGCAGAGATCGCCGAGCACGGCGCCTGCTTCCACCGACGAGAGCTGGTCCTTGTCGCCGAGCAGGATCAGGCGCGCCGACGCCGGCAGCGCGTCGAGCACGGCGGCCATCATCTCCAGGTCGATCATCGAGGCTTCGTCGATCACCAGCACGTCCAGGTGCAGCGGGTTGCGGCGGTCGTGACGGAAGCGGCGCGTGTCCGGCCGCGCGCCAAGTAGGCGGTGCAGAGTGACGACCTCGGCGGGAATCGCCGCGCGCACCGCAGCATCCACGTCTAGCCGGGCGAGCTGACCGCTGATCGAGGCGTTGAGCCGCGCCGCGGCCTTGCCGGTGGGGGCGGCGAGGCGGATGCGCAGCGGTTGCGCGTGCTCCTGCAGCTGCAGCGTCTGCAGCAGGCCAAGCAGGCGCACCACGGTAGTGGTCTTGCCGGTTCCGGGGCCGCCGGTAATCACGCTGAACGGGCCGCGCGCGGCCAGCGCGCAGGCAATGCGCGGCCAGTCGGGCGCATCGGCCGACGCAGCGGGAAACAGGCGCGCGAGTTCGCCGGCCAGGTGTTCCGACGGCGGTTCTTGCTGCGCTACGCGGGCGAGGATGCCTTGCGCCACGCTGCGCTCGTGGTTCCAGTAGCGGCGCAAGTACAGCCGCGTGCCGTCGAGCACCAGCGGCGCATCCTCCGGCTCGCCTTCATGGTTCATGGCGAGCAGCGGCGAGGCGGGCAGATGCAAGGTGTCGCCGTCGCGCAACGCATCACCTAGCGCGCGCCAGTCGGCGGGCCAGTCCTGTTCCTGCGCCAGCGCGGGCAGCAGCGCCAGGTCAAGGCAGAGATGGCCGTCGGCGAGTTGCCGGCTGAGCACGGCAGCCAGCCACGGCAGCGCTGGCGCGATCTGCGCGTCGCGTTCGGCGAGGAAGCGCGCAAAAGCCACGTCCAGCGGGCGCAGGCGTTGCTGTTCCAGCGCGCGGTCGAGCAAGGCGTACAAGGCGTCATGCCGCATGCGCGATGCCTCCGGTGGCGAACAGCTTGTCCAGCGCGTCGATCAGTGCGAATGGCAGCCGTTCGCGGTGCACGCCGTGGCCGTCGCTGTCCACGCCGCGCAGGTACAGATAGAGCACACCGCCCATGTGCCGCTCATAGTCGTAGCCGGGCAGGCGTGCCTTGAGCTGGCGATGCAAGGCCAGGGTGTAGATCGCGTATTGCAGGTCGTAGCGGCTTTGCAGCACCGAGTCGCGCATCGCTTCCGTGGTGTAGGCGTTGGCATCGCGGCCCAGCCAGTTGGACTTGTAGTCGGCCACGTACCAGCGGCCTTCGTGCTCGAACACCAGGTCGATGAAACCCTTGAGCTGGCCGTTCACGGCCTGGGGTGGCAGCGCGGGGCGTGTCGCGCCATCCAGTGTATGTGCGGTGACGAGGCGATCCAGCACCTGGGTGTCGACGTGGTTCGCCTCGAACCAGAATTCCAGCTCGGCGCGATAGCGGATCGGGTCGGCCAGCGCGATCAAGGGCATCGCGCCGCCGTCGGGCAAGGCCAGCGGCATGCGCAGCAGTTCGGGCAGCCACCGTGTCAGCGGCGTGATCCAGTCGTGCCAATCGCGCGCCTGGCAGCGCCGCGCAATGGTGTCGCGCAGCGTGGCGGAAGGCGCGGCGGCGCGGGCGAAACCTTCGTCCGCGCAGCTTTCCAGCAAGTCATGCAGGAAGGTGCCGGCATGGGCGCCGCGCGGGAAAGCGTGGATGCCGTGTACCGGTGCGTTGGCGGCCTCCGCATCGCTGGCGGCGACGGCTTCGGCGAGCGTGGCCTGCCCGGCGGTTTCGGGGGCGGAGCGCGGCAAGGTGGCATCGTCGTGACGGGCCAGTGCGCTGTAGCTGGCGATCCACCAGGGCTGGTGCGGCGGCAGCGTGCAGCTGCGCGCGGGACGGGTGGCATCGGTGGTCGCGATGGCCTGATAGCGGTGCTCGTCGGCGGCTTCGTCCAGCGCGACGACGTCGATGGAAGCGGGTGTGCCGGCAAGCGCCCGCACGCGCGGCAGCAGCTCCGTGGGCGCGATGGGTGTGCCGCCCGCGAGCACGTAGCCGAACGCGGACTTGTGCAGGCCGGAGTCCTTCTTCTGCCCATCCCTGAGGCAGGCCACGCCCAGCCAACAGGCATGGCGGGCACGGGTGAGCGCCACGTAGAGCAGGCGCAGTTCTTCCTGCAGGCGTTCGCGGTCGGCGGCAGCCAGGGCGCCGGCGTCGGGGGCGAGGTCGAGTTGCGCACTGTCCTCGCCGTCGCGAGTGCGGATCGCGTTCCTGTCCTTCTCCTCGCGAAAACCGCAGGCGAAGGGCAGCAGTACCACGGGGTATTCCAGGCCCTTGGACTTGTGGACGGTCACCACTTTGATCAGGGCGGCTTCGCTTTCCAGCCGCACCAGCTGCGCTTCGGCGGCTTCGCCGCTGCCGGGATTGGCGATCTGCGCGGCGAGGAAGCGGATCAGCGCATGCTCGCCGTCGAGCCCGGTGGCGGCCTGCTGCAACAGCTCGGCCAGGTGCAGCAGGTTGGTGAGCACGCGCTCGCCGCCGTCGCGCGCGAGCAGGCGCGCAGGCAGGCCAAAGCGATGCAGCAGCTCGTGCAGCATGGCCAACACGCCGTGGCGCTGCCACAGCAGGTGCAGCTGGCGGAAGTGTTCGTCGCAGGCCTCGCGATAGCCTTCGTCGCGGTCGAGCCGATCCAGTTCGGCGAGGCTGCGATGCATGCTGGGCGTGGCCAGCGCGGTCCGCAGCGCGCGGTCCGCGCCGGGCTGGGCGCAGGCATGCAGCCAGCACAGCAGGTCGCCGGCCTCGTCGCTGGCGTAGACCGACTGGTTGTCGGAGAGATAGACGTGGGCAAGGCCGCGCCGGCGCAACGCGGTCCGCATCGCGGCGGCGTCGGTCTTGTCGCGCACGAGGATCGCGATGTCGCCGGGTTGCAGCGGCGCCAGTCCGCCGTCGTCGCCGGCGAAGCCGCAGCGGTCGGCCTGTGCAGCGGCCAGCCAGGCCACCAGCTGTGCCGCCGCGTGTTCGGACATGCGCGCTCGCCACTCGCCGGCAGCAAGGGGTTCGATGGACGTATGGACGGCCATCTGCATGGCGGGTACCGGCTTGCCGTCGAACTTCAGGGTTTCCTTGCGGCCCTTGGCTTGCACCGGGATGAAGGGAAGTTTCGCGCCGAAACCGAAGGCGCCCTGTGGCTGGGTGCCCGCGAATTCGAACACGCGGTTCACCGCCTGCACCAGCGCCTCGGTGGAGCGATGGTTGGTACCCAGCGTCCAGTGCGGACTGGCCGCGGCGGCGCGGGCGCGCAGGTAGGTGTGGATGTCCGCACCGCGGAAACCGTAGATCGCCTGCTTGGGATCGCCGATCAGCAGCAGTGCGGTGCGGTCGCGTTCGCGTTCGCCGTAGATGCGCTGCAGGCTGCGCCATTGCAGCGGATCGGTGTCCTGGAACTCGTCGACCAGCGCCACCGGATATTGCATGGCAATGGTGCGCGACAGCGCGTCGCCGTTGGCGCCGTGCAAGGCGGCGTCGAGGCGCTTCAGCATGTCGTCGTAGCCGAGCTGGTCGCGCTGGCGGCGGGCCTCGTCGAGGCGATGGGCGATCCACGGCGCCGCGTGGGCGAGCAGCCACGGTTGCAGCGCATCGGCCCGTGCCTTGGCGGCAAGCCACTGGTCGATGGCGTGGAAGGCGGGATGTGCGGGCGCTGTCTTGCCGGCATTGACCGCATCGTCCAGGCGCCGCTGGCCGAAACGTTCCAGCGTTTCGCGCCCGGCCTCGCCGCCTTCCGCCCAGGCGCGCATGGCGGCGAGATGGCGCGGGAGATCCTTCGCCCTGACCTTGTTGCCGTTGAAGACCTTGGTTTGCACGGCCGCCGCCACGGTCTCTTCGATGGTTCCGACATCGGCGCGCCATGATTCGCGCGCCGCGCGTTCGGCGCTGTGCAGCGCTTCGGCTTCGGCATCCAACAGGCCAGCAGGATCCGCGATGGCCGGGATGGGCCGGCCCGCCAGCCGCAGCGTGTCGGGCGGCTGCGCCAACAACGGCCTGACCGCGTATTGCAGGTCGTCCGGCGTCTTCCAGTACGGCCCGACCAGCCTGGCGGCGTCGCGCTGCAACGGAAAATAGAAACGGCGCCAGTAGTCGCGCACGGCTTCGGCCAGCAAGGCGTTCTCGTCGGCGATGCCGCCCTCGCTGGCGGCCTCGCCGCTGTCGAAGGCATGCTGGGTGAGCATGCGCTGGCACCACCCATGGATGGTGAACACCGCAGCCTCGTCCATCCATTGCGCGGCCAGTTCCAGCTGGCGCGCGGCGGTCGCGCGCGCCTCCTCGCCAGGGTATTCGGCGATCAATGCGCGCAAGAAGTCGTCGGCTTCGCGTTGGCCGCGGAACGCACCGGCGGCTTCCGTGAGGCGGCTGCGGATGCGCTCGCTCAACTCGGCGGTGGCAGCCTTGGTGAAGGTCATCACCAGGATCTGCGCGGGCAACAACGGCGCGGTGCGACCATGGCCGAGCACCAGGCGCAGATACAGCGCGGCGATGGTCCAGGTCTTGCCGGTGCCGGCGCTGGCCTCGATGAGCTGGATGCCGGCCAGTGGCAGGCGCAGCGGGTCGAGTGGTGCGGCGGCGCTCATGCGGCGTCTCCTTCGCGCTGCACGGCGGCGGCCAGCGGCGCATACAGGTGCAGCCAGCGCTCGAAGCCGGCAGCGCGCAGGCGCGCGAAATCCGGCCAGTCGCGGGCGAGGCAGGCGTCCTCATCCACCTCGCCCTGGCCGTACCTGCCGTCGCGATGGTCGTAGCACTGGCGCGCCGCGTCGGCGGGATCCTTCGCCTTGTCGGGCGTGGCCGTGCGATTGGCCGCCTCGATCTGCAGCCATGCGAACGCGGTCTTGCGCGCGATCGGCAGCGGCGATTGCATGCCGGTGTGGAAGGCGGCGAGCAGTTCGTCAATCTGCCTGCTGGCCTCGGCCGGTTCGAGCGGCGGCAGCATCAGCACCGCATCGGGGGCGGCGATCCAGCTGGAAAGCCGCAGTGCGTTGGCATTGGCGAGCAGATGCGCGACCCAGGTATCGAGCAGCTTGTCGTGACGCAGGGTCTTGTCGTCCTGCAAGCGGCTTGCGGTGGCGAGCAGGCGCACGTGGCCGCCCGCGCCGTCGTGGCGCAGGTCGCCCAGCCAGTCCTCGACCCGCAAGCCATGGGCTTCGTGTTGCAGCTCGCGGATGCCGGCGGCTTGCGGCCAGCGTGCCGCCAACGCATGCCAGGCGTTGCCGGCGTCGCGCGCGGCCTGCTCGACAGGCTCCAGCGCCAGCGCGCCGAAGCTGCCGGGCGGCAGCGCGCCTTGTTCGCGCAGGTGCTGCGCGGCGGGCGCGAGCGCGTCGACGCCGGAGACGATGGCGGTGCGCAGCAGGGCATCGGTGGCGCCGTAGCGTTCCAGGCCGCCGAGCAGGAAGGGTTCGTGTTCTTCGTCGGCGTCGTCGAGCGCGTCGAAACGCACGCCGAGGCGTTCGGCATAGAAGGTTCGCGCCGGTGCCTTCAGAAAGCGCTGCAGCTGGCCGAGGCTGAGTGCGGTTTCGGCGTGCCATGCTGCGAGCGGCGCGGTGTCGGAGGCGGGCGCGGCGTGGCGGGCGCGCTGCCATTCGCTGGCATAGGTGAACAGATGCGCGTCGTCGCCAGCGTCGAAGTAGCGCTGGCTGAAGGCTTGCAGCGGGTACGCGGTGGTGAGCGCAGCGAGCAGGTTTTTCGCGCCGTCGGCATCGTTCGCATCATCGCTCGCGCGACGCCAGCCGGCAGCGAGGTAGTCGCGCAGCTGGCCTACCAGCACCGAAGGCGGCAGCTCGCCGTTGTCGCGCGCGCTACGGCCCACCCAGCTCACGTACATGGTGTCGCGGGCAGAGAGCAAGGCCTCGAGGAACAGATAGCGATCGTCTTCGCGGCGCGAGCGGTCGCCGGGGCGCTGCTGCCCCTGGTTTGCCATCAGATCGAAGTCGGGTGCGCTGTGGCGGCGCGGGTAGTCGCCGTCATTCATGCCGAGCAGGCAGACCACGCGGAACGGGATCGCGCGCATCGGCAGCAAGGTGCCGAAACTCACCGCGCCGCCGAGGAAGCGCTGCGACAGGCGGCTCTCGTCGATCGCGGCGAGCCAGTGCTCGCGCACCACGGCGAGCGGCAGCGGCTGGTCGAACCCGGCCTCCGTGCAGGCCTGTTCCCAGGCAGCCAATGCGTCGTCGAGGCGCTGCAGCGCCAGTGCATCGTCGTCGTCACGGCCGGCGTCGAACATCGCCGCGAGCAGGCTGCGCAGGCGCGCGGCCCATTGCGCCGGCGTGGCTGGCGCGGCGAGCAGGCGCCAGTAATGCTCCAGTCGTTCGAGCAAGGCGGCGAGCGGGCCGACCAGGGCGGCGTCGAGGCCGCCCACCTCGGCATACGGCGCGATGCCATCCAGCGACGCGCCATCGCCCACGGCGTAGCCCAGCAACATGCGGCGCAGGCCGAAACGCCAGGTGTTCTGCTCCTCGGGCGGCAGGCCAAGCATTTCCTTCTGCATGCCGGAGAGACCCCAGCGGATGCCGGCGCCTTCGATCCAGCGGCGCAGCACCGGCAGGCCGGCTTCGTCCAGCTTGTAGCGGCGGCGCAGCGCGGGGGCGTCGAGCAGGTCGAGGATGTCGCCGGCGGCGAAGCGCGATTCGGGCAGGCGCAGCAGCTGTTCCAGCGCGACCAGCAGCGGCGCCGCGCCGCGCGCGGGACGATCGGCGATGCTGCATGGCAGATAGCGCGGATCGTCGAGCGGCACGCGGCCGAACACCGCCTGGATATGCGGCGCATAGCTGCGGATGTCCGGCACCATCACCATCACATCGCGCGGGGCCAGCGGCCTGCCATCGCGTGCGGCCTGCTCGAACAGCGCCAGCAGTTCATCGTGCAGGATCTCCACCTCGCGCTGCGGGTTGTGCGCGATGTGGAAGCGCAGCGAGTCGTCGCCGGGTTCCAGCGGCTGGCGTTGCGCCGGATCGGCGGGCAGCGGTTCGAGATCGAGGATGGCTTGCTGCACCTGGTGCAGCAGGCTGTCGCGGCCGGGATCGGCGAACAGGTCGATGTCGCGGCCCAGCGCGGCGAAGCGCGGGCGGTAGGCATCGGGACGGTCGAAACTGTCGAGCAGGCGGATGTAGTCGCGGCCCTGCTTGCCCCACGCGGCCAGCAGCGGGTTGGCGTGCAGGTGCAATTCCTCGTAGCGCGGCTCGGCCGGCAGGCCGGGCTTGCCGGCATGACGGCGTTGCGCCGCCTTGAGCAGTTCGCGGTCCTCGATGATGTCGGCCCAGTAGTGCCGGCACGGGTTGGCGACCAGCAGCAGCACCTGGCAGACGCGGCCCAGCGCGGTCAGCGCCTCCAGCGTCTGCTGCGGCAGCGAAGAAATGCCGAACACCACGATGCGCCGGGCCAGCGTGGCAGGGCGCCGTTCCAGCGTGGCGACGCGGTCGAGGAAGGTGCGGTGGACCGCGGCGCGATGGCTGTCGCGCTGCGCGGCACCCACGTCGTGCAGCAACGCGCGCCACAGCCGGGCCTGCCAGCGTTGCGCCGCGGGCAGCGGTTCGCGGTTCGCGCGCAAGTCGTCGCGCAGCACGTCGCGGCCGTGTTCCCAGTCGTCCAGCCAGTCGGCGCGGTAGACCTGGTACTGGTCGAACAGGTCGGCGATCTGCCGGGCGAGCTGGAAAAGTTTGATGGCGTCGGGCTTGACCGGATCCGCCTTCAGCAGATCGGCGGGTTCGGTGCCGAGGAAGTGGCGCAGCGGCGCGAAGGCCTCGTCGTCGAGCTGCGCGGGCAGCAGGCGCATCAGCCGCCAGGTGAGCCGCGATTTGTCGAACGGCGAATCGGCGGGCACCGCGTCGCGCCCCAGCACGGCGCGATAGGCCTGCCACAGGAAGCGGCCGGGCAGCTGCATCTCCACCGCTGCACTGATGCCCATGCCGCCGGCCTCGCGCGGGCGCGCCAGCGCCAGTTTCAGCCACTGCGCGATGCCGTTGCTCTGCACCAGCATCAGCTCGTCTTCCAGCGGGGCCAGCGGCGTACGCGCCAGCCAGGCGATCAGCAGGTCGCGTAGATCCTCGAGATGGTTGCCATGCACGACCATCAGGCCGGGCTGGATGTCTTCCGTGAGGGGCGAGGGGGCTGGCATCCGCCGATTTTGCCGTCCTTTGGTCTCGCCGTCTGCGATGGCCGCAAAAATGGAAACGGCCCGGAGTGTCCGGGCCGTTTCCTCAAGCGGGTGCGGTGGTGGATCGCCGCCGTTCGATTCCCGCGATCAGGCGAAGCTCATACCCTCTCAGCCGTTCACCCACACGCCGACATGGAAGTGCCAGCCGTCGCCGCGCTGCTCCCAGTGCGGATGCACGTAGTGATAACCGGGACGGACCGGCTCCCAATGGCCGGCCACCGACACGTAGCGTCGGCCGTTCCAGTGCCAGTAACCGCGCGCCCACACGTAGCCCGGACGCGACTCCTGCACCACTTCCACGACGGCCGGCGGCGGCGGCTGCGGCGCAATCACTTCCACCACCTCGGGCGGCGGCGGGGGCGGCGCGTAGACCACGGGGCGCGGATGCGGACGCGGCGGCGGCTCCACCACGCAACCCGCGGTGGTCGCGATGACCGTGGCTGCAATCAACAGACCTGCAAGACGTGACGACATGGATTCCCTCGTTTGTTGTGATGGAGCGTGGCTGGACGGCGTTGCCGCGCCGTGAAGACGGTCGGCAGTCTAGAGGCGGCCGATGCAACGGAAAGCGGCGCGGTATCGCCGTTTCCGTCGCAGGTTGTTGCGTGTTCAGCGGGTCCAGTAGCCATTGTTGAAGTGCCAATGGCCGCGCGGTCCCTGGTACCAGCGCGCGGGCATGTAGCGATAGCCAGGACGCGCGCGCATCCAGCGGCCATCCACCCAGACGTGGCGGCGCATGCGCGGGCTCCACACCCAGTAGCCGGGTGCCCACATGTAACCGGCGCGCGGCGGCGGCACGCGCTCGAAACGCGGCGCCGGCGGTGCTACGCCGATGTTGACACCCACGCCAACTGACACCTGGGGCGCGGCTTGCACTGCGGTCGTGGCGGCGAGGCCGACACCGGCCAGCGCCAGCGCGGCGGACAGGATCAGGGCGGAAGATTTGCGGCTCATCGTGCTCTCCATGAGTGCCGGGAAAGGCGGCAGACAAGACGGAGAACGCCGCCTGGCGGTGCGTGTTGACGCCGGCACAGCGGTGCATTCAGGCGCGGGTGGGACTCGCATCGTCGCGTGTGCGCCTGCCCTGAAAAGCCCGCTTGGAAGTGCACGCGACAGGGGATTGTAAAAGAACGAACGGTCGTGCTATTTTTCCCGCCCATGGAAATCGCATCCGCCCCCGGCAAGCGCGCCGCCACGCGCGACACCATCCTCGATCACGCCTATGCGCTGGCGCGCAACGACGGGCTGGAAGGCTTGTCCATCGGCGCGCTGGCGACCGACGTGGGCATGTCCAAGAGCGGCGTGTTTGCGCACTTCGGCTCGCGCGAAGAGCTGCAGCTGGCGGTGCTCGACCTGGGCGCGCGGCGCTTCATGGCCAACGTGCTGCTGCCTGCGCTGAAACAGCCGCGCGGTCTGCCGCGCCTGCGCGCGATCGTGGCGAACTGGTTCGCCTGGGCGCGCAAGAACCAGAGCGGTTGCGTGCTGCTCTCCGCCGCCAGCGAATACGACGGCCGCGACGGCGCGCTGCACGACGCCGTGGTGGCACAGCAAGCCGGCTGGCGGGTCGAGTTGCAGAAGGCGATCGCGCAGGCGGTAGCCGAGGGCCACCTGCACGCCGACACCGACACCGCCCAACTCGCCTTCGAGATCTACGCGCTGCTGCTCGGCCTGCATCACGACGGCGGCCTGTTCGGTTACGACGAGGCCCAGCGCCACACCGCGGCCGCCTTCGAGCGCCTGTGGCGCAGCTGGCAACCCTGACTCTCCCGCACGAGGAGCTCCCCCATGTCCCCCCATGCCGCTTCCGTTTCGACCCGTCTTCGCCTCGGTGCGCTGCGCGCCGGCTTCGCGATGGGCGGTTGGCTGGCACCGAGGCATACGGCCGACCGCGCCGCGCGCTTGTTCGCCACGCCGTTCGCCAGCAGCCGCCGCCGCGCGCTGGCAGTGCCGGAGGATGCGGCCATGCGGCGCGGCGAGCTGCATATCGGCGGCGAAACCATCGCTACCTACGTGTGGGGCGATCCCGCCACGCAGCCGTATGCGCTGCTGGCGCACGGCTGGTCCAGTTTCGGCCTGCGCTTTCAGTCGTGGGTGGATGGTCTGCGCGCGCTGGGCTACGCGGTGGTGACGTTCGACCAGCCCGGCCACGGCCGCAGCAGCGGCAAGCTGTGCACGTTGCCGGAATTCACCGCCACCTTGCGCGCCGTCGGTCGCCACTACGGCGCGGCTGCGTTGGCGGTGGGGCACTCGCTGGGCGGCGCCGCGCTGGCGCTGGCGCAGGACGAAGACTGGCATGCGCAGCGCCTGGTGCTGGTCGCACCCGCCGCCGACATGGTCGACGCGGCTAACCGCTACTTCCGCCTCGTGCATCTTGGTGAGCACTTGCGTCAGGCCTTCTACGACTGGCTGCTGCGCCGCACCGGTATCAGCGTGGAACAACTGGAAGTGCATCGTCGCCTGCCGGCGCTGGGCCAGCCTGCATTGATCGTGCACGACCTCGACGACGCCGACGTGCCGTGGAGCGAGGGCGAACGCTACGCGCGCTACTGGCCCGGCGCGCGCCTGCTCACCACGCAGGGGCTGGGCCATCGCCGTGTACTGGACGCACCCGCGGTGATCGCCGCGTCGCTGGCCTTCGTACGCGGCGAGGCCGTGGGCGAGCGTGTGATCGGCACGACCAACCTGCCGTTCGGCGTGGCCTGATCAGAGGCAGCTTCGCAGCCGGCGCACGCCTTCTTCGATGGTGTGCTCGTCCACGCTGCCGTAGCCGAGGATCACGCCGCTGAGTGTCGCTTCGCCGCGATAACAGGGCGACAGCGGCCGCACCGACACACCGACCTGCGCCGCCCGCCGCGACAGCGCCACATCGTCCACGTCCGGCGGCAGCAGGGCGGTCAGTTGCATGCCTGCCTCGGCGCCCACCACCTGCAGCGTATCGGGCAGGTGGCGACGGATCGCCGCCTGCAGCGCCGCGCGCCGCGCCGCGTACAGCACACGCATGCGCCGGATGTGCCGCGCGAAGTGGCCTTCGCGGATGAAGTCGTGCAAGGCCCGCTGCGGCAGCATCGGCGAGCAGGTGTCCAGCGCGTCGCGCGCAGCGCGGAAGGCCGGCAGCAGGTCCTTCGGCACCACCAGGTAGCCCAGCCGCAGCGCCGGGAACAGCACCTTGCTGAAGGTGCCCACGTAGATCACCCGTGCGTCGGCATCCAGCCCCTGCAGCGCAGCGATCGGCTTGCTGCCGTAGCGGTATTCGCTGTCGTAGTCGTCTTCGACGATCCAGCTGCCGGTGCGCGCCGCCCATTGCAGCAGCTCGATGCGCCGCGCCGCGCTCATCGTGGCGCCCAGCGGAAACTGGTGCGACGGCGTGACATAGGCCAGCCGCGCCGTCGGCGCAAGGCGGATGCCTGCGGCCACATCCAGCCCCTCGGCGTCCACCGGCACCAGCACGGGCTCGGCATCCACCGCGGCCAGCGCCTGCTGCGCGCCGGAGTAGCCGGGTTCTTCCACCCAGGCGCGGTCGCCCGGGTCGAGCAGGGCGTGCGCGCTGATCTGCAGGCCGTGCTGCGCGCCGCTGGTGATCATCACCTGCTCGGCATCGGCGTGCACCGCGCGCACGGTCGCCAGGTATTCGGCGATCGCCTCGCGCAGCGGCGCGTGGCCCGAGGTGTTGCCGTAGACCAGCGCGTCGATGCCGACATGGCGTGCATGCCGGCTCAGCAGCCGCGACCACACCCCATGCGGGAACTGGTCGAGCGCGGGCACACCGACGCGGAACGCTCCCTGGCTTTCCAGCCAGGTCTGCGGTGGCCCGGCCATCGCCGCCACCCGCGCGGCGGTTCGGCGCGGAACCGGCGTCGAGGACGCGGCCGGCGTGCGCGGCGGCCGGCGTGGCGGCACGGCCGCCGCCTCATGCGGGATCGCCGCGGCCACGCAGGTGCCGGCACCGGTGAAGCTCTCCAGGTAACCCTCGGCATGCAATTGCTCGTAGGCGCCCAGCACCGGCAAGCGCGAGACACCGAGCTCGCTGGCCAGCGCGCGGGTGGAGGGTACGCGCTGGCCCGGCTGCAGCCGGCCCTCGGCGATGGCGCGACGGAACCAGTCGGCCAGCTGCTGGTAGATGGGGCCGCCGCCCTCCAGCACGATCGATGGCACCAGGCCGGTAGGCACGCGCTTCATGACGATCTCCCTAGTGGTCATGTCATGCTAGTGCGATGTGGCTATTTGTTCGAGCCACTTGCTCGCCTAGTCTGCCCGCTACAGGCGAACGGTGGAGGTGTCGGTGGTCATGCGGGGAAGGGCGGGAAAGCTACGACGGACGGCATGCCGCCTTGCGGCACTGCTTGCCCTGCTGCTGGGCGCGGGCACGGCCGCGGCCCAGGATGCCGGCCCGCCGCGCCAGTCGCTGGACGACGCCTGGTGGACCGGCCCGATGCTGGCCAATTCCGCCGAGACGCTGCCGCCGGGGCACATACTGGTCGAACCCTACGTCTACGACGTCGCTTCGAAGGGCACGGACGCGTTCGGCTCGCGCGCCTACGTGCTGTACGGACTCACCGACCGGCTCACCGTGGGCCTGATCCCGATCATCGGCTACAACCGCGTCAGCAACGGGCCGAACAGCTCGGGCATCGGTCTCGGCGACCAGATCCTGCAGGCGCAGTACCGGCTCACCCGCTTTCACGAAGGCAGCTGGCTGCCCACGCTCTCCCTGCAACTGCAGGAAACCGTGCCCACCGGCCGCTACGACCACCTGGCGCGCGCCAGCGACGGCATGGGCGGCGGTGCGTGGGCCACCATTCTGGGCCTCAATGCGCAGAGCTATTTCTGGCTGCCGAACGGCCGCCTGCTGCGCGTGCGGGTCAACCTCACCCGTACCTTCAGTGGCGACGCTGATGTGACCGGCGCCAGTGTCTACGGCACCGCGCCCGGTTTCCGTGGCACCGCCCGGCCGGGCGACGCGTTCTATATCGGCACCTCGTTCGAATACAGCCTTACCCGCCGCTGGGTGTTGGCGCTGGACCTGTTCCGCAGCCACGGCGCGGCCAGCCGCGTCGACGGCAGCACGGACCCGGTCAATGCCTTGCCTATGCCGGTGCATCTGCAAGCCGGCTCCAGCGACGCTTACGGCTACGCGCCCGCGGTCGAGTACAGCTGGACGCCGAACATCGGTGTGCTGCTCGGCGCCCGCGTGATCGTGGGCGGGCACAACACGACGCGTTCGCTGACGCCGGCCATCGCGATTAACTACGTGCATTGATGGGTGCTGGTCCGGCTTGAGGACCATTCCCGCCCAGCGAGCACGGGTGCGGACAGCAACGCGGCCAGGCCGGCCAGTTGGAGTTCCAGTGGTGGCGCAGGGACCGTGCCTCGCAACGGTACACACCCCAACCTGGAGAGAGTGTTCGCCATGCATACGAAGATGATTTTCCGCACCTGCCTGCTGGCCATGGTCGCGATGACCGGGTGGCAGTCGCCGTCGGTCGCGGGCGCGGCGCAGGCCGACGATCAGCAGCATGCTTTCGATTTCCACTTCGGCACCTGGCGAACCCAGATCATGAGTCGGGACGTCACCGCGTCGGGCGTCGGCGCCTGGGTCAAATTCACCGGCACGGTGATCGATCAGCCCTTGTGGAACGGGCGGGCCAACGTGGAGAAGATCGAAGCCTCCGGCGCCGGCGGCCACTTCCAGGGCGTGACGCTGTTCCTGTACAACCCGGCGTCCGGGCAGTGGAGCGAACAGTTCGCAGGCAGCAGCAACGGCACCTTGCAGGAGCCTTCGTACGGGGAGTTCAAGAACGGGGTCGGCGTGTTCCACGCCTGGACCGAGTCCGCCGGCAAGAAGGTTCTGCAGCGCGACATCTGGTCGAACGTCACGCCGAACTCCTACCACTACGAGATCGCCACTTCGACCGACAGCGGCAAGACCTGGGTCACCAACTTCGTGGCGCAACTCACGCGGGTGAGCAAGGCCCCCGACTACGAGGTGCACCTCACGCAAGGCAGCGGACCGGAGCACGGCTTCGACTTCAACATGGGGCGCTGGGACACCCGGATACGCGAGGTGTCGAACCCGCTGTCCGCGCCCGATGTGTGGAGCAAGTTGAGCGGCACGCATGCGGTGTATCGCCTCTGGGATGACTGGGCCAACATCGGACAGCTCGAAGTCGACGGGCCTGGCGGCCGCCTCGAGTATCTGGCGCTGCGCCTGTACGACCGCAAGACACAGCAGTGGCGGGTCTACTTCGCCAACGGCAAGACCGGGACGCTCTACCAACCGATGGTGGGTGAATTCAAGGATGGCGTGGGAACCTTCATCGGCTCGGACGAGGTCGAAGGCAAGACCGTGCTGACCCGCAACGTCTGGTCGGGCATCAGCGCGAAATCCTGCCAGCAGGATTGGGCCGTTTCGGCAGATGGCGGCAAGACCTGGGTGCCCACCTGGACTTCCGTCGACACGCTGGGCGGATGATCCCGGCGAAAACACTGACAACCTGACGGGAGGCGTCATGGCTTCGATTGGTCTGGATCACCGATGTCCTGCCGGACGAATTGGCGGACCTCATCGGCCAGAACGTGGAGCTGGGTGCCGCGGCCATGAAGCGGGTGCTGGAAAGGAAAGCCTACGCCCGGTGATCTCGGTGATCACGTTCAACCACGCCTGGGAGGAATACGCCGATGAACACAAGCAGCGCGGCGGTGAGTCACGCGAGGAAACGGTGCGCAAGGTCGCCTGGTCGGCGGTAAAGCAGGGCTGCGCCAAAGGCGACGACGCGAAATAGGCCAGCAGCGGCCACCTGTTTGGGCGGGCGCTGCGGCAAGTCAACCGTGATTGGACGGAGCGAGCAGGGTCGGCCCTGCGTCATCCGTCTGCAGGCCGCCGTCGGCGAGGGCATCGGCCGCATTCATGTTGGGTTTGTCGACCCACGGTGCCGGCGTGTACGGTCCGGGAACGTAGGTTCGCCACACGACCTTGTCGGGAGCGGTTCTGCCGTGTGGCAGGAGGTTGAAAATGATCGGGACACGGGCCACCCAGCTGTCTCGCTTGGCCAGCCTGCCCGTGGTGGGAACCTTGAAAGTCCATTGACGTATTGCCTTGAGCGATGCATCGGCAAGGATCTTTCGGTACTGCGTGAGCAGGCTGTCCGGGCCGATATTTTCAAGATTGACCTGTTCGGCAACGGCATCGGTGACGTGGCCACTGCGGTCCACGCGCAACGATAGGTACACCGTTCCTTGCGCATGAGCCACGACCGCTACCCCAGGGTATTTGGGGACTATCTTCTGGTCGTCCGTGGTCTCGCTCAACGTACTGGTGTCGTTCGGGTTGTAGTCACCGAACGTGACGCCCTTGATGCGTGCGGTGTAGTTGCCGTCGGGCTTCTGCTTCAGCACCACGCGGGCGTGCATGCTGGCCTTGGCGACCACGGGCTGGCCGTCCTGCAGCACGGGCTGGAAGTGCCACTGCAGCGCCGCGTTGCGCACCATATCCGCGATGGGTTGGCCGTACTTGGCCGCGTCGTCGATGACGGCGGTCTGCACCGTACCGTCCTTGGCCAGCACGATGGTGCCGTTGACGACGGCGGAAGACTCGGCGTCCTGGCGCGTAGCGGCCTGGGCGGTGATGGTCGTTACCGCGAGGAGTGCCCCGAGCATGGCCTTCTTCATACGATTTCCCCTGAACTGCGTTGAAGTCGATCAACTCCGCGCGGCCGATGCCGGCAAGCCGGGCCAGTGCGCGGTTCGCACCACGTTCGACACCGCCGAGCCGGGCACGGTACCTGCCTCCACCCTTTGGTGATTTGTCCCCCTGGCGGATGCCGGACGGCGCCGCGCAGCTGGCGCGCAGTATGTAGGCAAACCGCGACCCGCGTAAGCCGGTCCCGGCGGCCCGGATTCCGCTGGAACCTTCGAATCCATACGTTCCGGTACGCGCACTGCAACAAGCCCTTGACGCCGATCCCCACTAGAATTGTCCGGTTCAAGCACACGAAGTCGGAGTCGCCATGAGTTCCCCCGCCAAGCACGTCCCCGCCGGCGCCCCCCAGGCCGAGACCACCCCGCTGCGCTTCGTCACCGCGGCCAGCCTGTTCGACGGCCACGACGCGGCGATCAACATCATGCGCCGCATCATCCAGAGCCAGGGCGCCGAGGTGATCCACCTGGGTCACAACCGCTCGGTGGAGGACGTGGTGCGCGCCGCGCTGCAGGAGGATGCCGACGCCATCGCGCTGTCGTCCTACCAGGGCGGCCACGTCGAGTACTTCAAGTACATGGTGGACATGCTGAAGGAGAAGGGCGCCGCGCACATCCGCGTGTTCGGCGGCGGCGGCGGCACCATCACGCCGGAGGAGATCCGCGAGCTGCAGGCCTACGGCGTGGAGCGCATCTACCACCCCAACGACGGCATGAAGCTCGGTCTCACCGAGATGATCGAGGACGTGATGCAGCGTGCCGGCAACGCCGCCGCGCAACGCGCGCCCGACACCGCCGCGTCCGAGGTGGACGTGGACGACGAGATCTCCATCGGCCACATGCTCAGCGCCATCGAGGAGGGCAAGCTCTCCGCCACCGACCTCGACCACCTGCGCAAGCAGTGGAAGCTGGCCGGCAAGGCCACGCCCGTGCTGGGCCTCACCGGCACCGGCGGCGCGGGCAAGTCGTCCGTGGTGGACGAGCTGCTGCTGCGCTTCCTGCACGCCTTCCCGCAGATGCGCATCGCCGTGCTCGCTATCGACCCCACCCGCCGTCGCTCCGGCGGCGCACTGCTGGGCGACCGCATCCGCATGAACGCGCTGCGCAGCCACCGCGTCTACATGCGCTCCATGGCCACGCGCCGCCAGCACGCCGCCACCAACGAAGTGCTGCACGACTGCATCGACTTCCTCAAGGCGCAGCCCTACGACCTGGTGATCGTGGAAACCGCCGGCATCGGCCAGAGCGATTCGGAGATCGTCGACCTCGTCGACTTCCCGGTCTACGTGATGACCAGCGACTACGGCGCGGCCAGCCAGCTGGAGAAGATCGACATGATCGACTTCGCCGAGTTGGTGGTGCTCAACAAGTTCGACAAGCGCGGCGCGGAAGACGCCCTGCGCGATGTGCGCAAGCAGTGGAAGCGCAACCGCACCGCCTTCGCCGTCAAGGACGAAGACGTGCCGGTGTACCCCTCCATCGCCAGCCAGTTCAACGACCCCGGCGTCACCTGGATGTTCGCCAACCTGTGCCGGCTGATGCGCGACAAGCTGCACCTGCCCGCGGACAAGTGGACGCCGCAGATCGACACCACGCTGAAGGAGCCGCGCGCCACCGTGCTGATCCCCGGCAGCCGCGTGCGCTACCTCGCCGAGATCGCCGAACAGGGGCGTGGCATCAACGCCTCCGTCGCGCACCAGGCCGAGGCCGCCAGCAAGGCGCAGCACTACTACGAGTCGCTGAAGGAACTGGGTGACGACAAGCTGCCGAAGCCGCTAGAGCTGTACCACAGCGAAGATTTGCATCCCTCTCCCTCCGGGAGAGGGGCCGAGGGTGAGGGTACGGCCCTTGCCTCAAACGCCACGCAAGCCCCGAACCCTCACCCCCAGCCCCTCTCCCAAGGGGAGAGGGGAGCAGTGGACCGCACCTTGCTGCTGCTCCGCCAGCGCTACAACGCCGCGCTCAAGGAACTCACCCACGAGTCCATCCACCTGCTGCGCGACTGGCCCAAGCTGCGCGAGTCGGTGACCAAGGACGTCAACGAATACAAGGTGCGCGACAAGACCATCCGCGTCGAGAACTACCGCGAATCCCTGAGCCACCAGAAGATCCCGAAAGTCGCGCCGCCGAAGACCGCAAGCTGGGGCGACCAGCTGCTGTTCCTCGGCAAGGAAAACCTGCCCGGCCACTACCCCTACACCGGCGGCGTGTACCCGTACCGCCGCAGCGGTGAAGACCCCACCCGCATGTTCGCGGGCGAGGGCACGCCCGAGCGCACCAACCGCCGCTTCCACTACCTCAGCCAGGGCGGCGCGGCCACGCGCCTCTCCACCGCGTTCGACTCGGTCACGCTGTACGGCGAAGACCCGGCGCCGCGCCCCGACATCTACGGCAAGATCGGCAACTCCGGCGTCAACATCGCCACGCTGGACGACATGAAGAAGCTGTACTCCGGCTTCGACCTCAGCGCGCCCACCAGCTCGGTGTCGATGACCATCAACGGCCCCGCGCCGATCATCCTCGCGATGTTCATGAACACCGCGATCGATCAGAACGTGGAGAAGCACCTCAAGGAAGATCCCGTGCGCTGGGCCGCGGCGGAAAAGCAGATCGCCGCGATGTACCCGAATGGCCGCCCGCAGTATTCCGGCGAGCTGCCCAAGGGCAACGAAGGCCTCGGCCTCGGTCTGCTCGGCGTCACCGGCAACCAGCTGGTGGACGGCGAGACCTATGCCCGCATCAAGGCCGAGACGCTCAGCAGCGTGCGCGGCACCGTGCAGGCCGACATCCTCAAGGAGGACCAGGCGCAGAACACCTGCATCTTCTCTACCGAGTTCGCCCTGCGCATGATGGGCGATATCCAGCAGTACTTCGTGGAGCACAAGGTCCGCAACTTCTACTCCGTCTCCATCTCCGGCTACCACATCGCCGAGGCCGGCGCGAACCCGATCAGCCAGCTCGCCTTCACCCTGAGCAACGGCTTCACCATCGTGGAGTACTACCTCGCGCGCGGCATGAAGATCGACGACTTCGCGCCCAACCTGTCGTTCTTCTTCTCCAACGGCATGGACCCGGAGTACACCGTGATCGGCCGCGTCGCCCGCCGCATCTGGGCCCGCGCCATGCGCGAGCGCTACGGCGCCAGCGCGCGCAGCCAGATGATGAAGTACCACATCCAGACCAGCGGCCGCTCCCTGCACGCGCAGGAAATCCAGTTCAACGACATCCGCACCACGCTGCAGGCCTTGTACGCGCTGTTCGACAACTGCAACAGCCTGCACACCAACGCCTACGACGAAGCCATCACCACGCCCACCGAAGAAAGCGTGCGCCGCGCCGTGGCCATCCAGATGATCATCAACAAAGAGCTGGGCCTCAACTTCAACGAAAACCCCTGGCAGGGCAGCTACGTGGTCGAGGAACTCACCGACCTGGTGGAAGAGGCCGTGTACAAGGAGTTCGAAGCCATCAGCGAGCGCGGCGGCGTGCTCGGCGCCATGGACACCATGTACCAGCGCGGCAAGATCCAGGAAGAGAGCCTGTACTACGAGCACAAGAAGCACGACGGCAGCCTGCCGCTGATCGGCGTCAACACCTTCCTGCCCAAGGACCACGGTGGCGAGATCGCCACTGAGATCGAGCTGATCCGCTCGACGGAGGAGGAGAAGGGGCAGCAGATCGCCAATGTGCAGGCGTTCCAGAAGGCGCGTAATGCGCTGGCGCCGGCGGGCGAGACGTCACATGCGCATGGGACGGATTCCACGGATGCACCGGTGGCGCAGGTGCATGACAAGCATGGGTTGGCCTATCTACAGGACACGGCGCGGGACCGCAAGAATGTGTTCAATGCATTGATGGAGGCGGTGAAGACGCATTCGCTGGGGCAGATCAGCCATGCGTTGTATGACGTTGGTGGGGAGTACCGGCGAAACATGTAACGCGATAACCCCCTCTCGCTTGGCTGCGCGGGGGGCTATCCTGAAGAGACACTTGATGAATGTCTGTCAGCTACCCGCAACGCAATTCCGACTCGATGTCGCTGGGAGGAACCCATGACCGCTGACCCCTCAGGCGCTATTGTCAAAATTGATGGCAAAGCTGTTTCGAAGGTTGGGGTAAAGCTCATCGAGAAGGTTGCAGAGGGAATCGGTGGCCTGTACAGGCCAGTTGGAATAGTTCGCGAAGCAAAGGCCAATGCTAAAGCTGAGGTCATTGCTGCGTTGGCCGCGCAGCAAGTTAGCGAAATTCAACAACGTGCGGTTCAACGATTTGTTGCAGAGGAAGTCAGGCGCCAAGAAAACATCGAGAAAATCACTGCTGAAGCGATCAATCATCTCCACGAAGATGCCGAGCCCTCGAAGATCAATGATGACTGGATGGCGAACTTCTTTGAGAAGGCGCGGATCGTGTCTGACGAGGAGATGCAGAGTATTTGGTCGAAAATTCTCGCTGATGAAGCGAATGCTCCAGGCAAGTTCTCTAAAAGGACGATAAACCTGCTGTCGGATCTTGATAAGTCTGATGCGTTGATGTTTTCAACTCTGTGTCAGTTCTCGGCTAACTTCGGGTCGAGCCAGCTTCTTGTATTTAACCCCGATGCGGCAGTCTACAACGCGAGCGGAATCAACTTTCCTGCGCTTTCGCATTTGGAATCGCTGGGCCTTATCAAGTTCGAAACACTTACAGGTTTCACGCTTACGGGCCTGCCCAAATATTTCTCATTTACCTACGCCGGAAGGCAGCTAAACATTGCGCTGAAGAAGTCGGGAGATTCATTTCAGACAGGTAAGGCCATGTTTACGAGGATGGGAAGCGAACTATCTACCCTAATTGAGGTTGCTGAGGTGCCGGGCTTTTTCGATTACCTATCTGCGCAGTTTGAGTCGGCGGGCATCATGCATTCTGTCAGTAAAGATGTCACAGTAACCATTCCGTCAGCCACTCATCAGGCGCCTGATACTTCATCAATCCTCGAAACGGGGGCATATGCGGCGTGGTCGCATAAGGGGTCGGACGACGCTAGTGGGGCGTAGCGGGGTTAATGCTCGGGAAAAAGGTGTCAGAGACAATTTCTGACAGCGGTTGGGGCTTGGAGGCTAGCGGGGGCAGGTTCACTTACTTACTGCGGGTTAGCTGGGCGCGGTGGCCGGCGGGTGGGGCGGATGCCGACGAAGCGGCGGGTTTTGGCCTCGACCATGGCGCGAAAATCGTCCCGGCTCCGTGCGTGCTGTTGCTAAAGATAGGGTCCAGAACGGGGTCAGGTTCACTCATCTGGCTTTTGGAAGTGAACTTGGCCCCGTTTCGTCGGACCTATCCCCGATTGGTCGGCTGGCCCAATATTTCTCCACGGTTGTAGGGGGTGGGAGTGAGGTTTTTTGGCAATGGTCTTAACGGGGCTTACCTGCGTGATGTGCTGCCGCAGGACGGAAGCGAGGTGGAGTGGGTAAAGGCCGCAATCGCATATGGTAGCGACGAGAAGACGCTGGTTCAGAACTGCCTTGAGCTAGGCAAGCGGCTTGACATATGGATGCGATACGACCACACGGTTCCGGTGTCGCCTGCGCTACTGAATCACTTGCTCCGCTCTGAGCAGCGCAACATCTTCTGCAAGCTCGTGCCGGATGTTCTACATGCCAAGGTTATATGGTGGCGGGGATACGGCGCCTACATAGGCTCGGCCAATCTCACGGACCGGGCATGGATGACTAACATCGAATTTGGGGTCTTTTTATCGGAAGTGGAGCTGGAGGCAGCCCGGGCGATAGGTGAACTTGAGGTTTTCTTCGGAGCACTCGAGTCATGTGATGAGCTTGTCGAGCTGACAGAAGATCTCATCAAAGAGCAAGCAGCTATTCAACGGGCGAGGCAGAAGCTGGAAGCTGAGGCTGAGTCGAAAAGCAGAGCAATGAGGTCGCGAGGTGTTTGGGGTGGTCCCGCGTTTGTCGGGGGACGCCGAGCTGCAGTCGATCGTCAGAGGGAAGCGTTCATCAAGGAATGGCGAAACGGCGCCTCAATACTTGCCCATTTGGCGGAGCAAGCACCGTCATTCCGTCCTATTTGGCTAAACGAGGATGTTCCGCCGGCTTGGCAGGCAGATCAGTTTCTCCACGCGTACTATTACAACCAGGTGGTAGATGGGCCCGCGCATCCCTTTGAGGACTTCTACAAAAAGAACTTTGGGAGCCCTAGTTCTGCGGTGAAAGCGGCGTTCCAGTGGTGGTCGGAACTTCGATCACCACCCTCCGAAGAAGACGTCAACTGCCACGAAAGAGCCCCGGTGATCCGGCGGTTGCTAGCCCCATCGACGATCGAGGCGCTAACCGAAGCAGAGCTCCACGAGCTCCTGCAAGCGAATCATTCAAGTAGAGATCACATTCGGCGCATGACCTTGGAGGAGTTGCGTGTTGATCCGTCGGCCGGCGGCTCGGTGGATCGGATACAAGCGTTCGCTCGACTGCTATATCGGCAACGTAACAGCGCAGGGCAGTCGTTCCCGGAGGTGCTTGAGTTTGTTCTTGATGGCGGAGCACCGGAGGACATGCCATTGCGGCTGTTCGAAGCTGCTGGTGAGCGTGGGTTCGCACATGTCGGGAAGAATCAACTTGCGGAGATGGCGGGTTGGGCCAGACCCGAGAAGTACTCGCCACGTAACGGTCGCACCAGTAAGGCACTGAGGGCGCTGGGCTTTAACGTGAAGGTCTATTAGACAGTGCGGCACCCTCACCAAAACAGCCGCTGGGTGCCGGCTGGCGTGAAGGCGGCGGGTGTGCATCGCCGGTCAGTTGCATCGGAAAAAAGGTGTCAGGGACAATTTCTGACGGGGGATTGGCGGCTGGGATGAAGGCGGGGCGCGGCTTGCACTGATCGCGGTATGCAGGGCCGTGGGCGATGCTGTACGGCATAAAAACTGGGGTCAGAGTGCACTTTCTGTCCCTGTAAAGATGCGCTCCGCCCCATGCTTCTGAACTCAGCTTCTGTTTTACGCTCAGTACGGCACGTCGCCTGAATCGACCGGGGATGGCATAGACAGCTGGCTGAGCCGCTCAGCTTGCTCGCTAAGGAAATAGAGGGCGGCGAAGAGGCCTTCGGTAGTGGGCGCATCCAGCGGGCAGCAGCCTGGTTCGATAGTGTCGCTCTGGCTGTTGGTGTGGAGATCGCGGAAGGCTTCGCTGTTGGTGAGGACGCGGGCGAGGGCGCGGATGGCGGTGGTGAGGCCGGCCAGGGTGGCGGCGTCCTGCTGGTCGGGGTCGGCTTCGGCGAGCGTCCAGTAGGGGCGCGATAGCGGGTTGGTGGGGATGCGCGCATCGTCGTGCGCGACTGCCGTATGATCGGGCTTAGCCATGGTCAACTCTCCAGTAGTTGGTTGTGGTCAGCGGGTCGTATGGGTTGCTGCCCATGCGGCCCGCGTTGCTTTTGGTCTTGCGGATTTCCTTTAGTGGCGGTTTTCGCCGACCGGCGGCTATTGCGCTGCGGCGGTTTTGATATTAAGGCGGATGGAAAGCAAAATCTGCCGGGTGGATGGGATTAATTTGTAGGGATTGGACTTTATTTCGTAGTCCACGGATTTAATTAACTCATTCTGATTTAATTGTCGATTTAAATGGCCGGCATGAGGGTGGCGGAGGAATTGCGGCGATTGTTATAAGCTATCTCGCGGAAAATGATGAGCCAGGGGGCGCCATGGAAGCAGCGATCACTGCCAAGCCGAGGGAGGTTCGTATCGGCGTTCTTTGCCTTTGGGTGGCACTGGCCTTGGGGTTGTTCGGCGACCTTCAGCACGTCATCCGGTTCGGAACGAGCGTTTCTCCAGTAGTCCTGTGCTGCAGCTATCTGCTTGCGGTGATGTTCTCGGCATTCTTCATCCACACGATTTCGCTAGGGCGAAGCTGGGCGAGGGCCACTTACCTGGTCCTGCTCTTGCTTGGTGTGGCGATAACAGCCCGTGGGCTGGTGGATGAATTCAGCCTCGACCCCGTCGCCGCGATGATGACGGTGGGCCGCGTGGTTGTATTGGCCTGCGCGGCGCATCAGTTGTTCAGCTATCCGAGCGATGCATGGTTCGCAAGCCGCAAGCAGGCGACAGCGTCATGACGCCGCGGACTTATCGGTGGCTGGATCGAATCTGCCGGCCTATCCAGTGGATCGTTGGATTCGCCACGGGCTTGGGTAGCTATGTCCTATGCACGATAGCGGTTGGAAATGCTTGGCGATTGGGGCCGATTCTTCCCATATTGGTCGTGACGTTGTTCGGCCTTGCGACCACCATCATTCACGAGCTTGGTCACTATGCAGCAGCACGCTGGGCCGGCATGACGGTCATGCACGTTCGCTTTGGAAGCATCGAGGTCATTCCGCAGCAGCAAGGATGGCGTGTCCGGTGGAATGCCCAGCAAAAGATCCGGGTAGGTGGCTTTGTTGTGGCTGCCTGCGATCCCCGGCGGCCTATGCGACCACAGGCGCTTTGCTTGGTCGCCGGCGGTCCGCTTGCCAATCTGGTGGCGGTGGCGATCTTTGTTGTCCTGGCAAATGTATGGCCTTCGGCGGTCGCGGGCCCGCTTCTGTGGACCTGCGCAACACTCAATGCTGGCGTAGCCCTCGGCAATCTCTTGCCCACCTCACGCGGCAAGGGCACAGACGGCATGCGTCTGCTGACCTGGGCACCAAAGGACGTAGAGAGCGATCCGAGGTTGGTGTACCTGCGTCTGCAGGCGTTGTCCATGGCCGGCGTTACCGCCGATCGGTTGCCTGGCGATCAAATAGCAGCGTTGGAGTCGATGGCGATACCCATGCCGCTCATCGCGCTCTGGTATCGGCTGAAGGCGCACCAGAACCGTGGCGAGTGGCAGTCAGCAGCCCAGCTGCGAGAGACTTACGAGAGTTTGATGCAGGCGCTTCCTGATACGGCTCGACCCAAGATGGTTGCGGCGAATGCGGTCCTGCGTACTGAACTGGCCTTTGCAGAAGCGATGCAGAGCGGCGATGCCTCTGGATTGACTGATGGGCTGTTGCCAAAAGCAACAGCATGGCTGGTTCCCAGTCTGTGGCCACGCTGCCTCGCGCTCCGTGCGATTCTCGCCGGGAATATCGTCGAAGCAGAGCGGCTGCTGGACGAGACGAAACGCTACGCCGAGCAGTCGATGGATAAAGCATTGCCGAAGAGTGAGGCGTTGATACGAGCCTATATGTTGTCGTTGCCCGTCGATGGTATTCCCTTGTTGCGAGATGTGGCCTGCAACGAAGCTGGCTAGTCACGCTTCTCCTTGCATGGCCGGGAGGATGTCGACGTTCTGAAAGGGTTTCTGGCCTAAGCTTGCATGAGTCGTATGTTGAAGGATGGGACATGGGTATGCGAAAGCAGGCTTTCACGGTGGCAATGGGGTTGATGATCTGCTTGTTGATCGGTTGCGGCCGAGATGTCGGCATGGCGCATGATTCGACAGTGACGTTCTATCCGTTGGGCCTGGAGTTGGTCTGTGACCAGTCCACGCCTTCGCCGTTGAGGACCGACTACCCCGTACGAGATGTTGAAAATGCCGTAGGGACGGATTGCATCGAGCGCAATTCGGGTGCCGATGCGTTGACCATCTCAGAGGGCAACATTTATCGCAACAAGGCTTTTAGTGAGCCCCTCTACGAAATCCATTTTCACATCGATCGAAAGGACTGGAAACGCGTAGACGCGGTTATGAGCAAGGCCATGCAGACCCGCAGATCTCTTGCGTTTATTGTCAATGGTTCAATAGTAGCTCGCGCGTTCGTAACGAGCGTTCCGAAAGAAGGCGTCATCGAGATGGGCGGATATGGCAGCGTCAAGGAGGCCGAAGTGGTGGTCTCGCGCTTTGAGGTTTCGCGGGCTGGAGAGCGCGTGGCCAAGGGCGGCGCGGCCCCATAAGGGGATGGAGGGGGTTAAACGTTTCCCGGGCCCAGGTGGCGGATCGTCGTGGACGGCCGCGTTGGCGCAGCTGGGCGGAACGACCCCGCGCAGTTTCGATCATGGCCTGGAACTTGGCGTCGCCCAGCGCTCGCTCTTGTTCGAGGTGTGTCGTCACCTGAAAACTCGGTCTCTTAATTCCCTCCGTCCCCCTTTGGTGCGTCTTTGGCCATCCCGAGTGCCTGCATGATCGCCTTAACCACCGCCGAGGCGCGCTGTTGCGTGAGGCAGGCGAGGATGGCGTCGAGTCGTCGTCGACCAAAGCTCCGTGCGCGGGGCGGTGGTGGGTCTTGGAAGTGAACCTGACTCCGTTAGGTGTTGGACCCACTAGGTCCAATCAGCCCTTCTTTTCCGGGCGCTTCCCCACGCCCGGCAACGCAGCAATCTGCTTCATCCACGCCGCCACCTGGCGCTCATCGATGTCGTCCACAGAGGCAAGTTCGACGCCACGGGTCGCCTTGCCCATGGCAACCGGTGTTACCGGAGGCACCGGGGTTAGCGTCACGCCGTTGACGAACATCAGCTTGACGTGGGTGTCGAAGGCCCCGCAGCTGAAGCACCAGCCATCGCCGACGCCGTAGTACGACATGCCCCATTTCACGCTGCGCTGCAGGCCAGGGAGCGTTTCGGCGGCCAGTTGGTCGATACGTTCCGCAATGCCGCGCTGCGGTTGCGGCAGGCTGGCGATATAGGCGAACACGGGCTTGTCGCCGACGGCGGCCTTGGCGGGGCTGGCCTTCCCGGGAGCCATGGATGCCGGCAAGGTGGTGGCGGCTGTGCCCGTTTTTGCGGCGGGAGGTGGCGCCGGCCGCGCGTTTGTCTGGGCGGGTTTGTCGGTTTTCCGGGTCGCCATGATTCACTCCTTCTCGGGGTGGTCCAGCACCTGGCAGTGGCTCGATCCGATCGGGCCGGCTGTCCATAAGGGTAACGAGCCAGCGCCTGGGAAATCGACAGGTTCGAAAAGGCGAAAAGGTGTCAGGGCCCCTGTCTGGCGATGGCTAGCTCCGTGTGCGGTCTTGCGTACCGCACGGGTGCTGACGATCGCGACCCTTCAGGGGCGTGAAAAAAGCTGCCACCTTTTCCGATCATCGCACCACCAGCCGCGGCCTGAAGCGGCTGACATGCGCGGCCTCGACGCCTGCGAACGCGTCATCGGGCGTGGGCTCGGTCACCACGCGACTGGGATGCGGTCGCCGATGGACCTCTCCTACGAAGCGGTAACCCAGGGTATGCACGGTGGCGATGTAGCGCGGGTGGAGTGCCGAGTCGCCCAGGGCATGGCGCAGCTGCGAGATGGCGCGGCTCAGTACGCCCGGTGTGACGTGGTGGTGGCCCCACACGGCATCGAGCAGCGTGTCCTTGTCGACCATCGTGCCGGCATGCTCCAGCAGCGTCACGAGCACGGTATAGGCCTTTGGCTCCACTTGCCGGGCTTGGCCGTCACACTCCAGTCGGTGCGCACATGGATCGACGATGAGGCCGTCGCATTGATAGAGCCAGTGGTTGTCGAGATCGGAGGGGCGCATGGCCGTGCCTGTCGATGACTTACCCTGCAAGCGAAGTGTGTGCCTGCCGATGACCGGCGCCATCTGCCATACGTAATACCTGCGGCGTGGTCTGTGCTGATCGGTTTGGCACGATTTTTCCCAGGAACGGGGCCATGAACTGGGGCAGGTTTATTTCCTGCTTTCGGCGGCGTCGGTCGGTATCGTCCAGGAAGCAGGGCAGGCGATTGTTGCCTCGCTGCGAAATTAGGGGTCCGAGTGCACTTTTTGAAGTTAATAAAGTGCACTCCGATCCTGCTTTACCTCACACTGGTGGCCAGAGTTGCTGGACCGTTGGCACAAGGATCTCGTTGCCTTCGTCGAAGCGGACGCTTTGCGCGTAAATTTCCCAACGACCGTTGCCGTCATTGAATCCAATGACGTTGTGCCATGAGTATTTGGCGTCGTCGGTATCGCCGTAGCCGACAAGCGTGCCCGAGGCTTTGGCGAAGCCTGTCGGCGACGCGACGTCCGCCCCCATTTCGCCGCCGCTTGAGAAGCGCCGCGAATTTTTGCCGAAACCAACAGCCTCGCCTTGTTGATTGCGCCATTTCGATCCGGCGGAGGTCGCGCTTCCGATGCTATCGCCGGCGATATGCGCGATGCGCAGCGGCACGACCGTGTCCCCAGTTGTCGCCTCGCCGACACGAACCGTGCAACCGTTGACCTCGCTGGTCAGGAACATCGACGCATTGTTATCGAGATCAACGTGGACGGTCTTCTTGCTTTCCCACGGTAGCCAATAGGCGTATAACTTTGTCGCCGAACTGCTTGCGGCCTTGGTGCGCGAGGCATAGGCCGTGATTTCGTGGACGAACGCATTCGTCGCGCCGTATTTCTTGTACACGACGTCGATCCGACAAAGCCCAGCCTGCTGCGGCATCTTCGACGAATCGTTGGCATACGTGATCGCGTGGGTCTCGAGGAACAGGCGTTTCCCGTCGCGTAGACGCTTTGTCTGACCGTCACTCATCTCGGCACCCCCCAAAGGCTATCGATGTCGACCAGCCCTGAAATCATACGTCGCTGGACAGCATCCGTCCGGTTGAGGAAGCGGCCATGGCCGAGGTCGATCAGCTTCGCCGCCTGCGCATAGCTGTCCGGCATGCGCTGCAGCGTGGCGGTGTGGCTGGCTTCGGCGGCCCGGGCCTGGCCGAACATCACGGCCAGCAAGAGGGCGCTACCCGCTTTCAGGTACATCCTGTTCAAGGCGTGTCTCCCGTCCGACAGCCAGGACAGGGGCCGGGCAGGCTCCTTCATCGACTTGAGGCGGCGCAGGAAGTTCAGGGAGTTCGTGCCACTTGGGGCACAAGGGGGCGGGAATTGAACGTTTCCCGACCCCGGATCGCGGATCGCCTTTCGCTGGGGTAACGAGCAACGCCAGCGTTACCCGTTATCTACGGGCAAGGGCGTGACCCTCAAGATCAATAAGACAACGACAGCGAGCTCATCCAGGTCAAGGCCTCCGGGCGCTTCGGGGTAGGGATGGGGTTGACGGTGTAACTCAGCTGGTTGGACAGGTAAATGCCCCGCGTCAGACGGTGCACATAAGACAGTGCATAGTTGCGGCTGTAGTCCACCGCCGTGTAGCCCTTTGCCTGCTGCATGTGCTCGAACGCCTTGCTCAAGCGATTGAAGGTGTAACTGAGCGCGAACGCGTCGGAGGCCTGCCGGAACGGGCCGAGCATGTAGAGCGTCACGCCGGCATCGCTGGCGTAGACGTTCCGGTCGGGCGGCGCGTAGTCGGCTTTCACATTGACATAGACCCCGCGGAATGGCTGTGCGTCGTCCGGTCGGGTCAGTTGGTAATCGCCGACCAGGTAATAGGCGTAGTTGTGATTGGCATGGCCGCCGCGGAAGTCGGGGAACCGGCTCGCGTTGTACATCACGCCTTGGCGAAGCCACATCATGTGTTGCTGAGGGGCGGGATCGCGCTGATAGCCCAGTTCATTGACGTACAGCGCCCCGGCGCCGGGGATATGCCATTTCAGCCCCAGGAAATTGTTGTTGTCCCAATCCGCTTGGGGGCCCTGGGGATCCACGCTGCGCGTGATGCCTGCACGTTCGTAGAAGTGCCCGCTGTCCGAAGCCAGGCGCAGGTTGATCTCGGGTGCGGACTTGTTGAAGATGAATCCGACTTCGTAGGGGATGGAACTGCCGACGCCCGCGGGCGATGTCGTCGAATTGGTTCCCAGCGAAAAGCCGTAAAACTGGTTGGCTATCTCGTCATACCCGTACTGCAGCTGCACCCGCCCGTTGTCGAAGCGCTGGCTGATATACAGGCTGTTGATCGCGAAGCCTGTCGGATTTTCTCCGGCGTAGGAGAACGCCTGCAAGTTGGCGTTGAACAGCAGGAGCGCTTCCCCCGCGAAACCGATCCGGGACAAATCGTAGTTGGCTGTTACAAACGCATTGGCGCGGTATGTAGGATCCTGGCCGATATAGAGCTGGGGTCGTTCGCCGTGGTTCAGGAGATCGAACGTGCCGCCCAGGATGGCGCCGCCCTGGATCAGCCAGCCGCTGCCAGCGAGGTTCTCACGAAGCCCATTCCAGTCAGGCGACAGCGTGTCGCACGTACTGATCGCGGGACTGGTCGTGCCTTGGGCCTGCAACTTGTCGTAACGCTGACAACGGGTGAAGCCGGCTTGCGCGCCGGCATCGGACGAGTCGGTCGAGGATTGGTAATTGGCGCGTGCGTCATCGCAAATGGCGGATAAAGCCAGTAGCAAACTTCCTGCCAGCACGAAAGCAGCACGGTGAGTCATCTTGGACATGGCAATCGGCGCGGGGGTATTGAGTTGGGGATACTCAACCTTGCTTGGGAGCCTAACCGTGTGCGTGGCGCCGAATACAGTGCCGGATGGCATGCATGACCTGCCAGCCGAAAGCGGCACGGGAATGGCACCATTCACTTCTTTGCCGGGTACTCGAAGCGGGTGCGCAGGGATTGGAGAGGCCGGGATTATTGAACGGGCGTTCTGGCGAACCATGCCTTCCTGGATTGACAGGTTTCCATGGCGCGCTGGTAGCCTGCGCGCGCGCTGGTGCGGGCGATATAGGCTTTCTCTGTTTCGCCGAGGCTGATGCCTGCTCCGTGTTGCGCCAGTTCCAGCGCGTAGGTCACCGAGATGTCGGCAGCCGTGAACATCTCGCCGGCGAGATAAGGCGTGCGTGCCAGCTGCCGCGTCACCAGACCCAGCCGGGTTTGGAAAACGTCCAGCGCCTGATGGGCGCTCCAGTTTTGCCGTTCGGACTCCGGCGCGAAATGGCGCGCGCCGAGGACGAAGTAGGCGGAGGCCGCGAGGCCGGCTTCGCCAAGGTGCAGGAACTGCTGGTAAGCGGGGAACGCCGGATCGTGCGGCGCGGGTGCCAGTGGGGTGGGCCCGTAGCGGGCCATCAGATACTCCATGATCGCGATGGACTCGACCATGGTGACGTCGCCGTCCCGGATAGCGGGGATGAAACCGGCAGGGTTGATGGCCAGGAACTCCGGGTCGTTCTCGGCGCCGGCCAGCAGGTCCACCGGCCGCAACCGGTGTGCGAGGCCCATCTCTTCCAATAGCCAGATGACCCGAAAGCCTCTCCCTTCGCCAAAGACCGTGATCATCGTTAGTCATCCTCCTGGGGGTGGGCTTTGTCGGCTCTGCGAGAGGAAGACGAGCGGGGCCTTCGGAAATCGACATGGACACGGGGCATAAGGGGGCGGAGGGAATTGAAGGCTTCCCGGTCGGATGGCGGATCGCCGTAGCCGGTGGCGCTAGCGCCGCTGGGCGAAGCGCCCCAGCGCCTTTTCGATCATGGCCTGGAACTGGCGTCGCCCAGCACGCGCGCTTGTTCGAGGCGCGTGTCGTCTACGGATTCCGGTCGCACTGAACATCGATTCCGGTGAGCGCTGAACACTCTGCTGGTGCGGACCAAAGGCGGCGGGCTCACCGCTGTCAGGCGCTTCAGCTTGCATCCTGGAAGCGGCCGCATTCGGCAAAGTGGACGTTAGCCATGATAGACGCCCCCCATGATTGTTCACGATGGCCCACAAAATCCCGACGAGTCCCTACCCAAAGCGCTTGCGTAACCTGGGGCGTGTTGACTACACGTGTAGCCACGGATTAGTGTGGCTACACGTGTAGCCAAGGAGCGTGAGATGCCAACACTAAGCAGGACGTGGGTAGCGGTTATCTTGGGTATGGCCATCGTGCATACGGCTTCAGGGGCCACAGCTTGCTCGGCCACCGGCTCGACTTTCCAGACGGAAAGCACCAGCTACCACCGGCAATTTGTTTCAGTGGCAGATGGAGTGCGGCTGGAAGTGCTCGATTGGGGCGGAACTGGGCGACCGCTAGTACTCTTGGCGGGGCTTGGCAATACGGCGCATGTGTTCGATTCGATTGCCCCGGAATTGGCGGGACATTTTCACGTTTATGGCATCACTAGACGCGGCTTCGGAGCATCGTCCGTGCCCAAGAACGGCTATGACGCCGATCGGCTGGCCGATGATGTCATGGCGGTGGTCAAAGCACTCGATATCGATCGCCCCATCCTTGCCGGCCATTCGATCGCCGGCGAGGAATTGAGCGCGGCAGGGACACGTTATCAAGGCAAAATTGCCGGACTGATCTACCTCGATGCCGCGCACGAATACGCGATCTACGATCAGGATCGCGGTGCCTATCATGCTGACTTGAGTCATCTGTCCGCGCAGATTTCGCGCGTGCACGATCACCCGACAGACAAGTCGCAGATGACTAAGCTGTTGAATGAAGTCTCTGTGTTGCAACGGAGCCTTGGGAACGAGCTTGCTGGGGTGGCGGCGGATGACGCCAGTACAACGGGGGCTCCGCCTTCCGATCCAACGCCCAAGCAACTGGCCAGTTTCCCGGCGTTTCGTTGTTTCGTCTCTGCACAACTCGGGGGAGTCATCCCTGAAGACGAGATACGCCAGACGTTTGCGACAAGCGCCACGGGCGGCGTCGGAGAGCAGAAAACACCGGCGTTCGTTTACAACGCCATCCTTGAAGGCGAAGAGCGCTTCCACGCGCCTAACGTTCCCATACTCACCATCGTCCCGGTCCCACGCGCGTCGGATCTTCCAGTCGGCAGTGATGAGGCGAAGCGTCAAGCAGCGGATGCGATGCACACTCGAATGCAGGAGCAGGAAATCGCTACGCTCCAACGTCAACAGCCATCAGCGAAGATCGTGCGAATACCGCACGGCCACCACTTCATATTCCTGTCGAATCCAGCCGAAGTGGTGAGCGCCATGATCAAGTTTGGGGAGCAGTTACCTTAGGTCTGCTCTTGGCCGGTTTCGGTCGATGGCCTCCCATGGGTCGAGATGCCGGCGCGCAGCGCATGACCCCATCCCGCAACTTGGTGCCTTGGTCAGCACCAGCGAGATGGTCAGGAGTTGCCGGAACGATGGTCAGCCATTGCCGGAATCCGCATCGTCACCTGAAAACGCGGTCTCTTCATTCCGTCCGTTCCCCTTGGGTGGAGAAGATCTGCGATCGGATCGAAAAGCAGCGGCGTTCCAACGAAACGGGCGTCGGCTGGAGCCGCCCGTCCTCAGTCCCGCAAGCTCACCGTCTGGCTCCTCCAGACGGCATCCTGATAGCGGTAAAACTGGCTCAGCGAGGACGGTTTGTCGGCCTGGCGGGTGGTGGCGAGGGAGGTCATGTCCATGATCTCGAAGCGGTGGACGAAGCGGCCGTTCACCCGCGCCTCGCGCGCCACCAGCATCTGGCGGTCGCCGGGCACCCAGCCGGCGAATTCGATGTAGCCCAGCTGCGGGTCGTCGTCGGCGGGCGGCAGCACGTCGATCACCCATTGCGTGCCGACCACGTGGAACAGCCACAGCTCGCGCCAGCTGGTCATGGGTTGCACGGCCAGCGCCAGCGCGGTGCCGCCCGCATTGGCGCGCGCCGAGCCGGCCCATACCGTGCCATAGGTGCAGCGTTGGGCCAGCGGCGCCTTGGTGTCGTGCTTGCGGTCCAGCAGCTGGATGCAGGTCTCGCCGGGGCGGCCTGCCGTGGTGGCGATGTGCAGGTTGGTGCCCGCCTTGGGCACTGGCAGGGCCGCCCAGCGCGAGGCGCCCACGCGTATCGCCGCATCGTTGTAGTCGTCGCGGTCGCTTTCGACCAGCGCACGGGTGTCGACGGCCGCCAGTTCGTCGATGGCGCGCGACGCGGCCTGCTGCGCCGGTTGCTGGCTGCGTGTGCGTTCGAAGGCGATCGCCGACCAGACCGAAGCCTCGCGCATGTGCAGACGATTCTGCACGTAGCGGGGCAGCGCTTCGCGCGGCACGCGGTCGAGCAGGTCGGCGCGCCAGCTGTCGAATGCCGCGAGTTGCACGGGCGGCAGGCCGGGGTCGATGCAGGCCGGGTCGGTAAGGGCCAGCGCGGCGGTGGCTTTCTGCATCGCGCTGGCGTTCATCGCCATCACGCGGCGGAAGGCATCGCCGTCGTAGCACAGCCTCACGCCATCGCCGCCGGTGATGCTGCGGATCGCGACGCCGTAGTCGGCCACCACTTCCAGTTGTCCGGACAGCGCCTGCTCCAGCGCCTTGGTGCGGTTCGTGGAGGCGCGCCGGGCCAGGCGTTCGGCCATCACGCCCAACGCGTCGAACGGCTCGGCATCGATGGCCTTGCCTGGCGCGGCCTTGAGATAGGCCGCGGTGTAGGCGATACCCAGCGCCTCGCTACCTGGCGCGTCGCGCAGGAAGCGCACGACGGCCAGCAGTTCCGGCGCATCGCCCGGTTGCATCGAGACGATGCGCACCCGGCTGGCGCGGACGAAGCCGGCGCGTTCGATGCGATGGTCGTAGACCTGCAAGTAGTCCAGTGTGCGCCCGCGCACCTCCAGGTTCTCGCCTTGCCACAACACCGCCTGCGGGGCCGCCGAGTGGCGCGCCTGCGCCCGCAGCGCGGTGCCGTCCTGGGTGACGATGGCCAGCGGGTTCGCGGGCGGCGCGGCGGGTTCGGTGGCGTGCGCCATGCCCATGCCGAGCAGCAGAGGCAGGGCGATCCAGGTCAGTGCCTTCATGGTGCACTCCCGGAGGCATTCCCCGTCGCGGGGGCCGGGTGCGCGCCGTCGATCACGGCCTGGCCGATGAATCCGCCGGTGGCCGGCGGCGGCGCGATGATGACCGAGATCTTGTCGGACAGCTTGTCGGCCAGGGTCTTCTGGATCAGCAGCGGGTGCTTGTCGATCAGGGCGCCGTCGCGCGCGAGCTGCTCGCTGTTGACCTTGCCCAGCGTTTCCTGCCGGTAGGCATCGGCGTCGGCGAGCTTGCGGCGCGAGTCGGCCTCGCCGGCGGCTTCGATGCGCCGCGCCTCGGCGGTGCCCTTGGCGTTCTGGATGAGGGAGGCGCTCTGGGCCTGCGCCTCCAGTTCGCGCTGCTCGATCTGCTGGCGCTTGAACGGCAGCACGTGCTTCATCGCTTCTTCCTGGCCCTTGGCCGCGATGATCTGCTCGTCGGCGGCCGCCTCGGCCGCGGTGTCGCGCCGCGCCTTGTCGGCCTCGGCCTGCAGCTTCGACTCCTGCACCTGCTTCTCTTTCAGCTGCAAGGTGTACTGCATCTGCTGGGCTTCCAGCTCGGTGGCCAGCACCTTGTTCATGCCTTCGCGGTAGTCCGGCGGCAGGTCGACGTTGCCCATCATCACGTTGCGCAGCACGATGCCGTCGGCCGCCAGCATCGGCTTGAGCTCGCTCTCGATCAGCGTCTGGATCTCCTGCCGCCTGGTCGAGAAGATCTCGCGCACGGTGTAGCGCGTGAACACCTTGTAGATCACACCTTGCACCAGTGGCTCGACCAGGTCGCTGCCGACATCGTTGGGCAGCCCCTTGGCGACCCTGGGCAAGGTCTTCGGATCGATCGCGTAGCGGATCGCCAGCTCCACGCCGATGGACAAGCCCTCTGACGACTGGAACGGTGCCGGGCCGTCGGCCTTGGCGCTGCGGGTGGGGCGATAGATCTCGTCCTGCAGCGGAAACCGGCGCAGGCTGTGGATGCCGGGAATCACCAGGCACGTGCCCTGGCCCACCTCGCTCACCGAGCCGGTCCACGCGTTCGTGCGGATGCCGACCTGCTGTGGCCCGATGGTTTCGATGGGTGGATGGCGATACAAGCCGTAGCCTGCCAGGGCGAGGATCGCCAGGGCCAGGGTCTTGCGGTTGAGTACGCGTGTTGCTGCTTTGCCGAGCTTGCTCGACGTGTCCATCTTGATGCCGCCCCCTGCCGCATGGTTTCCATTGATGGCTCCGTCCCGTTGCGGGTCCGGAGCTGACCTTCCATGGGTTCCGGGCGATTGCCGCCCGGAACCGTGGTTGGCGCTTATTAGGAAGCCAGAGGGAGCCGCGCGCGGGCCGGAGATGCGACATGCCGGGGAAGGGATGTGGCAACTTGCTGGCAGCGCGTGGGAGCGGGACGAAGGTCTCCAGCCAGGCCCTTAGGAGCGAAGGTAGGCCGTGGCTACCCAAGGGGCGGAAGCCGGTGACCTGCTCTTCGGTAAACCGCGTGCTGTCACCTGGATGCGATGCACTCCGTCCCCGTTGGGCCGTGTCCTAATATGGCTACCCATCACCTCACATTGATCGGCCCAGGCAGGGGGATACGTGGACATCTTGTCTGACACGGTGCGTTCCTTGGAAAGCGTTCCGGCACGACTCGATCTGCTCTATCGCACGATGCCGGCGTCCTATTGGGACTGGAAACCGGCGTCCTGGGAGGCGTGTCCCGGCGAGGAGTTTTCATTCCGTGAGCATGCTTGCCACATGCTCGACTTTGACGCGCTGGTCTATCACGTTCGCATACGGCGAACACGCGACGAGCGCAACCCGAAGTTTGAGCGTGTTTTCGGCGACGAACTCGCTGCAAAGCGCCGGTACTCTGAAATCCATCCGCTCGAAGCTATCGCGGATTTTGTGGCCGCCCGCAAGGCGACGGTGGCCACGATCAAAGCGCTCGACGACCTGCAACTTCAGCGCAAGGCTGACTTGGCGCAATACGGCGAGATCACCCTCGGTGGGCTGGTTCACCTGTTGTGCGATCACGATTCGCGCCATTTGGCCTGCATGCACTGGCTGCTGGCCAAGCTGGCATGCAGCGGCCATCCAGTCTGATTCGCGAGGATCAAGCCGATGCGCATCGGAAATAGAGGTCATGCGGTAGTGATACGTCCGATGCCTGGCGGCGAAAACCGGGGTCAGAGTGAACTTTCTAACCTCGAAAAGGGCACGCTGACCCGGTTTCTCTTTCGTTGTCCTCGGCGCCAGGATTTGCGGCACGTGGTGCATGGCCTCGGTTGAACAGCCTTACTTCGGTGCACGCTGCGTCATCCCCAGCGCCTGCATGACCGCCTTGGCCACCGCATCCGGTTGATCGATCTGGATGTCATGCGAGGTATCCGCAACGTGCACCAGCGTGCCGTGGGAAGAGGTGGCGACGATCTGCGCCTGCGTCTGGGCCCGGGCTTCTTCCAGCCCTTTGCGGTCACGCGGCAGCGCATCGGCGTAGGTGTTGGCAGCGGACAGCACGATCAGGGGTGACGAGCCGTGCGTCTCCTGCTTTGACACCGGCGGCTTGAACACCGCTGGATTGCTCTGGAGCACCGACAGCACGGTGTGCCAGTACGCCGGCTTCGACATCAAGGCCAGGTTCACCGCGTTGAGCTTGGCGCTGGCGTGCGGATCGGCCTCGCCGAGACACTGGCTCAAGTCCTTATTGGTGGACGGCAATGCGTGCTTTTCGGCGGCCGCTTCGCATTGGTGGAGAAACGCGAACCGCTGCACCGAGAGGGTGTCTTCATCCTTTTGCCAGCCGGGGGCGAACCGGCCGATGTCCTGCGCGGGCGGATCGATCAGCACCATCGCGCTCACGTCCGCCGGGTAGCGGCTCGCGTACTGCCGAACGATGTTGCTGCCCAGCGAATGCCCCACCATCACCAGCGGGGTCGCAAGGCTGGCGCGCTGGATCAGCGCGTGCAGATCCGACACGTCGGCGTCGAGATTTCGCGGCAACGGCCCCTCGCTGCTGAAGCCGAAACCGGCCCGGTCGTATGCGCAGACGCGCGCGTGGGCGGCCAACAGTGGCTGCACCTTGAACCAGGTGGAGGAATCGGCGAGCGCACCGGCCTCCAGCAGGACGGTCTGCGGCCCGCTGCCCGAACAGCGCAGATTGAGGATGCGGCCATGGCCAAGGTCGATCAGCTTCGCCGCCTGCGCATAGCTGTCCGGCATGCGCTGCGGCGTGGCGGTATGACTGGCTTCGGTGGCCGCGGCCTGGCCGAACATCACGGCCAGCAGCAAGGCGCCGCTCGCTTTCAGGTACATCCTGTTCAAGGCGTGTCTCCCGTCGATGGCCCGGACAGGGCGCCGGGCAGGCCTCTTCATCGACTTGAGGCGGCGCAGGAAGTTCAGGGCGCGGGTCACTTGGGCAAAACGGGGGCAAAACAGGGGGGCATTTTTCAGAAGTTCGACTCTGCCCTTGTTTTCTTTCGTGCAGGAGCGAGCGGATCGGTTTGCCGCGATCAGCCAATGGGTCGTCCGCGCACACGTTCGAATCGTCCCGGGCACCCTCGCTGAGCTGCTTTGTAAGCGGTTGACCTTGAAGCGCTGTGGCAATGATGATCGCGTGCGTCGCGAGACCATCAGGACGTTGCCGGCCGGACCGCTAGCGCCGCGGGGAGTCATGGTGAGGGGGGAATCAGTCGTGTGGGCGAAGCCTCCACGGCAGCTGCGCAGGCGCTGGTTGCGGCGGTTTGATCGGCACTATCACTACGGAACGGGGGATGCCATGTCGACGGACAATATGGAAGAACGGCTTGCGGCGTTGGAAAGACGCCTTGCGCAGATCGAGGAACGTCTTGATGTGCGCTTTGTCTGGCCGCAATCGTCGCGCACGATGCCGCCCCCGCCGGAGTCGTCGCCAGGGCAGGCCCAGCAGGCATCGCCGCCGCCCCTGCAAGCGCCGCGGCCCCAGCAAGCCCATCCACAGGCACCTGCCGCGCCGTCGCCGGCTGCCCGGCCGGCCGTTGCGGCAAGAAGCGCATCGGCCCAGGCCGTACTGGCCCGCACACGGGCGGTACCCGACAGCCCTTCGTTCGCTACGAGCATCCTGGGTTGGGGCGGCGCGGCGGCTTTCGTGCTGGCGGCGGCGTACCTGATACGCCTCGGTATCGACAGCGGCTGGCTGACGGCGCTGGTGCAGATCGCCGCGGCGGCGGCAGGGGGGCTGCTGCTGATCGTCGCGGGGCTTTGGTTGCGCGACGCCCATCCGCGCTACGCAGGCTACCTGCCGGCGTGCGGCATCGTGATTCTGTTCCTCGCGATCTATGGCGGGCATCTCTACTACGCGTTGATTTCGGCCAAGACGGCGACCTTGTTCGTCATCGGTGTCTGCGCCTTGTCGCTGTGGCTGTGCCGGGTCTTCGACAGCGAGCTGTATGCCTTGTTCGCGGTGGCGGGATCTTATTCCGCGCCCTTCCTGCTCGCCGGCGACGGGGGCTCCATCACCGACCTGGTGATCTACTACTCGGCCTGGAGCGTGGTGTTCAGCATCTACGCCATTTGGTGCGGGCGGCGCCTGATCTACCTGCTAGCGCTCTATCTGGCGCTGATCGGGTTCGACGCGATCTGGCAGATGCATGCGCCGACGGAATGGATCGCCGGGCTCTCGTTCCAGACCGTGCAGTTCGTGATTTTCGGCATCGCCACGATGGTGTTCTCGGTACGCCGCCAGCAACCGTTGGACGAGGCGGTGGCGATGCTGCACCTGCCTCCGTTGCTGCTGTTCTATGTGCTGCAATACGTCGTGCTGGCCCAGCACGTGCCCGACCTGGCGCCATGGATTTCGTTCGCCAGCGTGGTGGCGGTGGGCTTGCTCTACCTGATCGCGCGCCGGCTGTCGGATGCGCCGCTTCCGGGCGGCGAATGGTTGCTGTGGTGCTACCTCGCCGTGGTGCTGCTGCATGCGGGCTACCTGGAGGCATGGCCGAGCGACTGGGCGCCTTGGGCCAGCTTCATCCTGGTGCCCGTTGCGTTCTGGATCACGCTTAGGCGCGCGGGTGGGATCGGGCCGTTGTGGGCATTGTGGACGGCGGTGGGTGCGATCTTCCTGCTCAACTATGTCCGCGTCGTCGTCGGTTTCAAGCTGGAGCAGGTGCCGGGACACACCATCCTGGCCATCGCCTATGCGGCGATGCTTTACCTGGGGTACGCCATGGTTTCGCGCAGGGAAGGCGGGCGCGAAACGCGCATGCTGCTGGTCTACGCCGGCCATGTCAGCGCGATGGCGGCCGCCGTGCACTTGCTCGATGCGGCCATCGTCGTCTCCACCGCCTGGGGATTGCTGGCGCTGGCCTGCCTGGGCATCTCGATGTGGAGGAGCGACCGGATGCTCGGCCAGTCCTCGCTGCTGGTGTTCGGCGCCACCGCGGGCAAGGTGCTGCTCTACGACCTGAGCGGCGCGCAGCCCCTGGCGCGCATCATCAGCCTGGTGGTGCTGGGCGTGACGTTCTACATCGGCGGGATGTTCTACCAGCGTCTGACAGGGGCGCGGTGATTGAGGCGGAGCAGGTAGTGGTTCCGACACGAGGAATTCCAGCGGTCGGTGCTATAAATCGTCCTGAGCTGGAGCAGGCCAGGGCAAGCCGAGAAGGCTGCCTCTGCTTTCGAGATGGATCGCATGGGGGTTTGATGAGCACGTGCATAGTTCGATGGTCGCTCTGGCGCAACGGGGTCGTAGCGCTGATTGGCGCAACGCTGACCGTGCTCGGCGCCATAGCGCTCTTTAGAAGCGCCCATGACCAGCGCGTCCTTTTTTTCGGCGTGCTGTTTTTCGGCCTTACCACGTTGTTGTTCGCTCGCCGGGCGCTTTATCGGAAACCCGTCTTGGTGATCGATGCGCAGGGCATGACCTTGCCACGGTGTGGACTGGTCCCTTGGGATGACATCGACAGAGTGGGTATGGCGCCAGGGCAAGCGGTCCTGATTTTTCCTAAGCGACCGGAAGCATGGCAAGCAAAGCTGCCGACCTTCTATGCCCTCATGTGGCGGCTGTTTCCAAAGCGACGCTGCTTAAGCGTATCGCTGCAAAATGTGGATACGCCCACGCCAGCCATCTACGACGCCACGAAGTCGTATCTCGTGAACGAAAGCACGGGACAAGGTCTGCTGATACTTAAGCGGGGTGACTACGCGTAAGGGGGCGGAGGGATTGAGCCTGCGCGCGACCGAAAGGGTCAGCGTTATGCGGTCGGCCGTGCATCGAACGCGGTGAAGGACGGGGTCCCGGCACGTTTTCGGCTCTGCATCGGCTTGATTCAGAGTTATGTAATTTCCTGCGATATCGATGGTGCCGTCGAGCGACTGCATTTGACACTGGAGATGCAGGCCAGATTGCGTGAGACTCGGCGCCGACAGGGGGAACTCGCCGCGGCCGCCATCGCTTGCCAAGGGCAATTGAAGTCGTGCGCTCCCCCCAAGCACGGAATGTTTGCGTTGAATGACGCAATGCATAGGGATATCCATTCACCGGGGGCAGCATGAAGGGGTTTGTGGCGGACCATCGTTTTATCGGAAAACTCGCGGTAGCCCTCGTATTGGCTGCATCAGGCAGTTCGGCAAGCGCCATGGCGCAGCCTTCGCAAGGCGATATCGCCACTGCGGCCAGTACCGCGATGGTGGCAATACACCCGGCCGTGACACTGCATGACGATGAAAAGCTCGTCGGCCCACTGTCCGTTTCGCAGCCCATGCACGTGGTAGTCGCCCTCAGGCTGCGCAACGAGCAACAGCTCGATCAATACATCGCCAAACCCGGCTTCAGGCCGCTGACCTCCGGCCAGTTCCGGATGCTCTACGCGCCGACCAGGCCACAGGCTCAGGCTGTCGCTGACTATCTGACCAAGGCGGGCTTCACCAACGTAAAGATCGGTGACGGCAATGCATATGTGCAGGCCGATGGCCGTGCAGACACGGCGCAGGCCGCGTTCCACACTTCGTTCGTGCACGTCAAGGCGCGCGACGGAAGCGACACCTTCGCCAATAGCAGTGCGGTGCAAGTGCCTGCCAGCCTGCAAGGCGCCGTGCATGCGGTGGTCGGCCTGCAGAACGTACACAGTTTTCACACGATGGCGCGTCGTTACGACCCCATTGCCGCACACGCCATGGCGATGCAAACCGAAGCAACGGGTGCCGAGGTCGGTCACCCGCCTTCCGACTTCCCCGTGATCTATGGCGCCGGCGGGATGCCTAGCGTGACGTCCGTACCGGTGGGTTCGATCTCGGCCGGGCCGATGGCCCATGTCTTGAGCGACCTTGCATCAGTGGATCCGGGCGTCACGGTCACGCTGAAGGGGGACACCAGTGTAGGCAATGGAAGCGGCAGCAACAGCAGCGACATCGAATGGGATCTCGACAGTCAGACCATCATCGCCTTCACCGGCATCCAGCAGTATTACTTCTACGTTGCCGCATCGCTGTACGACACGGACGTCCAGACGGCCTATGCCCAGGTCGTCTCGGACAACCTGCTCAAGGCCATCGATGTCTCGCTGGGCGAGTGCGAATCCGATGCGCAGTCGGATGGCACGGCGGCTGCCAACGACGCCACGTTCAAGCAAGGTGTTGCGCAAGGCCAGACCTTCTTTGTCGCGGCCGGTGATTCCGGCTCCAACGAATGCGGCGAGGGGACAGGTTCGCCCACGATGGCGTGGCCGACAACGTCGCAATACGTGACGTCGGTCGGTGGCACTTCACTCGATACCAGTCCCAATACCACGTGGCAAGGCGAGGAAGGCTGGTCCGTCTCGCAAAGCGGCAGCAGTGGTGGTGGCGTGAGTGCGTTCGAGCCCATTCCGAGCTGGCAGCTTGGCGTTCCAGGCATCGTCAACCAGACCTATCGCGGCGCGCCGGACATCGCGTTCGACGGCAGCCCCAGTAGCGGGGCCTTGGTAACCATTGATGGGCAGGGCAACCAGTTGGTCGGTGGCACCAGCCTGTCCGCGCCACTGGCGGTGGGCATGTGGGCCCACGTGTTGCAGGCCGACGGCATCAATCTGGGTTTTGCCTCTCCGATTATCTACAAGGTTGCCCGGATGTCGGAGGCTGGCTATGGCACCGGCTTCCACGACATCCTCCTCGGGAACAATCTCCACTACCAGGCTGGCGCGGGCTGGGACTATGTCAGTGGCTGGGGCAGCGTGCTCGTCAGCCAGTTTGCCAGTCTCGTTCCCGCCATCAATTACAGCTCAAGCTCCCCGGTCGTGTCGTTTGAAACCTTGCCTGCGCTGCAGGTGACGACGCCCGTGCCAGGGAGCACGCATACGCCGGGGGATTTCGACGGGAATGGAACCTCCGACCTGCTGTGGTTCAACCCATGGACAAGCCAGGTTGGCCTCTGGAACATGAGTTACCAGCTGTCGAGCGACTGGATGGGCGGCGGTGTCACGCGCAAATCGCTGGAGACCTACAACATTACGCCGGGCTACTTTGTCGGCGCCGTAGGCGATTTCAACGGCGACGGTTATGCCGATCTGGTGTTCACCAGCGCAAATCGCGACTTGTATTTATGGACGAACGACCAGAAGGGTGGCTTCACTGCGCGTTACATAGGGACCTACCCGGGCAATTGGCAGCTGATCGGTGCAGGTGATGTCGATGGCGATGGCCATGACGATCTGTTGTGGCTGGATCCTTCCGAATGCAAGTTCGGCTACTGGACGATGAATGGCGCTACCGTCACCGGTTACCACATGGTCAACATTGCGTGCGGCTATTACCCGATCAGCCTCGGCTATTACACGCCGTCGAACCGGCTGAGCATCATCTGGACGAGCGCGGCAAACGATCTGTACATCTGGGACAGCAATGGCGGCAGCGCCGGCAACGGCTTTAATGCGTATAACCTGACTTCCCAGATCCCCGTCAATAGCCATGTTGTCTCCGTGGGCGGCGGCTATGAGGGGCAGAACATGGGCGTGCAGCTGTATACGCTCAGCTCCGACGGGACATATGACGCCGATCAGGGAATCATCCTTTCGCGCTCCTTCGATGCCAACGGCAACCAGACGGGTGTCCAGAAGACGGTGTCATGGAGCTTCAACGGGATTCCCGGCTACATAGGGTCGGCCGGGTATGTGATCGCGGGCAATACCGCCGGCACCGCATTCAACAACACGGGCGTTTACAACATCGACCCAAGCAACATGACCATCAACACGGGTGGATTGATCACTGCTCTCTCCCCCTCTACATCCGGAAACGCGCCCGAGTTTCCGCAATATCTGCCGGACAGCTGGGCTTATCCTGCAGGTTGGTGGGTGGTTGGCGCCCTCTTCAACGGCACGACTGCACCTCCCTGGAAATAGGCCTGCCAAGGGGCGGAGGGAATGAAGCGCCGCTTCCCCTGGATGTCTGGTCACTGTGGCTGACCGTACCGGTGCTTTGGGCAGCGCCGAAGAACGGGGTCTGGCTCACTTTCTGTGCGCCTGTATGCGACGTGGCGGCCGATGTGCAAGGCGGGTGCTGGCGAAGCGTCGGCTCTTGGCTTCGACCATGGCGCGGAAGTCGTTGCGGCCCAAGGCGCGCCGTGGCTGAAGGTAGGCGCGGATGGCGGTGATGTCGTCATCGGCCAAGGCTTCATGCACGGCGCGATGGCAGGTCTTGGCTCGATCCGGCGCTGTGGCGACAAGGGCGGTGCAGGCCGGGTGGGGTGTGAGTTGCGCGTCTTGTTGTTGGCCGCAATGGGTGACGCAGCTTGGCAGGTGTGCAGCGCCCGTCCTTGTCGGGCAGTGAATCTGACTCCGTCAGGTGGCGTTCACGTAAGATTTTGCGAAAGATGGCGGATGAACGGCTCCGTTAGAGGGCTGATCACGAAAAAGCGATGAGCGTCACGTTTTTCTTACGCCATTCTGGAGCAGCCTAACAATCCGTAAAGGTTGGCCTGCGTAGTTTTAACGTTGGACCGGAGTTTGGTCCATTCCCCCCGAGATGTAGACGAAGGCTTGTCGCAGGCACCCGGGGAACGACGAGTCTTGGAGTCTTAAATGAATTTTCCCCGCAATGATAAGGCGGGGCGTCTCGCGTGCGCCCTCGCTTCTACCCCTGCCGTTGCTTCGACCCCTGGCGCGGCCACTCATCCGCGTGCTTTGGGCAAGCCGTCCAGGTTTCTACGCGGCGTGGGCGCAGGCAGCTGCGCCACGCTGTTGACCCTGTTGATGACCACGCTGTCCGCGAATGCTTTTGCCGCGACAGCACCCGCCGTGACTGCGGCGCATCCCCGGTTGATCCTCGATGCGCCAACCCTTTCGACCCTGCGCCAGAACGCCGCCGCCAACACGCCCGAGTGGCAGATGCTGAAGTCGGTCTGCGACTCGTACATCGGTGGCACGGTGAATTATCCGACCGGCGCTACCTACCCGAACCTGCCCAATATCGGTTCGGGCTACCAGGGCGAGTCTTACCTGCCGGCGCTGCTGTCCGAGGCGCTCTGCTATCAGACTTTGAAGACCAGCAACCCCACCGCTGCGGCCACCTACGGTGCGAAGGCGGTCGATATCCTGATGAAGATGGCTGCGCCGTACGGCAGCCAGGGTGAGAACCCGAACGTCGATGACGGCTACGCCATTCGCTTCTACGGCGTGGGCTTCGGCCTGGGCTACGACTGGCTGTACGACTTGCTGACCCCGGCACAGCGGACCCAGGTCTACACCACCGCCAATGCGTGGGTGACGTCCTTCGAAACGCAGACGTTCGAATACAGCCACCCGCAGAGCAACTATTTTGCCGGCTATTTCCACGCCAAGGCGGCCATTGCACTGGGCACCTACGGGGACAACCCCAGTGCGCCGACGCAGTGGAGCGACTGGTACACCAACCAGTTCGGCCAGCGCGTGCAGCCGTTCTACGCGCAGCACCTGACCGGCGGTGGCTGGCCGGAAGGCTATGCCAACTACGCGCCGTTCGGCATTCTCAACATGACCTTGCCCGCACGCGAAGTGATGACGGCGACCGGCACGGACATCATCCACCCCACGGCGACACCGTACGGCTTTCCGCTGGACAGCGCCGACTACATGGTCCATTTCACCTGGCCGTCGCGTGCGTATTTCGACGACCGCGACACCAACCACGCGGATGGCTCGCCTGTCGGCATCGGGATGCCCGGCACCACGCAGGTGGGCCTGGCGGAGATGATCCTGGGCGAAATGGGGTTCTGGAAATCGCCCAAGGTGGGCGTATTCCATGAGTATCTCAACGAGGTCAGCACGGCCACCAGCGGCTTCAATTCCTCCGCGCCATGGCTGCTGTTCCTGGAGACCAACCCTGCCGCGCCCACCACATCGCTTACCTCCCTGCCGTTGTCGTACTTCGCCAGTGGCATGAACGCGGTGGCGGCGCGCTCGGATTGGGGTACCGCTGCCAGCTGGATGTCGTTCCGCGCGGGGCCGTACACCAATGCGCCGTCGCAGGGTGAGGAATACTTCGACCAAGGCAGCCTGGCGCTGACGCAGGGCAACACGCCGCTGCTGGTCAATGCCGGCGGCTGGATGGTGCACGGGCCTACCGGCTCCGCGGACGAGAACAGCATCTACAACGACAACTACGGCAGCAGCGACGGTACGCTCTACATGGGCAACCGCCAGCTCTACAACATCTTCTACGTGTTCAACAAAAGCGGCAGCACGATCGTCGAAGGCGGTTCGCAGGCAGCGGCAACCACCGAAGACAACCAGGTGCGCACGCACGTCGCGGCCTTCGAGGAAGGTGGGCCGTACGTCTACACCCGCGCCGAACATATCGAGGATATGTATCGCAAGTTCTCTGCCGGCCCGGCCGTGGCGGCCTGGTCGCGCGAGGTGGTGTACCTGCGACCGCATCGATTCGTCGTCCACGACCGCACCACGGCCGGCAGCAGCGCCTACGACCAGTACCTGGCGTGGCATTTCCCGGCCACCCCGGCCAAGGGCTCGGCGCCAGCCGGCGAGACGCGGCTGGACGTGACCTACAACGGAACCTATGCCGGCGCGATGACCTCGGTGCTTCCCGCCAATGCGACCACCACCACGGTGGGTCTGTATCCGAGCAGCAACCCGGTGAAGGTGTGGCAGGTGCAGGAGCGCGCGCCGACCGCAGGCCTCAGCCAGCAGTGGTTGAACGTGTTCGATACCTCGTCGTCGCCGACGGCCGTGGCCTCTGCCACGCCGGTCACCGTCAACGCGGGCGCCATTGTGGGCGTGAGCTTGTCGGGCAGTGACGGCAACGACGTGGTCATCAATAACGCCGGGGCCGCAGGCACGCCCATCAGCGGGACCATCAGCTACACCGTGCCCGCGAATGCCGCCACGCATGTGGTCACCGAGCTGGTCCCCCAGGCCGCTTATTCGGTGACGGTGGCCAACGTCAACGGACAGCAGCAGGTAAGCGTGTCGCCCGGTGGCACGTTCATGGCCAGCGCCAATGGCGTGCTTGCCTTCAACGTAAGCGGTGGCGGCACCGTGACCGCGGTTCCGCCTCCGCCGGCGATCACATCGCTACCGCCGCCGGCACCCGCACCGGCGCCTGCACCGGCACCCGCACCGGCACCCGCACCGGCACCTGCACCGGCACCGGCACCGGCACCTGCACCTGCACCTGCACCTGCACCTGCACCGGCACCGGCACCGGCACCCGCACCCGCACCCGCACCCGCACCCGCACCGGGCGGCAAGTTGCAGAACGACGTCCCCGTGACCGGACTGAAGATCGCGGCGGGTGGGGACCTGCGGTACACCGTGACGATCCCCAGCGGCGCCACCTACAGCGAGGTGATGACGGTGAACGGAACGGGCAACGCCGATCTGTACATCAAGTACGGCTCGGCGCCGACGCTGACTAGCTACGGCTGTCGCTCGTCCAACGCCGGCAACAACGAGCTGTGCGCCTCAAGCAATCCGAAGCCTGGTACGTACTACGTGTTGGTGCATGCCCAGACTGCCGTCACCGGCCTGACCCTTCGGGCCCAGTGGTTGCCGTAAAAGCAAGTGACGTCACCCTTCGGTGACGTTCTGGAAAGGGATGCTCCGCGATGGCCGGCCTGGCCATCGCGGACGTCCAAAGCAAGCGCCAGAGTGCGCTCTCACCAAGCTGGCGTGTACCGCGGCAGCCCAGGTAGGACGGACAGCACCAGAAAGGTTCGCTTGTACGTCTGTTGATGCCTTGCATCATCTTCTTGCCGAACTTCGGGCAAGGCTGCGGCGCTTCGACCACTTGCTCGTCGCCTCGGCACGCTTACGATCCCATCTCCTGGATCAGCCCGCGCGGATCAGAATCCCGGCGGCCGTTCCCCGGCCACCGCCACCCTCGCTTCCAGCGCGCGTCCGACACGCCCCAGCGTGCCTTCCTCGAACAGCCGGCCGATCAAGGTGATGCCATAGGGCACGCGGTGCGGCTTGGCCAGCTTGGGCAACGGATGTTTCGGGTCGGGCGCCCAATCGCTACGCACCTGACTCACTTCCACGAAGCCGGTGCGCAAGGTGAGCGACGGGTGGCCGGTCATGTTGGAGATCACCATCATCTCGTCGCGCAGCGAGGGCACCAGCAGCAGGTCCACCTCGCCCATCACGCGCTCCATCTCTTTCGCTACTTTGCGGCGCAAGCGGTCGGCCTGCACGAAGTCGACGGCGGAGAGGAAGCGCGATTCGCGGAACAGGTTGGGCCAGGCATCCGGAGTCTGTACGCGCATCTGGTCGGCGGCGCCGGAGAGCGTGAGCTCCTCGAAGGCCGCCGCGGATTCGGCGAACAGCAGCACGTTGAGGTCGTCGTACGGCCAATCGGGCAGGGACACTTCGGTGGGGACCAGACCGAGCGCGCGCAGCTGGTCGAGTGCGGTGCGGTCCAGGTCGGTGGCTGGCGCATCTTTCATCCAGCCGGGGAAGTAGCCAACCTTCAGGCCCTTGATCGGCGCGGCCGCGTCGTAATCCAGGTGCGCGGCCACGCTGGCGTCGTCGCCGGGGTCGGTGCCGTGGATGGCGTCGAGCACCAGCAAGGTATCTTCCACCGAGCGGGCGATGGGGCCGAGCTTGTCCATCGTCCAGCACAGCGTCATGGCGCCGGTACGCGGCACGCGACCGTAGGTGGGGCGCAGGCCGGTGGTGCCGCAGCGCATGCACGGGCTGATGATGCTGCCCTGGGTTTCGCTGCCGATGGCGAACGCCACCAGCCCGGCCGCCGTGGCCGAGGCCGGGCCGGCGCTGGAGCCGGAGGCGCCTTCCTGCAGCAGCCACGGGTTCATGGTCTGGCCGCCGAACCAGATGTCGTTGAGCGCCAGCCCGCCCAGGCTCAGCTTGGCGACCAGCACCGCGCCGGCCTCGTTGAGCTTGCGGGTGACCGCGCCGTCGTCCTTCGGCACGCGGTTCTTGAAGGGATCGGCGCCGTAGGTGGTGGCGATACCGGCGGTGTCGAGCAGATCCTTCGCGCCCCACGGAATGCCGTGCAGCGGGCCGCGGTAATGGCCGGCGGCGAGCTCCTTGTCGGCCTGTGCGGCCTGCGCCAGTGCGTGGTCTTCGCACAAGGTGATGACGCAGCGCAGCTGCGGGTCGAAGCGCTTCAGGCGCTCGAGGTAGATCCTGGTCAGCCGGGTGGAGCTGAGCTTGCGCGCGTGGATCCATGCGCCGAGCTGGGCGACCGAGGCGAAGGCGATGTCCTCATCCTTGGCCGGCAGCGGCGTGGCCGCCACCTTGGACGGCGCGAAGCGATCATGTGTGGGGCCAGCGTGCGCGCGGCCCATCGCCGGGAACCAGGTGGTGGCCGGGGCCAGCCCTTCTTCCAGTGCCACCTTGCGCGGGCCGGTGCGGCGCTCCAGCAACGCAGCCATGGAGGTGGGCCAGTTGGCCACCGCCATCTCGCGTTGCGCTTCGGTCATCGTTACCTGTTGCAGCTTCTCCGCCTCGGCGAAGGTGGCCGTGGTCAGCTTCGGTCCCGCCGGCGGCGCGGTGTTGAAGGCGCCGGGCGAACCGGGCGGCGGCGTGGCCGGGGCAGGGTTCTGTCCGGTCTGCGCCAATGCGCCACCAGCCACCACGGCACCCAGCAGGCCCAGCGGCGCCTGAGTCAGGAAATCGCGACGCGTCTTCATGCTTCTCCCCGATGCGCCCCTGCAGCGGGGGCGCGTTGTTGTCGAATACTCGGCAAGGAAGCGGCCCGGCAACGGTGCCGGCGCCGCTTATTTGCTGCCGGAAGTGCGCTGACTCGCCTTGATCCTGACCTTCGGCGGACGCCGCTGCTTATGGCGAGGCCGAAGGCGTCGATGCCGATGTTGCCGCAGCGGGTGACGCGGCCGTGGTCGCACCGGCGGGTTGCGCGCCGCCGGAGGCGTATTGGCCGACCTGCAGGGTGAACGGTGCTTGTTGTCCGGACGGCATCGTCGCTGGATCGACGTATACCTGAATCATGTAGTTCGTCGCCGTCGCAGCCGACTCGGACCAGGTGTTCGTCCCGGTGGCGCTTGTGTCGACCAGCGGTTTGTTGTGGGTCTGGTCATTCACCTTGAAGTGCAGCTGGGGGGTGCTGGAGACCAGATTGACCTTGACGGCCATGCCCGCGGCAATGGAAACGGTGAAGTTGTGTGCGGTCGCGCCAGAAGCCAGGCTCCCATTTTCCACCGCCCATGGCTTGTTGGCCTGGAACGTCATGGCGGTCGTCGGGGGCTGCAAGTCGGCGGCCCCGTACTGCCCGATCTGCAACGCATATTTCGCGGTTTCGTCGCGCTTTACCGCCTCAGGGTCCATGTAGACCTGGATCGTGTACGTCGTGGCTGTCGCGTTCGGAGACGACCAGGTGGAGGCGCCCGTTTTATGGGAGTCCAGCAGTTGTTTGTCGTGGGTCTGGTCGTTCACTTTGAAATACACGTTCGCATTGCTGGTGATGAGGTTGAGCTGCAATGTCTTGCCCGCCGCGATCGCCACGGTGTAATCGCGCGAGCTGTCGGAATGATCGAGGTTTCCGATCTGCTGCGCCCACACGCTGTTCGCCTCGAAGGTCACCGTGACCGGCGTGGTGGCGAAAGCGGGCAGCGACATGCAGGCAGCAGCTACGCCGAGACTCACTCCCATGGCGGTACTGCGGAGAAAATGGAAACGTGGCATGTGTGGAATCCTCGCGTCGTTTGGAATTCGGTTGTCAAACAGGAAAAAGGCGTCAGCGACACGCTGACGATGGTTGGGGGCTTGGGACGAGATTGCCGTTGAGTCTGTGCTGAGGGTGGCGGGAAGGTTGGCATGGGATGCTGCCATGCATGGCTCGACTTCCGTATGGCAACCCTCCGGTATTCAAGTTGTCCCCGATACTTTTTGCTCTGCTCTGTTGCCAGGAATTTCACAAGGCCTTCTACGTCAGCGCCTTGCCGAGCAACATCTCATAGAGCTGGAGCCGTAGTCTGACGCTGATCTGCTGCATACTCAGCCAGTAGCCAAAAACCAGCGCAAAGATCAGGAAGACTTCCAACCAGCTGGGGTGGGGCGGCCAGTGCATGTCCTTGAACTGCAGATAGAGTGCGATGACGATGGGCAGGGCGCCCAGCTTTTCGATGCTGCCGGTGAGCATGGGGAGTTTCTCCTTCATGCGTGCGTGCCGGTAGCTGACGAACTCGCTCAGCTTTTCGCGCTGGTCGCGTGGAAAACTGCGCAGCCAATCGACCAACGCCAAGTGGTGAGGTAAGTCGAAATCCAGTTCTGCCGCGAATTCACACCGTTCGCGGGCGAATGTCGGCCACTGCCTGGGCATTTCGGCGAGAGCGGCGATAACGATGCCCACGATCTCTATGACGATGCCCATAGCGCTGAGGATGAGCGTGTAGATCGCGTTGCTGGGAAGCAACTTGACGCTGAGCAAGCTAAGCAGTGCGCCCACAATAGCAACCAGGAATCCCCACTTGGCCTTCTTTGGAAGGATGGTCGAATCGTCAGGGAACTTGGGCAATGCGTCGATTTTTGCGTTCAATACGGCAAACGTGAGCTTCGGCGACTCCAACGCGTCTGGATGCATGCCTGCACTCGCGTCGATGCTTCCTTCCATGTGCAGAGCCATCTCTTCCCCCCCGGGGTCAATGCAGCTAGCGGACCATACGCCGGCCCGGTGCTGTTCGCCATATCCCGGGCAGGCAGGGGAATGCCATAACCGGACCAGGCGGGTGCCGCCGAGGGCCAAGTGATGCTCGCTTTTGGCGGAAGGGTTCGCGTTGGCGCGCAAGAGCGGAGTGCGCGCGTATCTGCCGGTCGTCCCTGAAAGCGACCCACGGCAAACCCGGCCAGCCCACTCCGCCCAGCCTTTGCCTACATCGCCATCCCGGCAGGCGTGCCGTCGGACCAGGTGGCGACGCCGACCAGGAGCACCGACAGCGGCGGCAGGGCGGCAGCCTCGGCTTGATGGCCCGGCGTGTAGAACCAGTAGTTGCCGCCGAAGACCGGAGAGCCCGACGCGTTGGCCCCCCAGTTGGCGCCATCCTTGAACGGGACGTAGAACATGACGTGCGCCATGTCGTGGCCGCCGTCATCCGACAGGTAGGCGGTTTTCGACATCATGTAGCACATGGCGCCCGGCTCCAGTGGCGGGATTTCCTTGGTGCGCAGGGCGGCCTTGATGCGGTCGGCGACTTCCGCGTCGGTGCGGCCGGCAAGGGTCATCGCCGTACGCAGCTTGGCAATCGCAGTGACGGTGCGCGCGGCCTGCGGGTTGTCGCATCCGGGGGCGCGGATCTTCGGGTTCCATCGCTCGGGCCAGTCGGGGGCGCCGCTGAAACTCCGTGCCACCCAGCACACAAACCCGTTGCTGCCCGTGACGGCGGTTTCATAACCGGTGCGGGTCATGACCAGGATGGTCGCGTCCTTGGAGATGGACGCCGGCGCGGCACTTTTGGCCAGGGCGATTTCCTGGGGGCGGGCCATCAGGTAAGCATCGACGGGGGCCATGTGGGCATAGGTTTCGGCGGGAGCCGCGACAGCGCCGCTGGCGGCAAGCAAAGCCAGCGGGGCGCACGCCATCAGTTGGGCGGCAAGCCGGCCCACGAGCTTCTTTCTCACGGTGCTCCGCCTGCCCCCGAAGGTGCCATCGATGCCGAGCGAAACAGACTTGTTCAGAGCCAGCTTTCTCATAGTGATCTCTCCTGTGAAAGTCGGCCCTTGCGACCGTGCTGGAGCGACGAAGGAGACTCCCGCAGATCGACATGGATTCGAAATTTTTTGGTGTGCTGTCATCCATGTGCCGCTGTGCCGTAGTTTCGGACTGGCGTGTGTCGAACCGCGCTTGGCCTGTTCGTCGTGAGGAGAACGGCAGCCACTGGGGCTGCGAGGCCTCGGGACATGGCATGAGCAAGTACCTCATCTACTTCAACCAGGCGTGGGTCGGCGACCACAGCGAGGCGTGGTTCGCCTCGCGCGGGCCGCTTGCACATGCCGTCGTGACCGACATGAAGGCCGCCGGCGTCTACGTGTTTGCCGGAGGGCTGGAGGAGGACCCGCAGGATGCCTTCAGCGCGGATACCACCAGCGGCACGCTGACGTTCACCGACGGGCCGTACCTGAACAACCCCCAGTTCCTGGGCGGGTTCGCCGTGATCGAAGTGGCCGACGAGCCGGCGGCAAGGCAATGGGCCGGTAAAGTGGCCGAAGCCTGCGGCTGGCCGCAGGAGGTTCGCCGGTTCAAGCCGTAGCTCGTGCGCGAACGAAAGCGGGTGGCAAGTATCCTAGGGCTGAATTCGGATCGGAGTGCAGGTTGCTGACAGCGTGCGGCTGGCTCCGGCTGCCGCAAGGCGTGCCGGGATGACGCTGCCATGCCAACCGGGCCGTAGCCACTTTTGAGACGTGGCTCAGCCGCCGATGCGCCGCCAGACCGATACCGGCACATTGCCATCCGGACGCGGCGGCACCCGGTAGCTGAGCGTGTCGCCGTGCAGCTCGAAGCTGCGGCTTTGCTGTTGCCCCTCCCAGTTGGGAAAGGAGGCGCCTTCGATATGGAACACCATCTGGTGCCGGTCCGGTTCGACCGTGATCATGCCGAAATGCGTGCTCGCGCCCATCACGGCTGCCCGGTATTCCTGCGCGCTGGCCTTGGCCTTGTCCGGGTTGGCGAAGCGCGGGCGGTCGCCGCGGAAGATCTGCAGCGCGTAGTGGCCCATGCGGTCGATCAGCAGCAGGCCCTTCGGCGCATCGCCGTAGTCGTGCGAGCGTGAGCCGTCCGGATGCAGCACGTCAGCCGCCACCAGCGTCCAGGTACCGGCCAGCGAGGCATCGCCCCGGGTATCGGCCCCTGTGGCGCCCGAGGACCAGGCCAGGCCGGGCAACAGGCAGGCGACAACGGCAAGGCGGAGCAGGGTGTGGCGCAGGCTCATGGGGTTGTTCTCCTTCGAATCAGGGGCCGCATGGATGGGGTTGGGTCGATCGTAGGTCTTGCTGATCTTCGGAAAAACCGAATAATTCGGTGGTAACACTTTTGAATTTCTTATCTATGTCGTTTCCCAATCTCGACATGGACGCCTTGCGCAGCCTGGTGGCGATCCTGCACCTGGGCAGCCTGGCCCGTGCCGCGGAACGGATCGGACGCTCGCCCTCGGCGATCAGCCAGCAGATGCGCAAGCTGGAACTGCAGTTGGGTGAACCGTTGTTTCGCAAGCAGGGCCGCCGCGTGGTGTTGACCGAGGCGGGCGACCGGGTGCACGCCTATGCGCAGCGCATCCTGGAGCTCAACGACGAAGCGATCCATGCGGTGCGCGGCGCGGCGGTCGATGGCGTGGTGCGCTTCGGCCTGCCGGGCGATTTCGCCGAGAGCTGGTTGCCGGCGGCGTTGGGGCAATTCAGGAAGGCCTACCCGGCGGTGCGGGTGGATGTGCTGGTCGAACGCAACGGGCTGCTGCTCGAACGGCTCGACCGCGGCGAGCTCGATCTGGTGCTTGCCATGAACCAGGGCGCGCGCGCGGACGCCGAGCGCCTGGCCGTGCTGCCGATGGCCTGGATCGGTCCCGCAGGGACGGGCGAGCTGGTGCGGCCCGACACGGTGCTGGATCTGGCGCTCTACCAGCCGCCGTGCTTCTTCCGCCAGGCGGGTACGGCCGCGTTGGATAGCGCCGGCATCGCCTGGCGGCCGGCTTTCGTCACGGCCAGCCTGCACAGTCTGTGGGCCGGCGTGACCGCGGGTCTGGGCATCACCGTGCGCACGGCCGCCGACCTCCCGCCTTCGCTGATGCGGCTGGACGAACGCCACGGCCTGCCGCCGCTGCCGCATGTGGACCTGTGCCTGCATGCCGCCCTTGGCCCGCCGTCGCCAGCGTTGACGCAGCTGCGACAAGCGGTGATGGAGCAGGCACGAACGCATCTGGGCTGAGAAAGCCAACAGGACACATCATGCACTCGGATGCAGGCCGCATGCCTATGTGTCGATGGGCCATCGTGACATCTGCCTGGCTACCTCCCCGGAGCGACCTGCGATCTGGCGAACTGGGCCGGTTGCGGCCAAAGCGGTCGTTGTCGATAGACTGAGGCGGTGGCCAAGCGCAACGAGGCAGTATGGCTCCGGCGAAATCCAAACCTGAGGCGCAGCAGCGACAGTTTCAGTCTGCCCAAGAATTTCGTTCTTGGTTGGCGACAGAACATGCCCAGGCCGACGGCCTGCTTCTCAGGATTTTCAAGAAGGATTCCGGCGTCGAGTCAATCACCTATGCCGAAGCGCTGGATCAGGCGCTGTGTTTCGGTTGGGTCGACGGGCAGAAGTTGCCGCTAGACGCAGACTCCTGGATACAGAAATTCACGCCACGCGGCCCCAAGAGCCGCTGGTCCAAGAGGAATACCGAACACGTGGACCGACTGATCCGTGAGGGTCACATGACAGCTGCGGGCCTCAAAGAGGTGGATGCAGCCAGGGCAGACGGGCGATGGGCCGCTGCTTACGACTCCCCCGCAAACGCAACGGTGCCTCCGGAATTTCTCAAGGAGCTGGCTCGCAACAAAAAGGCCAGCCAGTTCTACGCGTCGCTCAATAGAGCCAATCTGTACGCGATCGCCTACCGACTGCAGACCGCCAAACTCCCGGAAACCAAGATCAAGCGAATGAAGCAGATCATCGAAATGCTGGCGCGTGGGGAAAAGTTTCATTAATGGAGCTGCGCAAATGCCCCATAGCAGCGTGACCTGTCTGTAGCCGCGCGCTGCCTTGGTCAGCACAGGTCCGGTGGGCGGTGATTACCGGAATGTCTGGTCAACTGGGCCGGATATGCACCGCCGACGGAGACGGCACGGCGATTGACGTCACGCCGGTTGGTGGTGGTTCTGGTATGTTGGCCCCGAAAGCCCTGGCTTGGGTGGCTGCTGGCGCAGCAGGGCTCGGTTGCATAGCGTTACCGGACCGCCCCGATCGTGCGCAAGCACGTTCGCGTTCCGTTCGACAAGGGGAGAGCCATGGGCCACGACAAGTCACGCTCAAGCGTTTCGGTCGGTACGGTCGACTGGAACGACCCGCATCTGAGTTCGCTGCTGGAGAAGGCCGACGGCTGGCACCTGGAGAATCGCGGCCAGTTTCCCCCGCAGGAAGTGCAGATTCACATCAACACGGGCTGGGCGACGACCAACACGGTCTGCAAGCCTGCGCTGGTGGTTGCGAAGCACGAGGGCACCATGGTGCTCGTGACCCGCTTTCCCGTCCCGCTGGGCGAACGCCTGAGGGTCGATAGTCCCCGGGATGACGGCACGCAGGTCGCGTGGGGCATAGTGACCGAAGAACGCGAAGGGCATCGGGTCGAAGACCGCGAGTGCGGTTTGTTCCTGAACTGGTTGCGGCTCGACTGAAACAGGTTCGGAAAACAGGCAGGGCGGGTGAGGGTCGTCTTTCCACTATGAGGCGGCGACGCTGTTTCCCTTGGCGCCGCCGGGATGGCTATCGCCGATGCTTCGCACGATCAGGAATGCCATCAGCACGACGACGAGCGCGTAAACGTACTGCGTCCGCGCCACGCCGATGCCGAACGGAAACCAGATGCCCGGCACGCCGATGGGATCGAGCCATTCGCTGCCAAACAGCGCGGCCATGATCGAGGCCAGGGTCACAAGTGCCAGGACCCGCATCGGTCCGTCGCGGACAACGCGCACGCCGATCACCACGCATAGCGCGATCGACCCGAGCCGGCTGATGCGGGTCATGTCTGTCGCATGGATCATGGCGCCGATCAGCCCGACGACCATCAGCACCACGGCCGCGACGTCGATGCTTCGCCACGGGTGCCGGCTCCAGCGGTTCCAGGCCAGCGCCCACGCGGCCACCGTCGGCACCCACATCACCGACGCCAACCACGTATAGGTGGCGAGGTCCTGCAGGTCGGTCCACGCCACGATGGCATTGTTGAGGCGTCTGGCTGCGGTAAGCGCGAGCGCGATGCCGCCGAAGACCAGGAAGCCCTTGCGGCTGCTGCGGGACCAGCATGCGAACGCCAGGACGACGAGTGCCAGCATGGCGATCGGTTCGATCGCATCGACAATGTAACCGGCGATGGTCCGCGCCCATTGCACGCGATGGAGCGCGTCGCTTACCGGCCGCGGGGCGAGTATGGGGGCGCTGTGCATGCCACCCCCGTCGGCGCTGACCCCGGAGCTGACGAGCATGTAGGTGCGGATGGCGAGCACGCCGCGGGTGCCTGCCGCATCGGCGGGAAGGGCGAACCGCAGCGGCCGCGTGCCGACCACGCGCGGGTCCGGGCCGAGCCGGCCCGAGCCGCCCAGCCGCTGGCCGTTCCAATACAGCTCGTAGCCATCGTCGACGAGGGTCGGTCCGAGGATGTCCCATGACCCGCGCCCGGCCGGTACCGTCACCACACGTCGGTACCAGGCGTAGCCGTGATAGCCGGGATGGCCGTGCGCCATCCACCCGCCCACGTAGTCCGGCAGACCCACATCGCCATCGTGGCTGCCCGGCGGGGCCGTCAGGTCGACCGTCTCCCATGGGGTATCGTCCGTACGGACATCCGCCCAGTGCGGATCGTCGCCGATGTGGAATCGCCAGGAACCATCGAGCAGCGTTGCGGCGGAGCGCAGCGCCTGCGGATCGGGGCGGCCGCCGATCGCCAGGTCGGCCATCACGGCGATCAAGGTGACCAGCGTCACCACGACGATGCCGATGAAAAGCCTGCGTTGTGTCGTGTCGATCGACGGCGCAGCCGCGGCTGGCGATGGGGACATCATGCAATGACCTCGACGGCTGTTTGATGCCGGCAGACAGGTTACCATTCAAATTCATTTAGACGGTAGCATAGGGGCGTGATCCAAAGGACCCGCCCATCACGCATGTCGCCCGCGCACGGTCATTTGCCGCCACGGCCGGTTGACGCCATCCGCCTCGATGGGGGACGCCTGTGCCTGGATTTCGTCAACAGCATCCACGACCGCTACGCCGTCGAGATCGAGGATTACCTGCAGCAGCCGCAGCGTTTCATCGCGTGGTGCCTCCGCGCCGGTGCGTTGCATCCGGGCGATGGCGTCCGTGCACCGCGCGTAGTGCACAAGCGTGCGGTGTTGATGCGCGAGGTGGAGACCTTGCGCGATCAGCTGCATGCATTGTTCGCCGCGCGGGTCGACGGCTCGCCGATGCCTGCGGGGGCGGTGCGTGGGCTCGATCGCTGGCTGCAGCTGGCTTGGGCCGGCCAGTCGCTCGGTGCCGATGGACACCTGCATTGGCGCGCCGATGCCCGCGATGCACGGCTGCCGCTGAAGCGCATTGCGCTGGATGCGCTGGACTTGCTCGGCGATGCGTCTATCTCGCGGCTGCGCCGCTGTGCCAATACCACCTCGTGCGGATGGCTGTTTCTCGATACCAGTAAAAATCAGCGCCGCCGCTGGTGCGCCATGGAAACCTGTGGTACCGCGGACAAGATGCAGCGCTATCGCCGGGATTGATCACCCGTTGCCGTGGAAGTGGAACGCCACTACCTCCCAATGCTGCACGTTGCTGGGCGCAAAGCGCATGCCGGTGATCGTGTGCGACGCATGGGTATTGAACGCCGTGTAGATATCCGGCTTGAGGCCTTCGATGGCAACGATGTGCCCGGCCGGATCCACCAGCACATGCGCATAAGCATCGATGCTGCTTGGCTTGCCGTTGGCATCCGCAGGCCATGGCTGGCCGACGCCTGGCACCTCTCCCGCTGACGTCGGAGAGACCGTGAACTGTTTCTGCGCTACCAAAGCCAGCTCCGACGGGGAGATGCCGGGTACGGGCTGCGGTTGGCATTCCCTGGCGGCTTGTGAGGGCGGCCATGCCACTGCGGCATCCGCTGCCGAACCGAAATTCACGGGAACCCGGAGATAGCTGGAAGCTGGAAAGCCGTTCTTCATTTCCGGTTGGTACAGATGCGTGGTCATGTGTTTTATCGCTGACGCATCGAGTACATCGTTGCCGCTGCTTTTCTCGATACAGGCTTCTACCGGCACGCCGCGATAGTCGACCAGGATGAGCAGCAGGGTTTCGCCGGTAGCGGGGCGTCCAGCAGCATCCACCGGCCATGGAGCACCATCCAGCGTGACTCGATGCTGTGGCGGCGGAACGCATCCCGCCAAGCCCATCAAAAGTGCCAGGACGCCCCATTCCTTGCGCATCGCTCCCCCTTCGTTGCCGGACGCGGCAACAAGAAAGTCGGCAGCGTACCGTGCTTCATGGTGGGACGGGAGGCCGACGGCAGGCCCGGTGCCGCGCCTGCGCCATCTGTCGGTTGCCGGCCTGGTCCGGTGGCGGCACGGTGCTGGCATGTCGATTTCCGGCCCACCCGTTCGTCATGGGGTAGGGTCGCTCGCTGGCGCTTTTGGCTGGTGTGCCATCGGGGCCGATCCGGATCGAGTCGGATTCCAACCAGCCATGCCTGCGCGATGAGACGGGGAGAACTGCGATGAAGCAAGGTACCGGCCGCTGGAAGATCGGTGTGACACTGGGCGTGCTCCTGGCCACAGCAACGGCCGCCGCCGAAGGTTCGCCAGCGCAGAACCCGCCACACGCCTATCCGGCCATGGCGCCGCTGGCGCAATACCTGATGGCGGACCGCAATGCGGAAATCGCGCTGGCACGCAGCGCGGCACCCAAGGCCATTTCCGATGACGCCACGGTCCTGGTGCTCGGGCCGCATGGCTACATCACAGCGGTCAAGGGCAAGAACGGCTTTGTCTGCCTGGTCGACCGGGGCTGGACGGCGCAGTTCGATTTCCCTGAGTTCTGGAATCCCAAGCTGCGCGGGCCCATGTGCCTCAATCCGCAGGCTGCCCGGTCGATCCTGCCGATCAGCCTGAAGAGGACGGAGCTGGCGCTTGCCGGCCGATCGAAGGAGCAGATCCTGCAGGGCATGAAGGCCGCGGTGGCCGGCAAGCAGCTGCCGCCGCTGGAGCCCGGCGCGATGTGCTACATGTTGTCGAAGCAGGGTTACTTGAACGACGACGTGGGGCACTGGATGCCGCACTTGATGTTCTATGTCCCGCGCGACGCGGACTGGGGTGCCGACCAGCCCGGCTCGCCGGTAATGTTGAACCCGCAGTTCCACGACGGCCCCGAGCCGGTCAAGGTGATGATGGTGCCGGCCGACAAGTGGTCCGACGGAACGCCCGCGCCGGCGATGTAAGGCACCCGGGTTGGTGTTCCCGTGGGTGCCGGAGCATGCTTCGGGCATGGCACGGCGCCCTGCGGCGCGGCCGGAAATTCGGGAAATCCCTGGGAGACGCGTCATGCGGAAATCATTGGAATGCTGCGCCTTGGCAGTCGTGATGTTTGCGGGCGCGACACATGCCCAGGGAGCGCCGAAGGCAGCTGCCATCGAGGCATTCGGCAAGGGCGTGCAGATCTACTCATGCAAGGCTTCCGGTGCAACCTATGCGTGGGCATTGAAGGCACCGGATGCCACCCTGACGAATGCCAAGGGCAAGGCGATCGGCAAGCATTTCGCCGGGCCGACCTGGCAGGCGAGCGATGGCAGCACGGTGGTGGGCGAACCCGTGAATGTCTCGCCTTCGCCCGATGCCGGTGCCATACCCTGGCTGGTACTGCACGCCAAATCGCACGCAGGCAACGGCGAAATGGCGACGGTGCAATACATCGTGCGCGAGCGCACCGAGGGCGGCGCGGCGCCGGCGTCGGGGTGCGATGCGGGCCATGCGGGCAAGGAAGCGCGCGTGCCGTACAGCGCGGTGTACCTGTTTTTTCGGGGTTGAATCTTGCAGGTGCAGCCGATTCCCGCGCTGCCGGCCATCGTCGTGATGGGCGTCTCCGGCAGCGGCAAGAGCCATGTCGGCGCCGCCCTGGCGCGTGCATGCGGCGTGGACTTCGTGGAGGGCGACGCGCTGCATCCCGCGACGAACATCGAAAAGATGCGTGCCGGCATCCCGCTGGACGATACGGATCGCCAGCCATGGCTTGAAGCGATCGCTTCGGCGATCGCCATGCATCGCGGGCAGGGCGTGGTGGTTGCCTGCTCCGCGTTGCGTCGCGCCTACCGCGATGTGCTGCGCCAGGCGGATCCCGCATTGCGCCTGGTTTATCTGCGCGTGCCGCGCGACGAACTGGCACGCCGCCTGCGCGAGCGCACGCATTTCATGCCGGCCAGCCTGCTCGACAGCCAGCTGGCAGCGATGGAGGAACCTATCGCGGACGAGCACGCCATCGTGCTGGAGGCCGGTGCCGACCTGGGCTCCATGACGGCTATGGCCATGCAGGCGCTGTCGATGCCGGGCCGGTCGGCTTGAAGCTGGCCTTGGCGTGCGTGCTTCGCTCGATCGATGCTGTCAGTGCCGGGATACTTCAGGACTTGCGGGGCCGTCGTGGTGTCATCGGTCGGGGGCTTGGTTGGCGGCCTCTGCCGCAATCTCCCGCAACGCCTGTTCGAACACCTCCGGCGGCTGCCCACCCGAGATCAGGTGCGTGCCGTTGACGATGGTGGCGGGCACGGAGTGGATGCCGGCCTGCTGGAAGTGCCGCTCTCTCGCGCGCACTTCGTCGGCGTATTCGCCGCTGTCCAGCACACGGCGCGCTTCGCCGGCGTCGAGGCCGGCACTCCCGGCGACGCGGACGAGTACGTCGCGGTCGGAGACGTTTTCGCCGTCGCTGAAATAGGCGCGCAGCAGCGCATTCTTCAGCGCCAGCGCGCGAGTGTTGTCCTGCAATTCGGCCCAGTGCAGCAGCCGGTGCGCATCGAAGGTGTTCCAGACGCGGCTGCCGTGCCGCACGTTGTAGGCGAAGCCGAGCGCCGCGGCGCGTTCGCGGATCGCTGCGCGGTTGGCATCCATCCGGGCCTCGTCGATGCCGTACTTGCGCATGATGTGTTCGCCAGCATCCTCGCCTTCGGCCGCCATCTGCGGATTCAGCTCGAACGGCTGCAGGTGGATTTCCGCGTGCACCTCGCCATCGAGTTTCTCCAGCGCCTGCTGCAAGCTGGCGAGCCCGACCGCACACCACGGGCAGGCCACGTCGGAGACGAAATCGATGCGGAGCGGGGCAGCGGCGGCCATGGGCGATCCAGAGCAGGTTCGGGTGCCCATGATGTGGAGGCGGAAGCGCGCATCTCAATCGCGCGGCGTGCGTGCTGCGCCCGCGTTATTCGAATGACCCGGTCTGCACTGCGCCCTCACGGAAGTAACGGTTGACCAGCACGCCGCTGCTTGTGGTCCTCGACGCAGCGAGGCGAAAAGCCGAGGCCAACGTGTGATCGTCGAACAGGCGCTTGCCGCGGCCGAGCAGCACCGGATAGACCAGCAAGCGCAGTTCGTCGACCAGCTCCGTGGCCAGCAACTGGCGCACCAGCGCGCTGCTGCCCTGAGTGACCAGGTTGGGGCCGTCGCCCTGCTTGAGTTCACGCACCGTGGCGGCGATATCCGGTGCCAGCGCGCGGCTGTGCCGCCATGCCAGCGTCTCGGGATGATGGGTGGCGACGTGCTTGATCGTGCCATTGAACATGTCCGCAATGCCTCGGTACGGCGCATCCTCCGGCACGTGCGGCCAGTACGAAGCGAAGATGTCGTAGGTGCGGCGTCCAAGCAGCAGCTCGAACGGCTCCGAGAACACGCCGCCCATCACTTCGCCGGACGTGTCGGCGTAAGGCCAGATCCAGCCGCCGTAGGCAAAGGCGCCGCTGGTGTCCTCCTCCGGGCCGCCGGGCGCTTGCACGACGCCATCGAGGCTGATGAATGCGGGAACGATGAGTTTGCGCATTGCCGGACTTCCTGCTGCGCGAGCCGAGCTGCCCGCCTGTCTTCATGACGAACGGACGACTCGGGAATCGACAACAGGAGAAGTTGAGCTTGGCCAGTTCATTCGGGCCGCCGGCTGCCAGATGGGCGGCGTTTCGCTACATCCGCATGATGCGTGCGGAGAACTGGGGCTGCGGGGAAAACGTATCAGGCTGCCCCGGATCAGGGGGCCACCCTGCCTGACGCAATGCGGCCGCTCAGTGGGCTGCCGGGGCACTGTCTGACGCGGCGTGCTCATTCAGCACCGCCAGCATGTCGATGAACTCGCGGCCGCTGGCCAGCGGATGGAGCAGCAGAAAGCAGCGGCCGGAGCGGCCGGCCGTCCGGCTGGCGGCAACGTTGCAGAGTTGCCCGTCCTGCGTGGACATCGCAGGCGGCAGGGCGTAGCGGGGATCCCACAAACGACGCCGGATCAGGCCGTGCTCCGGTCCCCCAGCGATGATGCATTCGATGAACTGGTACATGACGGCGGTTCCAAGGTCCCTAAGCGGAGGCTCACTGTCAGAAAGAGCATGTCCCGGGCCAGGAGAAGGCGTCCAAATGTGGTGTGCATCACACATTGCATGGCCCGCAGCCCGGCTTGACGTCCGCCTCGCGGTTACGCCACTTTCCCGCCATTGCACCTGCGAGCGGCCGGCACATGCGACGCGAGATCGCCATCATCGTCTTTCCGGGATTCCAGCTGCTGGATGCCGCCGGTCCGGTTGCGGTGTTCGAGATGGCGGAGCGTTTTCGTCCGGACAGCTACACGATCAAGGTGCTGGCCCCGGGCGGCGGCATCGTGCGCAGCTCCTCGGGCGTGTGTTTGGCGGCCGCGCCGCTGGCGCCGGGGTGTTTCGACACGGTGATCGTTTCGGGCGGGAACTTGGCACAGGTCGAGGAGAGTCAGCGCGACATCATGGCCTGGCTGGGCGTGGACGCGCGGCGGCGCACGGCGGGCGTCTGCTCCGGCGCCTTCTTCCTCGCGGAGGCTGGCCTGCTCGACGGCCGCCGCGCTACCACGCACTGGGACGCAGCCGAACGCTTCCGGCTGCGTTACCCAAAGGTGCGGCTGGATGCCGACCGGATGTTCGTGAGGGACGGCGAGGTGTGGACGTCGGCAGGCATCTCCGCCGGGATCGACCTGGCGTTGGCGCTGGTCGAGGATGATCTGGGTCCCGGCATCGCGCGGCGCGCGGCGCAGCAACTGGTGGTGCACCAGCGGCGGCACGGTGGGCAGTCGCAGTACTCCGCGCTGGTGGAACGTGGCGGCCGCACCGGGCGTTTCGGCGAGCTGATCGACTGGATGCGTGCGCGCATCGCCGAGCCGATGACGATCGAGCGGTTGGCCGAGCGTGCCGCGATGAGCCCGCGGAACTTCGCCCGCGCCTTCGCCGCGGAGATCGGCGCGACGCCGGCGAAGGTCGTGGAAGGCCTGCGCCTTGAAGCCGCGCGCATCGCGGTAGAGACCAGCCATCTCAGCCTGGACCACATCGCCGCGTCGACGGGTTTCGGCGATGCCAGTCGCATGCGCCGCGCCTTTGTCCGTGCGCTGGGCATGTCGCCGCAATCCCTTCGTCGCGGCGCAGCCGCCTGATCGCAGCATGCTGTCGCCGGCGTGCCGCACATGCGCGGCGCGTAGGCGCGTTGGCTGTTTTTGTCCGGAAATTGTCCTTGCCGGCAAGGCGCGATCCGCCCATAAAAGGGCGCCTCGGAGCAGGCCGGCAAACGCGGCTTGCCGAGGAACATTCCCCAACCTTACGTACGAGGATACGCATGCGCCTGATCCGTTTCGTTTCGGCTTGGCTGCTGTTGTGTGCCGGTGTCGCGCAGGCGTCGGCACCGGCGACCGTTGCCGCCGCGCCCGCCACGCGGCTGGACCACATCTTGCTGTGGGGGCGCGGGATCGATCAGTCCACCGCAGTCATGGCGGTCAAGCTGGGCTTCCAGGTGCGGCCGGGGCACGACCCTGGCGGTGTGGCCAACCGCTACATCCGACTGGCCGACAGCAGTTTCATTGAACTGCTAGGCATCACCCGGCCCGATCCCGCGTTCGATCCGGGCATGAAGGAGGACCAGCAGGCGTTGAAGGGTGGGCCGGGTTCGCGCACCTTTGGTTTTCGCACTTCCTCGCTGGATGCGATTCACCGCTCGCTGCAGGCCTTGCACTACGCGGTCACGCCCTTCTTCTCCGGCCCCGACAGCGCAAAGCCTGGTTGGCAGCTGTTCGCGTTCGACCGCGCGCCGCTGTCGAGCAACACCTTCTTCATCGACTACGCGGACGGCTATGCGCCCGACCAGTTCGATCCCGCCAACGCCGGCGACTACCGTGCGACGCGCGAGCATCCCAACGGGGCGCGCGAGCTGTCATCGATCTGGCTGGTGTCGGCCGACGCCGATGCCGATCGCCGCCAGCTCGAAACGATGGGTTACGGCCATGCGGTGCCGGTCAAGCTGCCGGCGCTCGGCGCGAAGGGCTATTGCGTGCCGGTCGGTCCGACCGCGCTGCTGGCGCTGCAGCCCGACGGCGCGGGCATCGCTGCGCAGACCATGGCGAACGGCGGCCCGCGCGTCCTGGGCGTGAGTATCGGCGTGAGCGACCTCGGCCGCGCGCAGCGCTGGGTGGAGCGTGGCTATGAGCGCCCGCTGGCGACCTACCGCGGCCTGTCCGGCGCATCCATCCTCGCGCCGACACAAGACGATCTCGGCCTGTCCATCGAATTCCATGCAATGCAGTCAGGGGTGTCGCCCTGCGCTGGCGCGAGTCTCTGATCCCTGATGGCCCGCGCCGTGCGTGATGGCGCGCAGGCGGGGGCGGCGAGCCTGCGCGCGGTCAGTGCAGGCTGGTGAGCTGGTAGCCCACGTACAGCACCAGGAACAGCGCCAGCGCGACCAGCAGCGCGGTCAGCACGCGCTCGACCATGGTGCCGCGGTAGGCCGCTGCGGCTTCGGCCTGGATAAGCCGGCTGTTGCGATAGAAGCTGCGCGTGGCGAGCAGGATCAGGGCGGCGCCCAGCAGGATCATGCCCAGGCCCAGCCACTCGGAGGCGCGCAGGTGCAGGCCGCTGTTCAGCACGGAACCGCGCGTCGTGTAAATGAGGAAAACGTCGAAGCGCTCGATCAGGAAGCCGAAACCCATCAGCGACACCGCCGTGCGAATCCAGGCGAGATAGGTGCGTTCGTTGGCGGAGAGATCGCTGAAGTGGGGGATCATGGAGATGGTCCGCGCAAGAGTTGGGGCCAGTCTAGCCCGCGCCTGCGCAAGCATGTTTCCGGGCCAGGCCGGAGTGCCGTTTGTCAGGTGGTCCGCAGCGGTGGCGGCGCCTCCGTTCGTGGGATGATCGGAGGGTCCCCTCATCGAGAGAACCCCATGAACGATCGTGGCGATGTGATGCATTCGGGCCGGCGCCGCTTCCTGCAAGCTTCGGCGCTCGGTGCGGCGGCACTGCCGGTGGCGATGCTGGCCGGCAACGCCGCTGCGGCGGAAGCGGATGGCATCAAGCTGCCGGCATCGATCCTCGCCTTGCAGCCGGTGAAGTCGCAGATCGTGCCGATCACCGACGACGAACGCCGCGGCCGGCTGGCCCGGGCGCAGGAGCTGATGGGGCAGCACGGCATCGACGCCATCTACCTCGACGGCGGCACCACGCTGGACTACTACACCGGCATGCACTGGTGGACCAGCGAGCGCCTGATGGGCATGCTGCTGCCGCGTTCGGGCGACCCGGTGTACATCACGCCCGCGTTCGAGCGCAGCCGCGCGCTGGAGCAGATCCGCTTCGGCCACGACGTGCGTACCTGGCAGGAGAACGAGAGCCCCTACGCGCTGATCGCGCAGGCGATGCGCGAGAAGCACGCCGGCACCGGCACGCTGGGCATCGAAGAGAAGGTGCCGTACTTCCGCGCCAACGGCCTCGCCGAGGCCATGCCGCAGGCGAAGCTGGTGCCGGCGACGCCGGTCACCGCCGGCTGCCGCGCGATCAAGAGCCCTGCGGAACTGGCGCTGATGCAGGTGGCGAACAACGCCACGCTGGCCTTGTACAAGGCGGTCTGGCAAGGCCTGGAACCCGGCATGACCCAGCAGCACATCGCGGCATGGGTGGACGCCGGCTACGCGCGCATGGGCTTGCGCGGCGACGCCAGCATCAACGTCGGCACCTATACCGCGCTGCCGCACGGTTCGCGCGAACCGCAGGTGATCCGCGAAGGCACGCCGGTGATGTTGGACGACGGTTGTTACGTCGAGGGCTACGAGAGCGACATCACCCGTACCTTCACCCTGGGCAAGGCCAGCGACAAGATGAAGCGGGTATTCGATATCGTGCGCAAGGCGCAGCAGGCCGCACTCGCGGCGGCGCGTCCGGGCGCGACGATGGCATCGGTCGATGCCGCCGCGCGCAAGGTGATCGCCGATGCCGGCTACGGCCCCGGCTACACGTATTTCTCGCACCGCCTCGGCCATGGCATCGGCATGGACATGCACGAGTGGTACTACCTCGTCGAAGGCAATACGCGGAAGATCGAGGCAGGCATGACCTTCAGCGATGAACCCGGCATCTACATCCCCGGCGAATTCGGCGTGCGGCTGGAAGACGACATGCATGTCGGCGCCGACGGCGCGCGCTGGTTCACGCCGCAGAGCCCGTCCATCGAGAAGCCGTTCGGGTAAGTGCGCAGCAGAGGGCGGGCCCGCGGCGGGCATGCCCAGGCGGAATCATCAGGCTCGGGAATAGTGAAGGTGGCGAACATGAAGAAGGCTGTTGTGCGGCGCTGGCTGCCAGGGTGTGCCGCGTTGCTGGCGACATGCGCGGTTTCGGCGGCGAGCCCGCACGACGCGAACTCTGCACGGTTCGCGCCGGGTTCGCGCGTGGTGACCACGGCCGAGCCGCCGGTGTCGCGGCCGGCGGGCAAGCCGTGCATGGTGACGCTGTTCGACCACGAGGCGTTCGACGACAAGGGTGACGGTTCGTCGATGGCCGCGCGGCCCCACCGCTTCGACTTCACCCCACCCGAGGGCTGCGCAGGCGGCTGGGGCAAGGTGGTGCTGGAGGCGGATTTCTCGGTGCCGGCCGGCCGCCAGTTCGACCGCACCGTGGCGCTCTGGCTCGGCGGCGTGAACCTTTATTTCGGTACCACCATCGAGCCCGAGCCGGACGTGGCCCAGCACTGGCATGTGGAGCGCGACCTCAGCGACTACGCCGCGCTGTTCCGGCAGGCGCGGGCGGGGCAGATGATCCTCAACAACTGGGTGAGCCCCACCACCGATCAGCCGATCTACGTGGATATGCGCCTGGCGTTCTATCCGGAAGGCGCCGGTCAGCCGATCGCGGCGTCCGCCGACCGTGTCTACCCGTTGAGCAGCGATCCGCGCGGCGAGCAGGCCGAACTCGACACCCCACAGCAGAGCCTGTCGCGCACGATCAGCTTCCCGCGTAACGTGGAGCGCGCCTATCTCGACGTGATCGCGCAAAGCCAGTCGCACGACGAACGCTGGTACACCTGCGTCGACCAGGCCTACCTGGAGAAGACGCGCGACTACTCGCTGGAGTCGTTCGAGGCCTGCGACGGCGGCAGCTTCCGCGGCATGGAGGTGCTGGTGGATGGCAAGCCGGCCGGGTTGGCGCCGGTCTATCCGTGGATCTTCACCGGCGGCGTGGCGCCGCACCTGTGGCTGCCGACGCCGGCCATCCAGACCACGAACTTCATTCCGGCGCGGGTGGACCTGACACCGTTCGCCGGCGTGTTCGACGATGGCAAGCCGCACACGGTGGCCGTGCGTGTGCCGGGCGCCGATCACTTCTTCAACGTTGCGGCAAACCTGCTGGTCTATCAGGACCCGCACGCCAGCCAGTTGAGCGGCGAGCTCACGCAGGACACGCTGGCCGAGCACCAGCCGGCGGAACTCGTCGTGCGCGACACACTGCATGCCGATGCCGCCGGTCGCATCGTGGGCACGATCACCACCGACCAGACGCAGTCCGGGGTGATCGCCGGTCGCCTGCACACACCGCGCGGCACCCTGGACATTACGGTGCGCTACGACAGTGACTTCCATAACCATCAGAGCTTCGCGCGACCGGGCGAGAAGCGCTACGACGAGACCATCGACCAGTTGGGCATGACGTCGGTGGCGGTGAAGCGCACTCTGGACGGCCGCCCTCTGGACGGCTACACGGTAGAGCAGCGCGATCCGCTCTACCTCTCCTCGCGCAAGACCATGATCACCAAGGGACAGGACTTCACCGCCGAGGTGGCGATGAAGCAGGGCCATCGCATTGATAGCTGGCGCACGGATGCACGGGGCGCAAGCTACCACGCCGTGCTGGACGAAAGCCTCACCACCCGCGACCACGCCGACGGCAAGACCATTCCCGACCCGCTCGACCGCACGAGCTTCGCGCACGATGAGGCAGGCGGCGAACAGGTGAGCTTCGCCGACTCGCTGGGCAGTTGCTACCGCACCACCATCCAGTCGCGCGACCAACGCCTGACGGCGGCGAGCGAGGGCAGCGGATGCCCCGGCAACGCCAATCACCTGGACAGTCGCTCGCGTCCCGATCATCCGTGGCTGGCGCCGCTGAGCCCGCTCCCCGTGAATCGGGAGCAGGCGGCAGCCGGCAAGCACTGAAGATCATGCAAGGGCGGTTGCCGGATGCAGCGCCGCCGTTGTCCCCTTCGGGTTATTTCGGATCCAGTGTCACCGAAATTTCGGTGATCGAGTCGACCGGGATCTTGTTTTGCGGCGGCCGACTCATGCCAGCATCCGGTGATCTGCGGCGCGAATGGCATAGTGCTGCGGCGTGCTGCGTCGTAGAGCGCGTCGCAGGGAGAGCTTCGGTGCGATGCAGACCAAAGCGAGCCCGCCGGTCGCTCGCGCAAAGTGCGCAGCACCGGCGAAATGACGCCAAGCCGCTTCAGCTTGCATCGCGACGGCCTGGCTGTCACCGCTCAGCCAGGTCGTTTCCGCGGGTGCTTGCCGAGTCATGCAGATCGCCCCGTGGTTGCCGGACAAGCGCATCGTGCACCGCCTGGTTCATGCCGTCCCTGCCATCGCGCCGGGCGAGATGCGCGGATCATGTCGCTCCTGTCGGCCCTTTTGATTCCATTTGAGCGAAGATCGGGCGAAAACCCCAGTTAAGGGATTGACGCCGCTTGCGTGTAGTACATTGCGGGCATATAGCCGGCTACCTGCAATGTACCAAGGGGCAAAGGAGGGGATTCATGTCCGACAGGAAGTGTGGACTGCGGCCGTGTGCCGTGGCATTTGCAGTGGCGCTCGCGTTGGGATTGTCGGGCTGTGGAGATTGTGATGCAAACATCAAGCCCACCCAGCCACCACAGGTAGGTGGCAGCGATTTTGCCGGGGGTAATGTAAACGTCAATGCCGGTAATGCCACCGTCTGGCCCGCCGACATCAGCGGCTCAATTGACTTGGTGAAAGTGGGGGCTGGTACGTTGGTACTGACCGGCACCGACAGCTACACCGGCGGTACCACAGTTAGCGCCGGCACTTTGCAGCTTGGCAACGGCGGTACGAGCGGAGTAATCACCGGCGACGTGATCGATAACGGGTCCCTGGTGTTCGACCGCAGCGACAACGTGACTTTCACGGGCATCATCAGCGGCAGCGGCTCGTTGGTGCAGGCTGGCACAGGGACGTTGACCCTGACGGGGAAAAGCACCTACACCGGCGCCACCGCGATCAGCGCAGGCACGCTGGCACTGACCGGTAGCGCCAGTCTGGCGAGCTCCGCTGGGGTAAGCGACGCGGGTACATTTGACATTTCGGGTACCAGCAGTGGTGCGACGATCGTGAGCCTGTCGGGCAACGGTACAGTGATGCTTGGCGAGCAGACGCTGACGGTGAGCAATGCCGCAGGCACGTTCGGTGGCGTCATCAAGGGTAGCGGCGATTTGCGATTGGCAGGTGGGACGGAAATACTGACGGGAGCGAATGCTTATACGGGTGGTACCACCATCAGCGGTGGCATCTTGCAGTTGGGAGGTGGTGGTACGAGTGGCGCAATCACCGGCGACGTGATCGACAACGGCTCTCTGGTATTCGATCGCAGCGACAGTGTGAGTTTCAGCGGCATCATCAGTGGCAATGGCTCGCTGACACAGGCCGGCACCGGCACCCTGACCTTGACGGGTGACAACACCTGCACCGGCGGCGCCACGATCAGCGCTGGCACTTTGCAGCTAGGCAACGGCGGTGTGACCGGTATGGTCGCCGGCAACCTGACGGACAATGGATCGCTGATATTCGACCGCAGCGATGACGTGAGTTTTAGTGGCTTCGCCGCTGGCAGCGGCACACTGACGCAAGCCGGCACGGGTACCTTGACGCTGACGGGTAACAACACCTACACCGGCGGCACCACGATCAGCGCTGGCATCTTGCAGCTAGGCAACGGCGGTGTGACCGGTGCGATCACCGGCAACGTAGTGGACAACGGATCGCTGATATTCGATCGCAGCGACGATGTGAGTTTCGGCGGTGCCGTCACTGGCAGCGGCTCGCTGACCCAAGCCGGCACTGGCATGCTGACTTTGACGGGCACCAATACCTACACGGGCGGCACCACGATCAGCGCCGGCATCTTGCGGTTCGGCGACGGTATCCGTACTGGCTCGGTCGCAGGTGATATCACGGACAACGCCTCTCTTGTGTTCAGCCCAAGCAGCAATCTGAGCTACGCGGGCATGATCAGCGGGAGCGGCTCGTTAGTGAAGGCCGGTGGCGGCACGTTGAAACTGACTGGCGTCAGTAGCTATGCCGGTGGTACTACGGTGAGTGGCGGCGTTCTAGAAATTGCGGCTGGAGCGGTGCCTGGTGCCGGCAGCATTACGGTGTTCGGTATCTGGCCCTCTTCAAATCCTGATCAGATGTTGCAGGTGGATAGTGGCGCCTCACTTTCCAATCAGATTGTGCTGGACGGCTTTGGAGTACTGAACAATGCCGGGAAACTCAGTGGCAATCTTGGTGCCGCCGTAAAAGGCGCGGACCCTTTTGTCACTATCGTGAATCATGATGGCGGCATCATCGAAGGAAATGCTTCCGCTGTGGCGTTTTTTTCCAATGGTACGGTCGAAAACAGCAGCGGCGGCATCATTGAAGGAGGCAGCTTTGGCGTGGTAATGAATGACGGAGGGACGGTCTCCAATGACGGTGCCGGAAGCATCATTCGATCGCCAGGTGGAATGGCCGTCCAGGTGTCAGGAGAAACTGGTGTCGTGACAAATACCGGTGGTGGCACGATCATGAGCAGCTTGACACCGGTTTATTTGCAACATGGCGGCACCGTGACCAATGGGGCAGGGTCCACCATTGAGACGACCGCGGCAAGGAGCGGGGATTGTGCAAGCACAGGCATTTGCAGCATTTTCGTAGCCTGGGGAGACAGCACTGTTTCCACTTTCGACGGCGGGCTGACGCTGAGCAACGCGGGGAGCATCATCGGCAACGTGCAGATGATTCAAGCCGCGCGCAACTATGTCACGTTATCGGCGGGTGGCTCCATTCATGGCAACTTGCTTATAGGCTCGAATAGTGCCTCGCTTTTGATGTTGAACGGTGATGCGGGAACGGTGCAGTTGTACTCGCAGGCCGTTACCGGTGCGACCACGTTTGCAGGATTATTTCGGAAGTCCGGCGATGGTAGGTGGATCATCGACAACAACGAACTTGACTCGTCAAGTTCGACCGAAATAGACGGTGGCACGCTGCAAGTCGGCAATGGTGCAGCCGAAGGCTCGATCGGCCAAGGTACGATCAAGGTCCTCGGCGGCTCGCTGGTGTTTGACCGCAGTGATGACCTGACTTTCCAGGGGCAGATTGTGGTTGGGCAATCCGGTGCTTTGGTACAAGCCGGCACCGGTACGCTGATACTGACTGGCAATACCTTCAGCGGGCCAGCCTCCGGCGTCACCATCAAAAGTGGTGCCTTGCAAGTAGGTGACGGTGGTACGGCCGGTATGCTTTCCGGTGATGTGGCGAACAACGGATCACTGGTTTTCGACCGTGGCGACAACGTGGCCTTCAACGGTGTGATTTCCGGGACGGGATCCCTGACGCAGCAGGGAGCCGGCACGTTGACTCTGTATGCGGACAACACATATACGGGAGACACCGTCGTCAATAACGGTATGTTGCGGGCGTTGTCGACTTTGCCCGGCAACGTAATAGTGAATGCCGGAGCTGTACTTGATGGTGCCTCTTACTATGGGGCGCCGCCTGGCGTATTCCAGGTGGCCGGTAATCTTTCCAATGCCGGCACGGTGGCCGTTCATGGACGTGATTCCACAGTGATTGGAGACTATGTCCAGTCATCTACGGGCACGTTGGCGGTCAGTCTCGGCAGCAAGCTCACTGTGCTCGGTGCGGCCAAGCTCAACGGTGGCATACTGGAGGTGACCGGTGCCGACAGCGGCTATATAAGCAATGTCCACACCAATGTCCTTACTACGGGCAGAGGTGTTAGCGGCACCTTCAGCCAGTTGGTCAAAGACGCCGGCGTGGTATTTATCGCAACGACCATCAATTACGACGCCAGCAGCGTATGGCTGGATACCACCGGTCTCAACGTGACCACCGCGGCGGCAGGTGCGGGCGTCAGCTACACACCGGCTTCCATGGGCAGCGCACTGCGCGTACAAGCGGCCTTCGAGCAACTCGACAGCAAGATCGCAACCGACAATCTTTCGAGCGTGTCGAGCAATTTCCTGAGGGCCGCAGGCCAGTTCCAGCAGGCACCCACCCTGCAGGCCGCGCAAGCTTCGCTGCAAAGCCTGTCCGGTGAGTTGCATGCAGCCAGCGCAGCGATGACTTTCGAGGCGATCGATGCATCGAGTCGTGCGTTGTCGGACCGCTTCGACAAGCTGCTCGGCAAGGAGGCGAGTTTCGGCGCATGGACGCAAAGCCTCGACATGGGCGGCAGCATGGCTCGCACCGGCTATGACGGCGTCGGTTTCCAGTTGAACGGCTGGCTCGTTGGCAGCGATCGCCAGATTGGCCATTCCGGAGTGGCCGGTTTTGCTTTCGGCCAGAGCCAAGGCCTGCAGCAGACGGGGCAGGGCTTCGGCCGCGACAACAGTCGGAGTACCGAGAGCATGGTGTACGCGGGCTGGTCTGACGGTAATTGGTACACGCAGGGACGGGTTGGTTTCGGCCACCTTCAACAGGATGTCAACAGGCAGGTTCTGTTGGGCTACAACACGCAGGGCGTTTCTACCCAGTACAGCAGCAATTTCAGCGTGGCTTATGGTGAGAGCGGTCTGTATCTGAACTATCGTGGTACCCGCATTACGCCATTTGCCAATGTGGAGTACGCAAGCATCAAACGTGGCGGCTTCGCTGAACAGGGCGCCAGTGGTTTTGGCTTACAGAGCGAAGCGCAGACGACAACTCGCTGGCAGGCGGGCCTTGGCGTGCGGGCAAGTCGTCATTGGAACCTGGGCGATGGCCGGGCCGTGGATTTCAGTGCCCGTGCGCAATGGCAGCGTACCTTGGCAACCCGGGGCGATGTGTTCGACGCCAGTTTCGTGGGCGTGCAGCAATGGCAGCCGCTGACAGGTATCGGACTGTCCCGCTACAGCGGTTTGCTGGGTTTGGGGCTGGATGCAACGCTGTCGGCGCGAGCAGCCCTGAACTTCGGCTACGACTACGAAGTCGGTCAGCGGGAAAGTGCGCAAATACTGTCGGCGCGACTGAACGTGGCGTTCTGAGGCGGATCAGACTCTCCGTTGCTGACGCCGCCAGGCAAGGACCTGCATCAACCGAGATAGCTCCCCCTCCCTCACATGCGAGGGAGGGGCTCGGCATTTTCTGGACGGTTCAGCGATTGCCGCCCGTCACGCAGGGTTGCGGTGCGCCGGCGGGTGAGGCATCCGCGCCCCAATTGGCCGCAGGCAGCGCCGCCTTGCCCTCGCCCTGGAAGGACATTGCCGAGTGGCCCAGTTGCAGCTGGTAGTCGCCGGCGGGTTGCTGCCAGTGCTGGCCTTGGCCGTCGAAATTCGCCAGCAGGCGCGGATCGGCGGTCGCCACCAGATGCGCGGACTGGCCGGGCTTCAGGCTGACGCGGCACCAGCCGGCCAGCCGCCGCACTTCGCCCGGGCCGGGCAAGGTCACGTAGAGCTGCGGCACGTCCACGCCCGCGCGCGAGCCGCGGTTGGTCACGGTGAACGAGGCCGTGATGCGGCCATGCTCGACGCGCGGCTTGAAGTCGCTGTAGTCGAAGTGTGTGTAGCTCAGGCCATAGCCGAACGGGAACAGCGGTTCGCGCTGTTTGTGCTGGTACCAGCGGTAACCTACGTTGGCGCCTTCGATGTTGTAGTCCACGTCCTGGGCTGGCTGGCCTTGCGGCGGCTGGCCCATGGACGTGAGCGCGGCACCGGGGATTTCGGGGCGCGGCAGTTGCGATTCGTCGCGCGGCCAAGTCACCGGCAGGCGACCGGACGGATCGACTTCGCCGTAGAGCAGCCGAGCGATGGCCTCGCCGCCGCCCGCGCCGGGGTACCACGCCTCCAGCACGGCACCTACCTGGTTCAGCCATGGCATGGCGAGCGGGCCGTTGTTCTCCAGCACCACGATGGTGTGCGGGTTGGCCTTGGCCACGGCTTCGACCAGCGCATCCTGCTTGCCGGGCAAGGTCAGCTGCGGTGCGTCGATACTTTCCGCCGCCCACTGCTCGACGAACACCACCGCGACCTTGGCCTGCGCAGCGAGTTTTGCCGCGGCGGCGATGTCGTCGCCGCTGGCGTAGTCCACCTTGCCGCGTGCGCGTCGTTCGATCGCTGCCAGCGGCGCCGAGGGCTGGTACAGGCGCGGGCCGGGCCAATCCGTGGGCGCAAGGCCCGGCACCGCGTTGCCCTGCGGCGACTGCACCGCCGAGGAGCCGCCGCCGGTCAGCACGCCTTTGTCGGCATGGCCGCCGATCACCGCCACGGATTGCGTAGCGGACAACGGCAGCAGCGCCTCCTGGTTGCGCAGCAGCACCGCGCCGGCTTCCTCGGCGCGCTGCGCCACCTTGCGGTCGGCATCGAAGTCGATGGAGGCCTGCGTGGCCGGATGGTCGATCGCGCCGGCCGCGAACAGGCTGCGCAGGATGCGTCGCGCCATGTCGTCGATGCGCGACTGCGGCACCGCGCCGGACGCCACCGCGGCGCGCAGCGGCTTGTCGAAGTACACCTCCTGGTCGAAGGTCTCGCCGGCGGACTCCTGGTCCAGCCCGGCCAGCACGGATTTCGCGGCACTGTGCACGGCGCCCCAGTCCGACATCACGAAGCCGGGGTAGTGCCAGTCGCGCTTCAGCACCTGGTTGAGCAGCCAGTCGTCCTCGCAGGCGTAGACCGCATTGACCCGGTTGTAGGAGCACATCACCGAGCCGGGCTTGCCGGCGGTGATGGCGATCTCGAAGGCGAGCAAGTCCGATTCGCGCGCGGCGGCTTTGTCGATGTTCGCGCTGAGCGTGTTGCGGGCGGTTTCCAGATCGTTGAGCGCGTAGTGCTTGATGGTGGAAACGAGGTGCTGGCTCTGGATGCCGGCAATGGCGTTGCCGACGATCAGGCCGGCCAGCAGCGGATCCTCGCCGGCGTATTCGAAATTGCGGCCGTTGCGCGGATCGCGCACCAGGTCCACGCCACCGGCCAGCATCACGTTGAAGCCGCGGCGGTGCGCCTCGCTGCCGATCATCGCGCCGCCGGCGTAGGCCATCGCGGGGTCGAAACTGGCTGCGGTGGCGAGGCCTGAGGGCAGGGCGGTGGCGCCGAGCTTCAGCGGCTTGGCCACGCCGAGGCCGGCGTCGCTTTCCTGGATGGCCGGCAGGCCCAGCCGCGCCAGTGCCGGCTGGTAGCCGGCCGAGCCCAGCGCGCCCGGCGACATCGTATGGCCGTTCTGGTTGTCGCCGAATTCGGTGCGGATCAGGTGGAATTTCTCATCCTGCGTCATCGCCTTCAGCACCAGCTCTGCACGCTGGTCGGGCGACAGCTTGGGATTCATCCACGGGCGCGCTTCGCCGCCTTTGGCGGCCGCCGCGCAGGTGCCGCCGAATGCCAGCAGTGCCATGCCGATGAAGGAAGCAACGCGAGTCTTGCGATGTGCCATGACATCCCCGTCCGTTTTGCCTGCCAAGGCGCAAGCATGCGCACAGCGAACGCGGGATGACAAGCGAGGACAGTCTTCAGAAGAATGTAGGCATCACTTCCAGCACCCGCAGCGCGTCGTCGACGCGCAGCACCTGCCGCCATTTGTCGAACGTCAGGCAGGGGTGGGAGGCGTCGAACGAAACGATGTCGCCGATGCGGAGGTCGGCGTCTTCGGGGATCGCGAGCATGGTGTGCTGATCCATCACCTTGCGGGTCGCACAATGCCGCAGCGCATGCGCAGGCTCGCCCGGCCGGTGCCGCTGCAGAGGGATCGGCAGGTCGGGGTCGCAGGAGATGTCGCGCTTGCCCATCGCGACGACCGCCAGGCCGGGTTCGGGCAGCGACTGCACGTGGGCGAACACGGCGAGGGCCGGCTGCAGGTTGCCTTCGAGTTCCGGGTGGCGCGCCTTCACCTCGGCCAGCGCGTCGCGGTACGAGCGGTGGTCGTGGACGACATAGCAGCCCGGTCGCAGCACCGGCGTGCAGCGCTCGCGCAGGTCCACCCGATCGAACGCTTCGGCGATCAGGTCGAACCATTGCGAACCCGCTGCAGTGACGATCGGCTTGCGGTCGGCGAACGCCCCCGCGTCCATGAGCCCGTGCAAGGTGGCGACGAGTTGGCCGGCATACGCGCGGATGCGGTCGACCGCATGCTCGCCACCGATCAGTGCTTCATAACCTTCGACACCGCAGAGCGCGATGGCCGGCGCGGCCGCGATGGCATCGACCAGCGCCGTGAGGGCGGAGGCGTCGCGCACCCCGCAGCGGCCACCGGGCACGCCGAGCTCGATCAGCACATTCAGGGTCAGGCCGCGCTCGCCGAAGAATCGGTCCAGCGCCGCGACGTTGGCCGCGCTGTCGACCACGCAGCAGTAGTCCGCGCCGCGCCCGATCAGGTCGGCGACGATCGCCATATTGGGCGTGCCGACCAGCTGGTTCGCCATCAGCAGGCGCGCGACGCCGTGCTCGAAAGCCGCGGCGCACTGCACGGCGGTAGCCAGCGTGATGCCCCAGGCGCCGGCATCGAGCTGGCGGCGGAACAGTGCGGGCGTCATCGTGGTCTTGCCGTGCGGCGCGAGTTGCGCGCCGTGGTCGTCGGCGTAGCGCTGCATCCAGGCGATGTTGTTGGCCAGCGGCGAGTCGAAGATTGCCGTGGCCGGCAAGCTCACGTCCTCGAGTAACGATTGACCGGTGATGGGGGCGCCTTTTTCAAGTTGCTGTGCCTGGAATGTCATGGGTTGCGATCTGGTCGGGAGCTGGTAGTCGATGCTGTGATGACCGGGATATTTGCTGCTTGATTTTATGCTCACGGAGCTGGCGTTTAAGGTCGCTGCATCGTCCACCATCGCCCATCATCAACGACACGTACCGGATCGAATGGGCATGTTACCCATGTCCTGCTGCGGCGGTGTCTGCTCCTCCCGGTTGGTGCGCTGCGGCAACGATCATTGCGGCGGCCCCAATGCCTGAGGCCCGGGACTTTTCATCGGTTTTCGTGTAATACATTGCGGATGCAAGTCGACGTGTCGGCTATGCGCCAGGGGAAAAGGGGGAGGGAATTCATGTCCGATGGGAAGCATGGACTGCGGCCGTGCGCCGTGGCGTTTGCAGTGGCATTCGCGCTGGGGTTGTCGGGTTGCGGCGGCGGCGGTGGCGGTGGAGGGGCAAACGTCAGACCCACGCCGCCGCCACCGATCGGGGGCAGTGATTTCACTGGGGGCACCGTCAACGTCGATGCCGGCAATACCACCGTCTGGCCCGCCGATATAGGAGGCTCGATTGACCTGGTCAAAGGTGGGGCTGGCACGCTGGTGCTGACCGGTACCGACAGCTACACGGGTGGTACCACGATCAGCGCCGGCGCCTTGCAGCTTGGTAACGGCGGCACGACGGGCTGGATCGTTGGCGACGTGACGGACAATGGTTCCCTGGTATTCGATCGCAGCGACAACGTGAGTTTCGCGGGCGTCGTCAGCGGCAGTGGTTCGCTGACGCAAGCTGGCACGGGCACGCTGATCCTGACGGGAAACAACACGTACACGGGTGGCACCACGATCAGTGTCGGCACCTTGCAGCTCGGCAACGGCGGCACGACAGGCTGGATTGTCGGCGACGTGACGGACAACGGATCTCTGGTGTTCGATCGCAGCGACAACGTGAATTTCGCGGGCGTCGTCAATGGCAGTGGTTCGCTGACGCAAGCTGGCACGGGCACCCTGACCCTGACGGGAAACGACACCTACACCGGCGGCACCACGATCAACGCCGGCACCTTGCAGCTCGGCAACGGCGGCACGACGGGCTGGGTCGTCGGCAACGTGACGGATAACGGTTCCCTGGTATTCGATCGCAGCGACAACGTGAGCTTCAGCGGCACCGTCAGTGGCAGCGGTTCGTTGACACAGGCCGGTACGGGCAGGCTGACCCTGACGGGAAACAACACGTACACGGGTGGCACCACGATCAGCGCCGGCACCTTGCAGCTTGGCAACGGCGGCACGACAGGCTGGGTCGTCGGCAACGTGACGGATAACGGTTCCCTGGTATTCGATCGCAGCGACAATGTGAGTTTCGCGGGCGTCGTCAGTGGCAGTGGTTCGCTGACGCAGGCTGGCACGGGCACGCTGACCCTGACGGGAAACAACACGTACACGGGTGGCACCACGATCAGTGCCGGCACCTTGCAACTCGGCAACGGCGGCACGACAGGGTGGGTCGTCGGCGACGTGACGGACAACGGTTCCCTGGTGTTCGATCGCAGCGACAACATGAGTTTCGCGGGCGTCGTCAGTGGCAGTGGTTCACTGACGCAGGCTGGCACGGGCACGCTGACCCTGACGGGAGGCAATACCTACGCCGGCATCACGAAGATCAGTGCGGGCACGCTTGCGCTGACGGGCAACGGCAGCGTGGCAAGTTCCAGCGGGGTGAACGATACCGGCACGTTTGACATATTGGGCACGAGCAATGGCACGACGATTGCGAGCCTGTCCGGTGATGGTACGGTGATGTTGGGCTCAAAGACGCTGACGTTGAGCAACGCCGCTGACACGTTCGGCGGTGTCATCTCAGGCACCGGTGGCCTGACGCTAACGGGGGGCACGGAAATACTGACGGGTGCGAACACGTACACCGGCGGTACAGCGATCAGCGACGGCACTTTGCAACTCGGCGGTGGTGGCACGACAGGCTGGGTTGTCGGCGATGTCACGAACAACGGCATCCTGGTGTTCGACCGCAGCGACAATCTGATCTTCACCGACATCGTGAGTGGCGGTGGCTCGCTGGTTCAGGCTGGCACAGGTACGTTGACCTTGACGGGAAGCAACACCTACTCCGGTGGTACCACGATCAGTGCTGGCATCTTGCAGCTCGGCAGCGGTGGCACGGCAGGATCGATCACTGGTGGCGTAACGGACAACGGTTCTCTGGTGTTTGATCGCAGCGACAACGTTAGCTTTAGTGGCGTGATCAGCGGCGGTGGCTCGCTGACGCAGGTCGGTACGGGTACGTTGACGCTGGATGGCAACAGCAGCAGCTTCATCGGGAGTAGCACGGTAGCTGCAGGGACGCTGGTGGTCGGCAGCGCCGCCAACAACGGCGCAGCGTTAGGTGGCAACGTGACGGTGGATGCCAGCGCCACGCTGCGCGGCCACGGCACGATCGGCGGCAATGTCGATGTCCTGTTTGGCGGCATCGTGACTCCGGGTGACTCCATCGGCACGCTCACCGTCAACGGCAACTTCACCGCTGCGCAAGGCAGCCTGATGGATTTCGCTTTTGGCGCGCCGGGAGCAAATTTCCACCAGGCCGCCGGCACTGGCGACAACGTGATTGTGGGCGGCAACCTCATCCTCAACGGTGCCACGCTCAACGTCACTAATACGGGTGGCATGGGGCCGGGCTTATACAACATCTTTAGCTACGGCGGCACCTTGACTGAGACGAACGGCGGCCTGCGCCTGGGTAGCACGGCTGGCCAGACACTGTTCCTGCAGCACCTGACGGCATCGAAGCAAATCAATCTCGTGAATACCACGGGATACACGGTGCACTTCTGGAATGCGAACGGGCAGGCCAGCGGCACGCAGATAGGCGGTGGCAGCGGTACCTGGTCTGCAACATCGCAAGTGTGGACGGATATAACCGGTGCCGTGCCGAACGGCCCAATGTCGCCACAGCCGAGTTTCGCGGTCTTCGCTGGCGCGCCGGGCACGGTAACGGTGGATGATGGCGCAGGCAACGTCAGCGCCACCGGCCTGCAGTTCGCGGTGGATGGCTATACGCTTACAGGCAGCACTCTGACACTGGTGAGCACTATCACCAATGGCTTCGCCAGCCAGCCGTTCATCAACGTGGGGAACGGCACCAGTGCCGGTGCTGGCATGACGGCGACGATAGCCAACGTGCTGGTCGGCACAAACGGATTCAACAAGACCGACTTCGGCACGCTGGTGCTGACTGGCGCCAACACCTATGGCGGCATAACCCAAGTGAACGGCGGTGCACTTGAGATCGCGCCGGGTGGCGTACCCGGTAGCGGCCAAGTGGTGGTGGACGACAGTTCCAACCAGGCTTCGACGCTGCGGGTGGACAATGGTGCGTCGCTACCCAATCTCGTCGTGCTGAGCAACGGCGGAATGCTGGACAATGCCGGTACGCTCAACGACCCCGCCAGCGGTTACACGGTGGTATCAGACATCGGTACGGCGACCGTCAGCAATACGGGCACTATCACGGGCATCCAGACCGCCGTGGGGCTGTCGTATGGCGGCTCCATCAACAACACAGGCACCATCACGGGCAACATAGATGGCGCGTCGCTGACGGGCGGCGGTTCGATCAGCAATATCGGCGGCACCATTACAGGCACCAGCAGGACCGGCGTGACGCTGACGGGCGGTGGTTTGATCAGCAATGTTGGCGGCACCATCAGTGGTGGCATCACGGGGGTATCCATCGCAGTAGCCGCCGGTAGCCTTGTTAACAATAACGGCGGCATCATCCGAGGTCCGGCGGACGGCGTCCTGGTGGTAAACGGTGGCACGATCACCAATGGCGCTGGCTCGTTGATCGAAACCACCGGTACTACCTCCGGCGACTGCAACGCCAGTGGCGATTGCGCCATCTTCGTGCCCGCGTCCTGGCCGACGTCGGGAAGCAATGGCGGTCCGCTGAGTCTGAGCAACGCCGGCAGTATTGTCGGCAACGTGCAGTTATTCATGGGTGCTGCCAATACCGTCGAGTTGACCGCAGGGGGTTCCATTCAGGGCGATCTGTCGATTGGCACCAGTACGCAGTCGACGCTGACATTGGACGGTGACAACGCAACACCGCAGTTGTATTCGCATGCTGTCACCGGTACTACGACCTTCGCCGGAAACCTCGTCAAGAGCGGTAGTGGCACCTGGGTCATCGATAACAGCGCTCTCCAGAACGTAGTCGATACATCCGTCAATGCCGGGACGTTGCGCGCAACTCAAATGCTCTCGGGCGAAGTAACCGTAGGTGCTTCAGGCAACCTCGATGCGGTGCCCGGCGTGGTCGGGGATCTATCCAATGTCGGGAGAGTCGCCGTTCACGGCGGTGATTCCACTGTTGGCGGCAATTACACCCAGGCATCCACGGGCACATTGGCCGTCAGCTTGGGTAGCAAGCTCGCCGTGACCGGTACGGCTACACTCAATGGCGGCACGCTGGAGGTGACCGGTGCTGACAGCGGGTACGTGGCCAACACCCACACCGACGTCCTTACCGCGACAGGAAGCCTGACCGGCACTTTCGCCCAACTGGTCAAGGACACCGGTGTCGTGTTCACTGCGACCACCATCCAGTACGACGCCAACAGCGCCTGGCTGGATACCACCGGCCTCAACGTGACCACTGCAGCGGCAGGTGCCGGCGTGAGCTATACGCCGGCTTCCATGCAAAGCGCGCTGCGCGTGCAGGCTGCCTTTGAGCAGATCGACAGCAAGATCGCGACCAACAATCTTTCAGGTGTTCCTGGCGATTTCCTGCATGCCGCAGGCCAGTTCCAGCAGGCGCCCACCTTGCAGGCCGCACAGGCTTCGCTGCAAAGCCTGTCCGGCGAGTTGCACGCAGCCAGCGCGGCGATGACCTTCGAAGCCATCGATGCGTCCAGCTGCGCGTTGTCTGATCGCTTCGATAGCCTCTTGGGCAAGCGCTCCAGTTTCGGCGTGTGGACACAGAGCCTCGACGTCGGGGGCGACATGGCACGCACCGGTTATGACGGTGTCGGGTTCCAGTTGAACGGCTGGCTGGTTGGTAGCGACCGCGAGATTGGCCACTCCGGGGTGGCGGGTTTTGCATTCGGCCAGAGCCAAGGTAGGCAACAGGCAGACCAGGGTTTCGGCCGCGACAACAACCGCAGTACCGAGAGCATGGTGTACGCGGGTTGGCTCAACGGCAATTGGTATACGCAGGGGCGTGTCGGTTTTGGCCATTTCCAGCAGGATGTCAACCGACAGATCCTGTTGGGTTATAGCGCGCAAGGTGTTTCAACCCAGTACAGCGGCAACTACGGTGTGGCCTACGGTGAGAGTGGCTTGTACCTGAACTATGGCGGTACCCACATCACACCTTTCGTCGATGTGGAGTATGCAAGCATCGATCGTGGTGGTTTCGCCGAGCAGGGTGCTGGCGGCTTTGGCCTGCGCAGCGGTACTCAGGCTCTGGATCGATGGCAATCAGGCCTCGGCGTGCGCGCCGACCGCCGGTGGGATCTTGGCGATGGTCGTGCCGTGAACCTTGGTGCGCATGCGCAATGGCAGCGTACCTTGGCTTCACATGGTGACGTATTCGACGCTAGCTTCGTTGGCTTGCAGCAATGGCAGCCGCTGACCGGTATCGGCCTGTCGCGCTACAGCGCCCTGTTCGGTTTCAAGTTGGACGCGACCCTGTCGGCGCGTACGATGCTGAATTTCGGCTACGACTACGAAATGGGCCAGCGTGTCAGTGCGCAGATGTTGTCGGCGCGCCTCAACGTGGCGTTCTGACGCCACCGACTTTGTCGCGGACAAACCGGGGTGCTGCGGCAGCGCCCCTGGTGCAACGGATGCCGGAGACTGCTTGGCGCATGGCGGACAAATGGAGCGGGCGATAGTTGCTGCCGGCTGTGGTGCCTGCATACACCACTGCGACATGCGCTCGTGGGTTGTTCCAGCTCGTCATGCGCCCTGTGCCCGCACCCACTGCACGATGCCCGCGGCCTGCATCGCGCCGGCCTGGCGCGCGACTTCGCGGCCCCTCCTGAACAGCGCCAGGGTGGGGATGCTGCGGATGGCGTAACGGTTGCCTAGCGCCTGTTCGGCGTCGGTGTCGACCTTGAGCAGGCGTACGCGCGGCTCGAGCTGCGCGGCGGCCTGCGTGAAGTGCGGCGCCATCATCTGGCAGGGGCCGCACCACGTCGCCCAGAAATCCACCAGCACGGGGATGTCGTTGCGGGTGATGTGCTTCTGGAAGCCGGCCTCGTCGACGGCCAGCGGATGGCCGGTGAACAGTGGCTGGTGACACTGGCCGCAGGTGGGCGATGCAGCCAGGCGGTCGGTCGGCACGCGATTCACGGCCTGGCAGTGCGGGCACACAAGATGCGACATGTCGCTCATGGCATGAACCTCGCGGACAAGGAGAGAGTTGCACGGACATGGGGGCGGCGGTGTCCGTATCAAAGCGACGACGCTTCTGACGGGGACGCGAGGTGGTTTCCGCTCGACTCGCCGAAGACGCCGCTCATCCCTCAATGCGCAACTCCCATCCCGGCGGGTTGGGATCGGCTTTTGGCGTGGTCCAGCATGACGGATTCCGAATCGTGGGTGACGCATGAAGGCCGTGGCCAAAACCTTGTTCGCATGCTTCCTGGTCGTCGCATGCATCGCGCGGGAAGCCTGGCCACAATCGCCTGCGCCATCTTTCGATCTGCGCTTGCTCGACGCGCCGCATGCGGTGGACACCGATACCGGGACGCAGGTATTCCAGGAATTGCATCTGGCCAATTTCGCGGCCGTGCCATTGCGCCTATCCCGCGTCGACGTGGTGGATGCAGGGAATGGACATGTGCTGGCGATCTTCGCTGGCGAGGTGCTGCGGCAGCGGTTCGCACTGATCGGCGTGCCAGCCGCCGTGCGCGATCCCGTCGTCCCGCCGGGGCGGCATGGCGTGGTCTACATCGAATGGACCTTGCAAGGCAGCCATCCGCGAGTAATCGAACACATGGTGACGTACACGGTGCCGCCGGATACGGCGGCAATCGGCTTGTGGGGTGCGCGTACAGCGGTGTCGTATGCCAGCGGGGTTGCGTTGGGGCCGCCATTGCGCGGAGGCCCCTGGGTCGCGGTCCATGGAGCCGGTTGGGCCAATGGCCATCGCCGCGTCTTCAACACGGTCGATGGCGCGGCGCGTATTCCGGGGCGCTTCGCCGTCGACTGGGTGCGCGTCGATGACGCCGGGCATCTCGCGCGGGGAGATCGGAATCTGCCGCGCAACTGGTTGGGCTATGGCGCCGGCGTGCTGGCTGTGGCCGATGCCACCGTGGCGGCTGTGCGCGACGGTATGACCGAGGCTGCAAGCGTGTCCGGGAATCCCAAACATTCACTGGCGGAGGATGCGGGCAACTATGTGGCGATCCGCCTGGACGACGGCCGGTACGCGTTCTATGAGCACTTGCGGCCCGGCAGTATCGCGGTCAGGCCGGGCCAGCGTGTGCATCGCGGCGAGGTGCTTGGCGCGTTGGGCTTCACCGGCGCATCCACCGGCCCGCACCTACACTTCCATATAGCTGGCGGGCCATCCCCGACCGGGGCGGAAGGGCTCCCTTTCGCGTTCGACGCATTCGACCTGCTGGGCCGCTACGAGGATCTGAGCCAGCTCGACAAAGCAGGCTGGACGCCCAGGCGCGCGGACGAAGCCGGTCGGCGACTGGACGAATGGCCGGCGGAGAACGCGGTCGTCCGGTTTCCGGACCAATGAAAGCTGCTCAGGTGATCGACCACGCGATGGCCTGCCCCGCCCGGAACGGAATGCAATGGCTGTCGCCGAAGGGCAGGGTATCGGGCACCGTCCAGGACTTGCGCTCCAACACGATCGTGTCGGTGTTGCGCGGCAGGCCGTAGAAATCCGGGCCGTGGAAGCTGGCGAAGGCTTCCAGCTGGTCCAGCTTGCCGGCCTGCTCGAATGCTTCGGCGTACAGCTCGATGGCGGCGTGCGCGGTGTAGATGCCGGCGCAACCGCAGGCAGCCTCCTTGGCTTGCTGCGCATGCGGCGCGCTGTCGGTGCCGAGGAAGAAGTGGGGGTCGCCGCTGGTGGCCGCTTCCACCAGGGCCTGGCGGTGCGTCTCGCGCTTCAGCACGGGCAGGCAGTAATAGTGTGGCCGGATGCCGCCTTCGAAGATCGCGTTGCGGTTGAGCAGCAGGTGGTGCGCGGTGATGGTGGCGCCCACGTGGGCCGGCGCTTCGCGGATGAAGTCCACCGCGGCGCCCGTGGTGATGTGTTCCAGCACCATGCGCAGCTCCGGGAAGCGTGCGCGCAGCGGGATCAGGTGACGCTCGATGAAGGCGTGTTCGCGATCGAAGATGTCCACGGTCGGATCGGTGACCTCGCCATGCATCAGCAGCGGTAGGCCGTGCCGTTCCATCGCCTCCAGCACGGGATAGACGTGCGCCAGGTCGCGCACGCCGGCCTGCGAGTTGGTGGTGGCGCCGGCGGGGTAGTACTTCACCGCGAACACGGTGCCGCTGGCCTTGGCGCGTGCGATCTCCTCGGGCGTGGTGGCCTCGGTGAGGTAAAGCGTCATCAGCGGCTGGAAGCGCGTGCCTGCCGGCAGGCCGGCGAGGATGCGTCGGCGATAGTCCTCGGCCTGGGCCACCGTGGTCACCGGCGGCTTGAGGTTGGGCATCACGATGGCGCGCGCGAACTGCCGCGCGGTGTCGGCCACCACCGAACCCAGAGCGGCGCCGTCGCGCAGGTGCAGGTGCCAATCGTCCGGACGGATGATTTCGAGGCGCGTGGACGACATGGTGGTGCTACTCCGGTACACGAATCGGGGAACGGCGGCGCGCGGATGCGCGGGACGCGGCGTGGGCGCGCACCGCCGGATGGGGACGCCCATGGTATCGGATCGTGGCTCGCCCAGCGTTGCCATGGAGCGCGCCATCGCCGGCGCACGCCGTGCGGAAGTGACGCATGGGCGATCTCTATGCCGCATCGCTGTAGCCGGATGCCGTCGGTTTCGACGCGCTGATGCGGTCGATCGGGCGATCAGCGAGCAGGGTAGTTCGAAGCATGTGCACCTCGACCGCTGGCGCCTGAGCTAGCGGGCAGGGCGCGATCACACGCTCACCATGACCAAAGGCCCATGAGCGCGATCGTGCGGAGCGCTAGATTCGAAAGTTCTTGCGTGGAATCGCTCAGGGGAAAACCGTGATCAAGCGTTGCATGTTGATGTTGTGCCTGGGTTTCAGCGGCCTGGCTCTGGCCCAGGAGCCGGTAGATCAGGAGATGGCCAGCCGTATCCGGCAGGAGGCCTTTCACCATTCGCAGGTGATGGACATCCTCGGCCACCTCACCGAGGACATCGGCCCGCGTCTCACCAACTCGCCGCAGATGGCCAAGGCGAATGCGTGGACGCGCGAACAGTTCGGCAAGTGGGGCCTGGCCAATGCGCACGACGAGGCCTTCGACGATTTCGGCCGCGGCTGGGAGTTCAGCGAGGCCAGCGTGGACATGCTCGCCCCCCGCAGCGCGCCGCTGTATGCGCTGCCCAAGGCGTGGACGCCCGGCACAGACGGCCCGGTCGAGGGCGAGGTGATGCGGGTAAGCATCAAGAGCCGCAAGGACCTCGACCAGTACAAGGGCAAGCTCAAGGGCAGGATCCTGCTGCTGGACGATGCGCGCGAGTACAAGCCCGGCACCGAGGCCGACTGGCAGCGCTACGACGAAGACCAACTCACCGAGCTGCAGCGCCTCGACCTGCCCAAGGGCGCGACCCGCGATCGCGCCGCCCTCATCAAGCGTTACGCCGAGCGCCAGGAGCTGACGCGCACGGTCAACGCGTTCTTTGTCGCCGAAGGCGCGCTGGCCACGATCGGCATCAGCGGCTGGGACAACGGCATCATCCGCGCTGGCGGCGGCGGTTCGCGCCGCGCCGGCGAGTCCGTGGGCGTGCCGGAACTGGTGATGATGGCTGAGCACTACAACCCGCTGGTACGCGCGCTGGAGCGCAAGGAGACAGTGAAGCTGCGCGTGGACGTCAAGGCGCGCTTCACCGACGACAGCAACCGGCCCGGCTACAACACCCTTGCCGAGATTCCCGGCAGCGGCGGCAAGGCGAATGAGATCGTGATGCTGGGCGCGCACATGGATTCCTGGCACACCGGCACCGGCGCTTCCGACAACGGCGCCGGCGTGGCGGTGATGATGGAGGCCATGCGCATCCTCAAGGCGGTGGGCGCGAAGCCGAAGCGCACCATCCGCGTGGGGCTGTGGAGCGGCGAGGAGCAGGGCTTGATCGGCTCGCGCGCCTATGTGGCGAAGCATTTCGCGGCGTATCCGGAGCCCACCGATCCCGCGCAGCAGGCGCTGCCCGCCTTCCTGCGCGAACCCACCGGCACGCTGCAGAAGAAAGCCGAATACGAGCGTTTCGCGGCCTACTTCAACATGGATAACGGTTCGGGCCGCTTCCGCGGCATCTATGCCCAGGAGAACACCGCGGTGATGCCGATCTTCAAGGCCTGGCTGGAACCGTTCCACGACGTCGGCGCCACCACCGTGACCAGCCGCAACACCGGCAGCACCGACCACGTTTCTTTCGACGCCGTGGGCCTGCCGGGCTTCCAGTTCATCCAGGACAAGCTGGACTACTCCACCAACGTCCACCACAGCAACCTGGATACGTTGGACCACGCCTCCGCGGATGATCTGAAGCAGGCCGCCGCCATCGTGGCCTTCTTCGCCTGGCAGGCCGCGCAGCGCGAAGAGAAGTTGCCGCGCAAGTCGCTGGCGCAGGACTGATGGCACGACGCCCCTCTCCCCATGGGAGAGGGGTTGGGAGGAAGGAGAGGGTACGGGCGAAGCGTGTTCGCGCCGGCGCTGCGCACCACTCTCTCCCGCAGAGATAAAGAAGCGAGCCTCGCCGCTTGAGGCCCGCCAGCTGGCGTGGGACGATCCCACCGATGAGCAGCGCCTCTCCCCCGGCAACGCATCTGCGCGACCTCGCCCGCCTGCGCCGCGTGCGTGACCGCATCGATCGCGAATACGCCCAGCCGCTGGACGTCGAATCCCTGGCGGACACCATCGGCATGTCGGCCGGCCACCTCAGCCGCCAGTTCAAGCTCGCCTTCGGCGAGTCGCCCTACAGCTACCTTATGACGCGACGGATCGAGCGTGCGATGGCGCTGCTGCGTCGCGGCGACCTCAGTGTCACCGAGGTCTGCTACACGGTGGGCTGCGCCTCGCTGGGTACCTTCAGCACCCGTTTCACCGAATTGGTTGGCCAGTCGCCCAGCGTTTACCGGCGCGAGGCGGCGCTGGCGACCGCAGGCATGCCGTCGTGCGTGGCGCGCCAGGTGACGCGACCGATCAGAAATCGAGAAGCGCCGGCCACGGAAGAAACCTAGGATGGCGACACCTTCCACACCGAGCGACACCGTCATGGACATCAACATCCACGCCAGCTTTCTCCCGCACAACGACCCCGATGCCTCGCTGGCGTTCTACCGCGACACCCTTGGCTTCGAAGTGCGCAACGACGTCGGCTACGGCGGCATGCGCTGGATCACCGTCGGCCCGGTCGGCCAGCCCGGCACCGCCATCGTGCTGTATCCGCCGCAGGCCAGCCCCGGCATCACCGACGACGAGAAGCGCACCATCGCCGAGATGATGGCCAAGGGTACCTACGCGATCATGCTGCTGGCGACCCCGGACCTCGACGCCAGCTTCGAGCGCATCCAGGCCAGCGGCGCCGAGATCGTCGAGGAGCCGACCATGCAGCCGTACGGCGTGCGCGACTGCGCCATCCGCGACCCGGCCGGCAACCTGCTGCGCGTGCAGGAACGGCGCTGAACTTTTCCAGATCGAATTTTGCGAGGAGTTTCCGATGAGCCCGGTTGCCAAGAAAGCCGCAAAGAAGACCCCAGCCAAGACCACCGCGTCGCCCGACAAAAAAACCGGCTTCAGCGACGACGAGAAGGCCGCGATGAAGGCCTACGCCCAGGAGCTGAAGGCGCAGGCACGCGCGGACAGAACCCGGGAGGACGGCGAGCGCGAAGTGCTGGCGGCGATCGCCGCGATGCCGGAGTCCGATCGCGTCATTGCCGCGCGGGTGCATGCCCTCGTCAAGGCCCATGCCCCGGTGCTGGTGCCGAGGACCTGGTACGGCATGCCGGCGTACAGCAAGGACGACAAGGTGGTCTGTTTCTTCAAGGACGCGCAGAAGTTCAAGGACCGTTACGCCACCTTCGGCTTCAACGACAAGGCCATGCTCGACGACGGTGCCATGTGGCCGACCGCGTTTGCGCTAACGACGATGAACGCCGATGTGGAGAAGCGCATCGCCGTGTTGTTGAAGAAGGCCTTGGGCTGAGCCATCCATTTTGGATCGGTGAGCGGGCGGGATGTTTTCCCGCCCGCTCACCGGTCTCCTAAGATGGCGCTCCGCTCACCGATGAGGCCACTCGCCATGCATACGGCTCTTCCACGTTCGTGCCGCGTCCTGCTGGGGCTGGCGCTCGCGTCATCCGCTCCGTGGGCCGCGGCTGCCGATTCGGCGCCTGTGACGCACGTAGACAGCGGTACGCTGTCGGGTATCCACGATGCCCAGACGGGCCTCGATGAGTTCAAGGGCATTCCGTATGCCGCGCCGCCCGTCGGCGCACTACGCTGGAAGCCGCCGCAGCCCGCGGCTGCGTGGAACGGCGCGCGCAGCGCCGAGCATTTCGGCCCGCGCTGCATGCAGCGGCCGCTGTTCGGCGACATGGTGTTCCGCTCCGCCGGCATGAGCGAAGACTGCCTCTACCTCAACGTATGGAAGCCGGCGCACGCCACGGCCGGCAAGTTGCCGGTGCTGGTGTATTTCTACGGCGGCGGCTTCCTGGGCGGCGATGGTTCGGAGCCGCGCTACGACGGCGCCAGTCTGGCGCGGCACGGCATCGTCACGGTGACCGTGAACTACCGGCTGGACGTGTTCGGCTTCCTTGCCATGCCGGCCCTGACCGGCGAATCCCCGGCGCATGCCAGCGGCAACTACGGCTTGCTCGACCAGGTCGCCGCGCTGCGCTGGGTCCAGCGCAATATCGCGGCGTTCGGCGGCGATCCGGCCCAGGTCACCATCGGTGGCGAATCGGCCGGCGCCATGTCGGTGTCGGCGCTGATGGCCTCACCGCTGTCAAAAGGGCTGATGCAGCGTGCCATCGGCGAGAGCGGCGCGGTACTCGGCAATCTCAAACCGGGGCCGCTGGTGCTGGCCGAACAGCAGGGCCAGGCCTATATGCAGCATGTCGGCGCGCATTCGCTGACGGAGCTGCGCGCGATGAAAGCGGACGTTCTGCTCAAGGCCTGCGGCGACAAAGGCGTGCCCGAGTTCGGTCCCATCCTCGACGGGTATTTTCTGCCGCGCCCGCCCGAGGCCATCTACGCGGCCGGTGCGCAGGCGCACATCCCGCTGCTGCTGGGTTCGAACTCACAGGAGGGTTACTACCCGTACCTGCTCGGCAAGCAAGCGCCCACGCCGGCGAACTATCGCGCCGCGGTGCAGCGGGTGTTCGGCACGCATGCGGACGAGGCGCTCAAGCTTTATCCGGGCGGCGACGAGGCGGAAGTGAAAACTTCTGGCACCGCGCTGGAAGGCGACCAGTTCATCGCCTTCGCCACCCGGCGCTGGATGGACTGGCAGCGCAAGACCGGCAAGGCGCCGGTGTATTACTACTACTTCGACCAGCCGCGCCCGGCGAAGCGCGACGGCAGTGCCGGCCCGGATGCCGGCGCGGTGCACAGTGGCGAGATCGAATACGCGCTGGGCGACCTTGCCGGTAACCGTGTCTATGCGTGGACCGCTACCGACCAGCGCGTCTCGGTGGTGATGGAAGGCTACTGGGCCAACTTCATCAAGACCGGCGATCCCAACGGGGCGGGCCTGCCGCACTGGCCGGCCGCCGCGGACAAGGACGATGGCGTGCTGCGCCAGGTGATCGGCGCGGAGACGCATACCTTCATCGACCGAAACGCGGCGCGCTACGAATTCCTGCAGCGCTTCGAGCCCGACGCACATCTCTGAAGCGCCGAAAGCGGCCTTCGCGTCAGTAGGGCCGTGTGCGCTTGCCGGCTGCGCTGGCGGCCTGCATCTCGACGCTGAGGGTGAAGGTGCGCCGCTCGTCCGGCTGCATGGCGCCGACGCCCACCAGCTTGCGCGCGATCTCCTCGCCGCGTTCGTTGCGGATGGTCAGCACCATCGAATACTCCCACGCGCCGCTGTCGGGATTGCGGAAGCTGCCTTCCACGCGCAGCGGCACAGACGCCGCCGGCGCTGCGCGGGCGCCGCTGGTCGGTTCGCTGAAGCGCAGCTTGTGGCGGCAGGCCGGGCACACGCTCGCACTTTCGAGGATGGTCTCCCGGCAGTGCGGGCAGGTGCGCGTCGCCCCGGCCGTGCCTGACGCTGCGGCGCTCACGAACTTGTGCCGTTGTGCCTGTCGCTCGTACGTGCGGCGTTGTCATCCCAGCCGAACTCGGCCTGGCCGCGCATGCGCGAGCCGGCGGCCACGCTGAGTGAACCGGCCTTCAGATCGCCGGTCAGCGCGCCGCTCTGCAGCAATTCCACGTGTGCCGCGGATTCGATGTTGCCCACCAGCTCGCCTGCGATGGTGACCTTCTCCGCGCGTACGCTGCCGGTCACCTTGGCGCCGGGTTCGATGGTGAGGTCCCCGCGCACGCTGATGTCGCCCTTGAAGTTGCCGGCGATGCGCACGTGGCCGGCGCCCTCGATCTTGCCCTCAATGGTGATGTCGGGCGCGATCAGCGACTCGGCCTTGGGCTTGCCCGGTACGGCCACGGGCGTGGGACGGGAGACCGGCTGTACCGGCGCCGCCGCTTCCGGCTTGGCTTCAGGAATGTCGAAACGGGCCTGTTCCGTGGCTTCGGGCACTGCAGCGGTAGGGGACTTGGCGGTTTCTTTCCACAAGGCCATGGCGGGGCTCCGCTCACTCAGGGGGAGGTCGAGCGTACCCCCGGGCGGCTGGGATGGAAACCGGTGCAGACAGCTCGGGTTCACGGCTTGGAGCACGGATAGGCCGATAAACGCCAAAACCTGCGTTTCCATGGCAGTCTTCCTACCTTCGATGGCTCCGCGCGAGTTCCTGCGTACTTAAGCGATGTGTCGCCTCGCAGGGCTGCAGCGATTCCGATGACAAGCGCCAGGGGGCAGTTGAAGCCAGCCGCGTTCGGGTAGAGTGCGCCATCTGACAGGGGGTGGTCGTGGCGACTTTCAGGACCGGCTGCGTGCTGGCGATGTTGGCGTTGGCATGGTGGGTGATTCAGCCTGCCTTTGCGCAACAGCCTCCTGTCGCAGGCGACCCGCAGTTCCGCCCGCCACCGCCCGGCGCGCACCCGCCGCCGCAAGGGCCGCCGCCGCGTGGCGCGCCGGGATGGGTGCCGCCCCCGCCCCCGCCGCCATCGCCAAGGGTCGAAGCGGAGGCGCCCGCTGCGGCGCCGGCCTTGCTACCCGCTCCTGCGCAGGTGGCGCCCGCTCCTACGCGTGCGGACCCGATCGTAGCGGTGGGAAGCACTGCGGCCCCTGCGCCGCTTGCAGCAACGTCTGCGACGCTGCCCGCCACGCAAGCTGCATCATCGAGCGCCGCGCCGTCGAGCGTACCCGTGTCCTCGACGCCCGATGCCGTCGCCGTACCGCCATCGCAAAGGCATTCGCTGGCCTGGCTGCTGCTGCCGGTACTGGGTGTCGTGCTGCTGGCCTGGTGGGCGTCGCTGCGCCGCGCCCGGCAGCTGGGGCAGCAGACCGAACAGCTGACGCGCCAGCAGCGCTTCCTGAAATCCGCACACAGCCACCTGCAGCGCAGGTCGGAACAACTGCAGTACCTGTCCATGCACGACCCGCTCACCGGCACGCTCAACCGGCATGCTTTCGCCGGGGAGCTGCGCGCACGCATCGACCATCTGTCGAAATACAACCAGCCGCTGTGCCTGATCGTGTTCGACCTCGACCACTTCAAGCAGATCAACGACCGCTACGGTCACCAGGCGGGTGACGCGGCATTGGCGCTGGTGGTGGGGGTGGCGCGCGAACACCTGGTGAGCGACGACTTGTTCGGCCGTTTCGGCGGCGACGAATTCATGATCGCCTGCGGTGGACAGGACACGACCCAGGCCACGGCGCTGGCCGACGCCCTGCGTACCGCCGTGGCTGCCCGTGCGCCTCAGGCGGAGCCGCCGATTCCCGATCTCACGCTGAGCCTTGGCGTGGCGCAGGCCGATCCGCAGCGTGGCTACGACGCGGACGAACTGTTCGCGCGCGCCGACGCGGCGCTGTACGCGGCCAAGCGCCGCGGCCGCAATCAGGTGGTCGCCGACGCCAGCGACGAAGCGTTGCCGATGCCGGACGCCGTGCGCCGGCACCTGTAATGAGCGCGCTCAGCGCCGGATCGCAAGCACTCCATCCAGTGCCAGTTCTGATTTGAAGCCAGCCTCTTGCAGTCGCCGCGCCACCTCGCGCGGCACGTCGCGGCCGCTGGTCAGCTTGTTCGGGCTGCCGGTGTAGTGGAACAGGCGGCCGCCCCGGCGCAGCACGCGGGCGAGCTGTTCGTAGAACGCCAGCGAGTACAGCTCGCCGGCGATGCCGAAGCGCGGCGGGTCGTGCAGCAGCGCGTCCACCGAAGCATCCGCGAGTTGCGCGATAGCCTGCGACACGTCGGCATGCCGCAGCGAGAGGCGACCGCCATGTTCCGGCGCGTCCGGGTCGGGCGACCATGGGTTGAGCGTGCGCAGCCACAGCACGTCCGGATTCTTCTCGAAGGAATGGATGCGCGCTGCGCCAGCGTCCAGGCAGCAGGCGGCGAAGTAGCCCATGCCGCCGCAGGTATCCAGCACCGCTTTGCCGCGCGGTTCGACCAGCGCGACCTTGCGGCGTGCGTCGTCCAGCGGCGACGTCTTCGAAGTGGGCAGCATCTTGATGCCGTCGATCTCGAAGGTGGGCACGTCCCATTCGGTGGGCACCAGTTTGATCAGCGCGCCGGAGAAGCGCGCCGCCGGCGCGAACGCCTCGCCGTCCCAGTAATGGATGCTGCGATCCTTTGGCAGGGGCGGGTAGGGGTAGCGTTCGCCGCGCCATTGCCAGGCGTCGGCCTGCAGCTGCGCGGTGCCGGTGGATCGGCCCAGGTCCAGCGAACCCGTCCACCCGGCGGCACCGGCATCGCGCGCGGCGAGCAAGGCCTCGGCAGTGGGGCGGGTAAGCAAGGGGCCGGCGTAATGCGTCACGAAGAAGTCTCCTGGGGCGCCGGTGCGGTGGTGCAAAGCGGTTCCGGCGAATGGCGAATCATGACGGATGTGGCGCCGGTAGCGACATCGTTCCGTTTTCCTCACGAAGACGGAGGCATAGTCGGGCGACTGCGGCCGGGGCCGCGCCGTTCGGGAGTCGTGCCATGACGAAGTGTTTCACGCGTGGGTTGCCGGCCTTGCTGCTGGCGCTCGCCTTGCCGGTCGCCGCGCAGGCGGCGGATGCGAGCGGTGCCGCATCGAAACAGATCGCCACCGCCGGTGCGCACGCCGGCATGGCGCTGGGTGCGGCAGACCTGGCCACGGCGCATGCGCACCTGCACCATGTGGTGAATTGCCTGGTCGGTCCCGCGGGCAAGGGTTTCGATGCCACGGCGGAGGATCCCTGCAAGGGCATGGGCCAGGGTGCCATCGTCGATGCGAAAGGCGACAGCGCCGTCGAGGGCCGCCTGCACATGGCGTTGAGCCAGGCCGAGCAGGGGCTGAAGGCGAATACGCTGGATGCCGCGCATGCCGATGCGAAGAAAGCCATGGATGCCTTGCAGGCGAAGTGACGGCGCGCCGCCCATCGAGTGTCAGCGCCTGTTGCATCGTGTCTTGCTAGCTTGAAGCCTCGTACCGCATGACGAGGAGGCCGGCGATGAAGTTTTCCATGCTCGCGTGCGCCTGGGCGGCGGCGTTGGCCTGCGTGGCCTGTTCGCAAGGGTCGCAGGAACCGGCGGCGCCGGCATCCTCCGTGTCTTCCCCCGTGGTGCCGACCACGCAGGCACCGCCGCCCGGCGCGATGACGACGGCCGGCGTCGTCGCTGCGGCCACGGTGGAAAAACCGGTTGCGGTGCCGATCTACCTGTTCGACCTGCTGCAGCGGCCCGATTTCGTGCAGGCACTGGGTGCGCTGCCCGAGGCGCAGGCCTTGCCGGCCTGGGTGCGCACGGGCGGCACGGCGACGCCGGTGCAGACCGTGCAGCTGGACGGCAAGTCCATGCTGCTGGCGACGGCGTGCAAGCCGCACGATTGCCCGACCGAGCGCGTGGCCCTGCTGTACGACGCGCAAGGCCACGCCATGTGGGGACTGTTCGCGCAACGCCCCGAGAACCTGCCGCCGGCGGTCGATCCGGCTGACAGTTCGCAGGACCGGCTCAGCTGGCTGGGCGCGCCGGATCCGGACCGGCGCAAGCTGCTGCGCGCCGCGCTGTACGCGCGTTGACGCCGCGCATCACGCCGGCTTGATCGCGCGGCGTGTCCAATGAATCGGATGCGCCGCAGCCGCGCGGCGCGCATTCCCCGTGGGAGATTTCTGCATGAGCACGATCAAGGTGGCGTTACTGGTGGGCAGCCTGCGCAAGGCGTCGATCAACAAGCGGCTGGCGCACGCGGTAGAGCGGCTGGCGCCGAAAGAATTCGCCTTCGAGTACATCCGCATCGACAACCTGCCGCTGTACGACCAGGACTTCGACGCCGACTATCCCGCCGAGGCCAGGCGCCTGAAGCGCGAGATCGAGGCGGCCGACGCACTGCTGTTCGTCACGCCGGAGTACAACCGCGGGATACCGGGCGTGCTGAAGAACGCGCTCGACGTCGCCTCGCGGCCCTGGGGCACGAACTCGTTTGCCGGCAAGGCGGGGGCGGTGATCGGCGCCTCGATCGGCGCCACCGGCAGCGCGTTGGCGCAGCAGCACCTGCGCAACGTGTTGGCCTATCTCGACGTGGCGACGCTGGCGCAGCCGGAGGTGTACGTGCAGTTCAGGGACGATGGCCTGATCGACGCCGAGGGCCACGTCGCCAACGAGGGCACGCAGCAGTTTCTGCAGGGCTTCGTGGACCGTTACGTGGCCTGGGTGAAGCAGCACCTGAAATAAGCCGCGTTGTAGCGCATCCTGTGCGCGAACGCTCTTGCTGACGTTCGATCAAAAGCATTCGCGTACAGGATGCGCTCTTGCGCGCGGCAGGCTGAGAGAGCGCTCAGGCTTCCGTGCCGCAGAACTTCTCCAGCAATTGCTGCTGCGCGTCGCGCACCGCCTCGTCGGGTGCGCGCGTCACCGGGCGGTAGCTGCCGTCGGCCTGCAGTTCGGTGGAGCCGACGTTGTCGGCCAGGTAGAGCTCCAGCGCGCTGAAGACGCGCTGCTGCAGCTTCTTGCCCTCGATCGGGAACGCACATTCCACACGGCGGTCCAGGTTGCGTTCCATCAGGTCGGCGCTGGAGAGGTACAGCCGCGGCTCGCCATCGTTGGCAAACCAGTACGCGCGGCTGTGTTCCAGGAAACGGCCGATCACCGAGCGCACGCGGATGTTCTCCGACACGCCGGGCACGCCCGGGCGCAGACAGCACATGCCGCGCACGATCAGGTCGATGCGCACGCCGGCGATGCTGGCCTTGTACAGCGCGCGGATCATCTTGGGGTCGGTGAGCGCGTTGATCTTGATGAGGATGCGCGCGTCCTTGCCTGCCGCGGCGTTCGCCGCCTCCTGCGCGATCAGGTCGAGCAGGCCTTGTTTCAGCGTGAACGGCGCCTGCAGCAGCTTGCGCAGGCGCAGCATCTTGCCCATGCCGGTGAGCTGGCTGAACAGCTTGTGCACGTCCTCGCACAGCACTTCGTCGGAAGTAAGCAGGCTGTAGTCGGTGTACAGCCGCGCGTTGCCTGCGTGGTAATTGCCGGTACCGAGGTGCGCGTAGCGCACCAGCTCGCTGCCTTCGCGGCGCTGGATCAGCATCAGCTTGGCGTGGGTCTTGATGCCGACCACGCCGTAGATCACCATCGCGCCGGCTTGCTGCAGGCGCGAGGCGAGCGTGAGGTTGGATTCCTCGTCGAAGCGTGCGCGCAGCTCCACCACCGCGGTCACTTCCTTGCCCGCGCGCGCGGCGTCGACCAGGGCGTCGACGAGTTCCGAATCCGCGCCGGTGCGGTACAGCGTCTGCTTGATCGCCAGTACCTGCGGATCCTTCGCGGCCTGACGCAGCAAATCCACCACCGGCACGAAGGATTCGTAGGGGTGCAGCAGCAGCACGTCCTGCTTCGCGATCACCGAGAACAGATCTTCGGCGTGCTTCAGCGTCTTCGGCAGCGCGGGTACGAATGGCTTGTACTGCAGCCTGGGGTAGTTCACTTTGCTGGCGATGCGGAACAGCCGCGCCAGGTTCACCGGGCCGTTCACTTCGTACAGCTCCGACTCGGTGAGGCCGAACTGTTTCAGCAGATGCGTGCTGAGTGCCTTGGGGCAATTGTCGGCCACCTCCAGCCGCACCGCGTTGCCGAAGCGGCGCGAATACAGCTCGCCGCGCAGCGCCAGCGCCAAGTCCTCCACGTCCTCGGGATCGAGCGCGAGGTCGGCGTTGCGGGTCAGCCGGAACTGATAGCAGCCGAGCACGTTCATGCCGGGGAACAGTTCTTCGGCGTGCGCATGGATCATCGAGGACAGCAGCACGTAGCAATCGCCGCCGTCGGCAATCTCGTCGGGCACGCGGATCAGCCGCGGCAGTACGCGTGGCGCGGGCACCACGGCGAGGCCGGAGTCGCGGCCGAACGCGTCCACGCCGTCCAGCTGCACGATGAAGTTGAGGCTCTTGTTGACCAGCAGCGGGAACGGGTGGGTGGGGTCCAGGCCGATCGGCGTCACCAGCGGCGCCACCTCCTCGCGGAAGTAGCGGCGCACCCACTGCCGCTGCTTGTGCGTCCACTCGTCGCGCCGCGCGATGCGGATACCGTGCGCAGCGAGCTCCGGCAGGATGCGCTCGTTGAGGATCGCGTACTGCCGCTCGATCTGCTGGTGCGCGATCGTGCTGATCTCGGCCAGCGTCTGGCGCGGCGCCATGCCGTCGGCACCGAGCAGTTCGTGGTCCAGCGCGATCTGGCCCTTGAGGCCTGCCACGCGGATCTCGAAGAACTCGTCCATGTTGCGCGAGAAGATCAGCAGGAACTTCAGCCGCTCCAGCAGCGGCGTGCGCTGATCCAGCGCCTGGTCCAGCACGCGGATGTTGAACTCCAGCTGCGACAGCTCGCGGTTGAGGTACAGCCGGCGTTCGCCGAGGTCGGGCGCGGCGACCGCGTCGTTGGCTGCGGATGCGCTAGCGGCGGCCGGCGACGGCTTGCGGGGGGCGTGTGAACTCATCGAGGCGTAATCCGTGGGAGCGCATGCCGCGCCGGTCCTTCCGGGCATGGTAACCCCGGCGGCTCATGCGCTCCGTGCATGAGCGTGGGCGACACCGTGCCGTTGTTTCATGACGGTTCAATGACACCGGCCGCGCTGTGGCCCGAGGCGCCTTCGCGACCATGCAACGCCAGGTAGCGGCTGGGCGGCGCGCCCAGCGTGCGCCGGAACGCGGCGCTGAACGCGCTGGCGCTGGCGTAGCCCAGCTCGATGGCGACGGTGGTGACTGGTTCGCCGCTGCCGAGCCGGGTCAGTGCGGCGAGCAGGCAGGCTTGCTGGCGCCACGCGGCGAAGCTCATGCCGGTCTGCTGGCGGAACAGCCGGGTGAAGTGGCGCCGGCTCATGCCGGCCTTGTGCGCCATCGCATCGACGTCGATCTCCAGCGCGGGTGCGGCGAGCAGGGCGCGGCACAGCCGGCGCAGGCGCGGCTCGTCGGGCAGCGGCGTGTTCAGCGGCAGCGCGGGCATGGTACGAATCTCGTCCAGCAGCAGCGCCATGACGCGGCCGTCGCGACCGTCCAGCGCGTATTCCAGCGGAAGGTCCACCGCTTCCAGCAGCAGCGCGTGCAGCAGCGGCGACACCTCGATCACCTGGCAGTACGCGGGCAGGCCCGCGGCGTCGGCGGCCTCGCGCCGTACGTAGACGCTGCGTGTGGAGACCTCGCCGCTCATGTGCACCTCGTGCGGCACGCCTGGCGGTAGCCACAACGCGCGCCGCGGCGGCACCACCCAACTGCCGCGGTCGGTCACCGCGCTGACCACGCCGGTGGCCGCGTACAGCAGCTGGCCGCGCTGATGCGCATGCGCAGGCAGCACGTAGCCGGCGGCGTAGTCGTTGCCGGTGGCCACGACATCGCGCGGGGCATTCTCGTACGCATCAACGCGGGTATGTCGCATGGCCCGATTTCGACAGAAGTTGACCCAGCGGCGCATGCGGGCCGCCATCCGGCGAATTATCGTGTGCGCAGCGACGGATGCAAGGCGCGCCGTCGTGATCCGTTCCCCCGAGATCCCCGACGAGTCCCCCCATGCAGACCCGCGTCGACGCTATTCCACTGAGCCCTGCCGCCAACCCGCCCGCGGTAGCCGAGGATCGCACCCAGTTCACTGTGCTGGGTGCGATCAGCTTCTCGCACCTGCTCAACGACATGATCCAGTCGCTGATCCTGGCGATCTACCCGCTGCTGAAGAGCGGTTTCAACCTCAGCTTCGCCCAGGTCGGCCTGATCACGCTGACCTACCAGGTCACCGCTTCGCTGCTGCAGCCGCTGGTGGGCATGGCGGCCGACCGCCGCCCGATGCCGTATTCGCTGGCCGCGGGCATGGGCTTCACGTTGGCCGGGCTGCTGCTGCTGGCGACCGCGCCCAACTTCCCGGTGCTGCTGTTGGCGGCGGCGCTGGTGGGCACCGGTTCGTCGATCTTCCATCCGGAGTCGTCGCGGGTGGCGCGCATGGCTTCGGGCGGCCGCCCGGGGCTGGCGCAGTCGGTGTTCGTGGTGGGCGGCAACCTCGGCGCCTCGCTGGGGCCGTTGCTGGCGGCGTGGATCATCGTGCCTTATGGACGCGGCAGCGTGGCGTGGTTCGCGCTGGCGCCGCTGCTGGCGATCGCGGTGTTGATGCAGGTCGGCCACTGGTACGCCCGCCACCACGCTACCCACGGCAAGTCGCGCGCCCGCCGCGCGGCGTTGCGCGAGCTGTCGCCGGGCATGGTGAAGGCTTCGCTGCTGATCCTGGTGGTGCTGATCTTCTCCAAGTATTTCTACATCGCCAGCATCAGCAGCTATTACACGTTCTACCTGATGCACCGCTTCAACGTGTCGGTGCAGAACGCGCAGGTGCATCTGTTCGTGTTTCTCGCCTCGGTGGCGGCGGGGGTGCTGATCGGCGGGCCGCTGGGCGACAAGGTCGGGCGCAAGTGGGTGATCCTGGGTTCGATCCTCGGCGTGGCGCCGTTCACCCTGCTGCTGCCGCATGCGAATCTGTTCTGGACCGGCGTGCTCAGCGTGGTGATCGGCCTGGTGCTGGCCTCGGCCTTCACCACCATCATCGTCTACGCGCAGGAGCTGGTGCCGGGTCGCATCGGCATGATCTCCGGCGTGTTCTACGGGCTGGCCTTCGGCATGGGCGGCCTGGGCGCCGCGGTGCTGGGCAAGCTGGCCGATCTCGATGGCATCGGCTACGTGTATCAGCTGTGTGCCTTCCTGCCGCTGATCGGTGTGTGCGCGATCTTGTTGCCGGATATCGAGAAGCCGGCCAAGGGGTGAGGTTCCGGCGGTAGCCGAACCCTCACCCCAACCCCTCTCCCGGAGGGAGAGGGGTTGGGGTTTCAGCGGCGCAGGTTGCTGCGCGCCAGTTCGATCAGTTCGTCGCCGCGGCCGTTCATCACGGTGCGCAGCGCCCACAGGCTGAAGCCCTTGACCTGTTCGAGCTGGATCTTCGGCGGCATCGACAGTTCCTGGCGGTTGGTGCGCACGTCGACCAAGGCGGGACCCTCATGCGCGAAAGCCTCGCGCACCGCGCCTTCCAGATCGCCGGGGTCCTCCACACGCACGCCATGGATGCCGACGGCGCGCGCCATGGCGGCGAAGTCGGGGTTGTCCAGCGATACGCCGACGGGCAGGAAGCCGGCGGCCTTCATCTCCAGCTCCACGAAACCCAGCGTGCCGTTGTTGAACACCACGATCTTCACCGGCAGCTTGTGCTGGATCAGGGTGAGCAGGTCGCCCATCAGCATCGCGAAGCCGCCGTCGCCGGAGAGGCTGACCACCTGGCGCTGGGGAAACGCGGTCTGCGCGCCGATGGCCTGCGGCATCGCGTTGGCCATCGAGCCGTGCACGAAGGAGCCAAGCAGGCGGCGCTTGCCGTTCATGCGCAGGTAGCGCGCGGCCCAGATCGTGGGCGTGCCCACATCGCAGGTAAACACCGCGTCCTCGCTGGCGACCTGGTCCACCACCTTCGCCACGTATTGCGGGTGGATGGGTTTCTGGCCCGGCTTGCCGCTGGCGAGTTCGTCCAGCCCTTCGCGCGCCTTGCGGTAGTGGGCGAGGCTGGCCTTGAGGTGGCCGTCATCGCGCGCGGGCTTGAGGCGCGGCAGCAGTGCCTCGAGGGTGGCGCCAACGTCGCCGACCAAGCCCAGGTCGAGCTTGCAGCGGCGTCCCAGGTTCTCGCCGCGCAGGTCGATCTGGCAGATCGTCGCATCGCTGGGGAAAAACTGCCGGTACGGGAAGTCGGTGCCGAGCAGCAGCAAGGTGTCGCAATTCATCATCGCCTGGTAGCCGGAGCTGAAGCCGATCAGGCCGGTCATGCCGACGTCGTTGGGGTTGTCCCACTCGATGTGTTCCTTGCCGCCCAAAGCGTGCACCACCGGCGCCTTCAGCGTGTCGGCCAGGCGCATCACCGCGTCGTGCGCACCGGCGCAGCCGCGCCCGCAGAACAAGGTGACCTTGCGACCACCGGCCAGCAGCCCGGCCAACTGGTCGAGCTGGTCCGGCGTAGGCACCACCACGGGCGCCACCGGCAACAGGCTGGCGGCATCGGCGACCGGGCCGGAGGCCTCGGCCAGCGCGACGTCGCCGGGAATCACCAGCACGGACACGCCGCGTTGCGCGACCGCCGTGCGCACCGCGATCTCGGCGGCGCGATGGATCTGGCTGGGGCTGCTCACCAGTTCGCAATAGTGGCTGCATTCCTGGAACAGGTTCTGCGGATGGGTTTCCTGGAAGTAGCCACTGCCGATTTCCACCGACGGTATGTGCGCAGCGATCGCCAGCACCGGCGTGCGCGAGCGCTGCGCGTCGTACAAGCCGTTGATCAGGTGCAGATTGCCGGGGCCGCAGGAGCCGGCGCATACCGCCAGCTGGCCGGTGAGCTGCGCTTCGGCGCCGGCAGCGAACGCCGCAGCCTCCTCGTGCCGATAGTGGATCCAGCGCATCTCCGGACGCTGGCGCAGCGACTCGGTGATGCCGTTGAGGCTGTCGCCGACCACGCCATGGATGCGGCGCACGCCGGCGTTGGCCAGGGTTTCGACCAGCACGTCAGCGACATTGCGGATGGCCATGACGCGCTCCTGAGGAAGGGGAGCGGCCATGCTGTCATGGGGATTCTTCGGGCGGCGTGAAGGGTGGCCTGCACGGTACGTGCACGGCCACCTTCATGCTCGTCCTTCAGCTGCCGGGGGGGGCTTCGCTTCAACAACGAACAATGGCGAAATTGAATTTGCTCGGACCCGCACGAGTGAATCCCTCTCCCTCCGGGAGAGGGTGCCCGAAGGGCGGGAGAGGGTTCGGGCAGAGCGAGATGACGGTGACTTGCGCAAGACGCCAGCAACGCGCTTCGCCCGAACCCTCTCCCCCAGCCCCTCTCCCGGAGGGAGAGGGGAGAAGAGCGCTCGCGAAATATCCCCGACAGCAGTGGCTCAGCGCGCGCCGACCACCACCGGCTCCGGCTCCAGCCGCACGCCGAACTTCGCCGCCACGGTGGCGATCACGTGTTGCGCGAAGGCCCACAGCTCGCCGCCGCTGGCGTGGCCGTGGTTCACCAGCACCAAGGCATGGCGGTTGGAGATGCCGGCGTCGCCGTCGCGGCTGCCCTTGAGGCCGGCGGCCTCGATCAGCCACGCGGCGGAGAGCTTGCTGCGGCCATCGGCTTGCGGCCACGCCGGCAGTTCCGGGTGGTCGCGCTTGAGCGCTTCGGCCTGTGCCGCGCCGACCACCGGATTCTTGAAGAAGCTGCCGGCGTTGCCGATCACCGCGGGGTCGGGCAGCTTGCGCGTGCGCAGGTGCACCACGGCTTCGGCGACGTGGAACGGCGCGGGCCGGGCCACGCCCATGCGCGCCAGCTCCTCGCGGATGCCCGCGTAGTCGAGCCGCAGTTCGCGCGAGCGGGGCAGGGCGAAGCGCACGGCGGTGACGATGTAGCGGCCGGGCTCGTGCTTGAACAGCGAGTCGCGGTAGCCGAACGCGCAGCTGGCGCGGTCGAGCTGGGCGACGCGGCGCTCGCGGGTGTCCCAGGCTTCCACGCTTTCGATGAACTCGGCCACTTCGGTGCCGTAGGCGCCAATGTTCTGGATCGGCGCGGCGCCCACCGTGCCGGGAATCAGGATCAGGTTTTCCAGGCCGGCGTAGCCCTGGCCCAGCGACCAGCGCACGAAGTCGTCCCAGCGTTCGCCGGCGGCCACCGCGATGCGTGCGGTGTCGCCATCTTGTTCCACCTGCACGCCGCGGGTTTCCATCGCCAGCACGGTGCCGTCGAAGTCGCCGGCGAGCAGCAGGTTGCTGCCTTCGCCCAGCACCAGCAGCGGCGCGCTGCGCACGGCTGGGAAATCCAGCAGCTCGGGCAGCTTGCTGGCGTCGCGCAGTTCGGCCAGCAGCTTCGCCCGAGCGTTCACGCGCAGCGTGTTGCGGCTGGCGAGCGGGGCGTTTTCGGTGAGCGTGTAGCCGCCCATGTCGATGCGCTCAGCCGGCATGCCGGTTTTCCTGTTGGCGGCGGATCTCGTCCACGCATTCGGCGATCAGGCGCGGGCCGCGGTAGATCAGCCCGGAATAGATCTGCACCAGGTTGGCGCCGGCAGCCAGTTTTTCCGCCGCGTCATCGCCGCCGAGGATGCCGCCCACGCCCACGATCGGCATGTGTTCGCCCAGGCGCTGGCGCATGCCGCGCAGTACATCGGTGGCGAGCGCGAGCAGCGGCTTGCCGGACAGCCCGCCGGTCTCGTGGCCGTTCGGGTCGTTCGCGACCAGGGCGCGGTCGACGGTGGTGTTGGTGCAGATCACGCCGTCGATGCCGCTGGCCAGCAAGGCTTCGGCGACACCGTCCTGTTCGTGTTCGGAGAGATCGGGTGCGATCTTCAACAACATCGGCTTGCGCGCGCCGCTCTGCGAGCCGAGTTGTTCCTGCCGCTCGCGCAGCGTGTCGATGAAGCGGCGCAGCGTGGCTTCTTCCTGCAGGTCGCGCAGGCCTTGCGTGTTCGGCGACGAGATGTTCACCGTGATATAGCTGGCGCGGGCGTACACGCGGTCGAGGCACAGCAGGTAGTCGTCCACCGCCTGCTCGTTCGGCGTGTCCTTGTTTTTGCCGATGTTGATACCGAGCACGCCGCGGTAACTCGACTGCTCCACGTTGCGCACCAGCGCATCGACGCCGGCGTTGTTGAAGCCCATGCGATTGATGATGGCTTCGTGCTGCGGCAGCCGGAACAGCCGCGGCTTGGGATTGCCGGCCTGCGGCCGCGGCGTCACCGTGCCCACCTCGACGAAGCCGAAGCCCAGCGCCCCCAGCGCGTCGAGATGGTCGGCATTCTTGTCCAGGCCGGCGGCGAGGCCGACGGGGTTGGGAAAGCGTATGCCGAAGGCTTCCATCGGCAGTTCGCCGGCGGGCTTGGCGACGAAGCGCATCAACTCGCTGCGATGGGCCACGTCCAGGCCATACAAGGTGAGGCCGTGCGCGGTTTCGGCATCCAGTGCGAACAGCAGCGGGCGGAGCAGGTCGTACATATTCAATCCAGGGAGCCGACGATGATGCGCGTGTCGTAGTCGAAGCTGATGCGGCCATTTCGCTGGCAGCGGTCGAACAGCTCGCGCAAGGCGGCGAGCATGGGTCCGTGCTGCGAATGACCGGGTTTCGGTGCGTAGGAAGAGGACATCAGACGCCCGCGCAGGCCGTCGAAATCCAGCAACTGCTTGTGTTCGAAGCGTGCCGTGCCGCGCCAGCCGGCACCGAACCACGCGCGCATGCTGTCGTCGTCCGCATAGCGCTCGGCCACGCTGGTGTAGTCGGTGCCGTAGCGCAGCAGCAGCGCCTCGTAGCCTTCGAGGAAGGGCGTGCCGGTGAGTCGGCGCGAATTCCAGAAGATCGCGGCAAGGCCGCCGGGGCGCAGGATGCGCGCGAACTCGCGCCGCGTGCTGGCCGGGTCGAACCAGTGGAAAGCCTGCGCCACCGTGACCAGGTCGACGCTGGCGTCGGGCAGCGTGGTGGCATCGGAGGTGCCATCGATGGCGCGGAAGCGCGGGTTGCCGCCCAGCCAGGCGACGGCGGCCTCGCGCATCGCCGCGTTCGGTTCCACCGCGGTCACCTCGTGGCCGGCGTCGAGGAACAGCTGGCAGGAGATACCGGTGCCGGCGCCCACGTCGGCCACCTTCCATGCAGGCGCAACGCCTTGCTCGCGATGCAACCAGTCGAGCATCGCGACGGGGTAGTCGGGGCGATAGCGCACGTAGTCGGCAACGCGGTCGCTGAAGCGTTCGGTGCTGTGCAGCTTGTTCATGGCGTCACCCCGAAAGCCCCTGGCCGCCATCCACGCACAGTGTCTGGCCGGTGATCCAGCCGGCGTAGGGCGAAGCGAGGAACAGCGCGGGGTGGGCGATCTCCTCCGGCGTGCCGTAGCGGCCGAACGGGATCTTCGCCAGCGTGGCGGCGTACAGCCCGGGTTCGTCGCGCTTGCGCCTGTCCCACAAGCCGTCGGCAAATTCGATGGAGCCGGGCGCGATCGCGTTGACGCGGATGCGCTGGCCGGCGAGCTGCAGGGCTTGCGAGGTGGTGTAGTGGCTGAGGGCGGCCTTCATCGCGGCGTAGGCGGAGCCGTTGCGGCGCGGATGAAAGGCAGCGATCGAGCTGGTGTGCAGGATGCAGGCGTGCGGCGAGGCCTGCAGATGCGGCAGCGCGCAGCGCGAGGCGCGAACCGCGGCCATCAGGTCGATGTTGAAATTCGCCAGCCAGGCCGCGTCGTCTTCGCTGAAGCCGTAGCCCGAGGCGTTGTTCACCAGTACGTCGATGCCGCCCAGCGCATCGGCGGCGTCGTCGATGTAGGCGGCGATGGAGGCATCGTCGCCAAGATCGCAGCTGGCGGAGTGCGTCGGGTGGCCGAAGCCGGCGATGTCGTCATGGGCGGCTTTCAACGCCGCGGCGCCGCGCGCGCAGACCGACACCGACGCGCCGGCCTGGGCGAAACCCAGCGCGATGCTGCGGCCGATGCCCTTGCTGCCGCCGGCAACGACGATGCGCCAGCCGCGGAAATCGAACGCTCCGGGCGCATCCGGCACGGTCAGTGCCATGCGTGGAGGCTGAGGCCGAGGAAGACGAAGCCGATGGCTACGATGATGAAGAGTACGCCGAACGCCAGTTGCAGATAGCCCAGCACCAGGCCGGCGACAGCCATGCCGTCGCCCTCCATGCTGCCCGGTGGCGCGCGGCGGATTTCGCCGCGGGCGAGATGGCCGCAGACCACGGCGATGATCGCCCCCAGCACCGGGAACATGCACCAGGCCGAGATGCCGGACACCAGGCTGACCACGGCCAGCGCATTGGTGCTGCGGCTTGCAGGAGGCTGATAGCTCATGGCGTACGTCCCTTGCGAGGTGCGGGTCGGCGTCGCAGCGCCCCGGTGCCGGGGCGCTGCAGGGGTACTGCGTTACAGGTCGAACTTGATGCCCTGCGCCAGCGGCAGCGAATCGGAGTAGTTGATGGTGTTGGTCTGGCGGCGCATGTAGGCCTGCCACGCCGTCGAACCCGACTCGCGGCCGCCACCGGTTTCCTTCTCGCCACCGAACGCGCCGCCGATCTCCGCGCCCGAGGTGCCGATGTTGACGTTGGCGATGCCGCAGTCGCTGCCGGCAGCGGACAGGAAGGCTTCCGCGCGCTTCAGGTTGGTGGTGAAGATCGAGGACGACAGGCCTTGCGGCACCGCGTTCTGCATGTCGATGGCGTCTGCGATGTCGCGGTACTTCATCACGTACAGGATCGGCGCGAAGGTCTCGTGCTGCACGATCTCGGCGTCGTTGGTGAGGCCGGTGACGATGGCCGGCAACACGAAGTTGCCGGGGCGCTCGATCGCGGCGCCGCCGCTTTCCACCTTGCCGCCCGCGGCCTTGGCCTTGGCGATGGCGTCGAGATAGGCGGCCACGCCTTCCTTGCTGTTGAGCGGGCCCATCAGGTTGGCTGGGTCGGTGGGATCGCCGATCTTGCCCTCCACCTGCTTGTACGCGGTGATCAGCTTGGCCAGCACCTCGTCGTACACCGACTCCTGCACGATCAGGCGGCGCGTGGTGGTGCAGCGCTGGCCGGCGGTGCCGACCGCGCCGAACACGATGGCCGGGATTGCCAGCTTAAGATCGGCGGTCTCGTCCACGATGATGCAGTTGTTGCCGCCGAGCTCCAGCAGCGAACGGCCCATGCGCTGCGCCACGCGCTCGCCGACCTGGCGGCCCACCTTGGTGCTGCCGGTGAACGAGATCAACCCGATGCGCTTGTCGTCCACGAACTGCTGCGCCAGCGCGCTGCCGGCGTCGTTGAACAAGAAGAACAGGTCGGGGAAGTCGGCCTTGTTCAGCGCCTCGTTGCAGATCTTCATCGAGGCGATGGCGGACAGCGGGGTCTTGGGCGAGGGCTTCCAGATGCTGATGTCGCCGCAGATCGCCGCGATGAAGCTGTTCCACGCCCACACCGCGACCGGGAAGTTGAACGCGCTGATGATGCCGACCAGGCCGATCGGGTGCCACTGCTCGTACATGCGGTGGCCGGGGCGCTCGCTGTGCATGGTCAGGCCGTACAGCTGGCGCGACAGACCCACGGCGAAATCGCCGATGTCGATCATCTCCTGCACTTCGCCGTCGCCTTCCGGCTTGGACTTGCCCATCTCCAGCGCCACCAGCGAGCCCAGCGCATCCTTGTGCGTGCGCAGCGCGTCGGCGCACAGGCGGATCGCCTCGCCGCGGCGCGGCGCCGGCGTGGTGCGCCACACTTTGAAGGCGGCCTGGGCGCGCTCGACGATGGCGTCGTAGTCGGCCTGCGAGGAAGCGTTCACGCGGCCCAGCACCTCGCCGGTGGTCGGGTTCACCGGCTCCAGCACGCCGGCGTCGCTGGTCTTCGACCATTCGCCGTTGCCGAGGTAGGTACCAGAATTCGTCTCGGCCAGGCCGAGCGCGGAGAGGATGCTGTGGGACATGCGGACTCCAGTGCCGGACGCGCGTAGGCGCCCCGTTTCAAAAGGGGGATTCTAGCAGGGGAGGCCGTGTCCCCGGTTTGCAGCGGGCGGCGATCTATGCCGGGGCGGCCGTCCGCGCCCATAGGGTGGCCGGGGTGCGCAGGCGTCCGCGGCGCCCGGTGCTTCAGGGGGCATGTGGCGGGGACGAGGGCGGCGTTCCTGCTGCGGGCACAGGGCCGGGCTCCGGAAGTCGGGTCGGGCCGCCGTCGTTCGCTCAGTCGTCGTCCTCGACCGGTGCGGACTTGCCCGGCTTCAGTCGTCCCGACTTGCGCAGCGCGTCGCGCAGCACGTATTCGATCTGGGCATTGAGGCTGCGCAGCTCGTCATCCGACCAGCGCTGCATCGCCTCCAGGACAGCAGCGCTGATACGCAGTGGATAGGCTTTCTTTTCGCCAGCCATGCTGCCGTCAGTTGTACAGCGTGCCGGTGTTGAGCACGGGCTGGGTGCCGCGCTCGCCACACAACACCACCAGCAGGTTGCTGACCATCGCGGCCTTGCGCTCCTCGTCCAGTTCCACCACGCCTTGCTTGCGCAGCTCCTCCAACGCCATGCCGACCATGCCTACCGCACCTTCCACGATGCGTGTGCGGGCGGCGACGATGGCGCTGGCCTGCTGCCGTTGCAGCATGGCCTGGGCGATTTCCTGCGCATAGGCGAGATGGCTGATGCGCGCCTCGGTGACCTCGACACCGGCCTTGCCCAGCCGGGCCTGGATCTCGTCGCGCAAGTGCGTGTTGATATCGTCGCCGTGGCTGCGCAGCGAGGGCTGACCGCTGTCGTGGGCATCGTAGGGATAGCTCTGCGCCATCTGCCGCAGCGCCGACTCGCTTTGGATGTGCACGTAGTTCTCGTAGTCGTCCACGCAGAACACCGCCTCGGCGGTGTCCACCACCTGCCACACCACCACTGCGGCGATCTCGATCGGATTGCCGTCGCTGTCGTTGACCTTCAGCTTACTGCTTTCGAAATTGCGCACGCGCAGCGAAATCATGCGCTTGGCATAGAACGGATTGGTCCAGCGCAGGCCTTCCTCGCGGACGGTGCCGGTGTACTTGCCGAACAGCTGCATCACCTGTCCGGTGTTGGGCGCGACCTGGAAGAAACCCTTGAGCAGAAAGACGTCGAGCACCCCCAGCAGGACGCCGAGCACTGCGTACGGACTGCGGGAGAGCAGCAGGATGAGGCCGGCGATGGCCACCAGCACACAGAGTCCGACAACCGGAATGCCGGCGACCGAAGAACCCTTGCGTTCGTTCATGGGTGATCCTCCTTAGGCTGCGGCTAGTAGATATCAAAATGATATCTACTTCAAGAGGGCGCGCAGGGACGCGGCGGCGGGGCGCGCTCGGACGATCACGGTTCCAGCGCTGCCGTGGCGATCGGCAATCTTGCTATGCTTGTCGGCTATGGCCCCGTAGCTCAGCTGGATAGAGCATCCCCCTCCTAAGGGGAAGGTCGCGCGTTCGAATCGCGCCGGGGTCACCAGATGCGCAAAGGCCGGCGAAAGCCGGCCTTTGGCGTTGGTGTTTCGAGGCTGCCATTGACGTCAGAGTTGGTTAGTGAGCGTCGCGCTACATGGGCGAAGTCTGTCGATAGGGCGACCAGCGCACATGTCGATCAATTTGTTGGATTGTGCCTAGAGGCCTCGTATAGGCGCTGACTTCTGCCGTTAAATACTTCCGAAGACGGCAGTTTCAAGTTCAGAGTATGTTCGGGTGTTCGGCTTGACCAGCGGGGCTAGAGTAATTCGTGCGAAGTCAGTTGCGTTATTCCCACACTGCGTCAACTGAAGGCGTCTCTTGCATTCGTTATACATTTGACCAGCTATAGCCTTGATGTCGTCGACAGGTTTTCCTAGTTGCGGGAGTTGATCGATCAGCCGTTTCTTCTCGGCGACAAGGGCCGGGGTCTCCGATGCGCGCCCGGAAGCTGCTGCGAGTTCGGAAAGAATTTCGTCATCCCAGAGGTAGCTCTCAAGATCTCGTCTAGCTAAGACGCGTGTTCCAGAGGCATTGAGTTCAGTTATCTCCGCAGCACTTCTGTCATCGCGATCGAACACCTTCCATGTACGTATACTTGGAAGCATTTGTGTCAGGACGGTGCTAAGTAATAGAGCATCCCTATCTAACTCACTTGTTCCGCCAAGTGGAACAAATTCGGTATCAGGGTGAAGAGCTCCAAAGATAGTGCGGTATACCGCGGCGTCAAAGGTTGATGTACTTCGGCTACCACCAGATTCCCGCCGGCCTTCACAGAAGACGATCTGCTTTGGCGATACAAGTTCTGAAAGATCGTCCAGCGCCACGGCAAACATCTTCTTCCAGAAAGTTCTGTCGATCACTGCTGGCTTCATCACAGTTGGCTGGTCGAAATCGAATGCTCCGAAGTCGAGAAAAACCACTTCATCGGGATTCGCGCGGTGCAATTCCATTGCGCGTCGCATCATGCCGATGGAGTGCGTGGAGAGCCAAAGTTGGCAGTGGGTCGGTATCTGTCGCAAAAGCTCATCGAGCAATTGACTTTGTAAGCGTGTGTGCATATGCAATTCAGGTTCATCGATGCAGAAGATTGAGTCATCGAAAACTTCTGTCTTCACTATGAAGTCCAAGAGAAGATCAAACGCGGCCTTCTCTCCGCCAGATAAATTCTTGTAGTGGTAACCCGTGCTTGCGCCCTTGGAAAAGAAAAAAGATCCGTCTTGCATAGGTCTGCCTGGCCCGTCCAAGCTGAGGTCATCGAACACGCGGCCGATCCCTTCTCTTATACGGCCGATAAGCCGGTCCACAATCTGGCCAGCTGTTGTGCTCTGGTTCGAGGGATTAAATAGGGCTTCTACGCTCGCTGACACTATGCGCTGGTAATTGTCAGAGACGCGAGCCTCGCCAATTATCAACTTCGGAGGCCTGCGACTGTCGAGGAGCATATCATCGGCTCGGTTCAACTGATTTACTGTGAAGTCAGGCTCGTGCCGATATGCAGATCTAATGTAGAACGACTTAATGGATTGTTGCGAATGAGCTTGAGGGTTGATTTGTTGCGTGTCGTGAAATTGCAGATCAATTTTCTGCAACATCTGAGACCAATCCGTGACGACGGGGCGCCCTGCCTTGGCATGGTATAGGGCGTCAAAATTGTTGTACTGCTGCCTCGCAATGGAGACCCAGTAGTTGAATGCTTCGAACAGCGAAGTTTTTCCAGCGCCATTTGGTCCGACAAGTACCACCAGCTTAGCTTTGGCCGGCACGTTTGTGATTGTTAGATCCGTAAAGCGTTTGAAATCTTGAATGTGTGCAGATGCCAGTTTCATTGTGGGTTTTCCTTCCGCCACGTCAATATGACACATCTGCGCCATTTGGTGGTTGATTCAAGTTGCGCCTCAAAATGATCCAGGTTAAATGGATTCCACGACTATGTTCAACGTGCCTGCTTCAGCATCCCAGTGAGCCGATCAAGCTGCGCCCGATACCCATCCAGCACCTTGGCCGTGATCACGGCATACCGATCCGCCTCATCCCACCGCCGCGCCTCCAGCGCCTCGCGGACACCCGGCACGGTCTTCACGCCATAACCCGTGAGCATCCCGGGCGCATAGATCATGTGCCGGAACCAGGTGCGGTCAGGCAGGCCGTCGGGGCTGGCGAGTGACTGTTCCATGCGGCCCATCAGCGCGTTCAATGTGCTGCGCTGGGCGTCGCTGAGGTCGAGTCCGCTGGCGGCGCGGGCGTGGTAGGCGGTTTCGTACGCTTGCGCGCTCTGCTTCAGCTTTTGCGCGGCATGGTCCAGCGGTGCGAGGTCGATCGCCGGCACGTCGGAGTCACGCGCGGGCGGCGCCAGCGGGCGGGTAGGGTCGTTGACCAGCGCGTAGGCGTGCAGGTCGAGCAGGTGGTGCTGTTCCTCGGTGGCCTTGCGGGTGTCGGCGACCAGTTCGTGCAGCTGCTTCATGTAGCGGTCCAGCGTGTCGCTGAAGTCGCCGAAGCGCAGCGGCAGCACGCTGGCATCGGCGGTGCGCAGCACGATGTGGCCGGCGACCTTGGACAGTGCCACGCCGTATTCGAAGCTGGGGTCGCCGAAGCGCACGTAGTGGTCGAACGAGTCGTAGCGCGAGTGGTACACGCCGCCGTTGTCGTCCTCGCCGCCGAAACCGAGATCCAGCGAGGCGATACCCAGGTGTTCGAGGAAGGCGCTGTAGTCGGAGCCCGAGCCCAATGCGTCGATCGGCAGGTCGCCGCCGGCGGCGGCCAGTCTGGCGTTTTCCTTGGCCTCCGGGTCCACGCCCTTGGCCGCACCGTCCACCAGCATGTGGGCGCGCCGGCGCTCGCGCACGCTGACGTGGGTCTCCGGATCGGCGACACCGGCGGCGACCTGGTTTACCAGGTGCTGCAGCGAATGGCTGCCGCCGGCGCCGAGGAAGCCGCGGCCGTTGGTGTCGGAGTTGACGTAGAGCACGGCCTTGGCCTGCAGTTCCTGCGCGTGCGTTTCGGCCCATTCGGTTGAGCCGAGCAAGCCGGGCTCTTCGCCGTCCCAGCTGGCGTAGACCAGGGTGCGCTGCGGCCGCCAGCCCTGCTTGTACAGGGCGCCGATCGCCTTGGCCTCGGCCATCAGCGCCACGTTGCCGGCGAGCGGGTCCCAGGCGCCGAACACCCAGCCGTCGTGGTGGTTGCCGCGGACGATCCACTGGTCTGGTTCGGTGGTGCCCTTGAGCGTGGCGATCACGTCGTAGACCGGCTTGCGGTCCCAGTTTGACTCGACGACCAGGTGCGCCTTCGCGGTGCCCGGGCCGACGTGGTAGCTGAGGGGCAGGGCGCCGCGCCAATCGGCGGGAGCCACCGGGCCGCCCAGCGAGGCGAGCAGCGGCGTGGCGTCGGCGTAGGAGATCGGCAGCACCGGGATCTTCATCAGCGTCTTCGCGTCTTTCAACGCGAGGTGCTTCGCGCCGGGGACCGAGCCGTAGCCGGGCGTGGTGGGATCGCCGGGGTAGACCTGCATGTCGGCCACCGAGCCGCGCTGCACGCCGTCGGCGGGGCGCCAGCCGCCGTCCGGATACGCGTCGCCGCGGTAGTAGCCGTCATCGCGCGGATCGGAGTAGATCAGGCAGCCCACCGCGCCGTGTTCCTGCGCGAGCTTCGGCTTCAGGCCGCGCCAGCCGCCACCGTAGCGCACGATCACGATCTTGCCCTTCACGGCTATGCCGCGCCGGGCCAGCGCCTTGTAGTCGTCCGGCATGCCGTAGTTGACGTAGACCAGCGGCGCGGTGACGTCGCCGTCGGCGCCGTAGACGTTGTAAGGCGGCAGCGTGCCTTCGCGGATCGAGGAGGTGGCGTCGCCGGGCAGCGGCGGCTCGCTGAGCTTCGCGGTGAACGGCTTGGGCCCGAGCAGCGACAGCGCCACTTTCTTCGGCGTGGGGTAGAGCACGTCGAAGGTCTCGATGTGCGCATCCCAGCCCCATTCGCGGAATTTCGCCAGCATGAACTCGGCGTTCGCCTTGTCGTGCGGCGCGCCCACCTGGTTCGGCTGCGAGGACATCTGCTTCAGCCATGCGCGCTGGTCGGCGGGATCGAGCAAGGCGTCGAAGCGCTGTTCCAGGCTTTGCTGCTGCGTGGCGCCGTCGGCGGTGAAACCGAGCATGCCGCCAGCGGGTGACAACGGGTCGGCTGGCAGGGCGGCAGCGCCGGTGAAGCTGAGCAGCAAGCAGGCCAGGGCCAGTGCCGGGCGGACGGTCGGGTGGATCATGCAGGGACTCTCCTTCGCGACGTGTAGCGTGGCGGCCGGTCAGCCGCTGCCATAGCGCCGCAGTACGCCGGGTTGGCAGGCTTGCGTCAACTAGTGCTGCCCCGGGCGCTTAGCGGCCGGGTCGCCGTTGCCACCCTTCGCCGGCACGGTGATGTTCCGGTGGTAGAGCGGATCGCCGTTCTCGGCGCTGAAGCGCAGGCGGTACTTGCCGGGGCGCAGGTAGAGATCGGAGCCTGGCACGCCTTGCACGTTGGCCGTCACCAGCATGTCGAGCGTGCCGACCAGCGGAGCCCGGTCCAGCACCATGCGGTCGGCCGGGATCGCGTCGTCGCTTTCGTCGGCGTAGCGCGCCTCGACCAGGCAGGGGAAGTGCTGCTGGCAGCGCGAGCCGTCGACGAACGTGGGGCGGCGCAAACCGCCCAGGCCCAGCCAGTCGGGCCGGCCGTGCACCGGGCGGATAGCCGGGAAGAATACGCTGACGTCATAGCCCGGGTGCAATGACCAGGGCTTGTCTGCGGTGCTGGTGAACACGATCGGCACGTCAGGATGCAGCTGTTCCATCACGGCAGCGTAGATCGGGTGGTCGTCGCTGGCGAGTGCGTGCGGATAAAGCATGGTCTGCTCGACCGACAGCATCGGCAGGCCGGTAAGCTTGTACAAGTGTTCGGCCATCGAGGAGCCCTCGAGGTAACGGCCGGACTTCACGATGTGCCCGTAACCGGCATCGACCACCAGTCGTGCCTTGGGATCGCGCTTGAACACGGCCTCGTAGAGGTTGCGCGCCTGCTCGGCCTCGCGCGCGTCGCCGGTGGCGTTGGGGCCGGCCTCGTAGGCGACCACCTTGAAACCCAGCTTCAAGGCGGTGCGGACCATCTCGGCGCATACCGGCTCCTCGGTATAGAAGCCGCTTTTGTCGACGGGGTAGCCGCGCGTCTGCAGGCCGGTGTCGGTCTGGTACAGCGTCTCGGCGGCGAAGTAGTCGAAACCCTCCTCGCGCAACCGGCCCAGCAACTGCACGGTGAGGCTGCGGGTGAGCGCCACGTTGTGGGCCTCGTTGAGCAGCACGATGGGGTAGGGCTTCGCCAGCTGCGGGATCGTCGCCAGCGCCGGATGGGCGTGGTAGTCGGACAGGTTCAGTGGCGAGGGGCTGTCATCCTGTTCGGGCACCTGCTTGATGGAGAAGCTGGCCGCTGCGTCCGGATAGTCGCCGATGAAACTCTGGTACCAGCTGACGTACTGGCTGAAGATCAGCCGGAATGCCGGTGACTTGTCCTCGTTGAAGGCGTTGCGCATCACCTGGTATTGCGCGAGTGGTCCCTGGCGCCGGTTTGCCGCAGCCATGATCCGTTCGGACTTGCTGGCCGCGGCGAGCTGCGGCGCCTGCCACTGTTCCGCTGTCTGGGCCGGTGCCTGGGCCGGCGTCTGGGCGGAGGCGGCACGCGGCGCGCACGCCAGCGACGCGCAGACGAACAGGACTAGCAGGCGACGGTGAGGGAACATCGGCTACCTCGGGGAGGGACAGCCCCGCCGCCTGCCGTTTTACCAGCCTGGCCGGAGGCTGTCCCGTGGCGGCCTCCGGAATGGGTCACGGGTCGTGGGCAAGTGTCATTGCAGGCCTTGCCACACCGCCTTGAGCAGTTCGTCGTCGGGATCGCTGGCCTGTTCCCAGTACATCAGGCCGCCGAGGTGCTGCGCCTTGACGTAGGCGCCCTTGGCGGCGATGGACTGCGGATCGTCGTAGGTGACGAAGCGGTGCGTCTGCTCATTCCACAGGTAGGGCGCTTCGGCTTTTGCGTCCCAGTAGCGCACGTAGCCGTTGTGGCCGATGAGGTTGGCCTTGAGCTCGGGCCAGTCGTGGCCGCCCTGGTAGTGGCCGAATTTCTGGAACATGCCGTGGTGGGCCGGGTCTACGTCGGCGAATTCGCGGCCGTAGAACGCCACGCCCGGCACCAGCTTGCGCGGCGGCACGCCGGCAGCGAGGAATTGCCGCACCGCGCGCGACAACGTGCGCGCATCGGCCGGCGCCAGCTCCGACGCGTGCAGGCCGGTGTGGTTGCAGGTGGTCGGCGTCATCACGTTGCAGAAGTCGTAGGTCATCAGGTTGAACCAGTCCAGCGACGGCGCCACCGCAGCGATGTCGATGCCGTCCACGAACGGGCCGTCGGCGGCGGCGATGCTCAGCAGGTAATGCTTGCCGTTGTTCTTGCCGGCACGATCCAACGTAGTGCGCAGCGCCTTCATCAAGGCGGTGAAATTCGCGCGGTCCTGCGGGCTGGAGGCGATGCCGGACTCGTGATGGCCGGGATATTCCCAGTCCACATCGAGGCCGTCGGCGTGCGTTTCGACGAGCAGCGCAGCAGCGCTGTCGGCAAAGCGCTGCCGGCCGGCCGCGGTGGACGCCGCCTCGGAGAAGCCGCCCACGCTCCAGCCACCCACCGACACCGTCACCTTCAGCCCGGGATGCGCGGCCTTCAGCGCGATCCGCTGCTGCAACCGCTCGCGGGCGGCGGGGACCAGCGTGACGCGGCCGTCGGCCACCCCCGCGAACGCGAAGATCAAGGTGTCGATGCGATCCACGTCTTCGGCGGGGATGGGGTGTTGCACGGTGTCGTAGGCCACCACGCGATAATGCGCAGGCTGCGCGGCGAGTGCGCAGGTGGGCAGGGTCAGCGTGGCCAGCAGTGCGAGCAGGCAGCGGATACGGCGCGACGTCATCAGGGGAGCTTCCGCAAGGGGGAACCCCGATCATCGCAGCGCATGGGCCGCGAGGCCAGCGCGGGGCGATACACTGCGCGGGCTGTTTCCGACCGGAACCCCTGCACGTGAGTCCTGCCGACACGTCCGTCGATTTCCCGGACGACCCGCGGCCCCAGCCGCCCCCCGAGCCCGATCCCGGCGAATGCTGCGGCAATGGCTGCGATCCCTGCATCTACGACCTCCACGGAGAGGCGATGGAGCGCTACCGGGCCGCGCTGGCCGCGTGGCGGGCGCGGCATCCCGGAGCCTGAATCCGCGGCGGCGGATTGGCAACGGCCGCCGGTGCCCCCAGATCAGGGCGCATCGTGTTACCGGATGCCACCATGATTCCCTTTTCCGTCCTCGACCTCGCGCCGATCACCGAAGGCAGCGACGCCTCGCAGGCGTTCCGCAACACTCTGGACCTGGCGCAACGCGCCGAGCAGCTGGGTTACGCACGCTACTGGCTGGCCGAGCACCACAACATGCCCGGTATCGCCAGCGCGGCGACGGCGGTGCTGATCGGTCACGTGGCCGCCGGCACCGCGACCATCCGCGTGGGCGCGGGCGGCATCATGCTGCCGAACCACGCGCCACTGCAGGTGGCCGAGGCGTTCGGCACGCTGGCCTCCTTGCATCCGGGGCGGATCGACCTGGGGCTTGGCCGCGCGCCCGGCACCGACCAGCCCACCGCGCGGGCGTTGCGCCGCTACTACGACAGCGCCGATGCGTTTCCGCAGGACGTGGCGGAACTGCTCGCTTATTTCGAACCGGCGGAGCCGGGGCAGGCGGTGCGTGCGGTGCCCGGTGCGGGCAGCGACGTGCCAGTGTGGCTGCTCGGCTCCAGTTTGTTCGGCGCTCAGCTGGCTGCGCAGCTGGGCCTGCCGTACGCCTTCGCCTCGCACTTCGCGCCCGACGCGATGGACGAGGCGCTGGCGCTGTATCGCCGCGACTTCCGGCCATCGGCGCGACTGGCGAGGCCTTACGCGATGCTCGGCCTCAACGTGGTGGCGGCCGGCAGCGACGCCGAGGCGCGGCGGCTGTTCACTACCCAGCAGCAGAGCTTCATCAATCTGCGCCGCGGCCGGCCGGGGTTGATCCCGCCGCCGATCGACGACATCGAGTCGTATTGGACGCCGCCGGAAAAACTGATGGTAGAGCGGTCACTGGCGTGTGCCGTGGTGGGGGACGCCACTACCGTGAAGCAAGGCATCACGGAGTTCATCGCACGCCATCGGCCGGATGAGCTGATGATCACCAGCAATGTGTTCGACCACGCGCTGCGGCGACGTTCGTATGAACTGGTGGCCGCCGCGCGCGCCTAACCCGCGCCCCTCTCCCGCTTGCGGGAGGGGGCTTTTGCTCCTGCGCGCAGGAGCAACGGTCGAAGCTGGGTGCCGCGCGACTTGAGGCGGTGCGTTTGCGGCTTACTACTGCCCCACGCCCACCAGCTTCACGTCGAACACCAGCGAGGCATCGGGCGGGATCACTCCGCCCGCGCCGCGCGCGCCGTAGCCGAGTTCGGCCGGGATCAGCAAGGTGCGCTCGCCGCCCACGCGCATGCCGGCCACACCTTGGTCCCAGCCCTTGATGACCTGGCCCTGGCCCAGCGGGAAGGAGAACGGTTCGCCGCCGTGGTCGTCGGTGCTGTCGAACTTGCTGCCGTGCTTGTCCTTGGCGTGCTCGTCGTACAGCCAGCCGGTGTAGAGCACCTGCACGGTCATGCCCGGCTTCGCCTCGGCGCCGCTGCCGACCTTCGCGTCGACAATGCCTAGCTTGTCCACGTGGCCGCTGCTGGCCGGTGCGGGCGGCGGCGCGCCGTTGTTGCAGGCGGTCAGCGTGGCGAGCGCGAGCGCGGAGGAGGCGAGCAGGGCGAGCGAACGGCGCATGGCGGGTATCCGTATGGGCAAAGCCGCATCATCGCAGATCGTCGCCAGCCCGGATCGCCGTTGCCTCAAGCCGCCGCGGCCTGCACCTGCGGCCATGCGTGCGCCGGATAGTAGAGACGCATCATGCGCGCCACGTAGTCGACCAGGTTGGGGTGGCGTTCGGCGGCCGTGCGCAGCGGCGTGTTGAAGAACGGCGTGAGGATCGCCGCGAGCACGCCGAACGCGGTCGCGTCCACCGCGTGCGGTCGCTCGCCGAACAGGTACGCGCGGTCGCCCAGCAGCGCCGCCAGCGTGTCGATCGAGCGGGTGCCGAGTTCGGCGATCTGTTCGCGGGCGTGCCGGCCCAGGCCGTGCGCATGCAGCTCGTTCTGCTTCGCGGCCTGCATGTCCTCGCGCAGGCGCTCGCGGATCGCCTCGGGCGCGCGGTCGGCGAAATGCGCCGGACCCTTGGCGAAGTTGGCCGCATCGATCCAGCGGAACCACACCATCGCCCAGTACAGGTGATCCTCGACCAGTCGTTCGATGGCCCAGGCCTCGGCGCGCTGGCGCGCATCGAGCCCGGCGTCCAGATCCAGCGCGTGCTTGCGCTCGAGATGGGCGCGGATGAAGCTGGAATCGCACACCACCTCGCCCTGGTCGTCGATGTACGGCAGCTTGCCCTTGGGCGCTTCCGGCGGTATCGCGAACAGCTTGCGGTAGGGCAGGCCGGCCATTTGCAGCTGCACTTCGGTCTTGGTGACGAAGGGGCTGGGATCGGGCAGGCCGAAGGCCGGGGCGCAGCCGTACAAGGTGATTTGCGGTGTGGTCATGGCGGGACTCCTCGTTGGGACGGAGCCGAGTCTGGCCGGGTGCTGCTGACAGCCTGCTGTCAGCAGGCCGCCGCCGTCAGCCTGTCGACTTGTGTGCGTCCAGCAGCGGCTTGATCAGCTCCATCGGTAGCGGGAACACGATGGTGGATGCCTTGCCGCTGTTGGACATATCGGCCATCGTCTGCAGGTAGCGCAGCGACAGGGCCTGCGGCTGTTGCGCGAGCAGGGCGGCGGCATCGCGCAGTTTCTCGGCAGCCTGCAGTTCGCCGTCGGCATGGATCACCTTGGCGCGTCGTTCGCGCTCGGCCTCGGCCTGGCGAGCGATGGCGCGCACCATGGTCTCGTTGAGATCCACGTCCTTGAGCTCGACGTTGGTGACCTTGATGCCCCAGGGGTCGGTGGCCTCGTCGAGGATCTGCTGCAGGCTGTGGTTGATCGAATCGCGCTGCGACAGGATCTCGTCCAGCTCGTGCTGGCCCAGCACCGAGCGCAGCCGGGTCTGCGACAACTGGCTGGTGGCCTGCAGGAAGTTCTCCACCTGCAGCACCGATTTGTCCGGCTCCACCACGCGGAAATACACCACCGCGTTCACGCGCACCGAGACGTTGTCACGCGAGATCACGTCCTGCGGCGGCACATCCATCACGGTCACCCGCAAGTCCACCCGTGTCATGCGCTGCACGATCGGCACCAGGAGCACCAGGCCCGGGCCTTTGATGCCGGTGTAGCGGCCCAGTGTCAGCACCACGCCGCGCTGGTATTCCGGCAGCACCTTGATCGTCAGGAACAGCAGCATGACCACCACGATGACGACGACACCACCAAATCCGATCATGGGAGCTCTCCTTTGTTCGCCTGCAAGGGCGTGACTTGAAGCAGCAGACCGCGCCGCCCGGTGACGCGTACGCGCGCCCCGGCAGGCAGGGCGACTTCGCAGTGCACCTGCCAGCTTTCGCCGCCGATGCGGGCCCAGCTTTCGCCGCCGGCGGACACCGCCTGCAGCAGATTGCCGCTGGCCTGCAGCATCGACGCGTCGCCGACGAAGGGCTTGGCCCGGCGCGCGCGCGACACCAGCCGCAGCAGCATGGCCAACAAGGCGACGGCGCAGAAGGCGAGGCCGGCGATCACGCCAACGTTCACCTCGTAACCCGGCACGCCGCGGTGGAACAGCATGATCGAGCCGATCACGAACGCGATCACGCCGCCGATGCCGACCACGCCCGCAGTGGGTACGAAGGCCTCCGCCAGCAGCAGGCCGATGCCTAGCGCCATCAGGACCAGCCCTGCGTAGTTCACCGGCAGCAGCTGCAGCGCGTACAAGCCCACCAGCAGGCAGATGCTGCCGGTGACGCCGGGCAGGTAGGTGCCGGGGTGGAAGGCTTCCAGGATCAGCCCGTAGATGCCGGCCAGCAGCAACAGATAGGCGATGGTCGGGTTGGTGATGGTGCCGAGCAAGCGTGCCCGCCAGTCCGGCGGGTAATCGCGCACCGGCAGGCCGCGCAGCTTCAGCATCACCGTCCGTTCGCCCAGCCGCACGCCGCGGCCGTCGGCCTGTGCCAGCAGCGAGGCGACATCGGCGGCGACGAAGTCGACCACGTGCTGGCTGGCCGCCTCGCTGGCAGTGAGCGTGGATGCGCCGCGCACCGCCTGTTCGGCCCAGGCCACGTTGCGTCCGTGCAGTTGCGCCAGCGAGCGGATGTAGGCGATCGCGTCGTTGAGCACCTTGCGGGATTCGGCATCGGCGGAGGAGTCGCCGGAGGCGGGCGTGCCGCTGCTCCTGGATGAGGCGGGCTGCATGCCGCCGCTCGGCAGCGGCGAGTCGCCGCCGAGGCTGACCGGGGTCGCCGCGCCCAGGTGGGTGGCCGGCGCCATTGCCGCGACCGGGCAGGCGTACAAGATGTAGGTGCCGGCCGAGGCGGCGCGCGCGCCGGCCGGTGCCACGTAGCCGAGCACCGGCAAGCGCGATGTGAGAATCGCGCTGACGATCCGCCGCATCGATCCGTCGAGGCCGCCGGGCGTATCCACCTGCAGCACGATGGCGGTGGCGCCGTCGGCATTGGCCTGTTGCATCGCAGCATCCACGTATTCCGCTGCGGCCGGGCCGATCGGGCCGTCCAGATCGAGGCGCGCCACGAAGCCGGCGTCGCCGTGCGCGGCCAGCGGCGATCCGGCCGCGAGCGCGAGCAGCGCCAGTGTCAGCGCAGTGGCGGCGCCCAAGACGGTCCACGGTCTGCGCCACATGTACTCGCCTCCCTAAAGGGAATCCCGAAAACCGCCTGCGGGCGATTCGTTGAGTCGACGAGGCCGGCGCCTGCCGGGACTCGTCGCCGTCGACCAGCCGCCTGCGTGCTTGCTGCGTTCCAGCGTCGACACAGTGCGCCGGCAGGTGTTGCGGCAGTGTCTAGATCGTGCCCGGGGGCGTGCCTGCCATGCCGGGCGTTGCGGCAGCAATATTTCGCGGTTTGCCCGATCCACGCTATCTTGCGCGGCAGCGTCCATCCGGGGAGTACCAGTGTGAACCCACAGCCAGCGTCCAGCGCGCCCGCGCGCGCCGAACTCACCCTGCGCGGTCTGATCATCGGCATCGTGATCACCGTGGTGTTCACTGCGGCCAATGTTTTCTTCGGCCTCAAGGCCGGCCTCACCTTCGCCACCTCGATCCCGGCGGCGGTGATTTCGATGGCCTTGCTGCGCGGGTTCAAGGACTCCACCATCCAGGAAAACAACATCGTGCAGACCATCGCTTCGGCGGCGGGCACGTTGTCGTCGATCATCTTCGTGCTGCCCGGCATGATCATGATCGGCTGGTGGGCCGACTTCCCGTTCTGGACCTCGTTCGCGATCTGCGCGCTGGGCGGCACCCTGGGCGTGATGTATTCGATCCCGCTGCGCCGCGCGCTGGTGACCGATACCGATCTGCCGTACCCGGAAGGCCTGGCCTGCGCCGAAGTGCTCAAGGTGGGCGCCGGCGACGACGCGAATGCCGATAGTGCGGAAGAGGGCCGAGCCGGCCTGCTTGCCGTGATGTGGGGCTCCATCGTCTCGGCGTTGTTCGCCGTGGTGGTCGCCACGCAGGTGTTCGCGTCCGATTTCGTGCGCAACTTCCGGGTGAACGACAAGGGCGCGGTCAGCGGCTTCGATTTCAATCTTTCGTTCGCGCTGTTCGCCATTGGTCACCTGGTCGGCTTGTCGGTGGGCATCGCGATGCTCATCGGCGCCATCATCGGCTGGGGCTGGGGCGTGCCGCATTACTCGGTGCTGGGCGACATGTCCGCCACGGTGTCGGACCTGGCCAACGCCACCTGGAGCCACAAGGTGCGCTTCGTCGGCGCCGGCGCCATCGGGGTGTCGGCGATCTGGACGCTGGCCAAGCTGGTGAAGCCGGTGATCAGCGGCCTGACCTCGGCGATGGCCGCTTCGCGCGTGCGCAAGGCCGGCAAGGCCGACTCGCTGCCGCGCACCGAGCGCGATATCCCGATCGGCATCGTGGGCCTGATCACGCTGGCCTGCTTCGTGCCGATCGCCTGGTTGCTCGGCTACTTCGGCGAGATCAGCGGCCTGGGCGATCACGTGGCCGTACTCGCCATCGGTGGCGTGGCCTTCGTCGTGCTGATGGGTTTCTTCGTATCCACCGTGTGCGGCTACATGGCTGGCCTGATCGGTTCGTCCAACAGCCCGCTGTCGGGCGTGGGCATCCTGGTGGTCATTGCTGCCGCGCTGCTTCTCGTGGCATTCGTGAAGCCGCACGTGGGGCCGCAGGAGGGCAAGGCGCTGGTGGCGTTCGCGTTGTTCATCACCTCGGTGGTGTTCACGGTGGCGGCCATTGCCAACAACAACCTGCAGGATCTGAAGACCGGCCAGCTCGTCGACGCCACGCCGTGGCGCCAGCAGGTCGCGCTGGTGGCCGGCGTGGTCGCCGGCGCGGCGGTGATTCCGCCGGTGCTGGACATGCTCAACAAGGCCTACGGTTTCGTGGGCGTGGCCGGTGCGGGCGCGCACGCGCTGCCGGCGCCGCAGGCTGGCCTGATCTCCGCGCTGGCACAAGGCGTGATCACCAACAACATCGACTGGAGCCTGATCATCACGGGCATCTGGATCGGCGTTGGCGTCATCGCGATCGACGAAATCCTTGCGCGCACCACCAAGCGCATGCGCGTGCCGCCGCTGGCGGTGGGCCTGGGCATCTATCTGCCGACCGTCAGCACGCTGATGGTGGTGGTGGGTTCGGTGGTGGGCTGGTTCTTCGATCGTCGCGCCGACCGCGCGAAGAAGCCTGAAACCACTAAGCAGCTCGGCGTCCTGCTTGCGTCGGGCCTGATCGTGGGCGAGAGCGTGATCGGCGTAGTCATCGCGTTCATCGTCGGGCTCTCCGGCAAGGCGGCGCCGCTGGCGCTGGTGGGCGTGGGCTTCGGCGAGGCGGCGCAGTGGATCGGCGGCATTGCTTTCGCGGTCATCGTCTTCGTCATGTACCGCTGGGTCGCGCGCCTGGCGCAGGGCACGTCCGCGAAGTGACGGCGGGCGCTGTTCATCGCCTGCAACAAGGCCTGCTTTAAACTAGCGGGATACCGGGTCCGGCGCCGTGTCGGCTCCGGCGGTCGGTCGCTTGGGCGATCGGCCGGCGATGATCCATCCGTGAATCGAGTCATCGGGTCGTTTCTCAACGGCCCACCAGGTACCTCCCAGGGAAACGAGCGTCGCGTGGAGCAGGAAAAAATCGAGCAGGTGCCACGCACGGATGATGTCCTGAACCCGCCCAGCCAGCGGGTGGTGCTGCTGCGCCGGATCGCCGGGCCGCTGCTGTCGGTGGGCATGCTGGTGCTGGCGCTGTGGGGGCTGCGCCAGCTGGCGCGCCACGTCACCTATCACGAGATCCGCGAGTACGTGGCCAGTGTGTCGCGCACGCGGCTGCTGCTGGCGATCGTGTTGACCACGCTGGGCTTCGGCGTGATGTCGCTGTACGACCGCTTCGGCCTGCAAGCCATCGGCAAGTCGCTGCCGTGGCGACGGGTCACCCTGATCTCCTTCATCAGTTATGCCTTCAGCAACGCGGTGGGCATGTCGTTCCTGGTGTCGGGGTCGATCCGCTACCGCTTCTACGTGCAGAACGGCCTCTCCACCGCCGAGATCGCCAAGCTGGTGCTGTATTGCACGCTGAGCTTCTGGCTGGGCTTGCTGGCGCTGACCGGCGTGACCTTGCTGATCGTGCCCCTGCCGGCGGGCCTGCCGCTGAGCGACTGGCGCATCACCGTGGCTGTCGCGCTGACCGCGATTCCGCTGGCCTGGATCCTTGGCGGTTTCATCCGCAAGCCGATCAGCCTGTGGCGCTGGCGCGTGCTGCTGCCGCGGCCGCTGTCGGCGTTGCGCCAGGTGCTGGTGGGTGCATTGGACTGGTGGCTGGCGGCGGCGGTGATGTACGTGCTGATGCCGGACAGCTTGCATGCAGGGTTCGGGCATTTCCTGGCGATCTTCGTGATCGCGCAGATCGTCGGCCTGATCAGCCACGTGCCGGGCGGGCTGGGTGTGTTCGAGACGGTGATGTTGGCCGGCTTCCACGCCACCGACGACAAACATCTGGCCGCGCCCATCCTGGGGGCGCTGGCGATGTTCCGCGTCGTCTACTACCTGATGCCGCTGTGCGCGGCGACCATGCTGGTGCTGCAGCGCGAGGCGCGCGGCCTGCGCCAGCAGTCGCTGTGGTCGCCGTGGTTCAACAGCTTGCTGCCGTCGTTCTTCGCGGGGTTGACCCTGGTGTCCGGCGCGGTGCTGCTGTTCTCCGGCGCCACGCGTGCGTTGCCGGAGCGCATGGCGATCCTGCGCGATGTGTTGCCGCTGTCGGTGCTGGAAGTCTCGCACCTGCTGGCCAGCGTGATCGGCATGCTATTGCTGATACTCGCCCGCGGCCTGCAGCGGCGGTTGGATGCGGCTTACTGGGTGACCCTGGTGCTGCTGGTGGCCGGCGCGGTGCTCTCGCTGCTCAAGGGCATCGACTACGAAGAGGCCAGCCTGCTGGGCTTGCTGGCGCTGGCGCTGGCGCCGGCGCACCGGCTGTTCTACCGGCGCGCCTCGTTGTTCAGCACCAATTTCTCGGTGGGCTGGATCGTGGCGATCCTCGCCGTGTTCGGCTGCGCCACCTGGCTGGTGATGTTCAGCTACAAGCACGTGGACTACAGCAACAGCCTGTGGTGGGAGTTCAGTTTCCACGAGGGCGGTGCGCCGCGCGCGTTGCGCGCGCTGGTGGGCGCGGCGGCGGCGGGCCTGCTGTTTGCGTTGGCTGCCTTGATCAAGCCGCAGCGCCTGCGTCGGGCGCCGCCCAGTGAGACGGAGCTGGAGCGGGCGTTGCCGCTGATCCGCAACTTCCATTCCGCCCAGGCGCATCTGGCGCTGATGGGCGACAAGCGCCTGCTGTTCGATGCCGACGGCAAGGCCTTCCTGATGTACGACACCGAGGGCCGCAGCTGGGTCACCATGGGCGATCCGGTGGGCGAGGACGACGACGCGCGGCGCGAGCTGGTGTGGAGCTTCCTCGAACAATGCGAACGCGCGGGCGGCTGGCCGGTGTTCTACCAGGTCAGCCCCGAAGACCTGGACATGTACCTCGAAGTGGGCATGAACCTGCTGAAGATCGGCGAAGAAGCGCGCGTGCGGCTGGAGGACTTCAACCTCGACGGCAAGTCGAAGAAGACCTTGCGCGGCACGATCAACAAGCTGGGCCGCGACGGCCTGCGGCTGGAGATCGTGCCGGCGGACGCAGTGGCGCCGCTGTTGCCCAGGCTCAAGGCGATTTCCGACGCCTGGTTGCGCGACAAGAACGCGCGCGAGAAGCGCTTCTCGCTGGGCGCGTTCGATCCGCGCTACCTGGTACGCACGCCGATGGCGCTGGTATGGCAGGGCGAGCAGATCGTGGCCTTCGCCAACCTGTTCCTGTGCGAGACCCGGGAAGAGGCTTCGCTGGATCTGATGCGCTTCGTGCCGGAGGGGCCTTCCGGCCTCATGGATTTCCTGTTCGTCGAGCTGATGCAGTGGGCGAAGCGCGAGGGCTACCGCTGGTTCAACCTCGGCATGGCGCCGCTGGCCGGCCTCACCAGCCGGCGCCAGGCACCGCTGTGGAACCGTTTTGGCGCGCTGGTGTTCGGCCGCGGCGAACGCTTCTACAATTTCCAGGGCCTGCAACGCTACAAAGACAAGTTCGATCCCGAATGGGAGCCGCGTTACATGGCTGTACCGGGCGGCATTGCGCTGCCGATGATCCTCGCCAACGTGGCCAGCCTGATTTCCGGCGGCCTCACCGGGGTAGTGCGCCGATGAGCATGTCGAAAAAAGGAAAGCGGATCATGTGGGCTGGGATGGGTGCGTGCGTGCTTGGACTGGCACTGGTCTGGACGCCGTTCTCCAAGCCGAGCCTGGAGCAGTCCACCATCGTGCTCGCGCCCGCGGCCGGCGTGCAGGCGCCGGCGGGCAAGGACGACGTGCTCACCATCCTGTACTCCGGCGACGGTGGCTGGGCCGACCTCGACAAGCAGCTCGGCAACGCCTTCGTGGCCCGCGGCGTCCCGGTGCTGGGCGTCAACGTGTTCAAGTATTTCTGGCGCAACCGCGATCCCGACGTGGCCGCGGAGCAGCTCGACGCGCTGATGACCAAGTACCTGGATCAGTGGCACAAGCGGCGCGTGTGGCTGGTGGGTTTCTCCTTCGGCGCCGACGTGCTGCCCACCATCATCGGCAAGCTGAGCCCGGCGAACCGGGCGCGCATCACCCAGCTGGTACTGCTCTCGCCCAGCCGCGACACCAGCTTCGAGATCCAGTTCGAGGGCTACATGATCACGCAGGGCCGCTTCAAGGCGTTCTTGAAGACCGTGCTGGAAAAGTTCAACAAGGTGCCGCATTACGATGCGCTGCCGCCGGTGGTGGCGCTCAAACAGCAGTTCCCGGTGATCTGCTACTACGGCAAGGACGATGCCGACGACGCGCTGTGCACCGATCCCGGCCTGCCCACGTGGGTGACCGTGCACGCCAAGAACGGCGACCATCATTTCGAGGGCGGCTACCAGCCGCTGGCGGCGCAGATGGTCGACGAGATCCCTGCCGACGCGACGGGCGGTAACACGGCGCATTGACGGGCTTCGCGCGACACTCCCCGCCTTTCGCACGGTAGACGGGGAGACGCGCTCATGCTCGACTGGCTGGAATACCGCAAAGAGTTGCTCGGCCGCATCGGCGAGATCGGCAAACTAAGCCCCGACACGCTGCGTGGCTACCAGACCCTCAGCGCCGCCGGCAGCAAGACCGGCCACCTGGATGCCAAGACGCGCGAGCTGATCTCGCTGGCGGTGGCGGTGACCACGCGTTGCGACGGCTGCATCACCGTGCATACCGGCGAGGCGTTGAAGCACGGCGCCACGCGCGAGGAAATCGCCGAGGCGCTGGGCGTGGCCGTGGCGATGAATGCCGGCGCCGCGCTGGTGTATTCGGCACGCGTGATGGACGCGGTGAGCCAGCACGGCGCTGCCTGATCGGCGGGCCGCCACGTACAATGGTGTGCTGATCTCCTCGACCCGGACCTGATGTGAGTGCTGGCGGTTTTTCCGCGCCTGCGCCCGAAGCGGCGCTGGCTGCGTTGTTCGTGCCTTTCGATACGGCGGTGCTGCCGCTGCCGGCCGGCGGGCGCGTCTTGTTCCTGCGCGCCCGCGCCGGTGTGCGCCTGCGCGAACTGGCGCAGCCAGGCTGGTTGTGCGAGCAGGGCTTTCTGCCGTTCGCCGACGAGCTGGCGCGCTGCGGCCTGCGTGTGGGCGAAGCGGGTGAGGGGGAAACCTTCCCATGGGTGCTGTTGCTGCCGCCACGCCAACGCGACGAGGCGCGCGCGCTGTTCGCGCGTGCGCTGGATCATCTCGCGCCGGGCGGCACGCTGATGGCCAGCATGGCCAAGGCCGAAGGCGCGAAGTCGGGCGAGGCCGACCTGAAGCAGCTCGCCGGCACGGTGGGCAGCCTGTCCAAGCACCATTGCCGGGTGTTCTGGGCCACGCCGCAGCCGGATGCCATCGACCGTGCATTGCAGGACACATGGCGCGCGCTGGACGCGCCACGCGAAACTGCCGACGGCTGGTGGAGCCGCCCCGGTCTGTTCGCCTGGGACCGCGTCGACCGTGCCTCCGCCTTGCTCGCGGCGCATTTGCCTGCCGACCTTACTGGCCGCGTGGCCGACCTCGGTGCGGGCTACGGTTACCTCGCCACACAGTTGATTGCGCGTTGCCTCGACGTGACGGCGCTGGACCTGTACGAAGCGGAGGCGCGCGCGTTGGAACCGGCACGCCGCAACGTCGCGAACGCGCTGCACGCGGCGGCGCGCAGCCTGCCGGTGAATGTGCACTGGCACGATGTTACCCGCGGCCTGCCACAGCGCTACGACGCCATCGTCAGCAATCCGCCGTTCCACCTGGGCCGCGCCGACCTGCCGGAACTGGGCCGCGCCTTCATCACCAGTGCCGCCGACGCGTTGACGGCATCCGGTCGTCTGCTGATCGTGGCGAACCGCCACCTGCCTTACGAAGCCCTGCTTGCCGCGCGTTTCGCGGAGGTGCGCCAGCTCGCCCTGCAGGATGGCTTCAAGGTGATCGAGGCCAGGAGCCCGCGCGCATGAAACTGGTCAAGCTGATCGCCAACCTCGGCTACGGCAGCCGCAAGGACGTGGCCTGGATGTTCCGCGAGGGCCGCATCACCGACGTCGATGGCGAGGTGCTGTACGCGGACGACAAGGTGGAGCATGCGTGCATCCGCCTCGACGGTGAGCCACTCGACCCGCCGCCCGGCCTGGCGCTGATGATGCACAAGCCGCTGGGCGTCACCTGCTCGCGCAAGGACCCCGGCCGCGTGGTCTACGACCTGCTGCCGCCGCGTTACCGCGTGCGCGACCCCGCGCTTTCCACCGTGGGCCGGCTCGATCGCGACACCTCGGGCCTGCTGCTGTTCACCGATGATGGCGCGCTGCTGCACCGGATCATCTCGCCCAAGGCCGAAGTGACCAAGGTCTACGAAGCCACCTTGGCCGAAGACCTGCGCGGCGACGAAGCCGCGTTGTTCGCCAGCGGCACGCTGCTGCTGGAATCGGAAACCACGCCGCTCGCGCCGGCCGCACTCGAGGTGCTGGGCCCGCGTCATGCCCGCCTCACCGTCACCGAAGGCCGCTACCACCAAGTGCGCCGCATGTTCGCCGCCACCGGCAACCGCGTGGAAACACTGGAACGGGTGGCGATCGGCACGCTCGGCCTGGATGGGCTGGCGCCGGGGGCGTGGCGCGCGCTCGACGCGGATGACGTGGCGCGCATCTTCAGCGCCACGTCTGTGTAACCGGCGTCGGACGCAAAAACGAAAAACCCCGGAAACCTGAGGCTTCCGGGGTTCTTCGTCTGGATGGTTTGGTGGAGCGGAGGAGGATCGAACTCCCGACATTCGCATTGCGAATGCAAATTTCAATCTTTATAAAACAACAACATATGAATTAATATTGCTTTTATGGGAGGATTTTGGGAGGATTCGTGACGGTGACGGGAGGCTTTCATGGCATGGTTTGAAAAGCGTGGCGCGTGTCAGTGGCGGGTGGTGATCGCTCGACGAGGATACCCGCGGCAATCCAAGACCTTCACCACCAAGGCCGAGGCCGAAGCGTGGGCGAAGATGATCGAGTCGGAAATGGCGCGGGGCGTCTGGATCGATCGCAGTGAAGCCGAGTCCACCACGCTGCGGGAGCTGCTCGACCGATATGAGCGTGAAGTGGTGCCAGGCAAGCGTGGCGCCGTGCAGGAATGCTCCGTGCTTGCGACTTGGCGCGACACGCCGCTGGCAGTCCGAACCGTTGCGACGATCCGGGGCGCCGATGTAGCGGCGCTGCGGGACGAGTGGCTGAAGGACTATGCACCAGCCACCGTGCTGCGCCGCCTTGCCGTGCTCTCCCATGTCTTCAACGTTGCCAGGAAGGAATGGGGCATGGAGAGTCTGGCGAATCCTGTTGAGCTGGTGCGCAAGCCTTCACCGAACAATGCGCGTACGCGCCGAATCGTCACGGCGTCTCCGTCAACCGGCCGCAGCCGCGGTCGCACACAAGATGAGCTTGCGCTCGTCGTAGAGGCCAGCGAGTCGCCCATGCTGCCCGCCCTCGTTACCTTGGCCGTTGAGACAGCGATGCGGCGCGGAGAGATTGCGGCCTTGCGTTGGGAGCATGTCGACCTTGAGCGGTGTGTGGCCCATCTCCCAGAAACGAAGAATGGCAACAGCCGCGATGTACCGCTTTCGCCTGCGGCCGTCGCCGCGCTGGTTGCGCTACTGCCCGAGCCACCGGCCAAGCGTCGCAAAGTCCCGGCAGTGCCCAGTGAGCTGCGGGGCCGGGTCTTTGCCATGCGCCCTGATGGCATCACGCAGGCTTTTGACCGGGCGCAGCACCGTGCACGTGCCGTTTACGAAGCCAAATGCACGCGCGAGTGCCTATCCATCGATCCGGGCTTCTTGAACGACCTGCGCTTTCATGACCTACGACATGAAGCGACATCGAGACTGGCGGCGAAATTTCAGCTTCATGAGCTGGCCAAGATCACCGGGCACCGCGATACAAGAATGTTATTGCGCTACTACCATCCGGATGCCGCAGATCTCGCCAAGAGGCTGCGCTGAGCCGCCATCAAAGGCAGGCTTGGCGGAAACGGGATATGGCGCTCAGCGGGCCTACTGGCAAGACTACTTTGGATCAGGCATGTATCGATGTCGGCCCGTCTTGATGAACAGCTCGGCGAAAGCCGCCCAGTCGTGCTGGTAAACAAATTCAGTAAGCCCATCGTTGCCTGCGAGAGAGGTTGAGCCGGCTGCGCTGTCTTCCCAGAACTCGCAGAAGGACAGTCGCTGTATGTCCGCCTTGCGCACGACACGCGTTCCTCTCGACTCAACGACCTCCAGTCCAAAGTAGGTACGCCTGCACACGGTCATGGAAGGCACTCTCTGGTCGCCGTGCGCACGCTGTTGGTCGGCATCGCCGTCGTCTTGCGGCTTCTTCCGTTCGACTCGGTGTCCATGCATGGGAGGCCGCACAATTTGAATCAGCTTTCCGTCCAGTCCAACACTACGGCCACTTCCTGACCCTGGAGGGGTTCACCGTGCAATGCGTCCGCGTCGAGGTATGCGCCGCAGCCAATACCAACCCAGCCCGAAGGGACGATTGGCTGCTCCGTGAAGGCAGTAATCTCGTCGTAACCACGCTCGAAATGAGGCGTGACCACGCGCGCTTCGGTCGGATACCTCTGCAATCGGGAAATCAGCTCGCCGACGTTCATAGGCCCTCTCCAACATTCGTTGTGCGTACGATGTTTCCTTGCTCATCGTGGATTGCGCAGTAGCCGACTGAGAACGGCCGGAAGCCAAGCCGTTTGGCTTCGTCCTTGCGGTAGTCGGCCTGCCTGTGATGGTGACCGTGATAGACCATCTGCACTCCAAGGCTAACCGCCAGATCGTCGATCGCCTGAAAGCCATGCGGGTGGCAGCTCGGAGCCTCGTGCGCGACCAGCACGTCTGCCTTCGACTGCAAGAGCGTGCCGTAGTCGCTCGGGAAGATGCTGCTTCGGTGCTTGCGGGGTAGGCCACCACGCCAGCGGTTGCCCTTGCCGCACCGGGCAAGAAAGGCCTCCGGCGAAGGATAACGTGGCTGGTCGGCTGGGGCCCAAACCTGACCGCGGAAGATCCCACCAAGGCCCGCGATGCGAACACCAGCAACCTCAACCACACGGCCGTGCAGGTTGCGATCAGCCAGTGATGATCCGAACAGGTTGTCGTAGTCAGCATCACTGTCGGTATCGTGGTTTCCGTGGATCCACCAGACCTCTGTGAGATCGATGATCGACCGCAAGGCCACCTCCAAGGGCTCCGGTGCCTGCACGTCGCCCAGCAGCACGATGGCTACAGGCCTGCGGGCGTGCACTGCCTCGATGATGTGTTCGAAGTGGCCGTGGGGATCGCCGCAGAAGAAGATTCGGTTCACGATTGCTGGCTCAACCAGGCGCCGCGCAAAGCAAGCGCGTCTACCCGGGCATGGTGCCGCTGCGGTTGATGTTCCGGGTGATCCCGCCACCATCGTTCGCGGGCCGTATCCAGTTCCAGGTGTCGCCAACCGATGCTCGATAGCGTCGGGCCTTCTGGCTCTGGTTCGTCCATGCCATCGAGTACGAATTGGCACAGCGCGCGGTCGTGCGGCGAGTCGTAACCGATCAACGGGTTCGGGATCGCAGCGAGGAACGTTCGAAGACGATGGGTGAGAAGGGCGTCGGACATGGCTGCCTCCCCACGCTCCAATAGTGGGTACACGGCAACCCGCACAAACGGCATCGGGTCGAAGGGCAGGGGATCGCGCTCGGCATAGAACACATGGCGCAGGTCAGAGGACACCAGCCCAATCGATACCAGTTGGCTGGCCAACACGTCCGCCCACTCGCAGTCGAGGAAGAGGTCAGTCACGGCATTTGCGCTGCCAGGTTTCCCAGCGAATCCAGCCAGTCCTGCAAGGCCTCTTTCAGGCGTGGCTCGTTGAAGCCAATGGTCATCCAGCACCATCCGAGATGATGGTGCTGATCGCTTGGCCATTTCTTGAAGTCATCTTCCAAGGCAAACCATGTACTGGGCTTGCGCCACGCCGCGTCGGCTGCGATCTGCTCGTATCGCGATAGGGGCCGTTCGCGATCTTCCACGGGCACGCGGTACGAACGAGCTTGCTGATCCCATGCCGCCCCTACCACGCGCTGCTGCAGGCCGGGTTTGAGGTAAAGCAGTGCGCCGGGACCGGTTTTGTTCTTGGCCCACGTCGTGGAAAGTACGATCTTCACCTGCGGGTAGGGTTCAAGCTGCGCTTCGAGCAGCGGCGCGAAGCGGAAAAGCGACTCCTCTGGAATTTCGAAGTGGCCATCTTCGGTCGGGTAAGGGTGCAGCACGCCGTCGAAGTCGAGATAGAGCACGGGCTCGTCGCGGCCGCCGTCCGCAGGAACATTGAGCGTCAGAGTGTCGAGCAGCTTCTGCATGGATTCCACGTTCCAGCCGCCCGCGATCAAGTGCCGCACCGTCAGGATCGCGGTCGCGCCGTCGCCCTGGTCGAGCAGAAAGCTGATGCTTCGCTCGAACTCACCGGCTGCCGCGGGACTTTCCTTGATCCTCGCCACGATATGGGGAAGCAATTCGGGTTGCGGATTCATGGTTCACGCCAGGCAGTGATAGACCACGCCGTCGCGCGGTGCTTCCCAGAGCGGATCAGCGGTGATCGCGCGCGCCTTGCGCAAGGCGTACAGAAATTCCTTCCAATCCTCCGCGTAGGCATATCCGGGGAGATCTGTTGTGTGTGATCCCTTGTATCCCGCGAACGCCTCGTACGCCCGCTCGTTGTGTGCACCAACGGCTTGCCAGGAGACATAGGGAAAATCCTCAATGGCGGCACCACCGCCATCCTTCCCCCGCTGTGGCCTTGGTCGAGGGATCATCACGACAGGCACGTCGGCAGCGAGCTGATCGGGATCGAGATCCAGCCACGCCACGATGATCGTGTTCTTGAGGTTCGCTTGGTTCATCCCCAGGCCTCCAGCTTCGCCTTCAGTTTTGCTTGGGCTGCTCCACCGCTCAATCCGACCAGTGGCGAGCACCCCACCACATGCTTCCGGTCATCGTCGGGCCAGCCTTCAAGGTCGTCGTCGATGGCGAACCACTGTGTCGGCTGTCGCCGCTCCACGTCGCGCAGGATCTGCCGATAGCGGCTCGCGTAGCGCCACCAGAATCGTTCCTCTGAATCCTTTCCGAAGTCGGAGTGCCACGTAGCGCCGATGACCCGATCGCGCAAGTCCTTCGGAAGGCGTTTGAGCACCCACCCGTAACCCTTCAAGCGCACCCACGACGTGGACAGCACGATGCGCACGTCGGGGTAGGGGGCAAGCGCTTCGATCAGCACCGGCGAGTGCTCGAACAGCTGACCATGGTCGCGCAGATACACCCGCCCTTGGTGATCCTGATACACCTCGTCCGAGTGCAGCACGCCGTCGAAATCCAGATAGATCACTCTCATGGGTCGACCACCAACACGAAGGCATAGCGCAATGCCTCGGCATCGACGCCCGCATGGTGGCGTCGCGCCAGGGCCTCAGGGTTGTTCTGGAAATACCGTTCCAGCTCGTCCATCACGTCCTGACGACTGACGTGCACCGGCACATAGGGCGGGATGCCGCATTTGTCGCAGCCGAACCCAGCCAGCGCCTGGTTCAACTGAACCATGTCGATCTGGCCGTCGAAGTGGATGCGCGGGTTGTCGCAGGAGGCCACGAAGGCGCGCAATCGCTCGGTGAAAACGTGATCGGGAAGCGCCGAGTCGCCACGCTCCAGCAGCGGGTACACGAACTTCCGCACGAACGAGGACGCGACCTCGGGCAGGGGATCCCGCTCCGCGTAGAAGCGCTTGCTGCCGTCGGCATTGACCAGCGCCAGGCTCACCAGCTGGCGACTGGCGTCCGTCACCCATTCGGTATCGAGAAAAAGCAGCTCGGTCATGCGATGCCTCCTTGGTCGGAGGCTTCGCCCATCTGCGCCATTGAGGGCGACGGCGCACCATCCCCGAAAGGTGCAGGCATACAACGCAGCGAAGCGTAGTCACTGCGACGGAATTCCACCCCAGCCACGGTAAAGGTGCTTTCGTCGCACGCGATCCGCCGGGTCGAGCCGCCGCCGAAGTCGAGGTACAGCAGGCAGTCGAACAACGAATCAGGATCTTCCTCTGCCACCAGATACACGGTGTCTCGACCAAGGTAGCCGCACTCGGCGTCCTCCTTGGCGATGCCAGAGACGAGCACAAAGTCGCATGCGGTTCCGTCGAACCTCCAGATCGCCATGAAACCCTCCTTTTTATTTCTAGGAAATAATTTCCTAAAAACACGCGGCCGCACAAGTGCCGGGGCCTTTTTGGCATCATTGAGGGCATGGCTAAACCGGACGCTAGGCTTCACGCCCCCAACCCCACGTACTTGCGGGAGTTGTTGGAGCATGCTGGCTTGAGCCAGAGTGAAGCGGCCCGCCGCTTGGGTATAAGCGACCGCATGATGCGGATGTACCTGGCTTACCCGGAGCGTCAGGACGGCCAAGGCAAGGTAGCCAGACGCGTCGAGTGCCCATACGCCATCCAGTACGCCTTGGAGCAGCTTGCTTGTGGTCCCAAGTCGTAGAGTGGGGTGCACACGTCGGATTTCGGCGAGATATGCCGAGCCGGTGTGTCGCCTTGATGACCTCTGCCACCGCGGAGTGCAAACCTTCGGTGCTTAATGGAGCCGGGTGGCTTCAACCATCGTGTGCAGCGCCAAGGCCGTCGAAGGCCGCATTGGCAACGTTTTCACGCGTCGCAAAGCGAGTGCCGGCGAAGGGTGATTAGGGTGCGTTATCGGGGGCTAACCTGAGTGCGGATTTTTGGGCCAATCAAGCGGTTGACTACGGTTAGTCACGGTAGCGGTTGGGGAAGCAGGCGGTCGTACTCTTTCTTGACCACGGCATAGCATTCGCAAGTGCGCTGCTCGAGTCCGGCGCGATCAATGACCGTGATGTGGCCGCGCTGGTAGCGGATCAACCCGGCTTGCTGCAGGTTGCCGGCGGCTTCAGTGACGCCCTCGCGGCGCACGCCGAGCATGTTGGCGATCAGTTCTTGTGTCATCGCCAACTCTTCGGAATTCAGCCGATCCAGGCTCAGCAGCAGCCACCGACAGAGCTGCTGGTCCAGCGTGTGATGGCGGTTGCATACCGCCGTCTGGGACATCTGGGTAATCAGAGCTTGCGTGTAGCGCAGCAGCAGATGGAGGACGGGGCCGCCACGATTGAATTCCTGCAGCATCAGGTCCGACTTGAGGCGGAATCCCTGGCCAGCGCTCTGTACCAGTGCGCGGCTTGGCGTCGATTCGCCGCCCATGAACAGCGAGATGCCGACGATGCCTTCGTTGCCAACGACCGCGATCTCGGCGGAAGCGCCGTCTTCCATCACGTACAGCAACGAAACGATCGAGGTCGTCGGAAAGTACACATGGCTCAAGCGGCTGCCCGACTCGTAGAGCACCTTGCCGAGCGGCATGTCCACGGGTTCGAGGTGCGGCAACCAGCGTCCCAATTCGGCTTGGGGCAGAGCAGCGAGAAGTTGATTCCGCCGCGGACCGGAAGCTTCAACCATACTTTTCCTCCATGCGTTCGGGAAGTTGATTTTAGTGTCCCTCAACGATGTGCCTGTTGGCATGGCCAACATGGCGCCGCACAACCCATCTCCAATGGCTTAACTCGTGAAGAGTAGATGACGGCAAGTCGCCATGATGTGAACGGCCAATGTTCCCAGCCATGCCGGCCCACCGGGGGCACACGCGGCGACAGCCAACCACCATCGTTTTCGGCGTGGGCGAGGCTTTGTGGATGGCCGACCGGTCCGCGCCATCCGTATCGGCGTGGGCATGTGTGCGCCGGCGTACAGAGGCTTGGGCGCTCCGCGCGTAGGTTGTGTCATGTCATTGATATCGCAATCCGGCGATGGGAGATGATCATGGACAAGAATCGCATCGAAGGTACCAAGCACGAGGTCAAGGGCGCAGTGAAGGAGGCCGCAGGGAAAGTCACCGGCAATCCGGTGAAAGAGGCTTCCGGCCAAGCCGAGAAACAGGTTGGCAAGTTCCAGAAGGAAGTAGGCAAGAGCCGCGACGACTACAAGAAGCACACATGAGCGATGGTCGGCGGCAGGCCATGCCTCCGTCGCCCGTGAGTCCGCTGTAACAAACGGGAGCCCCCGGGATGGAACCCAGGGGCTTTCGCTTATGCCCCGGCATCGTCGCCCAAGGGTCTCGTATACCAGCGCATCAACGGCCGCATCGACGCACCGTGCACCGGGATGGAGACAGCCACGCAGACCAAGGTGAGCGTGACCAGTTTCTGTGCGAGCGGATCGTTCGCGCCATGCCGGATCGTGAACAGCACATAGAACACAGACCCGGTCAGCACCATGGCAATAAGCAACACGCCGAGCAGGAGCGACCACAACGGGTCAGACATGCGGATCCCGCAGTTGGTGGACGGCCGCATCGCCCGTCGGGCAATGGACGGACGGAAAAGCGGCGTCAGCAGCTCCGGCTTGAAAGCCTGGCATGGCCATGTTGGCGCCCATGGAGAGGGCGAACCCCTGCAGCGCGTCGATGCCGCTGGCTCCGGCCGCACGCACCCATTGCATCATCGACTCCGCCACATGGTCCGCACAGCGGCTTTCCATCAACGCGGCAAGCTGTGTCCGGAACCGGCAGATGGTGCGCAGGCGCGGCCGGGCATCGATCCACGCATCAAGGCGCCTCCGCTCGTCCGTCGACAGCCAGCGGCCGCCGTCGGCCAGCGCGTGGCGCAGTCGTATCGAAAGTGGCGGCGTGCGGCGATCCCTGCGTAGAACTTCCTCGCGCACAGCCGGCAAGGTGACCTTGCGGAAGAATTCCGTCATGACTTTCACCCGTGGCGCCAATGTCACCGGTTGTGCCTTGCGAATGGCCAGGTGGTTCGTCATGTTTGCCTGTTCGACGACGGCGATGCGCTTGACCTCCGCGAGCCCGAGTCTGGAAAGGGCCTGGATGACGAACCATCCCAGATCGAATTCGAAGCGGCGTACCGAGAACTTCGCCGAACCGGGAAAGGCGTGATGGTTGTTGTGCAGCTCCTCGCCACCGACCCAGATGCCCAGCGGCACGACGTTGGTGGACTTGTCCGCAGTCTCGAAATTGCGATAACCCCACCAATGGCCGATGCCATTGACCACGCCGGCGGCCCAGAAGGGAATCCACATCATCTGGACTGCCCATATCGCCATGCCGCCGACGCCGAACAGAGCCACGCTGATGAACGCCAGCAGCGTCGGACCCCAATTGCAGTGAGGCGTGTACACGTGGCGTTCGATCCAGTCATCTGGCGTGCCACGGCCGTACTTGGCCAGCAGCTTTCCGTCGTGGCGTGCCGCGGTATAAAGCTCGCTGCCTTCCCACAGCAACCGGCGGATGCCGACGATGTAAGGGCTGTGCGGGTCTTGCGCGGTATCGGCGTGCGCATGGTGCTTCCGATGCACGGCAACCCATTCGCGGGTGACCACCGCGGTGGTCAACCAGCTCCAGAAACGGAAGAAATGCGCGAGCGCGGGATGGAAATCGACCGAGCGGTGTGTCTGGCTGCGATGCAGATACAGGGTCACGCTGAATATGGTGAGCTGCGTCGTCACCAGCAGATAAAGCAGCACTGTCGTCGGCCCTGCGTGGAGCAGACCGTGCGAAGCCATGTCTAGCAAGTCATAGGGCATGAGGCTTTCTGATGGGGTCGGTGTGTCTTCTGCTGCGCCACCACAGGGCGGACGAGGCGGAGCAGCCGATGGCTGCATCGGGCCGCGAAAAGCTCCCGGTCTTCAAGCGCACAGGGCGACCGATGCTTTCATCCCGATGCACTGGTGCAAGGTCATGATGCAGCGGGTGGTGTACGCCGTCTGTACCCGACCGCACACAGTCCATAGTGCCCATTGTCAAGGCTTCTCCGGAAGCCCTGGCGTTCGTTATCGAACAGATATCGGCCTACCACTTGGATAATGTGATTTGCGGCAAGGCACGCATGAAGAATCCTGCCATCCGAGGTCGAGGTTTCCGAGGTGCAGTGCTTGCTTCACCGATCCCAAGGAGAATCGAAATGACCATTGGCACCATCATCCTGGTGGTACTCGTCCTGCTGCTGATCGGCGCGATCCCGCGTTGGTCGTACAACCGGCAATGGGGCTACGGTCCAACCGGTGGCCTGGGTCTCATCGTGCTTGTCGTCGTCGTATTGATCTTGATGGGGCGAATCTAGCGTCTACGGGCCCGGGACCCGGCTTCACCGGCCATGTCCGCCGGAACTGCATGCACGAAGCGCGCGCACAGGCAACGAAAGGACGGTATCGACCATCGACTGCTCCGTACGCCATATGCGCGTGCCAGCATGGGGGGGCTGAGAGGTGACAGCAGGAATCCTTGCAGCCGGTTGCCGAGGGACTACCACGCTGGTCGCTGGCCGCTGTCGCGGGAGGAGCGCAACAGGGCGGGATCGGCAGTCCCATAAGCCGGCGCCAACGAGCGCTCGACCGATCGAATCGGCACGCCTCCAGCGGAGAGGCGTCTAAGGAAATTCTGATTTTGCTCGTCATTCCTGCTTGACCAGCCTCCGGCTGTTGAAAAGCGCCTCGCAGGAATGACGAGCGAGAAGCCGATTGATCAGACTCTTCCCTAGCGTTCCCCGGCCACCGCGAATTGGCGATACAGGCCGTAGCACAGCGCGCATGCGCCGGTGAGCATGGCCGGTACCAGCAGGGCGTGGGCCTGCATGCGTTCGAACAACAGCGCGCCGATCGCGCTGCCGATCATGAAGCTGGTCGTCACCAGTACGCAGACGCGCAGGCGCAGCCCGTCTACCGCCATGCCGCGCAACAGGCGGCCGAGATAGATTCCGAAATCGGTGAAGATACCGGTGACGTGGGTGGTGCGGATCACTACGCCGCTGTAGGTGCTGACCATGCCATTCTGGAGACCCATGGCAATCGACGCCAGGTAAAGGCCGGCTGCCCTGGAGGCATCCAGTAGCGGGACGGCGGCGAACAGCAACAGCGACTCCAGCGCCAGCGCCACGCCATAGCGACGTCCCAGCTTTAACGTGCTCTGCTACACGATCATGTCGCTCAGCATCGCACCGCATACGAACGAGCCGATGGCCAGCGTCCAGTGCAAGGTCGCGCCACCGTCCGCCTTGCCCAGCGCGATGCCGAGCAGGCTGGTGTTACCAGTCATGTTGCTGATCGATTCGTGCCGGAACCCGAGATAGCCGACCGCATTCACTAAGCCCGCGATGAACGCCAGCACTCCGGTGCCAAACCACGCCCAGCGCGGCAACTGACGCAAAACGGGCATCGGCTAGGGCCTTGAATAAAGCGATAGGCAGCGCTGCAGCCCAGCAAAGGCCTGCGCCGTGCGGCCCGGCTTCGTGTCGCGGCCGCCAGGCCGACAGCAGCAGCCGTGCCGCCGCGTCCGCCGATCTCCTAGAGCACCAGCCATGCGTACATGTACAGTGTGTCGTTGTCCGATGCCCGCCGGCCTGCACCGTCCACGTTGGTGACCAAGCCGCTGAATCGCGAGTACCAGGTGTATTGCAGGCCGAGGCGGATGTTGGCGAATGGCTGCTCCCACGACTCAGCCTTGCCGAACGGATTCCAGTTCAGCTCAACCACGCCGCCACGGGTGTCGGGGCTGCCGTTGTTGCCGTAGAGCACGAGATCGCGGCTACCGTCGTCGGCGAATCCGCCCAGCGTGACGCCCCAGGTGTTCCGGTACCAATAGCTGGCGTTGAGGTTCAACGCGCGCAGGCTGTCGTGGAGATTCGAGGAGCCCCCGGCGAGGAAGGTGGCGTCGAGGCGCTGCCGCTCGGTCAGGTACAGCCCGTTGACGGTCACGATGTGCTTGCTTCCGACGAAGAGCTGATAGCTCGCATCGGCCCCGAGGTCGGTGAACTTGTCGGTGGGACCCGCCACGGCCACGGCATCGCCCTGCGCATTGGTGCCGGGCAGCCCGCGCGAGGCGTGGAAGGCGAACATGCCGGCCTGCAGATTGCCACTGGCGAGGTTCCATGTGTAGGCAAGCCGCGCATAGGGAGCGACGCCGGACAACCGTCCGCTGAAGTCCGCGTTCACGTTGCGCAGGAAGGCGGGCGACAGCGAGCGGTAACCGCCGGCTTCCACGTAGAGCTTGCCATCGATTTGCATGTAGGCGTTTAGGCCAAGCACTTGCCCGGCGAGCCCCTCCATCAGTATGGGCGTCGCCGGGGCGCCGGGAGCCAGATCGGGCGCCATGTACGGAAACTGCCACGCCGGCGCCGTGTTGAAGACATCGGTCACGCTGGGGTTGTTGTTGAGCGAGATGCCCCACACCATGCCGTGGCTGCCCCAACTGGCGCTGCGCGCATAACGCAGATCACTGTTGTCCCAGCCGAGCAGGCCACCGTTCTCCGAATAGGTTGCCTGCGCCATCACGCCGAGGTGATCGGTGATGCGGCCCGCGAGAAAGGCTGAAGCCTGCTGCAGCTCGGTATTGTTGTTGTCGCTGAAGCCGTTGGCCGGCGGCGACGCCTGCGCTTTGGCGGTCTTCGTGTACGTCTCCACCACCATCAGCGACAACGGCACATCCGTCGCGTCGCCGGCCTTGAGCGTGTAGCCCAGCAGCTTGAACTGGCGGCCGAACGGCGTGAGCTGAGGGCCGAAGCCACCAACGTGGCAGGCCACGCAGGGAGTGTGGGTCTGTCGCGCAAAGGCCGGTATCGCCAAGGCTTTGGGTGCAACGATCAGCAGAGCGAATAGCCCGGCGACAAGCACCGCGAAGCGGGCGGCGCGCCGGTGAAGCCAGAGGCGTCGAACGACGTGACGGGAGGCCATGATGTTCTCCAGGGAAACAAGACGTCGGCAAACCGATATGGCAGGCCCACGGAACCCAGTCGGCAACAATGTGTCACACCCCGACGCGACCGCTTTTGATTTTTGTCAACAAAGCATGCGGTTGGACCGGCGCGCGCCGCGGCGGGTGGACCAAGGCTCCAGCTGTCGACGCCAAGTCAGGACTTCCCTAAGTTCGGTTCGCAGCGACTCGTTTTCCTGCATGAGTCGTTCATTAGTGTTGCAGAAGAATGTCGAAATCCCGTTCGAGACGGCTGTCGCCGTTGCAGGTTGTAGTCATGGCTTTTCCCGACAATCCGCACGGATGTAGAAAGACGGGCACTGCGAAGCATGCGAACCGAATCCCGGAAGTAGCAGGTGGTCACTGGTTGTCGATTGCCGCGTCTGTCCCCAGGCAACGAACCCTGGACATGGGCGACGCTGCCGTGGTCATTCCTGCATGCCACCAGAGCCGCCGCAGTTCCGTCACTTTGTGCGCGAGAGCGTGACCTCTCCGACGTCGACGCCAAGATCGATGCCTTTACCGGTGCCGGACAGCGCAAGGGAAACCTCTCCCTTGGTGAGCACCTGCGCCTCGCTTGCGTTACCGGCTCCCGCATGAGCTTCGGCGTCACCGTAGTGGCCGAGAATCTCCGATATCGAATGCACGTCGGTGAAACGGCCCGTTCCGTCGTCGATACGGGACTTGCCAACCGTCAGGCCACCGCCCCTGGCGACAATCTTGACGTGCATGGACTGGCCATCCCGGCAGGTGACGAAGCCGCGTCCCTCCGACTGCTTGTAGACAAGCGACCAGGTTGAAAGAGAGAACTGCATCGTGCAGTCCAGGTCGGCGGAATGTTGGGCGCGCGCCAGACCTGGATGAACGGCCATGGCCGTGACGATCAAAGCCGAATTCAATGCGAGAAGATGGCGCTTCATGAGATGTGTCCCTTTGTCCGCGTTGCCACTTGCCACGCCCATGCGCACGGAAGTGGTGACAGGGGGCGTTGGGTGGATGTCTGAACCGGGCCATTTTTGTGGCATTCCGGTCACTGGAGGTGTCTGTCCCGGGCGAACCGCCCGAGCTTTGGAGATTGCCGCGAAGTCGCGCCGAGAGCAGCGAGTGCACACAGGCATCATCGAACATCCCGTGCCGGCTGTATGTACGATGCGACACACAACATTTGCGGAGGCAGATGCGCGATGTGACGGGGCGGCCGAACCGATTGTGGATAGTGCGCTGAAGCCTGCCTGGTCCCCGACCTTCTCGTCAGCCTTCTCCTCTCAGAGCATGCCCTCGATCGGCAACAGCCGGAGCGCCCATACTTCCAGCCGACGCATCATGCTGACGCCGGGATCGCGGTCGTAACTCACCGGCTTGCCGTCGTCGCTCGTCAGCCACCGCATCTGGCCGGCGTGCGGCAGGCCTCTCGCGACCAGGATCACCCGATAGGCGTTCGCCGGCCGGGAGGCATTGTCGAAGAACTGCTTCACCGCGGCCGCCAATGCCGGACTGTCGACGATGATGCCCATTTCGGTGTTCAGCAGCTTCGAGCGCTGGTCCATGTTCATCGAGCCGATGAAGACCTGCTGCCGGTCCACCACGATCGCCTTGGCATGCAGGCTAACGCCGGACGAGGTGCCCTTGGCGGTCGCCGGTTGCGGGGCGCCGACGGCGGGACGCAGTTCCCACAGCTGCACGCCGCCTTCCAGCAGCGCGCGCCGATGCCGTGAATAGCCTGCATGCACGGCCGGCTCGTCGGTGGAGGCGAGCGAATTGGTGAGTACCTTTACCGTCACGCCGCGTGCTACCAGGCCGACGAGATAACGCACGTCCTGCTTGCTGGGCACGAAGTACGGCGAGACCAGCAGCAGTTCGTGTTGCGTCTGGTCGGTCATCGCCCGGATTCGGGGGCCGATGCGCAGCGCCGGGTTGTCCTGATGCGGTTCGATCTTGGCCGGCTGGTCGGCGACCAGCCGCGCCGGCCCCCAGAACCACGCACCATGGCGGTCGCCCGAAGGGCCGTCGGGATAATCCTGCGCTGCCGCCTGCGCGTAATCCGTTTGCGCGAAGTGGCGCGCGTCGCGCCCGAGGTTGGCGCGCAGTTGCGCCAGGTCGTAGTGGTTGGCACGCTTGCCGCGGAACGCCGTGACCGGGTAGGCGGCGGGGCAGTTCCAGTATTCGTCGAACGCGCGCGAGGCTTCCTTCACCACCGGCCCGATCGCGATCAGGTCGAGGTCGCGGAAGTCGGTGGTGCGGTCGACGCTGAAATAGTCGTCGCCGATGTTGCGGCCACCGACGATCGCCACGTTGTTGTCCACGATGAACGACTTGTTGTGCATGCGGTGGTTGAGCCGGCTCGGCGAGAACAGCAGCTGCACGGTCTTGGACAGCAGCGAGGGCTTGCGCGTGTGGAAGGGGTTGAACAGGCGCACCTTGAAGTTCGGGCTCGCGTTCAGCGCATCGAGCATGCCGACCTCGTGGCTCACGTTGATGTCGTCGATCAGCAGGCGCACGCGCACGCCGCGATCCGCCGCGGCCAGCAGGTGCTGCGCCACCAGCCGGCCGGTCGCGTCGTTCTTGAAGATGTAGTACTGCAGGTCGACCGCGTGCTTGGCCTCGTCGATCAGCGCCACGCGGCTCATCAGCGCATTGGTGCCGTCGGTCATCAGGCGGAAGCCGGACTGCTGCGGATGCTGGTCCGCCGCGGCATGCACGTAGCGCGCGCTGGGCGTGCTGGTGGTCGGCGGCAAGGCATGCGACGGACGCTTCACGAAATCGGTGCGCAATGCCGAGCAGCCGCCGAGCGCCAGCCCGAGCAGCGCCAGCGCCGCGCAAGCGTTCGTACGTCGCAACCAGACGTTCATGGTGTTGCCGCCGACGCGCAACGGAATCCAGGCGGCCTGCCTCGTTCCGCGTCCATGCCACTGGAGCGCCCGGATCAGGACGCCGGTCCGGTGGTGGAATCCCACCCGGACTCCACGACTGTGCGCTGCGTGCCGTCAATATGGCGCGACAGCGGGTGCTGCTCACTCGCCCCAGGTGACGAACATCACCGCCGCCGCGGCCGCCATCACCGCGGTGGCGAGCCAGCCGAACAGTTTCAGTGTCCAGTGCATGGTGAACGTGCCCATCACCTTGCGCCGCGAGCCCATCAGCATCATCACGACCATCAGCGGCGCCGCCACCACGCCGTTGATCACCGCACTCCAGTAAAGCGCCTTCACTGGATCGATCGACGTGAGATTGAGCGCCATGCCGGCGAGGCTGGCCACCACCAGTACGGCGTAGAAGAATTTCGCTTGGTGCAACTTGTGCTCCAGCCCGGAGCGCTGGCCGAACGCGCCGGCGGCTGCGTAGGCGGTGGCGCCGGCCAGCACCGGCACCGCTAGCAGACCGGTGCCGATGATGCCCGCCGCGAACAGCGCGAACGCCAGCTTGCCCGCCAACGGCCGCAGCGCCTCGGCCGCCTCGGCGGAGGAAGTGATGTCGGTCTTGCCATGCGCGTGCAGCACCACCGCGGCGGTGAGGATGATAAAGAACGCGATCAGGTTCGAGAACAGCATGCCCACCGTGGTGTCCACGCCGATCCGGCGCAGTGCGCCGGTGCCCTGCCACGGCGTGTGCTTCAACGGCCTGCGGCCGCTGCCGGGGCCCATCTCCTCGACCTCCTGCGCGGCCTGCCAGCAGAACAAGTAGGGACTGATCGTGGTGCCGAGCAGGGCCACCACGCCGACCGCGTACGCGGCGTTCCAGCTGATCGGCGGCATCACGATGCTCTTGAACACCGCCGCCCACGGCACGTGGATCACCATCACGGTGCCCACGTAGGCGAACAGGCTCAGCGTGAGCACTTTCAGGATCGGCGAGTAGCGCGAGAACGGCATGAACAGCTGCAGCCCCAGCGACAGCAGCGCGAAGCCCAGCGTGTAGAGCAGGGGCGGGCCGCCGATCAACAGCTTCAGCGCCGCGCCCATCGCGCCGATGTCCGCCGCCAGGTTGATCACGTTCGCCACCACGATCGAGACCACCAGCGCATAACCCAGCGGGCGGGGGTAGTACTTGCGGATGCCGTCCATCAGGCCCTGGCCAGTGACCCGGCCGATGCCCGCGCTCACGCCCTGGATCGCGATCATCAGCGGCATGGTCAGCAAAATGCACCACAGCGTGCCGTAGCCGAACGCCGCGCCCACCTGCGAATAGGTGGCGATGCCGCTGGGGTCGTCGTCGGCGGCACCGGTGATCAGTCCCGCGCTGAAGCGGCGCCACAGCGGCACGGCCGACTTGCCTTCCCCTGCGGGTGACTGTTCGACCATGGCCTTTGCTTTCGATAGGAGCCTGTTCAATAGCTCCCCGCAGCCCGTTTGGGGATCATGGCAGGCTCCGGGTGCCTCCGCTCTTACGCCAGCGCTCGGTGTTGGTCTTCGGCGGATTTGCCGAAAGCCCGGCCTGCCATCATGCCTTCGCCGCCGGGGGCGTCTGATGCCGCCATGTTCCGCCTTCGTCGACAAAGCTGCCCGCCGCCTGGGAAAGGCTCCATGAGGCGAGCGCTTCGACGGTCAGGCTTATGGTTTTCTCGCAAGGCCGGGATGGATCGTTCGTGGCTGCGCGGGATTGCAAGTCGGATCCGGAGATGACGGCGCAAACACCACCATCGTACAAAATCATGGATTTCAAGAAGGCACTCCTCTGGTGGAGCATGGCGCTGCTGTGGCCGACGTCAGGTGTGTGCGCAAGCCTATTCATGAGGTTCGATTTTTCTCACGGACCAACACTGAATGACCGGCATGATCTAGGTATCCAATGTCATTGCAGAAAAGGCCGACGGTACGTCAAGGCGGCCCCACGCATGCACGGGGCCGCCTTTTCATGTGATCGCTTGCCACCTATGGGGGATCAATGACTCAGCAGAATGCTGCTGATCACGCCGGTGGTCACGGCAACGAGCAGGAAATCGCCATTGTCGCTGCGTACCCAGTGGTACCCTTGCGGCGGCTCACGCAGGTGCTCGGAACGCCAGTCCGACACGACATAGCGGTTGTTGCGGTAGTCATTGGGCATGACGCCGCCTTTCTTGTACCAACCTTCATGCGCGCCCCGGTCATGCATGACCGAACTGCTCTGGTGGTGGCCGTTGTTGTCGTGGCCGTCGGATTGGGATGCCATTGCCACACTGGTCATCAACAGGGCCGCGCAAACGGCCATGGCCAATTTCATTTTCATGACGTACTCCTTCGTGAATGCCATGTTTGCGGGGATGCCGCAAACGGTGACAGTGGCATATGTCTGCGTACGTGCTGTCCAGAGGCAGATCGTTTCGAAGGCACGGCTACTGCAAGGCGGTTATTGCATTGCATCGACCTGATGCACGCGGGCAGGATGTCGTCACGGCATCGACTTGCCGCCGTTGTTTTCAGCCCGATCGCCGCGGTTGGTTTGGACGGGTCGAATATCGGGGCGCGGCCATTTACGCAGAAAATCCGCGGATGATCCGTTCGGTCGCGCACAGACGACCGGAGTGTGCGCGGTGAAGTTTGGGGCGCCGGGTTCGGAACCGCCTTGCACGGGAATGCGCGGTGGCGGGCTTGGCCTGTGGCTGTGTCTGCGCGTCCGCCTCGCAACGTCGGGTGCTGACACCACGGATACATCTTCATCGGGCGCCCTCAAGGAAGCGCGACACGCTGCCCGCAATGCCGCGACAAATCCCGCCACCAGGAAGCAAGCCATGTCCGCCGAACTCGACCAGCAATGCGTCAACACCATCCGCTTCCTGGCGGTGGACATGGTGCAGAAGGCCGACAGCGGTCATCCCGGCCTGCCGCTGGGCGCGGCGCCGATGGCCTATGCGCTGTGGACGCGCTGGCTGAAATGCAACCCGCACAACCCGGGCTGGGTCGACCGCGACCGCTTCGTACTTTCGGCCGGCCACGGCTCGGCGCTGCTGTACAGCCTGCTGCACCTGACCGGCTACGCGCTTTCGCTGGACGACATCAAGCAGTTCCGCCAATGGGGCAGCAAGGCGCCCGGGCATCCCGAGCGCGGCCACACGCCGGGCGTGGAAACCACCACCGGGCCACTGGGGCAGGGCATGGCCAACGCGGTCGGCATGGCGATGGGCGAGGCGCAACTGGCGGCGCGCTACAACCGGCCCGGCCATGCGGTGATCGACCACCACACCTACGCTCTCGTCAGCGACGGCGACCTGATGGAAGGCGTGGCCTCCGAAGCCGCCTCGCTGGCCGGGCACCTGCAACTGGGCAAGCTCACCTGCCTGTACGACGACAACTACGTGACCCTGTCCGCCGGCACCGACATCACCTTCTCCGAGGACCGCGCCGGGCGCTTCGAAGCCTATGGCTGGCACACGGTAATGGTGAGGGACGGCAACGACCTCGCCGCGATCGACGCCGCCCTGAAGGCCGCTCGCGCGGAAACAGCACGGCCTTCGCTGGTCCTGGTGCGCACGCATCTCGGTTACGGCTCGCCCGAGCAGGACAGCTTCAAGGCACATGGCTCGCCGCTTGGCGTGGACGACGTGCGCGCGACCAAGCAGAAGCTTGGCTGGCCCCCCGAGCCGGCTTTCCTGATTCCCGATGCGGCACTCGCCCATTTCCGCGAGGCGTTGCAGCGCGGTGCGCAGGACGAAGCGGCCTGGGACGAGCGCATGGCCGCCTATGCCAAGGCCTTCCCCGAACTGGCGCGCGAGCTGCAGGGCCGCCTGCGCGGTGAGTTGCCGCCGGGCTGGGACATTGACATGCCGGTGTTTCCCGCTGACGCCAAGGGGTTGGCCACGCGCGATGCCTCGGGCAAGGTGATGAATGCCATCGCACCGTCGCTGCCCGCGCTGTGCGGTGGCTCAGCCGATCTCGATCCATCCACCAAGACCGCGTTGAAGGGGCAGGGCGATTTCAACCCACCGCCATCGCAAGGCGAAGATCAGCAAGGCTCCAGCGGCGGTGGCTGGAGCCGTGCCGGGCGCAATCTGCATTTCGGCGTACGCGAGCACGCGATGGGCGCCATCGCCAACGGCCTGGCCGCACACGGCGGCTTCATCCCGTTCACCGCGACCTTCCTGATCTTCTCCGACTACATGCGCCCGCCGATGCGCCTGGCCGCATTGATGGGCCTGCACGTCGTCAATGTGTTCACCCACGACAGCATCGCGCTGGGCGAGGACGGCCCCACGCACCAGCCGGTGGAACAGCTGGCGAACCTGCGCGCGATTCCCAAGCTCATCGTGATCCGGCCCTGCGACGCCAATGAAACCGCCGTGGCCTGGAAGGTGGCGGTGGAAACGCGCGATCACCCGGTGGTGCTGGTGCTGACGCGGCAGGCGCTGCCCACGCTCGACCGCACACGCTGCGCGGCGGCGGACGGCCTGCGCCACGGTGCCTACGTGCTAAGCGATGCGCCCGACGGCAAGCCGAACCTGATCCTGATCGCCAGCGGTTCCGAGGTGAGCCTGATCGTGGCCGCGTCAGAACGCCTGCAGGCGCAGGGCATCGCCGTGCGCTGCGTGTCGATGCCGAGCTGGGAGCTGTTCGAGGCGCTGCCGCAGGCCGCGCGCGACGCGGTGCTGCCGCCATCCGTCGGCGCGCGGCTGGCAGTGGAGCTGGGTGTGCGGCAAGGCTGGGAACGCTACATCGGCGCGCACGGCGACATGCTCGGCGTGGAACGCTTCGGCGCCTCCGCACCGGCCGACGTTCTGCTGCGCGAATACGGGTTCACCGTCGACAACGTCTGTGCCCGAGCGAAGGTGTTGCTCGGCTGAAGGCGTCAATCATCCGGATTCTCGAGCATGTCTTCCCCTTTCAAACCACACCAGCAGGAGCAACAGCATGGCCACAAGCAAGAAAGCTGCGTTCGAAACGATTCCAGTCGGAACCAAGGTCACGTGGCACTACCGCAGCGCCATAGGCCACGGTACCGTCAAGGGTGTTCACGAAATGGGGACCAACACCGACAATACGATGTATTCGGTGGCACAGCACGACCATCATCCCGGTGAGCCGGCCATCGTCCACCACTCCGGGAAAGCACTGACCGTAGCCAAGTAGAGTGCTGACATTGACGCAGGGCTCTCAGAAGTTGAAAGCGCCCTTGCAGCGGCGTTCTCAAGATTGATGCCATTGCGTCCAGGTTGAAGGCACATCGTCATCCAGAGACTGGAGATGCAGTATGCACAAACCCGTTTGCGCCGTGGTCGGCGTTGGCCCCGGAAACGGCGCCGCAATCGCCAGTCGCTTTGCCGCTAGGTCTACGCCGTTGCGTTATTGGCGCGCACCACGAGGTTTACCGAGAGCCTGGCGCGAAACCTCGACGGCGCGAGAACCTGTGCCTGTGACCTGACAAGCGAAGCGGCGGTTGCCGCGACGTTCGATGGCATCCGCGCGGAGCTCGGCGAAGTGGAAGCACTGGTGTACAACGCCGAGTCGAGTGTCTGGGGCGACGTTGAGACCATCACCGCTGCCGATTTCGAATCCACATGGCGAGACAACGCGCTTGGTACGTTATCGGTCGCCAAGCAAGTCGTTCCGGCAATGAAGGGCAACGCCAAGGGCAGCATCATCCTGATTGGCGCCACCGCATCGCGTCGAGGCGTCGCCCGCACTGCCGCTTTCGCACCGGCCAAGGCGGCCCAGCGCTGCCTCGCCGAATCCATGGCGCGCAGTCTGTGGCAGGCCGGGATCCATGTGGCCATGGTGATCATCGACGGCATGGTCGATCTCGAACGGACACGCCGCGCGATGGCGGACAAACCCGACAGCTTCTACGTCAAGCCTGCCGACGTCGCCGCCACGGTGTACTGGCTGAGCCAGCAACCCTCATCAGCTTGGGCGTTCGAGATCGAGGCGCGCCCGTTTGGCGAGGACTGGTAGCGAGGCCAAATCAGCCATTGCCGTCAGTTTTCGTCGGCAAGTCCGGAATCAAGGTGCTCGGCGTGCTCGATCTGGTCCAGCCACAGGTTCCAGGCGCCATACGGCGCATCCGGACACTCCAGGGTGATCTCGGCGTTGATTCCTTCTACTCCTTGCGGATCGCGAAACACTTGTGCGCTGGCCCGCACCTTGACGATGCCGGTGTACGTGCGTCCATCACGCAGCGACACCACAACACGACCGTGCGCGGGGAGCTGCGCGATCAACGTTTCCAGCCGCTGAACGTCGGTGTGAGTGGTGCATATCCGCGGTGCTTGCCTGCTCATGATTCGACTCTTCGTCTGAAAGGTTCATCGCATCAAGATGAGTGTGCTCGCTTCCCGTATCAAAAGGCGGGATGCGATTTTTCCTCAGTAACCGGAAAATTCCTCGGTGCGGATATTGTCCTCGTTGATCTCAAGGCCGACCAGCAAAGCACGCATGGCCTTGACCATGCCGTCCGGACTGGACAAGTAGAAAATGGGTTTGTGCAGGTCCGGCACATGCCTCTTCACCATCGCGGCATCGACGCGTCCGTGCTCATCCTTCCAGCCGTCGAGAGCCGACTCGAAGGTCATGACATAGGTGAAGTTCGAGTTGTCCCTGGCCAGTTGCTCGAAGACCCCTTTCAGCGGCAAGTCGGCCGGAGTCCTGCTGACGTGCAGCAAGGTGATCTCGTGCGCGGTTTTGTCGTGGGTGGCCTGGGCGATCATGCTGCGCACCGGGGTGACGCCGATGCCACCGGTGATGAAAACCGCCCGGGTGGATTGGGTCTTGTGCAACGAGAAATCACCGTAAGGCGCGTCGAGTTTGATCTCGCTGCCGATCGGCAAATCCTTCTGCACGCGCTTGAAGGCGGTGTCGCGCTTCCGCGTCGCCGCAACCAGGTCCTCCTCGAAAGGCGCCTGCACAAGTGAAAGCCCGCGGGTGTTGCCTTCGGTGTCGGTCTCCGGCGGGTCGATCAGCGTGTAATCGGCAAATTGCCCGGCGCGAAACTCAAAGCCTCTTGGCTTGGAAAAATGAAAAGCCATGGTGCCGCTGGCAATCGTTTCTTTCCGAATCAATTTGACGTTGATCTGCATGTCGTCATTCTCCATTTTCCGATCATTGCGTAACCCTCTTTGTTGCCAGCGCAAAACGCAGCACGACGATACCGGGTGCTCACTTCTGCGCGTCGCCGAGCAGCTGGCGCAGCATGTACGGCAGGATGCCGCCATGGCAGTAGTAATCGGCCTCGACCGGCGTATCGATGCGCACGATGGCATCGAACTCCGTTATCTTTCCTTGCCCGTCCGTGGCACGCACGTGCACTTCGTGTGGAGGTACGCCCTTGCCGGCAAGACCATTGATGTCGAAGCTTTCCTCACCGGTCAGACCCAGCGAGTCTGCGCTGTCGCCGGTTTTGTACTGCAACGGCAGCACGCCCATGCCGATCAGGTTGGAGCGGTGGATGCGCTCGTAGGACTCGGCAATCACCGCGCGCACGCCCAGCAACGCGGTGCCCTTGGCGGCCCAGTCGCGCGACGAGCCGGAGCCGTATTCCTTGCCGGTCAGGATGACCAGTGGCGTGCCCGCCTTGATGTAGTTGACCGACGCGTCGTAGATGCTGCTCAGCGGTGCATTGCGTTGCGTGAAATCGCGGGTGAAACCGCCCTCGGTGTCCGGTGCCAACTGGTTGCGCAGACGGATGTTGGCGAAGGTGCCGCGGATCATCACCTCATGGTTGCCGCGGCGCGAACCGTAGGAGTTGAAGTCCTTGCGCTCGACGCCGTGGTTGGTGAGGTACTTGCCGGCGGGCGAGTCGACCTTGATCGCACCGGCCGGGCTGATGTGGTCGGTGGTGACCGAATCGCCCAGTTTGGCCAGCACGCGCGCGCCCTTGATGTCCGCCAGTGGCTGGGTTTCGCGGCCGACGCCCTCGAAATACGGCGGCTGGCGCACGTAGGTGGAATCACTGCTCCATTCAAATGCGTCGCCTTCCGGCACCCGCAGGTCGCGCCAGTTGTCATCGCCGGCAAACACGTCGGCGTAGCCCTTGGTGAACATCTCCGCCTGTACGCAGGCATCGATGACTTCCTTGATCTCGTCGACCGATGGCCAGATGTCGCGCAGGTACACCGGCTTGCCGTCGCTGCCTGTGCCCAGCGGCTCCTTCAACAGGTTTGCGTGCATGGTGCCGACCAGTGCATAGGCGACCACCAGCATCGGTGAGGCCAGGAAGTTCATCTGGGTCTGCGGGTGAATGCGGCCCTCGAAGTTGCGATTGCCCGAGAGCACGGCGCTGACGTTGAGCTGGTGTTCGTCCACGGCCCTGGCCACTTCCGGAATCAGCGGACCGGAGTTGCCGATGCAGGTGGTGCAGCCGTAGCCGACCAGGTTGAAGCCGAGCTTGTCCAGGTACGGCGTGAGCCCCGCCCGGTCGTAGTAATCGGCCACCACGCGCGAGCCCGGTGCCAGCGACGTCTTGACCCACGGCTTGCGTGTCAGGCCTTTTCCCACTGCGTGTTTGGCCAGCAGGCCGGCACCGACCATGACCAGCGGGTTGGAGGTGTTGGTGCACGAGGTGATGGCGGCGATGACGACGTGGCCGTTGTCGACCTTGGCAAGGGTGCCGTCAGCCAGCGTGATGTCCACCGGCGCATGCGGCCAGTCGTGGACCATGTCGCAGCGGCCCGGGACCCGCGGAGGTTCGGTGTTGCAGTCACCGGTAATGGAAACCGGGTCGCTGGCAGGGAACGTTTCGTCAATGCCTTCGTCCAGGCACCCCAGGATCGCCTTCTCATAGGGCTGTCCGCCCAGCAATGCGCCGACGGCGCTCGGGGCGATGCGCACCGGAATACGATCCTGTGGACGCTTGGGACCGGCGATGGAGGGTTCCAGCGATCCCAGATCCAGCTCCAAGATCTGCGAGAACTCCGGCTCGTTGTCAGGGTCGTGCCACATGCCTTGCGTCTTGGCATAGGCCTCGACCAGGCGCACCTGGTGCTCGGGGCGACCGGTCAGGCGCAAATAGGAAAGCGTCTCCTCGTCGATCGGAAAAATCGCGCAGGTCGCGCCATATTCCGGACTCATGTTGCCCAGTGTGGCGCGGTTGGCCAGCGGAATACGCGCCACGCCCGGGCCGTAGAAATCGACGAACTTGCCGACCACGCCGGTCTTGCGCAGCAGCTCGGCCACGGTGAGTACCAGATCAGTGGCAGTCGTTCCGGGTGGGAATTCGCCAGTCAGCTTGAGCCCGACCACCTGCGGAATCAGCATGCTCATCGGCTGGCCCAGCATCGCCGCCTCGGCTTCGATACCGCCGACACCCCAGCCGAGCACGCCCAGTCCATTGACCATGGGCGTGTGCGAGTCGGTGCCAACCAGCGTATCCGGATAGGCCATCGTCCCATCCGGCCCTTCGCGGGTGAATACGACGCGCGACAGGTATTCCAGATTGACCTGATGGCAGATGCCGGTGTCCGGCGGCACCACCTTGAAGTTGTTGAATGCCTGCTGTGCCCAGCGCAGCAGCTGGTAGCGCTCGATGTTGCGCTCGAACTCCAGCTCGGCGTTGGTGGCGAATGCGTTGGCACTGCCGAACACGTCGGCGATGACGGAGTGATCGATGATCAACTCGCTGGGCACCAGTGGATTGATGCGTTGCGGGTCGCCGCCCAGCGCGATTATCGCATCGCGCATGGCCACCAGGTCCACTACACAGGGCACGCCGGTGAAATCCTGCATCAGCACGCGCGCCGGCGTGTACTGGATCTCCTGCGTTGGCTTGGCGGCGGGCTGCCAGCCGACGAGTGCCTCGATCTGCCTGGCCGTGACCAGGCGGCCATCCTCGTTGCGCAACAGGTTTTCCAGCAGCACCTTCAGGCTGTACGGCAGCCGTTGCGTGCCCTTGATACGGTCCAGCCGATGGATGACATAGTTGATGTTGTCGACCGAAAGTCGGTCGCGGGTGCGGAAACTGTCGTTGGTCATGAGCCGGTCCGGTGAATCGTGAGTAGAGTGCCGTTCCGACTTCCAGCGCGTCCGCGATCGGGATCAGCGCAGGGCAATCAGCAGCACGGCGAAGATGCCGGCCGTCATCAGCGCATAACTGATGCCGTGAATGGCCGCCGTTACGGCGAACCTGATGCGATCGGCATGCACGTAGTCCTCGGCGACGACCTGCAGACCCAGGCGCAGGTGCTGGAACATCGCCACCAGCAGCAGGATCATCAGCACCGCCGTCACTGGCCGCGCGAGCCAGGCGACGAGTTCGGCGTGACCAGCGCGGGCGTGGCTGACCAGCGCCGCCAGAAACCACATCAGCAGCGGAATCAGTGCAACCGCCGTGGCCCGTTGCAGCCACCAGTGCGAGGCGCCAGCCTTGGCCGAGCCCAGTCCGATGGATCGATGCAGCGCCGTGGCGCGACCGCCCGGTTGATTGCGCTGCAGTGGATCACCGCGTTTCCATTCCGACATGCGCTAAGCCCTCATGTTCAGGGTAATCGCCCAGGTGAGCCCGGTCAGCAGCACACTGACCGCCACTACACACCAGCCGCTCAGATAGATGCTGCGCAACTCGAATCCATAATCCAGGTCCCAGGCGACGTGGCGGATGCCGTTACACAGGTGGTAGTACAGCGCGAGCGTCCAGCTGAACAGCAGCACAGACTCGATCCAGGAGCCAAGAAAGCTTTCCAGCACTGCGTACGCGCGGCCACCTGCGACCACGATGATCAGCCAGGCCACGAGCGCAATGGCACCCAACGCTAGCCAGACGCCGCTGGCGCGGTGGGTGATCGAAAGGACCGAGGTCAGTTGCGGCCGGTAGATCTGCACATCCGGCGAGCGCGGGCGGGGACGCTCAGGCATGGCCGGTCACCCGCGACGCTGCTGCATCATCAGCTTGATCTCGGCAATTTTCTTGCCGGGATTCAGGCCTTTGGGGCAGGTGCGCGTGCAGTTGAGGATGGTGTGGCAGCGATACAGTTTGAACGGATCCTCGAGATCGTCCAGACGCTCTTCGGTTACGTCGTCGCGGCTGTCCACCAGCCAGCGATGCGCCTGCAACAACACGGCCGGGCCCAGAAAGCGATCGCCGTTCCACCAGTGACTGGGGCAGCCGGAAGTGCAGCAGAAGCAAAGGATGCACTCGTAATCGCCATCGAGCTTCTTGCGCTCCTCCGGCGATTGCAGACGCTCGTGCGTCGGCGGCGGCGTGCTGCTTCGCAACCAGGGCTTGATGGAAGTGTACTGGGCCAATGCGTGGCTCTGATCACCGACCAGGTCCTTGACCACATCCATATTGTTGAGCGGATACACCGTCACCGGATCGCTGACTTCGTCCAGTGGGCGGATGCAGGCGAGCCAATTGGTGCCATCGATATTCATCGCGCAGGAACCGCAAATGCCTTCCCGGCAGGAGCGGCGGAACGTGAGCGTGGGGTCGACCTCGTTCTTGATCTTGATCAGCGCATCTAGAAGCATCGGCCCGCATTTGTCGCGATTGATGGTGTAGGTGTCGATGCGGGGACCGTGGTCGGAATCCGGATCGTAACGATAGATGCGCAAATGGTGGGGTCGCGTCAGGTTAGCCGGCTTCGGCCAGGTCTTGCCTTCCTCGGTCCGCGACGTCGCGGATGCGTCGGAATTGATCGGCACCGGGAACCGTTTGGGAGTGTGCCAATGTGACACCTGTTTGGAGCTCCTGATCAGCACGGCACCATCCTCTCGCGATTTGCCGGATCGGCAGAACCGGGGCCATCGTTGTCCGCCCAGACCTGCTGTCGACATCAACATTTGCTACCAATCGCACCACCATCTTCGAGGCCATCGAGATGATGCAGTTCAAGGCCGGCAACGTGGATGCACCGCAGACCTGCATGACCTTCACCGATACCCTCACGCCAGCAATATTTGGCTACGTGCTCACCACTCCCCGCGCGATTCGATCCACCGCGCGCACTCCCCGCCAGGCCTTAATCGCTGCAATCGCTAGCGGAACCGAGCCGAAGATGATGAATACCAGGTCGCCCGGCATGCGCATCCATTCCAGGATTCGGGTGCGTTCCATATCCAGGTATTGGAAGCGGCGGGCGTGCCAGTAGCCGTGCTCGATCACGTCCAGCAACTGCAGGACACCGTTCGGGAACAGGCTGAACACGATCATCATCGCCAGCCCGATATTCGTACCCCAGAACGTAACCTTGACGTACTTCTCGATATGCAGCCAGTCCTCTTCGGTGGCGGTTTGGCGCAGTACGAACACCATCAGCGCGATCGCCAGCATGCCGAACACGCCCATCAAGGCTGCGTGCGCATGGTTGGGGGTCAACATGGTGCCGGTTTCGTAGTAGCTGACGATCGGCAGGTTGATCAGGAACCCGAACATGCCGGCACCGACGAAGTTCCAGAAACCCACCGCCATCAGGAAATAGAAGGTCCACTTGTGCGGCACGCGGGTCGGTTTGCCATCCACGTCGACCATGCCCTTGGTGGTCTTGACGAAGTCCCACGCATCGAGTGTCAGCAAGGTCAGCGGTACCACTTCGAGTACCGAGAACATTGACGACATCGCCATGTTGAACGTGTTGTGGCCTTCGAAGTACCAGTGGTGGCCAGTGCCGATCAGGCCGCCGAGAAAGTACAGGATCGCATCAAGATAGATCACACGTAGCGCCACGTTGCGCTGCGCCAGTCCCAGTTGGTAAAGCACCAGCGCAACCACCGTGGTGGCAAAGAACTCAAAGAAGCCCTCCACCCACAGATGGATGATCCAGAACCGCCAGGTCTCAACCACGGTGAGGTTGGTGGACGCGCCGTAGAACAGCGCCGGGATATAGAACACCGGGATCGCCAGCGCCGCCCAAAGGAACATCCTTGCGAGCGGGCGCGCGTTGGCTCTGGCAACCTGGCTCGGCTGCGCTACCCAATAGAGCAGCACAAACCACACCATCAGGCCTAGCACCAGCAAGTACTGCCAGAAGCGGCCGATTTCCAGATATTCCCAACCCTGGTCGCCGAACCAGTACCACCACTTGCCGAGCAGGTTGGACATGCCGGCCCATTCACCGAGCAGACTCAGTCCGATCACCACGACAAAGGCGCCAAATAGCAGATGGATCCAGGTGGCCAATCCATGGGGTTCGTCGTCCACCTTGCGCAGTGTCCGTCCGAGGAACAGTGCGGCGGCGACATACGCGGTGGCGATCCAGAAGATCGCGCTTTGCAGATGCCAGGTGCGCATCAGGTTGCTCGGGAAAACGTCTTCAAGCGGGAAGCCGTAGAAGCCCTTGGGGTCGGCACGGTAATGGCCCAGCGCTGCGCCCACCAGAGTTTGAAACAGGAACAGCAAGGCCACCACCACGAAGTACTTCACCAGCGCGCGCTGGCCAGCGCTGGAGTGACCCGGCAAGATGCTCGGTGACAAGCTGTGGCCGCGCGAAATCCAGCCCAGATACTCGAACTTTCCGAAAACCAGCAATACTGCCGCGATACCGGCCAGCAGCACCAGCAGGCTCATCGCGCTCCAGAGGTACGCGCCGGCGATCGGCGTGTTGCCGACGAGCGGCTCATACGGAAAATTGTTGGTGTACGAATAGTCATAGCCGGGCCGATCGGCGACGGAAGCCCACGCAGCCCAGGTGACGAACGCGGTGAACTGGCGCAACTCGGAGGAATCGCTGATCAAGTCGGGCTTGAGGCCACCATCGGTGGCGGAATGTTGGAAGTAATCGGTCCAATGCACGATCTGCTCATTCCAGGCCTGCGTTTCCGCCGGCGTGAGTCGCAGCGTGTCGGTGACGGCGTCGTAGCGATTGGTTTTCAGAAGCACGCCGACTTGGGCGTGGACCGCGGCCTGCGGTCCGGCCGCGAGCTCGGTCAGCGGCTTGCCGTACTGCTCTTGTGCCAGCGCGTCGGCGGCATCCATGCCCATGTGGTGCAGGGCTTCGGCAGAGAAGTCAGGGCCGATATAGGCGCCGTGACCCCAGATCGAGCCGTTGTCCATCAAACCGTATTTCAGGAATACGCCTTGCCCGGCACTGATATCGGCGCCGGTGAACAACATCTGGCCTTGGGCATCGACAATCTTGCGGGGAATGGGCGGGGCGTTGCGATAGCCCATGACGGTCATCGCCACCAGCATGACGAAGCCGAATGCCATCACGATCAGGATCGACCGACCCCACCAGGGCGACAGCGCGCTGTCTTCATGTGCCAAGGGATGTGCGGCGTCAGTCATTGACCTTCTCTCCACGGAACGGCAGATGACTGTGCGTGGCCAGTCTGACAACTGGTCGTTGATCATCGGTTTGGCGTGCCAGTTCGTCAGACGGCGGAAGAACGGCAACCCAAACCCATGACACCGCAGGGACAAGCCCCAGCCGCCGAACGTAGGCGTGACTCGCTCTGAAGCTGAACCCTTTGATGTGATGCCAAGGTGACGTGAGATCTACCTCGATAACACGAACGTGTCGGACGACAACTCGATCACTGCCTGTGCGAACACCATGCATTGCCCGCTGTTAGTCGGCTGTAACCGCACGCGTGCATGCCGGTGCCGACAAATATCACGTCGACAACCACCGATGACAGCCAATAACGCGTTACGGCCGCGTAACGCCAGCAAGCGCATGGTGATTGCAAACTAGGGCACTTCCGGGACTGCTCCGAACCGTCCGGACGGCGGTTCGCTTTCCGACGCCAACGAATTTTCCGCGGTTGGCCCGAAGCCGTGGGCCCACCCGCTCATGACATGCAGGAAGCAAGTCCGCCCAAGGGCAACCGCCATGTACGCCCTCAACGAAACCAATGCGCTGTGCTTCTTTCCGCACAAAATAAGCTTTGCGCCATACCCCGCGGCGGATGACGTCGAGCAGCATCGACACTGGTCGCTGCGTCACGTGTCGGCGGTATCACCGCGGGCACTGCCGCTGTGCAAGCTTGCGCCCCATTCGCCCAAACCGAACCCCGCCGAACAAGGTGAAATCGATCGTCAGGCCAGCGAAGCCCATCGCATGGACGAAGCCCAAGCCGGGCCATCCGCGAGCGAACCCGGCAAGCGCTGATCGTGCGGAACCGTCCCGTGCGCGGGGCATCCGCGTGCCACGCGCAGGTTCTGCAGCGCGCTCGTCAGCAAAGGAGCATGCTGGAGCGCGACATCGTCTCAAAGGCATCCATCATGACCGCCGTCTCAGGCAAGACCGCCAATGGCTACACCTATAATGGCGACTACGAGCAAGCCAACGCCGACCGCATCACCTGGACCGCCACCTACCGGCTCAGGGGCATCTTCTTCGGCATGCGCCACGGCCGCATCAATGAACTGCTCGGCATCCCGGTGGGGGAGGTCGACGACATGGTGAAAGACGCCATCGAGGTGACCTGGGTGCAAACGAATTAGGGTTGCAGCCTGCCCGTCCGAGCCACGTCTGCTTCGTTGGCGGCCGTCGTGGCAAGTCGTAGATCGGCCCCTGTGCTCATCCGCGCCGATATGCATCTTCAAGCCGGAGCACCGCTGATTCACCCTCTTGATCCAGCGCATCTCCAAGTCGAGCACATGTCGCGATTCTTGGTGGATAAAAGGGCCCCCGACCATGCCCCGGGAGAGCTCACCCGTTGCCTCGGCAGACGCTGACCCTGCAAGCGCGCCGAGGCGTTGCTGACCCGAAACGCATTGTGCCGAATCCGGGGAGAGGCGTGCCTTTACTTCGTCGAAGCATCCGGAGAAATGGCGGGAGAGCGAATAAGGCTTTCATCGCGACCCTACGTGCGCTGTCGCACCGACTGGGCAGGGATTGCAGGTCACTCTCGGACAAAGCTTGGAAGGACAGGCCATCGTCCCGGCAGGAATCGTGACTCGATCCGGATTTCCGTGGTCTGCCAAGCAAGGTGCCAAGCCGGGAAGATTTTCCCACCGGAACATCGCCACCGCCAGACGCTCCTCATTCTTGAAGGTTCTGATGCGTGTCGGTTCTTGACCACATCAGGAGAAACGTATGTTACGCAGCATGAACGATCTGGAAAGCTATGCCATCCGTGCAACGGACGGCGACCTTGGCCATGTCAAGGATTTCTATTTCGACGATCAGGCATGGGTGATCCGCTACCTGGTGGTGGACACCGGCAACTGGCTCTCGAACCGGAAGGTGCTGATCTCGCCCATCGCGGTCGATCGCCCCGACTGGGCCGGGAAAGTGCTGCCGGTATCGATCACCAAGGAACAGGTGCGCAACAGCCCGGACATCGATACCGACAAGCCCGTTTCGCGGCAGCATGAAATGGACTATCTCGGTTATTTCGGCTACCCGTATTATTGGGGTGGCAGCGGGCTATGGGGCATGGGTGTCTCGCCGCCCTCGATGATGACGATGTTCCACGACCGAACGGGTACCGCTCGTCGCGAACCGCACGACAGAACGAAATTCGGATCCGGACTGGACCATGACGATCCGCACCTGCGCAGTTGCCAGGAGATACTGGGTTATCGCATCGAGGCGACCGACGGCGACATCGGCCACGTGCAAGGCCTGCTCGTCGAAGAAGACACGTGGGCCATTCGGTACATCGTGGTGGAGACGAGCCACTGGTGGAGCGGGCACCTGGTTCTGATCGCGCCCGAATGGATCCGGCACGTGAGCTGGGCGGAGAACACGGTCGCCATCAATCTCCGCCGTCAGGCGGTGAAAGGTGCGCCACCGTACGACTCGACTGCAGAGCTGGACCGCATGCTGGAGATGGACATCTACAATCACTATGGCCGCAACGGCTATTGGGCGGAGCACGAGGAACCCGAGTTCATGATATCCAAGCGATAGCTCCGCGACAGGCTGCAGCGCGCTGCGCAGCCAGCCTGATCGTGACAGGCGTGCGCTGCCACGATGCTTGCAGAGCAGTCTCTGCTCCCCACGCGGCATGGCTGGGGGTGACGGGTTGCGAGGTGCATCAGCGCCTCCGCCTGAACAGCCCGCATAGTTGGTAGCGGGGTGCGCCCCCTGGACTGCCTGAGTCACTGCGAAGATCGGGAGCAGGAAAACTCGTGGGCAAGATGGCGCACGAACATTGGAGACGTGGCGGATCGATTGCGACCGGCATGGATTCCCCAGTTCGCTTGGCCATTTGACCCTGAGCGAGTACGCAAGCGAGGTCAGAATCCATTTTCACGTCGTTTGTCGGTACCCATCGTTGTCAGCAAGGACGATGTAGACTGCGCAAGCCCGTACCTGCGGACACTCACGGATCACCGATGCAAGCTGAAGCGCAAGGGATCCAGCCGATGTTCGCGCATCTCGCAACCGAGAGCGCCGATGCCGTACGGATTGCGGAGATAGCCGTCTCAATCTGGGATGACGTGGGCGACGCATTGGCGCCGATCATCGGCCAGTCCGGTGTCGACGCGCTGATCAAGCGCAGTATTTATCTGACGCGTACCGCGCACCCATGCCTGCAGGCCATCAACGAGAACGCGTTGCCCCTCGATGGCTTGTCGGCATTAGGTGCGGTGCTGGCGCAACAGGACCGCATTGAAGCGATCGCGGTGAATGCTGCGCTGCTGCAGAACTTCCATAAAGTACTGATCACACTGATTGGCGCATCGCTCACCGAACGACTGCTGCGTCCCGTATGGGAAACCCCACGAGCGGTGATGCCGCGCAGGAAAACATGACATGACCACTGCCAAAGCCACCATCAACCGGCTGCGCACCGGCGTGCCCGGACTGGACGAGGTGCTTGGCGGCGGCCTGCCGGAGTTCTCGTTCAATGTCATCGCAGGGCCACCCGGCTGCGGCAAGACCACGCTGGCACACCAGATGATGTTTGCGCTGGCCACGCCTGCACGTCCGGCGCTGTACTTCACCGTGCTGGGCGAGCCGCCACTGAAGATGCTGCGCTACCAGCAGCAGTTCGACTTTTTCGACAACGACAAAGTCAATCACACGATCCACTTCGTCAATCTTGCCGAAGAGACCGCCACCGGTGACCTGACCCGGGTACTTGCGCGGATCGTCGCCGAGGTCGAAGCGCACGGGCCTGCCCTGGTGTTTGTCGACTCGTTCCGCTCGGTGATCCTGGCCGGGCAGGGCGGTGGCACGGAATTCATCAGCCTGCAGCAGTTCGTGCAGCAACTGGGCATGCTGATGACCAGCTGGCAAGCGACCACCTTCCTCATCGGGGAGTACTTCAGCGACAGCGACCCCAGTCCGATATTCACCGTGGCTGATGGTCTGATCTGGTTGCGCCAGAGCGTTCAGCGCAATTCGATGGTGCGCAAGCTCGACATCCTGAAGATGCGCGGTCAGTCCACGCTACCGGGCTTGCATACGTTCCGCATCGGCATGGCGGGCCTGCAGGTGTTTGCGCCGCCACCGGTGGCCGACGTGTCGGCGAACCTTTCAAATCCGCCGTTCACTGAACGACTGTCGATGGGCGTGCCCGGACTCGACGCGATGATGGGTGGCGGCCTGCCGCGTGGCTATTCGTTGCTGGTGGCCGGGCCGTCCGGGTCGGGCAAAAGCATCCTGGCGGCGGCATTCCTGGTCGAAGGTGGCCGCCGGGGCGAAACCGGCGTGATTGCCGCCTTCGAGCAGCGCGCCACGCAGTCGCGCGGCCAGCAAGTAGCCGAATTGATCGAAAGCGGCCGTATCGGCGTGGTCGACACCAGCGCACCGGGCCTGTCGGTGGATGAGGTCGCCATGGTGCTCACCGCCGAAGTGCGGCGGCTCAAGGCCAGTCGCGTGGTGATCGACTCGCTGTCGGGCTTTGAACTCTCGTTGGCGCCCACTTTCCGCGAGGACTTCCGCGAAGCACTGGCGCGAATGGTGTCCGCGTTGGCCAGCACCGGCGTCACCGTGCTGATGACCTCCGAGCTTGAGGACCGCTACACCGAACTGCGCTTCAGCCCCTACGGCACGGCTTTCCTGACCGACGCAATCGTCGTTCAGCGCTACATCGAGGTGGAGAGCCGATTGCAGCGCATGATGGCGGTGCTCAAAGTCCGCGCCAGCATGCACTCGACCGAATTGCGCTTGTTCCACATCGACGACGACGGCATCAAGATCGACCAGATGCTGACCAACTACGAAGGCCTACTGGGTAGCAGCCCCACGCGCAGCCAGCCTGGATCTCGGCAGCGAAGCGGCCCTGACGATGGTTGAGCGCCGCGCCAGTACTGCCATGACCGACCAGGCAAAACCGACCGAGGCTGCCACGAAACACGCGCTGGCATTGCTTGAAAAGAAGGCGGCCCGGCTGCGCCACGAACTGGTGGAACTGCGGCGGAAACTTTCTCATGCGCGCCACTCTCTCAGTGAGAGCCACGCCATCCAATTGCAGGAAGCCAACCAGGAACTGGTGCTGGCGGCATTGCATGCCGACGATATCGCAGCCATGGCCGTTGCCGACCTGGCTACCTTGACCACGGCCTTCCAGCGCGATGTCGTGACCGGGACGCTCAACCGCGCCTTCATGCTGGATCGGCTGGAACGTGCCCTGCTCATGGCCCGACGCGACGGGCGGCGCCTGGCGCTGGTGTTTATCGATCTCGATCATTTCAAGCCCATCAATGACCGCCTCGGGCACGCGGTTGGCGACGAAGTGCTGCAAATCGTGGCGCGCTCGTTGCAATCGGTGCTGCGCGAATCGGATTCCGTATGTCGCTATGGTGGCGACGAGTTTCTGGTGCTGCTGCCGGCGATCGCGGCGCCCACCGATGCAGAGCGGATCGCCGCCGATATGCTGATGGCGCTCAGCACGCCTGTCAGCGTGGGGGGCGAGATACTGAAGCTTTCGGCAAGTCTGGGCATCAGCATCTACCCGGATGACGGCGAGGACCCGGCTACCCTCATCAATCACGCCGATGCGGCCATGTACCGGCGCAAACGCGCCGGGTTAGGCGATTTCCAACCCCGTTTGGGAGCATGGTTCCAGGAGCAAAGCGCATCGCCGCAGGATCTGCGCGAGGTCAACGCACAACTGGTGCTGGCCGCATTGAAAGCACAAGGATCCGCGGCGGATGCGACCGAAGCACACCGCCAGCAGTTGAAACACATGGCGATCGTGGCGCATGAATTGCGCAATCCGCTGACTCCGCTGCGCATCGCCGCCGGTCTGCTGATCAACCGCAACAGCACCGGCGAAATCCCGGTCGAGCGACTTCAGGTGATCATCAATGACCAGGTCACCTACATGACCCGATTGATCGACGACCTGCTCGACGCCTCGCGCCTGAGTACCGGCAGGATGCGAATCGAACGCAGCGACGTCGATCTGGGCAGTGTTCTCAACCAGGTGGCGGCGTCATGCCGGCCAGGCATGGCGCTTCGTCAGCAGCATTTCAGCTTGGGCGTACGATCCGAGCCGATCCACATGCTCGGCGATCCAGTGCGACTGGCGCAGATCTTCAGCAACCTGTTGGACAATGCCTGCAAGTACACACCGGAGAAGGGCGAGATCGCGCTTGAGCTGGTGCTACTGGATACCTGTGCCGTGATCACCGTGCGCGACAACGGTATCGGCATTTCTGCCGAGGCTCTGCCGACGATATTCGACCTGTTTGTGCAGGATGCCCGCGCATTGCCGCATTCCAGCGGCGGCCTCGGGGTCGGCCTTTCGGTGGTGCGTGATCTGGTGCGGGCACATGGAGGCAGCGTGGTTGCGCACAGCGCTGGTCGAGGTCGCGGTAGCGATTTCGTGGTAACTCTGCCTCTATCAGGCTGTTGAAAAGCACCGTCCTGGAGCGTGTGCAGAATCTTGTGTAGCCCAGCGGAAGGATGACCAGGCCAAGTTATCAGGGCTGGCGCAGAGCGACTCCGACTCTATGCTGGCAGGCGGCCGAAGCATCGTAGCGAACGCTTTTTCGGGGAGGTGGCTTGCAGTGGAAGCGGCAGCGCAACCGCTCCGACAAGACGTCGGCGCGGCTGACACGCGATCTGAACGATGCACTGCATAGAGTGCAGCCATGTACGAAACAAGCCCTGGCCACTCCAACAGAACGCGTCGCACATTGGCCCGCGCCGCGACGCTTCCCGGCTTGGTGGCACTCGTGACATATCGACGGTCCGGGCGTTGCGTCCCGGCGAAACAGTCGATGCCGCAGCGGCTGCGTCCCCCTGATCGAAGCATGTCGCCACCTTCCTCTCGGCGTACCGCCGACGAGCCGCATGTCATCGGGTTCGCAGGAGTTCTGCATGCTGCGGTGATCGTCGCCGGTTGCGTGATCAGCGCACGTATGCGGCGACGCGTGAATCGAGCGTCCTGAGGATGGCCATCCTGCCATGCTTGTTCCGTATCGCCATCGGTGGCCAATGCGATCGCTGCGAGAGTGTTGCGTACGCATCATGCCGAACGACGATGACGATCTGATCATGGGGTATCAGTCGTTCCGCTCCGACGAGCCATTGCCAGTCCATGAGTCAGCTCCGCTCCCAGCAGTACCACGAAGGAAACGTAGTACGACCAGGTCAGCATCACCACGAGCCCACCGGCAGGGCCGTAGGCACCGCCGATACGGACATGGGCAAGGTAGATGCCGATCGCGTACTTGCCAAGGATGAAAAGCGACGTGGTAAGCAACGCGCCCCAAAGTGCGTCCAGCCAGGGGATGGCCGCGTTCGGGAGTACACGGTAAATCGCCCCGAACGCCGCCAGGAACAAGAGCAGCGACGCAAGGTACTCGATCGCTGCCCAGGCTTGAGTGTGCTGAGGCACCAGCAGGCCGATCAATGCATTGGTCGCAAGGGATGCGATCAGCAGCACGGTCAAGCCAAGCGCCAGACCCAGCGACCGCAGGCGGTCGTGCACCCATGCGTAAATGGTCGAGTGTTCTTGGCTGGAAATATTCCAGATGCGGTCCAGCGCGTCTTGCAGTTGTGCGAATACGGCCGAAGCGCTGAAAAACGTGATGCCGAGCCCGAGAATGCCGGCCCAACCCCCTAGCCGGGGATGAGCACGGGCGTTGTCCACAACCATCACGACAATCGCGGCTGCCTGGCTGCCCATCACGCCGGTGAGCGCATCCGCGAGCTGGGCCTGCCACTGTGTTTGCACCAGCGATAGCCCCCAGAGCGCCAACACGATCAGCGGTGCGAGGGAGAGCGCCGAGTAGAAGGCCATCGCTGCCGCCTGCCCAGCCAGCGCGTCGTTTTTCACGCCGCGAATGGCATGGCGCAGCGTATCGCGGAGAAGGGCTACTCTCATGCCGCTCTATCTTGCCGCCTCCATGTTGCGAAGCCGTGCAGGTAGCAAAAAAGACGAATCAAGATGGCGCACAAAATAAGAACGAATTCGACCCTGAAGCGCACCGCGGAGAAAAATCAAACCGCGGAAACACCGTGACGCGCGCAAAGACCTACCGCTTGTTCAATTTGATCCTCTGGACGACCGTGACCATCGCTCGACGGATGCTTCACAGGATTCACATGGCAGAAACCGCAGGATGCAGTGGATCGGCAAGCAGCAGATTTCACTCATCATCGCAAGCGGAGATTGCCATGCCTTACGTCACGACCAACGATGGCGTCGCGTTGTACTACAAGAGTTGGGGAGCCGGTCGGCCGGTCATCCTGATTCACGGCTGGCCATTGGACGCCGACAGTTGGGACGCGCAGGCGATGGCACTGGCCACCGCAGGTTTCCGTGCCATTGCCTACGACCGCCGCGGCTTCGGCCGCTCCGACCAACCCTGGGACGGTTACGGCTACGACAGCCTGGCCGACGATCTTGCGGCGGTGATGGCACATGCCGGTGTGGAATCGGACATCACGCTCGTGGGCTTCTCGATGGGTGGCGGCGAGGTCGCCCGCTACATGAGTCGTCACCAGGGCAGAGGCGTGGTCAAGGCTGCACTGATCTCATCGGTCGTGCCGTACATGCTCAAGACCGACGACAACCCGAAGGGCGTGCCGCAGGAAAACTTCGACGAAATCATGAAAGGCGTTCGATCCGATCGCGCTCATTTCTTCCAGCAAACCTTTTTCCCGCAGTTCTTCGGGGCCGGTTTGATATCGCGCCCGGTGAGCGACGAGTTGCTGGCCATGTGTACCGGCATCGCCCTGCTTGCAGGCTTGAAACCCACGCTGGCCTGCGCCGAATCGTTCTCGCAGACCGATTTCCGGAACGACTTGAACGCATTCGACGTCCCGACCCTGATCATCCACGGTACCGCCGACAAGATCGTACCCATCGATGCGGCCGGTCGCGCAGCGGCAAATGGCATCACCAGCAGCAGACTCATCGAATATGACGACGAGCCGCATGGTCTTCTCGCCACGGCCAGCAATCGTCTGACCAAGGACTTGCTCGCCTTTCTCGCAACATGAATGCGTTCATCGGCGATGCCAGCGGGCATTGCGTCTTCATGCGTCGTCACGGGAGCAACGGGACGCAGGGGACGTCGTTCCACGCTCAGCGGGCAGCCTCGGTCGCGGCGGCTACGATGTCGTTTACGGACAAATGTACGTAGTCCAGCACATCATCCGCCGAGCGACCGCTCTTTGGCATGACATGCACGAGAAGCGAACGCACCGTGGGGGAATTTTCTCGCGCTGCCGCGGCTTCTGCCAGCTCGCTGGCCAAGCCGCCGACGTAGTTGTCTTCGACCACAAGGATCGCCCCCTTCGTTCCGGCCAGCGCCAGTACCGGATCGGCGTCCATGGGCAACGCATATCCATCGACGACCGTAACGCCTATGCCCGCCTCGGTCAGCTTGCCGGCCGCTTTGAGGCAGCTGTGCACGAGGTAGCCAGACGCGGCCAGAACGATATGCCGGTCGCCATGTGTTCTTTCGCAAAGGACTTTGTGTCCGCGGAACGGGAAACTCGCATCGGTCTCGTAAAGGATCGGGAGATCGGCACGAACCGCTCGCAAGTAGCAGGCGCTTGAGAAATCGGCCATCGCCAAAACCATCGCATACGTACTTACGGCATCACATGGGGTGAGCACCGTCACGGAGGGATTGCCGCGACCGTCCGTGCTGTGCGAAAACGCGCGCATGAAGCCGATATCGGCAATCGCCATCTGGCTCGGGCCGTCCGACGCCAGGGTCACGCCGACGTGGGTGCCGACGAGTTTCAGGTTCGCGCCGCCGACGATCGCCATCTCGATCTGGTCGAAGGCGCGTTCCAGAAAACGTCCGAACGTGCTCGCAAACGGCACCATGCCTCCGCTTGCAAGACCGGCCGCGGCCGAAACCATGTTCTGCTCGGCAATGCGTGCTTCGAAATAGCGCTCCGGGTACGCATTGGCGAAGTCAAGCGCATAGGTGGAGTTCTTGACGTCCGCGTCGAGCGCGACCACCCGGGAGTTTGCGGCGCCCAACGCCTTGAGAGCGAGCCCGAATGCACGTCGGGGAGACATCTTCTTCTCTTCCGCCAATGCGTGGGCGACTTTCGGCACGGCGGCGACGGCCGCATCGAATTCCATGGGGGCACGCGTCGTCCTGGTCGACGTCCACGGTGGGGGAGACGTGGGGCGAAGCGCCTCGGCAGCGGCCACAGGATCCAGATCGTCGACGCCTTGTTCGACTGCTCTCTTGTCGAGTTCGGCCAATGCAAGGTGGAGCTTGTCCTTCGGCACGGGGACGCCGTGGTGGCCGGCGCCGAAGAGGCTCGGCACGCCCCAGCCTTTGACGGTGCGGGCGATCACGCAGAGCGGCCTCCCGGCCCCGAGATCGCGGCGGCGCCGCAGCGTATCTTCGATCTCAGTCGGATGGTGTCCGTCGATGACGATCGTCGTCCAGCCGAAGGCTTCGGCCTTGTGCTCGAGCGCCTGCCATCCCTGGGCGTCCGCGACGAAGTCGCTTTGCCCCAGGGTGTTGCAATTCATGATCGCAACGACGCTGGTAAGCCTGTGGTCGGCCACAAAGTCCATCGCTTCCCAAACTTGACCCTCGCGCGCTTCGCCGTCGCCCATGATGCAGAAAGTCGTCTTGTCCAGACCGCGGACGCGTGCCGCCGTCGCCAGGCCGGCTGACACTGACAGACCTTGCCCAAGTGAGCCGGTGGCGGCATCGAAGAAGGGAAAGCCGAGGATCGGATTGGGGTGACCATCGATCGGACTGCCGATGCTGCGGAGGCTCATCAGATCATCCATGCTCATGGCGCGGGGCTGTCCGCCAGGCGTGATCGTCACGCCAAGATCGGCGCAGGCCGCATAGATGATGGGAACCCCGTGCCCCTCGGACAACACCAGACGGTCGGAGCCTTCGGCGTCAGGATGCGCGGGGTCCCACCTCATGACGCGGTACATCAACACCGTGATCAGATGCGCCAGCGACAGTGCCGTTGTGGGGTGGCCGCTGCCTGCCGACGTGGTTGCGCGGATGGCCAACTTTCCAAGTTCAATGGCCTTGGCGCGAATGGCTTGTTCGATCATTCCCATAGTTCCTCCTCTGGGCAGTCGATGATTCGCGGCCACGCGGAAAAGCCCAGCCGTCATGGTTGAGCAGACGTCTTCGAATTTTGCAGCGTGCAGCTCTTCACCGTGGGACCGACCAAAATCGAGCGCGAATGTCCAAGCGCGTGGCGCGACAAAGACTGACGCTACAGATGAAAGTGTTTTCCACGTGGCAACATTGCGTCCCCGAGACGTGAATCCAGCTCCACCGTGTCAGTGTCGCGCGATCGGATCGGATCCCGGCGCAGAGGTTTCCCAATAAACACCTTGGTCATTCGCTTGGCGCGATCGGGCGACGGTGGTTACATGCGCGGGGTTCTTCAATGGCTCTAGCGTGTGGGACTGGTGGTTGGCGCGATGTGATCGTCGCGCCTACTCCGGCTCAGTTTCGCGGTATCGCTGAATTTTTCGGCGTGGCCTTTGAATCCGCAGACTCCGGGCTGCTCCCGGCTTCCTCGTTGCTGTCGCTGCGCACCTGCGCGTGACTGATCAGCCCGAAGATCAGGCTACCGCCCACCACGTTGCCCAACAGGGTCGGCAATCCGAAATGCAGTACCGCGGTGGCGAAAGAGATCTCGTGGGCGAACACCAGGTACATCGCCTCTGCCGACCCCACGATGATGTGGGTAAAGCCACCGATCGCGATGAGGTACGTGCAGATAACGATGATCGCCAGCCGCGAATGCTCGCTTGCGGCCAGCATCCACACCATCATGGCGATGATCCAGCCGGCAAGGACGCCCTTGCTGAACATTTCGAACGGCGTGTTCCGCATCAACTCCCGGCCGATGTCGAGAAAGGCGTGCCCGGTCCGCGCATCGAACTGCCGAAGATGCAGCAGGCCGAAGGCAAACACCGAAACGCCCAGAAGATTGCCGACCAGCACCACCGACCATAGGCGCAGCAGGCGGACCAGGCTGCTCCAGCCAGGCTGCGTCATCAGCGGCAATACCGCGGTAAGCGTGTTCTCGGTGAAAAGTTGCTGCCGCGCCGTGATCACGGCGAGGAAGCCAAACGTGTAACCCAGCGAATCGATCAGATGACCAGCACTCACGCCTGCCAGCTGGCTTTGCAGCGCGCCGCGCGCCAAGAACGAAAAACCCATGGTCAAGCCAGCCGCAAGCGACGACCAGGCCAGCGAAGCAAAACTGCGCTTGAGTTCCTCCTCGCCGGTATGCCGGACGACCTCGTGCAACACCGCCGCACGCGGCGGCGATTTATTCTTGACGTCGCGGTGTTCTTCGCGCGACAGCGCAAACCCGCTGCCCGAACCTTCGTCCATCGGCTGCTCCCCCACGGCCTCGCCCGCAGGCGGCCCTGGTGCAGGATTCCTTACGGTTTCTTCGATGTCGTTTGTCACCTGGCACCTCGGTACGGGATGCTGGCCGCGGAATGGGGGTGCGGCGGTATCCGAATCGAGTACACCGTCATGAAGATGAGAGCGTGGGACAAAGCTCGAAAACAGCGAATGCGGGGTTGTCGCTGATCCAGGATCGACGTACCGACCAGCCCGCGGCCCTCGCAAGGGCGCGGAAGGACTCACCGGTGAATTTTTGCGAATTCTCGGTATGTATGGATTCACCGGCGGCAAAGGCGATGGGCGTGCCCGCTATATGAACAGTCTGCTCCTGCAGGCTGACCAAATGCATTTCGATACGCTGCTCACGCGCGTTCCAGCGTGCGCTGTGCGCGAACAACGAGATATCGAAGTCCCCTCCGAGCTCCCGATTGATCCGCTGCAAGAGGTTCTTGTTGAAGCTGGAGGTCAGGCCCTCCTCGTCGTCGTAGGCGGCGAGGAGGGCCTCCTCGTTCTTGACCAGATCCGCGCCAACGACCAGCCGCGACGCTGGACCAAGACGGTCGCGAAGGGAATGCAGCAGGTCGATCGCGCCCTCACGGCTGAAGTTGCCGATGGTCGAGCCTGGAAAGAATCCCACCTGTACGCGAGCCAACAGGTGATCCGGGATATCGAACGGTTCGGTGAAGTCGGCGACTATCGGGTGAACGAGCAGGTCCGGATAGTCATGGGTCAGTCGCGCCATGGCGCGTGAGACCGCATCGGCGCTGATTTCGACGGCGACGTATGCATGGATCTGCGGGGTTGCGTCCAGCAGCAGCCGAGTCTTGGTGCTGGCGCCACTTCCGAATTCGACCAGCACGGATCCCGTAGGGACGTCGTCGGCGATCTCGGCCGCCGCACTTCTGAGCAAGGCAGTCTCGGTTCGCGTTGGATAGTATTCGGGGGTGTGGCATATCTCCTCGAACAACGCAGAGCCTCTTGCGTCGTAGAGGTATTTGGGCGAGAGAGTCTTTGGGCGGGCACTGAGGCCTGCGATGACATCTCTCTCAAACGCCATTCGAGTGGTTGGCAATTGATGCACTCAGCTTACTTCCATGGCCAACCGCAGCTCTGCAAACATCCAGCGTTGGTCAGGCCTGTAAAGGTTGCGATCCGCGATCCGCGTGTGTCGACCTGGAGTGAGTTCCGATAGACGATAGCTGCGCTGCGTCAGGCCGCGCCTGACATCCACATCGTCGATGGATCCTGGCCGCGTATGGACGGTTGCGGAACACAAGAGGCTTGGCGTGACCCGGACATAGGGGAATTTCCCGATCTGGCGGCAGCTTTCTCGCTCAGGCGATGGCGGAGACCGTCATGGGCGAGCTCAGATCACCCTCATTACCAGCAGCACGATGATGATGATGAGCACGATGCCCAGGCCGCCCATGGGGCGATAGCCCCAGGTACGGCTATACGGCCATGCCGGTAGCGCACCGATCAGCAGCAGGATGAGCACGATGATGAGAATGGTGGAGAGAGCCATGGATGCACCTCATTGTCGGTATGTCGAAGCGGAGCAAGCCCACATGCAGGTGCGCTTGCGTAATTGGTTTAATCCATTTCATCCCGAGTCACGGGACGATATTTCCGCAGGTGGTACACGCGATGAACATGCGCTGCTCCAAGCCAGCCGCCCAAGGCCGACGCAAGCAGGCCAAGGAAGGTGCTCAAAAAAACCACCCAGAGCGCAGCGCTCGTACATTTCGCGGTCCGTTTGGCGAGCGTTCGCGCTTCGTCCTGGTACTGCTGCACCCGCCTTGTGGCATTGGCGATGGTGTCGTCGATCTGGCTCGGCGTCATCGCGGTATAGGCCATGAGAATGTCCCTCGCTGTTTGCGGCTGAGACGACATCAGAGCGTCGGTGGCCATGGCGATGGCTCCGGGATCGGTGCGTATCGCCATCGCATATCGGGGCGTGGCGTTGGCGGTGCCATCGGCGGATCGCGCTCCCAACTCCAGTCTGGCCTGAATGTCTGCGGAGGCATTGGCCGCTGGCGAACCTGGCAAGCCACGGATTGGCACATCGGACGTGCCGGCTTTTTCCGATCCCATATGGTCGCCGAACAGCGCCGGAGCGTTCATGGCGCGGCCGATTCCTGCCGACAGCAGAATGCTGCTCATCAAGACAGCGAGGCCCCAGACCGTCACTCCATGCATCGTTCCCATCGTCGTGTCGTTCTTGCCGTCGAACCAGCTGGCAAACATGCCGCCAAGAAAAAGCGAGAAGACCCAGGTAAGGATCATCCAGATCGCCGTACCTATCCCCAGTCCCTTGGCGCTGCTTGCGGCGCGTTCCGGATCGAACACCGAAAGCCCCACAGCCAAACCCACGACGAACAGCAGCGACGCCATACCTACTGCAATGGCCCACCCGGCGATCACGGCACCCCAACTCATGTGCGGGTGGTCGATCACCGCCGTCGGTTGCGTATCTTCGATGTTCGGATTCATTATGTTCTCTCCGTCACTGGCATAGACAATTCGTGCAACGCTCGCCCCCACATCAGGCGCAGCCCCGCAACAGAGCGATAAGAATCAGGATCGGGATAGGCACTCCCAGCAACCACAACAACACGTAGCCGATACCGCCACGCTCCTTCCGACTCGATGGGAAAGCGGGACCTTCGTTCATGACGTTCTCCTTTGGGACGAGGGCAGAATGATTTGCAGCGCTCTAGCCGCGCCTTGAACGTTTCAACGCACTGGCTTGCTGGTGTCCGGCGAGAACCGACACGTAGGCGCGTTCGACGACTCGCCGACTCGGCGCCGAGAGTGCAGGGTCCCTCAGTGCTTCCTCGTATCGGTGCTTGATGCGGTCCTCCCCGCATTCGACTTCATCGACCACCGTGGCGTCGCCCGATATCAGCGCCTCATGAAGCTGCGCGAACAAGCGATGTGCGGACCCAACGGCGGAGCCTTCCACTTCGGCATCGCCACCCAAGGCACTGACCTGGGCTTTCAATGCACCAACCACCTGATTTCGATCTTCCGACCAGCGTGAAAAACTGCCACTCAAATAGGCGTCATTTACCTTTCGGGCCGCCTCTGCGTAGACCTCAACGCTGTCGATGGTGATTTGGACGAGCCCGTTCAAGACTGCGATGTCGTGCATATTCGTGGGAGTCATGAGGCATCCAATCGAAGGAAACCATGGAAGGAAGAATCGGCGATGCGTCGCTCAGTTGACGTGAACGGGTCGTCCAGACTGTGTGACCAGACAACCCTCACTTTCGCCACGTGGCGAACATGACAATGGCGGCGGCGGCCATCGCGGCAGTGGCCAGCCACCCCAGGATCTTCATGGCCCACGGGATCGTGAATTTCCCCATGACCTTGCGGCGGGAGCCCATCCACATCATCACGACCATGAGCGGAACCGCTGCTACACCGTTGATCACCGCGCTCCAGTACAGCGCCTTGATCGGGTCGAGCGGAGTCAGGTTCAGAGCCAATCCAGCCGCGGTGGCGACGATCAGGACGCCGTAAAAGAATTTCGCATGTTGGGGCTTGTGCTCCAGCCCCGAGCGTTGCGCAAAAGCTCCGGAGACAGCGTACGCCGTCGCGCCGGCGAGTACCGGGACGGCCAGCAGGCCGGTGCCGATGATGCCGGCCGCAAACAGTGCGAATGCCAACTTCCCGGCCAACGGGCGCAACGCCTGCGCGGCATCGGATGAGGTCTGGATGTCGGTCTTGCCATGTGCGTGGAGCACCACGGCCGCGGTCAGGATGATGAAGAATGCGATCACGTTGGAAAAGATCATCCCTGTGCTGGTGTCGACCCCGATGCGCTTCAGTGCGTCCGGCGCCTGCCGTGGAGCGGTAATCCCCCCGTAAATTAGCAGACGCTGAAAGTGGAATTTTCTCGTAATCTTTCCCGAGGAGGTTCCATGAAGAAGTCCCGATTCAGCGATAGCCAGATCATCGCCGTGCTCAAGCAAGCCGAGGACGGTACGCCC